>JAEWXC010000020.1 GCA_023396115.1 Actinomycetes bacterium | reverse complement strand
GCAGTGCCGCGACGGCCACGTCGACCAGCCCCACCCGGTCGGGCGACAGTGCGCGGGAGAGTTTCGCGACCCGGCGGGCCACCCAGACGTCGACGGCGCCCTCGCGGACCACGGCCCAGCACCGCGGTAGCCGGTGGGCCAGGTCGAGGGCGTCGGCCAGGGCGTTGGCGGTGGCGCCGACCCCGGCACCCCGGGCCAGGGCGATCTCGCCGAGGCAGTAGTCGCGGACCGGAGGCGTGCCCTCGCCGCCGAGTTGGACCAACGGCCCCGGGCCTTCGGACCCGACGACCGCCCACTGCAGCAGCACCTCCAGCTCACGGGCCTCGGCGAGCCGCCGGGCGCGGGTGGTCTCGGACGCGACGGCCAGCAGTCTTGCCGGGTCGAGGTCCGAGAGCGTCTCCATGCCCCGATTCTACTCGAACACGTGTTCGATCACAAGGAGTGTGTGCAGGTCAGAGGCCTGGAAGGAGCCCGGTCCGCCCCTGCCACACACCGTGCTCGGAGAGTGCCCGGAAGCGCAGGGTGGTGAACTCGTGGTGGAAGTCGCGGCGCTCGCGCTCGCCCATCGCCTCGACGTGGCGTCGGGACGCGACGCCGGGGGAGTGGCCGTGCACCATCTGGACCATCTCCCGCTGGTTGCGCCACACCGAGAAGGTGCTGATCGTGTGCGGTGGGCGGATCGCTGCCACCGCCAACGTGACGCCCGGGTGGTCGCGGACCTGGCCCTCCACCGGTCGGCCCCAACGCAGGAACCGGGGGAGCTCCAGCAGCCGCATCCGGGCGATCGTCACGGCCGCCACCGGTTCGTCGGGCGTCGCCCGGTGCTCGGCCGGGACCAGGCCGGCCTGGGCCTCGAGGTGGCCCCACTGGCGCAGGAACTCCAACCGCACGTGCCATCCGCGTGCCAGCGCCCGCCCCAACCGGCTCCCCGCCAGGAACCCCTCCAGCGCCGCCTCGTCGGTCCACTGGGCGAAGAACGCCACCTGGCGCACCTGCATCCGGTCGGGTGACACGACCGGGGCGCCCAGCCGCATGCCCACCATCGGTTGGGCATGCACCAGGCCGGGCACCCGGGCCGGTGTCGGCGGGCGCAGCAGCGCCGGCACCGAGACCCGGGCCGGCACCCGGGCCAGGTGGAAGCTGTGCAGGGTCACGCGGCGAGCCTAGGGGTGTGCTTGCGACAGGACGTGGCCCGGTCCACCGCCGGTGGACCGGGCCGCTCCCCCGGCCGGACTGCGCCCGTGCTCAGCGCACCCGACGCCCCGAGTTCTTGACCTTCACGGCCTTGGTGGTGATGACCAGCGGGTGGTGGCCCGGCCGGGTCAGGGTGATCCGGACCGACAGCTTCTTCCTCCGGTCCTTCTTCACGACCACGTGCTTGCGGCCGGTCGCCCCGGCGATCGACTTCCCCTGCCGCAGCCACTGGAACGAGATGGTGGCGTCGGGGGCGTCCGCGCGGGCCCGGAGCTTCTTCACGCCCAGGGCTACCTTCAGCTTCTTGCGGACCTTGTCCTTGCCGACCAGCCGGACCTTGCCGCCGGTCCAGCGCGGAGCGTCCGCCTTGACGACGGTCCCGACGCTCACCGTGCTGGTGGCGTCCAGGTAGCCGGCCCGACGGACCGTGGTGGTCACCGACAGTTCGGTGCCGATGTCGGCCAGCCCGGCGGTGTAGGAGGTGCCGGTCGCGTCCGGCACGGCCTCACCGTCGCGCAACCACTGGTGTCCCACGACCTCGGTGCCGGCCGGCCACTGGCCGGGGTCCAGGACCAGGGTGCCGCCGTGGACCGGGGTGCCGGTGACGCTGGGTGCGGTGCTGGGGGTGGCGGCTGCCCCCGGGGCGACCGCCCCCGGCGCGTTGATCCCCGCGGTGGAGTAGTGGTGACCGGCCTTCACCGAGTGCACGGTGAACCGGATGCCCTTGCCCAGGTCCTGGGGGGTGAGCTCGAGGGTGGGGCCGGTTCCGCGGGGCGTTCCGTTGGTCCAGGACCACTCCATCCGGTAGCTGTCCGGCTGCCGGGTCCAGCTGCCGACGGTGCCGGTGAGGGTGGAGCCGACGGTGAGGCTGCCGGTGATGGTGGGGGGCACCGTGTTGATCGGAGCCGGGCCCAGGGTCACGGGGTCGGTGGCCGGGGAGTACTCGCTGGCCGTGCAGCTGGTGTCATCGCCGATGCCCCGCACCCACAACCGCACCGGCTTGCCCAGGTCCTCGGCCCGCGGGCTGAAGCTCAGGTCACGGGCGGTGGCGTTGGTGTAGGCCTGCATGGTGCCGACGGCGGACGTGCCCACGAACCACTGCGCCGCGATCGTCTTGGTGTTGCTGTTCCAGGAACCGGTCCGAGCGGTGACCGTCCCGGTCACGGCGGGTGCTCCCGCGGTCCGCAGGGACGGTTCCACCGTGGCCGCGATCGTCGGGCACGGGTCCCCGCCCGGCGGGGGAAGCGTGGGCTCCTCGCAGTCCAGGCACGGCTTGGCACTGGCGCCGGGTGCGACGAGCAGGGCGGCGAGGACGCCGGTGGCCGCAAGGGTGGCGGTCCGACGGAACTGGGTGCGCAGACCCATGGGATGTCTCCTTCGACGGGGTGGGTCGCCTGACCGTGGTGGTGGTCTGCGACGGGGCCCCGAGCCTAGGAATCCGTGGGCCCTCCCCGCGTCGCCCGGAAGTCGTGAATCGGGATCAACCTTCGGATGACGGGGAGCCAGTGACCAGACCGGTCCGGTAGGCCAGCACCACCGCCTGGACCCGGTCGCGGACCTCGAGCTTGGTCAGCAACCGGGTGACGTAGGTCTTCACGGTCGCCTCGCTCAGGTGCAGGAGTGCTGCGACCTCGGCGTTGGAGAGCCCCTCGGCCAGTGCCTGCCACACCTCGAGTTCCCGCTCGCTGAGCCGGCCGACCAAATCCGCCAGCGCAGCGGTCACCGGGTCGGGGCGCTCCAGGTAGGCGTCGACCAGCCGGGAGTCGACCTCGGGGGAGAACGCCCGGCGACCGGACCGGGCGGCGCGTACGGCCGCGACGATCTCCTCCGGGGCGCTGGTCTTCAGCAGGAACCCGGCTGCTCCGGCCCGCAGCGCGCCCGTCACGTGCACGTCGAGGTCGTAGAGGGTCAGCATCACCACCGCGGCCGGGAGCCCGCGCTCCCGGATCGCCGACAAGCCGGCCAGACCGTCGTGGCCCGGCATCTCCACGTCCATCAGCACCACGTGGGCCCGGTGCACCTCGGCCAGCTCGGCGGCCTGCAGCCCGTGCTCGGCCTCGGCGACCACCCGGATGTCCGGCTCGGCCTCGAGGACCGCACGGATCCCGTTGCGCACCAGGGGCAGGTCGTCAGCCACGACCACGTCGATGATCGCTGCGCCGCTCAGGTCACTCATGTGCTGCTCCGCATCTGTGAAGGGACCGGGACCAGGGCCCGGACCCGGTGTCCGCCGCCGCGTCGGGGCCCGGCGCTGAACTGCCCGTGCCGGGCCTCGACCCGTTCCCGCAGACCCGCCAGACCCAGACCGGTGCCCCGGGCCCGGTCCGGGCGGGCCGGGCCCTCGTCGCTCACCTCGACCAGCAGGTGACGCCGCTCGACGGCCACCCGGACCCGCACCGGCGCCCCGGGGGCGTGCTTGGCGCTGTTGGTCAGCCCCTCCTGGACGATCCGGTAGCAGGTGGCGGCCAGGTCCGGGGAACTGGGCAGGGTGCCGCTCACCTCCAGCCCGACCTGCATCCCGGTGCTGCGCCACTGCCCGACCAGCGCCACCAGTTCGCGTCGCAGACTCCCCGGGTCCAGGCCCCCGGGTCCGCCGACACTGGCCAGCAGCGGGTTCGCGGCGGTCCGGGCCTGTTCCCCGGCCTCGCGCGCATGCTCCAGGGCGGTCCGGGCGCGCGCGGGCGCGGTCTCGGCGAGTGCCTCGGCGGCGCCCAGTTGCATCAGCAGTACGCCCACCGCGTGGCCGGTGGCGTCGTGCAGGTCGCGGGCGATGCGCAGCCGCTCGTCCCGGACCGCTTCCGCCGTGGCCCGGTTCAACGCGGACTGCAGTTCATCGCTGCGTTCCCTGGCCTCGCGCAGCACCCGGTCGGGTTCGCCCCAGGCACGGCCGACCGCGCCGGAGAGCAGCAGCAGCACCGTGATGTACCCGGCCCCGTCCCGGTCGTAGTGGCTGCCCAGCGCGACACCCACGGCACTGGTCAGCAGCAGGACCGGCATCGTCCACGGCGAGCGGTGGTTGACCAGCGTCCAGGCGATCGCGGCGAATCCGACCGAGAGGATGATCAACGCGTCCGGGTCGGGCGGCGGGGCGAGCACCATGGGCAGGGTTCCGGCGGTCATCACCAGTCCGGCCGCCACCGGCGCCCGGCGACGCAGGACCAGGGCCAGGACCAGTCCGAGGTCGCCGACCAGCAGCCACGGGGAGGTGAGCCAGTTCGGCACCAGCCACCGGGTCAACCCGGCCACCACGGCCGTGCTGGCGGCCAGCACCAGGTCGACCCGCCACGGGGAGGGCGTGGGGACGGGCTCCGGCAGGGTGCTGACCGGTTCGTCGCGCAGCACCAGCAGCATCCGCCGCAGCTCCTCGACACTGGCGGCGCCGCGGGCCCGCACCGCGGCCACCTCGGCCCGGGTTGGTGCCCGGAGGGTCAGCAGCCGCTGGGTCCCGGCGACCACGTCGTCCACCGCACCGCGCAGCGCGCGGGCGGCGGTGTCGGCCACCCGTTGACGTTCCGCCCGCGCCAGCGGGTCGACCAGGCTGCCCGGGTCGGTGTCGGCCAACTCCTCGGCACGGGCCACCGCCTGCTGGGCGGCGACGGAGCGGTGTCGCACCAGACGTCCGGCGAACAGGGTGGCGCCGAAGATGAGCAGGCAGACCGCCAGCTTGTCGAGGCTGAGCCCGTCCCGGGCGGCCGCCGGCACCGAGACCAGGGCCAGCCCGAGCAGCCCCGGCCAGACACTCGGCGCCATACGCCCGGCCCAACCCAGGATCACCGCCGCGGGGACCAGCAGCTCCAGGCTCCCGTAGCGCACGTCGGCAGCCAGGAGCAGCAGGGCGGCGGCACCGAGCACCAGCACCGCCCGCGTCGGCCTGCTCGACGCCAGCGCCGCGGCGATCCCGACCAGGGGAACCGCCAGGTGGGCCGGCCCGATCGGGAGGCCGAGGAACACCGCGGTCCAGGCAGCTGGCACCAGCACCTGGACGGCGGGGGGCCCGAGAGACCCGTCGAACCTCATGGCCGATTGGTACCAGAGACAGGCGCGGCCGTGCACCGATCGGTGGGCGCAGGGGGGTGAGTCGCGCTCGGATGGGGTAGAACGTGGCCATGCTCCGCTTCGTCTTCCCGCTGCTCGTGGTCGCCGCCCTGGTGCTCGTCGCCTGGTGGCTGGTCACCAGCAGCCGCGACAACAGCCGGCGCGCGGCGCAGCTGAGGCGGCGGGTGCAGGCGGTCGTCGACGTGGCCTACGTCCACGACGAGCTCTCGCCCGCCCTGGCCGGAGCGGTGATCGAGCGGACCGCCACGCTCCGCTCCGACGCCCACCCCGACGACCTGGAGCGTGCCCTGGCCGACGTGCTGGCCATCGCCCGCGCGCACCGGAGCACCGAGCCGGACCTGGCCGTCATCGTCATCGACACCGCACGTTCCGGTCCCGCCGAGCTCGGCTGACCGGCCCACCCACCGCACCACCACCGAGGAGAACCCGTTGAGCACCGCTGCCACCAAGCCCAAGCGCGGGGCGAAAGTCCTGATCGCGGCCGTCCTGCTGCTGGTCGCCGGCCTGATCGTGGTGAGCGTGGCCCGGCCCACGACCGTCTCGACCGGCCCCGACCAGGTGGCGCTGCACTACTCCGACGGCCCCATCTCGGCGCGCCGGTTCGCCGACTGCGTCAACCCCTCGACCCGGGCCTGGAACGGCCCCGGCGACAAGCACTTCGTCTATCCGTCGAGCCAGACCAACTTCGTCTTCGACCAGGGTGACTCCGACGGCCCGCCGATCACGTTCGTCACCAAGGACGGCATCGAGATGACCGTCGAGGGTGTCGCGAACTTCCTGCTCAACACCGACTGCGACGCGCTGCGCAAGTTCCACGACCTGATCGGCAACCGCTACGCCGCCTACATGGACGGTGCGGACCGTCCCGTCGGCTGGAACCGGATGCTCAGCGTCTACATCCAGCGCCCGCTGGACACCGCGATCGACCGGGCCGGTCAGAAGTACACCTACACCGACCTGTACATGGACCCCAACGTCAAGGCGCAGTGGGAGAACGACGTCGTCGCGGCCCTGCCCGACCTGGTGAACCGGCAGACCGACGGCGACATCTCCTTCTTCGAGAACTTCGCCGTCACCCTGCAGAAGCCCGAGCCGCCGCAGAGCGTCAAGGACGCCCTGATCTCCCAGCAGGAGGCCGTGGCGAAGGCCAAGGCCGCCGAGGCCGAGGCTGCCGCCAAGCAGCGTGCTGCCGAGGCGCAGGTCGCCGTCGAGAAGGCCGAGGCCCAGAAGATCGCCGAGCGGATCAAGGTGCTGGGCGTACAGGGCTACCTGCGCCAGTACGCGATCGACCACGGCCTCAACCCGTTCCAGCCCTCCACCAGCGGGATGATCACCGACAACCGGTAGGTGTCAGTCGGCTCGCAACCGGTAGGTGTCAGTCGGCTCGCAACCGCTTGGTGTCAGTCGGGCCGGGACGGGGCAGGAGGGTGCGCATGCAGCTCTTCAGCAGATCCCGTCCCGGCCTGACCACCCTCGCCGCCGGTGTGGCGCTGACCGCCGTCGCCGGCTTCGGCGTCCAGGCGGGCGCCGGCTCCTCGGCGCCACGAGCCGATGCCGCGTCGACCCCGCAGACGTCCACCGTGTCGGCGGCGGCGAAGAAGGCCCGGCCCAACGTCCTGCTGGTCACCGTCGACGACATGACCTACGACGACCTGCGCCGCCTGCCCCGGCTGAAGAAGCTGATGGCGAGCACCGGGGCCACGTTCACCAACCACGTGGCCCCCACCCCGCTGTGCGTCCCGGCCCGGGCCTCGCTGCTCACCGGTCAGTACGCGGTCAACCACGGGGCGAAGTCGATCTCGGGCCCCAGCGGCGGTGCCCGCTCGCTGGCCGGCAGCGACGGCAACACCCTCCCGGTGGCGCTGAAGAAGGCCGGGTACCACACCTCGTTCTTCGGCAAGTACCTCAACGGCTACGGCAGCAGCAAGGCCAACGGCGTCCCGTCCAGCGACGTGCCCCCCGGCTGGAGCAAGTGGCGCGGCAGCGTCGACGGGGCCACCTACAACTTCTCGATGGCCAAGGTGCGCACCGGGCGCAAGGACAAGGTGTACCGGAAGTACTCCACCAACGTCTGGGCCGGCCTGGTCAACGACGAGATCCGCCAGCGCGGCAAGGGCAAGAAGCCCTGGTACATCAACGTCAACTACGTGGCCCCGCACCACGGCGGACCGAAGGACGCCGGCGACCCGAAGACGCAGAAGACTCCCAGCCCGGAGAAGAAGTTCTTCAACAGCCGCAAGAGCGCGAACATGGTGAAGAAGAAGAGCCGCTACACCAACATCGTCAACGGGCCGGTGCGCCGCGAGTTCAACGAGCAGCAGCGCAAGGACGTCCGGGAGGCCTTCCAGCAGCGGCTGGAGTCGCTGACCAGCGTGGTCAACGGCATGCAGCGGCACGTCAAGGCGCTGCGCAAGACCGGCCAGCTGAAGAACACCTACATCGTGTTCGTCTCCGACAACGGCTACATGCTCGGTGAGCACAACCGGGTCGGCAAGCTTGCCCACTACCGCGAGAGCCTGGGCGTGCCGATGCTGGTTCGCGGTCCCGGGATCACCGGGGGACGCACCGTCAACTCGCTCACCGCGCACGTCGACCTGCCGGTCACCATCGCGGCCCTGGCCGGCACCCGGATCAACCGGACCGTCGACGGGATCGACCTGCGCCGGCTGTGGAAGGGCGACTCGTTCACCGGTCGGGTGGTCCCGATCACCGCCTGGGCAGTCTCCAACGGCTCGAAGCGGCTCTACCGTGGGGTCCGGGTCGACGACGCGTGGACCTACGTGAAGCAGTCCGACGGCAACGAGGAGATGTACGACCTGCGCAACGACCCGCTGGAGCTGACCAACGTGGCCGGCAAGCGGGCCAGTGCCGCCCAGCGCGCCCGGCTGCGGACGTGGACCGACACCTACGACGACTGCGCGGGCAACGCCTGCGACCGGTCGGTGGTCTGGAAGTAGTCGCCCGGAGGCGCCCGGTGCGGGGTGCGGGCGCTCAGCGCTGGTGGTCGAAGAACCCGGCCAGCAGGGCGCCGCACTCCTCGCCGAGCACCTCGGCGACGACCTGGGGCCGGTGGTTGAGCCGCCGGTCCCGGACCACGTCCCACAGCGAGCCGACCGCGCCCGCCTTCGGGTCCCAAGCGCCGAAGACGACCCGGTCCACCCGGGACAGCACCGACGCGCCGGCGCACATCGTGCACGGTTCGAGCGTGACCACCAGGGTGCAGCCGTCCAGGCGCCACTCGCCGCGGGCGGCGGCGGCCTCACGCAGCGCCACCACCTCGGCGTGCCCGGTGGGGTCGTGGTCGCGCTCGCGGACGTTGTGGCCACGGCCCAGCAGCTCACCGTCGGGTCCCAGCACCACGGCCCCGATCGGGACGTCGCCGGCCTCGCCGGCCCGGTGGGCCTGAGCCAGCGCCAGCCGCATCGCCGGTTCCCACGGCGCGTGCCGTGGGTCGGTCACGACAGGTCGGCCAGGTCGTCGAACGCGGGGCCGAAGCCCAGCCGGTGGGCCAGGTCGGAGAAGAGTTCGTCGGGGTAGAGCTCGTCGTCGTCGAGCAGCATCCCCAGGTCCAGCGAGGAGATCCCGGCGTCGGCCAGGATCTCCAGGTCGCCGGCCGGTCCGTCGTCGTCGGCGTCGTCGGGCACCCCGATGCGCTCGCGCACCGAGTCGGCCAGGTCGAACTCGTCGGCGGCGGAGATGTCGTTGAGCACCATCCGGACCCGGGTGCCCTGGACCCGGACCAGGATCCCGAAGACCTGGTCGAGGACGACCACACCCAGGCAGCCGTTGTCACCGGGGAACCGGCGCAGCGCCTCCACGAGCTCGTCGACGTCCTCGAGGTGGTCGTGGGTCAGTGCCTGGACCTGCCACACGCCCTCCTCGCGGTAGGCCGCCACCGCGAGGTCGACACCGTCGTCCGCCATTGCCCGTCTCCGATCCGCCAGCGGCCTGCGCCGTGGTGCTCGTGCACCCGCACCAGAGTGGCAGACGAGGCCACCCGTCGGCCACCCGGATAGGCTCGTGCCATGCGCACCCACGTCGTCGACCACCCGCTCGTCGCCCACAAGCTGACCACGCTGCGGGACGTGAACACCGACTCGCCGACCTTCCGCCGGCTGGCTGACGAGCTGGTGACGCTGCTGGCCTACGAGGCGACCCGCGAGGTCCGGGTCGACGAGGTCGAGGTCCGCACCCCGGTGTCCCCGGCGACCGGGGTCAAGCTCAGCTCCCCCAAGCCTCTGGTGGTGCCGATCCTGCGCGCCGGGCTGGGCATGCTGGACGGGATGATGCGGCTGCTGCCCACCGCCGAGGTCGGCTTCCTGGGCATGGTCCGCAACGAGGAGACCCTCGAGGCCTCCACCTACGCCGAGCGGCTGCCCGACGACCTCAGCGGCCGCCAGTGCTACGTGCTCGACCCGATGCTCGCCACCGGCGGGACGCTGGCCGCGGCGATCCGGTTCCTGGTCGACCGCGGTGCCGACCACATCACCGCCGTGGTCCTGCTGGCCGCTCCCGAGGGCTGCGCCAAGCTGGAGGAGCTGCTCACCGACATCGACGTGCCGGTGACCATCGTGACCGCCGCGATGGACGAGAAGCTCAACGAGCTCGGCTACATCGTGCCGGGCCTGGGCGACGCCGGGGACCGGCTGTACGGCATCGCCGACTGACCGACCCGGGGCCGTGGCCCCTCACACCAGCGGGAAGTCGATCACCCCGGTGGCCATCAGCAGCATCAGCACCACCGCGACCGCGGCCAACCCGGCCACGGCCAGGGCGCGGCCGACCTGTTCGTCGGAGCGTTCCGGGTCCGTCGGGGGGTCCGTGGGCGTGCGGTCATGGTCGTCGTTCTCCATGTCCGTCCAACGAGCGGACCCCGCCAACGTCTCGCCACCGGCCCTGACCTGCACGAACATGGACGTGATGCACGCCACGTGGGACACGGGCACCGGGGCCGGAGGCCGTCTGTAGGTTGTGGCGATCGGTATCTGCGAGGAGGCACAACGTGCGGATCGGAATCCCCCACGAGTCGAAGGCGGGCGAGACACTCGTCGCCGCGACCGTGAAGACTGCAGCCCAGCTGGCGAAGCTGGGCTACGAGGTCGTGGTCGAGACTGGTGCGGGCGTTGCCGCGGACCAGCCCGACTCGGCCTTCACCGAGGACGGCACCAGCGTCGTCAGCGCCGAGGAGGTGTGGGCCAGTGACGTCGTCGTCAAGGTCCAGGCCCCCACGGCCGAGGAGATCACCCGGCTCCGCCGGGGCGCCACGGTCATCTCGCTGATGGCCCCGGCGCGCAGCCCTGAGCTGCTCGAGCAGCTCCAGGCCGCCGGCGTCACCGCGCTGGCCATGGACGCCGTGCCGCGGATCAGCCGCGCGCAGTCCATGGACGTGCTCTCCTCGATGGCCAACGTGGCCGGTTACCGCGCCGTGATCGAGGCCGCAGGAGAGTTCGGCCGGATGTTCACCGGCCAGGTCACCGCCGCCGGCAAGACCGCCCCGGCGCGGGTCTTCGTCGCCGGTGCCGGTGTCGCCGGTCTGGCCGCCATCGGTGCCGCCTCGTCGATGGGTGCCGTCGTGCGCGCCTTCGACCTGCGTCCCGAGGTCGCCGAGCAGGTCGAGTCCATGGGTGCGGAGTTCGTCCGCGTCGACATGGAGCAGGAGGTCTCCTCCGACGGCTACGCCAAGGAGATGACCGCCGACCAGGAGGCGGCCACCGCGCGCATGTACGCGGAGGAGGCGGCCAACGCCGACATCGTCATCACCACCGCGCTGATCCCGGGCCGTCCGGCCCCGAAGCTGATCTCGGCCGAGACCATCGCCGCGATGGCCAACGGCTCGGTGATCGTGGACATGGCCGCGGCCAACGGCGGCAACGCCGAGCTGACCGTGCCCGGCGAGCGGACAGTCACCGCCAACGGCGTGACGATCCTGGGCTACGCCGACCTGGCCAGCCGTCTGCCCGCGCAGACCTCGCAGCTCTACGGCACCAACATCGTCAACCTGCTCAAGCTGCTGACCCCGGAGAAGGACGGCGTCCTGACGCTGGACTTCGACGACGTCGTGCAGCGCGGCATCACCGTGGTCCACAACGGCGAGGGCATGTGGCCCCCGCCGCCGGTCCAGGTCTCCGCCGCCCCCGCCGCGGCCCCGGCCGCCGAGCCGGCGGTCGCCGAGGAGAAGAAGCCGGTCGACCCGAAGGTCAAGCTGTACGCGGCTGCCGCCGGTGCGGTCCTCTTCGGTGCCCTGTCGATGTTCATGGGCGGGCTGCTGCTGCAGCAGTTGACCGTGCTCATGCTCGCGGTGTTCGTGGGCTACTACGTCATCTCCAACGTGGCGCACGCCCTGCACACCCCGCTCATGGCCGAGACCAACGCCATCTCCGGGATCATCCTGGTCGGCGGCATCCTCCAGGTCGGCAGCGACAACCTCGCCGTCACGCTGCTCTCCGTCGTCGCGATCCTGGTCGCCAGCATCAACATCTTCGGTGGCTTCCTGGTGACCGTCCGCATGCTCGAGATGTTCAGGAAGGACTGAACTGATGGACTTCCTGACCTCTGACAAGCTCTTCGGCCTGATCCAGGGTGCCTACCTGGTCGCCGGCCTCTGCTTCATCGTGGCCCTGGCGGGCCTGTCCAAGCACGAGAGCGCCAAGCGCGGCAACCAGGCCGGCATCGTCGGCATGGCGATCGCCCTGGTCGCCACCGTCCTGCTCGCCCTGCGTGAGCAGGAGCTGCTCGCCCAGTGGGGCGCCGGTCGCGGTGTCGGCCTCACCCTGGTGCTGATCCTCGTCCCGATCGCGATCGGTGGCGTCATCGGCGCCCGCAAGGCCAAGACGGTCGAGATGACCGGCATGCCCGAGCTGATCGCGCTGCTGCACTCGTTCGTCGGTCTGGCCGCCGTGCTGGTCGGTTTCAACTCCTACCTGGTGGCCCCGCAGGGCCTCGACGCCGCCCACGGCGTGGAGATCTTCCTGGGTGTCTTCATCGGTGCGGTCACCTTCACCGGCTCGATCGTGGCCAACCTCAAGCTGAGCGCGAAGATGAAGTCGGCGCCGGTCGTGCTGCCCGCCCGTCACCTGCTCAACCTGGCCGTCATCGTCATCTCGGTGGCCCTGATGGTCTGGTTCATGAACTCGACCGGTGGTGCCGAGTACATCGGGCTCGTGCCGCTGGCCGTGATGACCGCCCTCGCCCTCTTCCTGGGCTTCCACCTGGTCGCCGCGATCGGTGGCGGCGACATGCCCGTCGTCGTCTCGATGCTGAACAGCTACTCGGGCTGGGCCGCGGCCGCCGCGGGCTTCATGCTCGGCAACAACCTGCTGATCATCGTCGGCTCGCTGGTCGGTTCCTCCGGTGCGATCCTCAGCTACATCATGTGCAAGGCGATGAACCGCTCGTTCGTCTCGGTGATCGCCGGTGGTTTCGGTGACGCTGCGCCCTCGGGCGAGGCCCGCGACTACGGCGAGCACCGTGAGGTGCAGGCCGACGAGGTCGCCGAGCTGCTGGCCGGCGCCAAGTCCGTGGTGATCACCCCGGGCTACGGCATGGCCGTGGCCCAGGCCCAGTACCCGGTCGCGGAGCTGACCCGCAAACTGCGCGAGAAGGGCGTCGAGGTCCGCTTCGGCATCCACCCGGTCGCCGGTCGCCTGCCCGGCCACATGAACGTGCTGCTGGCCGAGGCGAAGGTGCCCTACGACATCGTCCTGGAGATGGACGAGATCAACGACGACTTCGACGAGACCGACGTGGTCCTGGTGATCGGTGCCAACGACACCGTGAACCCGGCGGCGATGGAGGAGCCCGGCTCCCCGATCGCCGGCATGCCGGTGCTGGAGGTCTGGAAGGCCAAGGAGGTCGTCGTCTTCAAGCGGTCGATGGCCGCCGGCTACGCGGGCGTCCAGAACCCGCTGTTCTTCAAGGAGAACAGCCGGATGCTGTTCGGTGACGCCAAGGACCGGGTCGAGGACATCGTCCGCCACCTGCCCTGAGCCAGCACCCCCACGACGGCCACCCCCGAGCCGGGGGGTGGCCGTCGTGCGTGGCGGGTCAGGGAGAATGGCGCCCGTGAGTTCCGAGCAGGCGCCCGAGGTGCGGATGGTGCGGCGCCCCCAGGGGGCCCGTCGGGCCCGGTTGAACCGGCTCGAGCTGGCCCGCGGTGCCGTGGCGCGCGGCTGGGAGGTCGCCGAGGAGCCGACCGTCGAGTTCCCCGCACACCTGCGGATGGACCAGGTCCGGGCCCGGCGCTGCCTGCGGCTCGTCACCGGTGACGGGTTCCGGCTCAGCACCTGGCGCGGCTCGGCGGCCCGGGTGCTCGGGATGCCCGCCCAGCAGGTCCAGCTGCAGGTGCTGCAGGTGCCGGCCCCGGACCAGGGGTGGGAGATCTACTTCGGCCGGATGCCCGAGCGGAAGACCCCGATCCTGCTGCCCGAGCTCTTCCGGGACCGGGTGGCCCTGCTCCCCGAGGCGCAGGTGATGGCCGGCGGGGACATCGAACGGGTGCTGGACGAGCTGGCGCCCTACCTGGGCCGCATCGTGGCGCCGGTCTGGTCGCTGGTGGCGACCCCCGGGGAGGTGGCGCTGCTCTCGGCGCGCCAGCCCGACACCGCCCAGGTCGCCGACCTGGTCACGCTGGCGGGCGAGATCCGCGACGTGCTGCCCGCCCGCTGACCTCAGAGCTGGGTGCCGAACGCGGACCCGACCAGCCAGGTGACCAGCATCGCCACCATGCCGCCGCCCACGTTGCGCAGCACCGCGCGGCCCTTGGGGGACCCGCCCAGCCCGGCACTGACCGCCCCGGTCACCGCCAGCGCGGCCGCGACCACCAGACCGGTCACCCAGACCCGGACGCTGTCCGGGGTGAAGGCGATGACCAGCAGCGGCACCAGCGCGCCGAGCGAGAACGCCAGCATCGAGGCCCAGGCCGCGTGCCAGGGGTTGGTGTACTCGTCGGGGTCCAGGCCCAGCTCGATCTCGGCGTGCGCGGCCAGGGCGTCGTGAGCGGTCAGCTGCTCAGCCGCCTCACGCGCGGTGGCGCGCTCGATGCCACGCGACTCGAGCATGTCGACGAGTTCCTCGAGTTCCTCCTCGGGCATCTCCCGCAGCTCGCGCCGCTCCTTGGCGATCAGCGCCTTCTCCGAGTCACGCTGGGTGCTGACCGAGACGTACTCGCCGGCCGCCATGCTCAGCGCACCCGCCACGAGACCGGCCATCCCGGCGGTGACGATCGCCTGCGAAGAGTCGGTCGCCCCGGCCACACCCGCGACCAGCCCTGCGGTCGACACGATGCCGTCGTTGGCGCCGAGCACCCCGGCACGCAGCCAGTTCAGCCGCGAGGCGGTCGACTGCTCGTGCGCCTCGCCGGGGTGGGTCTCGATCTGGTCCGGAGCGGTCATACCAGCGAGTCTGGCGCGGACCCCGGGCCCCCGCAACGAAGGTGAGGCTGGGCTGGGGGCACCGGGACCGCGCCGTTCGTGCAGGTCAGCGCGGCCCGAAGCCCTTGAGCTTCAGCACCACGCCGGCGTGGTCGCTGGCCCACAACCCGGTGGCCCGGTCCCGCTCGGCGGGCCGGGTGCCGACCATCCAGCCGCGCCTGGCCTTCAGCGGCTTGCCGTTGGCCCGGCGACCCAGGATCAGGTCGATGCGGTGGGTCCACCCGGCGGTGGCGTTGTTGACCAGCTCGTTCTGACCGCCGGAGGTGAAGCCCAGGTAGGCGGGGGCGTAGCGCAGCCACTCGTCGGCGAACCGGCCGGCGCCGGTGAGGAACTCGTAGGGCGCCTTGTGCGGCACCGTGTCGGCGCTCTTCACTGAGGAGTTCTTCGGGTCGGAGTTGCAGTCGCAGGTCATCACGGTGGTCCGACCCGGCCGCAGCACGGTGGCCGCCATCTCCTTGGCCTGCGCCAGCGCCAGGTCCGAGGAGGCCGACTCCAGGTGGGTGTTGGCGAACCGGAAGGCCAGCTTGCCGATCTTCACGTCGGCCCACTGGAACCCGCGGTCGAAGTTCATCCGCAGCCCGGCCAGGGTGACCGGCAGGTTCTCGGAGTAGATCTGGTTGCCGGTGCCCAGGACCTTGACCCGGCTGGTGCGGTGCAGGATCACGTCGTGCATCGTCAGGCGCAGGTCGCGGCGGTTGCTGCCGTCCTCGGCGTACCCGGGCGCCTCGACGTCGGCGCGCTGCCCGACGTGGGTGACGGCGTAGTCCAGGCCGAGCTTCTTCAGCTCCGCGAGCAGCAGGTCCAGGAAGTCGTAGTCGACCTCGGTGGCGTTGGGGACACCGATCTGCCCCAGGGCGGTCTGGATCTCGCCGTGCCGCCAGGTGGCGACCTCCTGCAGCCCGATCAGGTCGGGGCGGGTCAGCTGGATCTCGCGGGCCAGGAGCCGGGCCCGGACCCGGAAGTCGGTGCGGTCGTTGATCGCGGCGGTCGCGTCGTTGGCGTGGGCCAGGGCGTCGAGCACCTCACCCAGCGGCAGGCCCTGCTCGAGCGCGTCCTGGGCGGCGTTGACCGGCCGGAAGATGTTGGCGCCCAGGTAGACGTTGCGGGTCATCACCCGGACCGGCTTCTTGGCGAGCCGGCGCAGCTTGGCCTTCTGCTTGTTCCTGGCCTTGTCCCGGGCGGCGGCCTCGGTCCAGCTGCTCGAGGAGCCGGACCCGGGCGCTGCCTGGCTCGGTGCCGACAGGCAGGTCAGGCCCAGCACCCCCGCAGCGAGACCCGCGGCAAGGGCGGTGAGGGGGCGGGCGGACGGACGACGCACGGACATGGGACCTCCTGGGGTGGACACCGATGCTCGCCGATCGCTGCACCGGTGTCCACACCCTCGCCCGGGTCCGTGCGTGGTGGCTCAGCCGCGCCCGGCCAGGGCGAGCGCCTCCCGGTTGATCTGGTCGAAGAACCGCACGTAGCCGCGGTAGGTGCGCCCGGCGCTGACCCGGAAGACCAGCTCGTCGGCGGCGGTGGCGTCGGCCGACCAGTTCTCCGACCCGGCCCAGACCCGCATCCGGACCTTCGAGCCGTCGCGGTAGCGGGCGGTCATGAACTTCACGTGCTGGTACTGCTTGCCCGGGACGTGCCCGATCAGGAACGTCGCACCGGCCCGGCGCAGGACCTGGCGCACCTCGGGCGCGAACGGGCGACCCACCAGCACGAACACCTTGGCGCCGCGCCGGGCCTTGCGGGCCAGCGCCTTGGCCAGGCGGATGCCGCGCGGACCGTGCCAGGCGGCGTTGGCGACCCGGATCGTGGTGCCCTTCGCGCCCGGCACGCTGCGGATCCGGCTCAGCACCGGGTCCTTCATCGTGGGGCTGTTCCACGGCCCGAACGTCAGCTGTGCGGTGCCGCCGGGCGGCGTGAACTGCTGGAACGGGTTGGCCAGCGGCTTGTCGCGCCACTGCTGGCGGTACACCCGGTCCATCCGCTTGCGGATCGCCCGGTTCTCCACGAACGCGTACGAGTCGGTCCACTGGTTGTCGCGGGCCTCGTCGGTCAGGTTCGCCGACGAGATGACGGTGACCTGGTCGCGGCCCAGGGTGCGCGAGAACGTCAGCGACTTCTGGTGGAAGACGGTCTTGCGGCCGTTGACCACGCTGTCGCCGCGCGCCGAGAAGCGCACGGCCTTGATCCGGCTGCCCGAGCCGCGGTGGGCGCGGAACCCGGCCCGGGTCTCCTTGAAGGCGGTGGAGGTGCGGGCCTTGCCGGCGGTGAGGATGCGGACCTTCACGCCGCGCTTGGCGGCCCGGACGAACGCGCGGCTGAACGTGGTGCTGGTGAACGACATCGTCGCGACCCGGATCGTGGAGTCCTTCGGGGCCCCGTCGATGAGCGCGACGGTGTTCGACTCGTGCACCTTCGAGCCGGGGCTGGAGAACCACGGGCCCTGCACCAGCGTGGTGATGCGGGCCGTGCTCGCGGTGGCGGCCGGGGTGGTCTCGGCGGTGGCGGGGGAGGCGGTCAGGACGCAGCCCAGGGTGGTCAGCAGAGCGGTGGCTCCCGCCGTGACTGCGGCCCTGGTCGTCGGAGTGGTCCGGCGGTTCTTCCCGAGAGAATTCATGCGCACCGTCCTCCCCGGACCCACCGGGCGTGAAACCTCCCGGGAGCAGTCAGGCCCGCCACCCCGGGCGGGGTGGCGGGCCTGACGGAGGTGGGTCAGAGACCCAGGTCGCGGGCGATCAGCATCTTCATGATCTCGTTCGACCCGGCCCAGATCTTGGTGACGCGGGCGTCGCGCCAGGCACGGGCCACGCGGTACTCGTTCATGTAGCCGTAGCCGCCGAAGACCTGGACGCAGTGGTCGAGGACCTCGCTCTGCACCTGGCTGGACCACCACTTGGCCTTGGCTGCGTCGACCGCGGTCAGCTCGCCCTTGGTGTGGGCCAGCACGCACTGGTCGACGTAGGCCTGGGTGACCTCGATCCGGGTGGTCAGGTCGGCCAGCAGGAACTGGGTGTTCTGGAACGACCCGATCGGGACGCCGAACGCCTTGCGGTCCTTGGCGTACTGGACGGTCTCGGTGAGGATCTGCGCGGCGTGGGCCAGGTTGGTGACCGCCGAGCCGAGCCGCTCCTGCGGCAGGAACTGCATCATCGAGATGAAGCCGGTGTCGAGCGGGCCGACCAGGTCGTCGTCGGAGACCCGGACGTTCTCGAACGCGAGCTCGGCGGTGTCGGACTCGTCCTGGCCGACCTTGTCCAGCACCCGGCCGACCGAGAAGCCGGGCAGCGTGGTGTCGACGGCGAACAGGGAGATGCCCTTGGCCTTCTTCTCCGGCGCGGTGCGCGCGGCGACCAGCACGATGTCGGCCGAGCCGCCGTTGGTGATGAAGGTCTTGGCGCCGTTGAGCACCCAGCCGTCACCGTCCTTGACCGCGGTGGTCTTGAGGTTCGCCAGGTCCGAGCCGCCGCCGGGCTCGGTCATGCCGATCGCGGTGAGGATCTCGCCGGTCGCGGCCTTGGGCAGCCAGCGCTGCTTCTGCTCGTCGTTGGTCAGGTGCACCAGGTACGGCACCGTGATGTCGGCGTGGATGCCCACGCACGACGGCAGGGTCATGTTGACCTTGGCCAGCTCCTCGGTGAGCACCGCGTTGAACCGGTAGTCACCGGCCTCCGAGCCGCCGAACGCCTCGGGGATCTCCAGGCCGAGGAAACCCTGGGCGCCGGCAGCGAGCCAGAAGTCCCGGGTCAGGCCGTGGTTCTCGGCGTAGGTGTCGAGGTTCGGCACGACCTCGCGGTCCAGGAACTCCTTGACCGAGGCGCGGAAGGCCTCGTGGTCCTCGTTGTAGATCTCGCGCTTCATGGGACCAGAGTAGGCCGCGAACCTACTCGTTGGTAACCCTTGGTGCGCAGACTCACCCGCGTGGCGTGTCCGACCAGCGCAACCAGCGCGCGCCGATCCCCCGGTCTGGGCCATGATGGGGGTGCTGGACCCGCGAGCTCGGGACTCGGAGCCGGCCTGGGGGTTCACGGACGACGTCAGCCACGACGGACGCCGTGCTGGGGTACGGAGGCGCGATGAGTGAGCAGGTGGTGCAGCCCGGCGACGCCGAGGAGCACCTGCCCCGTCCGCGCGCCAGCAGCTGGGGGGACCCGGTCGACCGGGCGACGCTGCAGCAGATCGCCGAGGACGTGGTGGCCCGGGCCCGGTTCAAGGTGTGCGCGATCGAGGTGCTGCGCACCGACAACGTCCTGGAGTTCGTGGCCATCGTGGGCAGCCCCGCCGGGCACGACCGGCTGATGGGGCAGGGGTCCCCGCTCGAGTCGATGCTGCCGGTGATCCGGGCCGGGGCCGAGGTGGCGGGGTTCTGCTTCGTCGCCGGGGAGTGGCTGGCCGACGACGTGCTCGAGGTGATGAGCGAGTACGGCCACCGCCCCGACTTCGACCCGCTGGACTCGCCCGAGGCGTGGCAGCCCAGCGACATGCTCTTCGCCAAGCTGACCGACGAGCGCGGCGAGCTCCAGGCCCTGCTCTACCTGGACGAACCCGACAGCGGGCTGCGTCCCACCACCGCCGACCTGGAGGCGCTGGCCCGCGAGCTGCAGCTCGCCTTCCGGGCGGTGGTGAACGCGGTGCAGCGCGAGGCGATGGCCCAGCAGGTGCACCTGGCCCACGTCGCCCGGGAACTGATCCAGACCGCCTCGAACGTGCTCCGCCTGGACGAGCTGCTCGACCTCGCCTCGACCGAGCTGCCCGCAGGGTTCCGGGCCTCCGGGGTCTGGGTGCAGCTCAACGACGCCCGGCCGGTCGTCGGGTGGCTGGGGCAGCGTCGCGACCTCAGCCGGGCCACGCTCGAGGCCGTCGGTCGGGCCTGGGTGCACGGCACCGTGCTGATCCTGGAGGAGGGCCGGGTCTGGGGGGACGACGTGCTCGCCGAGCAGTTCGAGGACGAGTTCTCCGAGATCCTGGCCGCCGAGCGGGTCGGCCAGCTGGTCCTGGTGCCGGTCGGTGCCGGCGGCGAGCAGCTGGGGACCCTGCTGATCGTCCGCGAGCCCGGGGCGCCGCGCTGGCGCGACAGCGAGAGCCGCGCTGCCCTGGAGGTCGGGCGCGACCTGGGGATGGCGCTGGTCAACGCCCGGGCGATGCAGCGTGAGCACGAGCTGAACGAGCGGCTGCGCCAGGTCGACGAGTACCGGCGCCAGCTGCTCGACACGGTGGCGCACGAGCTGAAGAACCCGATCGGGGTGATCTCGGGGCACCTCGAACTCGTCTCCGACCTGGGTCCGCCGGCTGAGGTGCAGCGCTCGCTGGCGGCGATGGAACGCTCCACCGACCGGTTGGCCGGCCTGGCCTCCGACCTGCTGGCGCTGAGCCGGGTGGCCCGGCCCGACCATCCGCTGCTCGCGCTGCCGGTCGACCTGGCGGCCGTGGTGCGCGAGGTGGGCGACGACTTCGAGCTGGTCGGCCGGCGGACCGGCGTGCTGGTGCAGACGCTGGTGGCCGTCGAGCCGGTGGTCGTGCCCGGGGACCCCGACGAGCTGCACCGCCTGGTGGCGAACCTGGTCAGCAACGCGGTGAAGTACTCCGACGACGGCGACAAGGTCACCCTGGAGCTGAGCGTCGACGGCGACCGGGCCCGTCTGGTGGTCGCCGACACCGGACTGGGGTTCTCCGAGGCCGACCGGGTCCGGCTGTTCGAGACCTTCTTCCGGTCCACGAACCTGGAGGCGCAGCGGCGCCCCGGCACCGGCCTGGGGCTGGCCATCGTGGACCGGATCGTGCAGCGCCACTCCGGTCAGCTGCAGCTGGAGTCCGAACTGGGGGTGGGCAGCACGTTCACCGTCCGGCTGCCGTTGGGCTGAGCCGAGCCGACGTGCGCCCGGCGCGGCTCACGCCAGCAGCTCCTCCACCCAGGCCGGCACCAGCTCGCTGGCCGGGCCGCGCCGACTGCGGTGGAAGTCGCTGGAGGTCTCGGAGTCGGCCAGGTTGAGCTCGAGGGTCTCGATCCGGCGGCTGCGCGCGTAGTGCACGAACCCCGCAGCCGGGTAGACCGCCCCCGAGGTGCCGATCGAGACGAACAGGTCGGCCGCGAACAGGGCGTGCTCGATCTGCTCCATGCCGTAGGGGACCTCGCCGAACCAGACGATGTCGGGACGCAGCGAGGCGCTGCCGCAGCCCGGGCACGCGGGCCGGTCCACCAGCGGACCCTCCCAGTCGAACCGGCCGTCGCAGGCGGTGCACCAGGCCCGGCGCAGCTGTCCGTGCATGTGGTGCACGTCGGCCACGCCGCCGCGCTCGTGCAGGTCGTCGACGTTCTGGGTGACCACGAACAGGCCGCTGCCCAGGGCCTGCGACAGGTGCCCCAGCGCCTCGTGCGCGGCGTTCGGACGGACTCGGGCCAGGGCGGCACGGCGCTCGTCGTAGAACCGCTGCACCAGGTCCGGGTCGGCCTCGAACGCCTCCGGGGTGGCGACCTCCATCGGGTCGTGGCCCTCCCACAGCCCGTCGGAGTCGCGGAAGGTCGACAGACCGCTCTCGGCGGAGATGCCGGCACCGGTCAGGACGACGATCTTCATGGGGCGAATCTACGTCGCCCCGGCCACGGGCCCGTCGGGGTCTCAGCGGGGCGCCGGGCCCCCACCGGGTCGGGGCAGGTGCCCGGCGATGAACAGCGCGTGCGCGGTGACGCACTCGGTCCCGCCCGCGGTGATCGCGCCCTCGGTCCAGATCTTGCGGCCCTCGGTGCGGACCTGGCGGGCGCGCACCTGCAACGGCACGTGCAGCGGGGTCGGGGCCCGGAAGTCCAGCTCCAGGTGGGCGGTCATCCCCGAGGTGCCCGCCCAACCGTTGGCGACGCCGAACGCGTGGTCGAGCAGCAGCGCCGAGATGCCGCCGTGCGCCATGCCCGGCTGGCCCTGGTAGACCATGCCGAGGGTGACCTCGCCCAGCACCGAACCGTCGTCCAGGCCGGTGAACGACACCGGCGGCGACAGCGGGTTCTGGTGTCCGGTGACCGGGTCGTGGCTGGTCCACTCCCGCGCCCACATGTCCACCATCCGCTGGTCCAGGGACGGGGCGTCGGCGTCGAGCTCGTCGGCCAGGGAGTGCACCTTCGCCGCCAGGCTGTCGAGGTCCAGCAGCCCGGTCTCGCCGTGCCGGACCAGCGAGTCCATCAGGCGTCGCACCGCTGCCGTGGTGGCGTCCAGACCGTCCGGCGCCGCGGGGCGGGAGATCTGGTGCGGCAGGGACGGGGCGTCGGTGAGGTTGGGTCGCACCGACCCACCGTAGGGAGTCCCGCCCCTTCCGCGCGTGCCAGTCCCGGTCAACGGCAGCCGGCGGCCTCGCGGTCGAACTGGTTGACCGGCCGCGGCAGCCCGTAGTGCTCGCGCAGGGTGCGCCCCCGGTAGCCCTCGCGGACCAGTCCCCGCTCGCGCAGCAGGGGCAGCACCTCCTCGACGAAGTCGGCCAGGCCGCCCGGGAGCGAGGCCCCCATCACGTTGAACCCGTCGGCGGCGCCCGAGGTGAACCAGGTCTGCATGGTGTCGGCGACCTGCTCCGGGGTGCCGATCAGCACGTGGTGCCCGCGCCCGCCGCCGAGCCGGGAGAGCACCTGCCGCACCGTGAGGTTCTCCCGCACCGCCAGGTCGATCACCAGCCGGGCCCGGCTGACGAAGCCCTCCCGGGTCTCCCGCTCCACCACGTGCGCCGGCAGCGGCTCGTCCAGGGGCAGGTCGTCCGGGTCCACCTCGAGGATCCCGGCCAGCGCCCCGAGCCCGTACTCGGGCACCCGCAGGTCGTCGAGCCGCTGCGCCTTGGCCTGCGCCTCGGCCTCCGTGGCCCCCAGGATCGGCACGATCCCGGGACCCCGTGGCTGCGTAGAGTGCGGACCACGCCGCGACCGCACCGGAGGGCGACCGACATGGCCGAACTGCTGCTGTTCCACCACATCCAGGGACTCACCGACGGGGTGGTGGGGTTCGCCGACGAGCTGCGCGCGGACGGGCACACCGTGCACACCCCGGACCTGTTCTCCGGGCGCACCTTCGCCTCGATCCCCGAGGGCTTCGAGTTCGCCAAGGCCACCGGGTTCGACGTGCTCCGGCAGCGGGGTGCGGACGCGGCCGCCGAGCTCGGCCCGGGACTCGGCGGGGGTCTGGTGCACGGCGGTTTCTCGTTCGGCGTGACCATCGCCCAGGAGCTCGCCCAGACCACGGCCGGGGTGCGCGGTGCGCTGCTGCTGCACTCGTGCCTGCCGGTCACCGAGTTCGGTGCCGCCTGGCCGGCCGGGGTGCCGGTACAGGTGCACGGCATGGAGGGCGACGAGTTCTTCGACGAGGACCTGCCCGCCGCCCGAGCCCTGGCCCAGGCCGCTCCTGAGGAGGCCGAGCTGTTCGTCTACCCCGGCCAGGCACACCTGTTCACCGACGCGTCCCTGCCCGAGCACGCCCCGGCCGCGGCCGCGCTGGTGCCGGAGCGGATCCGGGAGTTCCTGGCGCGGGTCTGAGGCACGGCCTCAGGCCAGGTAGACCTTCCGCAGGGTCTCGGTGATCGTCCACTCGGTGCGCTCACCCTCGGCCAGCCGGACCAGCGAGCCGGGACCGAGCACCACCACGGAGTCGTCGGCGAACCGGACCGAACCCGCCCCGGAGAGCACCACGAACAACTCGTCGGCCTCGGTGTCGGTGACCACCCCCGGGGTGATCTCCCAGACCCCGACCTCGACGCCGCCGAACGTCCCGAGCTCCACCACCCCGGTGGTCGGTTCGCCCTGCACCACGTGCCCGGCGGGGGCGTGCGGGACCTCGAGCGCGGCGGCGTCCACGTGCCGGCCGGTCACGAGTCGAACCCCAGTCCCAGGCGGTCCAGGCTGCGCAGCCACAGGTTGCGCCGACCGGCGTGCTGGTCGGCCCGGTCGAGGGACCACCGGGTCGCCTGGATGCCGATCGAGGCGACCGGCTCGGGCGGGAACGGCACCGGCATCCGGCGCACCATCGCCAACCGGGTGCGTTCGGTGTCGAGTCCGTCGAGCCGGTCCAGCATCACCTCGGCGCCGAACCGGGTGGCGCCGACCCCGAGTCCGGTGAACCCCGCCGCCAGCGCGACCCGGCCCTGCGCCGCCAGCGGGTAGTGGGCGCAGAAGCGGGTGGAGGTGTCGATCGCGCCGGCCCACTGGTGGGTGAACCGGACGCCGGCCAGCTGCGGGAACGTGGTGAAGAAGTGCCCCGCCAGGCGGCGGAAGGTCTCGGGCCGCTGCTCGTAGCCGGCCCGGACCCGGCGCCCGTAGTGGTAGATCGCGTCGTACCCACCCCACAGGATCCGGTTCTCGGCCGAGAGCCGGTAGTAGTGGAACTGGTTGGCCAGGTCCCCCACCCCCTCCCGGCCCGACCACCCGATCGAGGCCAGCTGGGCGTCGGTCAGCGGCTCGGTCATCAGCGCGTAGTCGTAGACCGGGACGGTGAAGGGCCGGTACCGGGCCAGCAGGCTCGGGAACACGTTGGTGGCCAGCGCGACCCGGCCGGCGGTGACGGTGCCGCGCGGGGTGTGCACGGTGACCGCGCCGGATCGGCCGGTGTCGATCCCGGTGGCCCGGGTGTGCTCGTGGATCCGGACGCCCAGGTCGGTGGCGACCCGCGCCAGCTCGTGCGCCAGCTTGGCCGGGTGCACCAGCGCCACGTCCGGGTCCAGCACCCCGGCCAGGTGCGTGGGGGAGTCGATCCGGGCGTGCAGCGCCTCGCCCTCCAGCAGCGGGAGGCCGGTGGCCCGCAGGTCCGCGACCTGGTGCGGTTCGGTGGCCACGTCGAGCTCGCCGGTGCGTTCGTACTCGACGTCCATCCGGTACCGGGTCACGGTCTCCTCGAGGGCGTCGAGGTTGGCCAGCCCGAGCCGTTCCAGGGTCGGGTACTCCTCGGGCCAGCGGCTGCGGCCGTTCTCCTCGCCGTGGGTGATGCTGGCTGCGCAGAAGCCGCCGTTGCGCCCCGAGGCCGCCCACCCGATTTCCTCGGCCTCGAGCAGCACCACCCGACGGTCGGGGTCGCGTTCCTTGGCCAGCACCGCGGTCCACAGGCCGCAGTAGCCGCCGCCGACGACCAGCAGGTCGGTGTCGGTGGGCCCCTCCAGCGGCGGGTGCGGGGTGCGGGGCGGGGCGTCCTCGAGCCAGAAGCAGCCGTCGCGCACGTCGCTCAGGGCGTGCCGCACGGCCGAGTGGTTGACCGGAGTCCGAGTGAAGACGGTGCCGACGCGCGCCATGCGGACACGGTGGTGGATCGGCCGGTCTTCTGCAAGGGCCATGCGGTGTCGTCCGGTGGCTCCACCTGACCAATTTCGGGCATGCCGCCGGCGCCGGGGCAGGAGCACGATGACGAGGCCCCACTCCCTCCCGGGGCATCCTCTACCGGGCTCGGTGACCACATGACTGCTCCTGCTCAGACCGTGTCCCCGCGGCGCCTGCCGGCCCGGATCCGCCGGCGCGTCGTGCAGGCCGCCGCCGTGCCGCTCCTGCTCCTGGCGCCGCTGCTGGCGGCACCGGTGGTGGCTCCCGCGGTGGCCGCCGAGCCGGGGACGGTCACCTTCGTCGGCGCCGACAGCACCGCCGGGAACCGGACCAACCACACCGTCCGCACCCCGGCCGCGGTGCAGCCCGGGGACCGGTTGCTGCTGGTGATGACCACCAACTCGACCTCCTCCACCGTCGGCGACGCACCCGCCGGGTGGGAGCTGCTGGAGAGCCGCGACGGCAGCGGGGTGCGCAGCCGGGTCTGGTCCCGCACCGCCACCGCCGCCGACGCGGGGACCAACGTCACCGTCACCACCTCCCTGGCCGCCAAGTCGGTGATCAGCGTGGCCGGGTACCGCGGGCAGGGCGGCACGCCCACGGTCACCGCCCGGGCCGGTGGGGCCGACGCGTCCAGCGCCAGCCACACCACGCCCACCCTGAACGCCACGGCCGGGTCGTGGCTGGTCAGCTACTGGTCGGAGAAGTCCTCGAGCGAGCTGACCTGGACGCTGCCCGGCGACGTGCAGCAGCGCCAGGCCGCGGCCAGCACCGGCTCGGGCAAGGTCAGTGCCGCGTGGGGTGACTCCGACGGCCCGGTCGCCGCCGGCCAGGTCGGGGGACTGGCCGCCACCACCAGCGTCGCCGCCTCCCGCAGCGCCACGTTCTCGGTCGTGCTCACCCCCGTCGAGGTGGTCAACACCGCCCCCACCGCCCAGGTCAGTGCCAGCTGCGACGGGCTGGTCTGCTCCTTCGACGCCTCCGGCTCCGCCGACGCCGACGGCGACCCGCTGACCTACGCCTGGGAGTTCGGCGACGGGGACAGCGGCACCGGACGCACCACCCAGCACACCTACGCAGCCGATGGCCCGCGCACGGTGCGGCTGACCGTCTCCGACGGCACCGACACCGCCACCGCGACCCGGGACGTGTCGCCGGCGCAGGACACCACCGTCGGCACCGTGACGCACGTGGCCTCTGCCAGCACCGCCGGCAACAGGGCCGGACACTCGGTGACGGTGCCGGCCGCGGTCCAGCCCGGCGACCGGCTGGTGCTGTTCCTGGTCACCAACACCACCTCCGGGGTCCTGGCCGACGACCTGGCGGGCTGGACGCTGCTGGAGCAGCGCGACGGCAACGGGATCCGGGGTCGGGCCTGGACCCGCTCGGCGACCGCCGCCGACGCCGGCCGCACCGTCACCCTGACCAGCGACTCCTACATCAAGTCCGCGATGACCGTCAGCGCCTACCGCAGCACCGGGCCGGCCCTGGTCTCGGCCTCGGTGGTGGGCGGGTCGAACTCCTCGACCAGCACGCACCCCGCCCCGGCCACCTCGGTCCTGAGCGGGGGGTCCTGGCTGGTCAACGTGTGGGGCGAGAAGTCGAGCACCGCGACCGAGTGGACGCTGCCGGGCCAGGTCATCGAGCGGACCCGGGCCGCCGCCACCGGGTCCGGCAAGGTCAGCGTGGTCCTGGGCGACTCCGACGGCGGACTGGACGTGGGCCCGGTGGCGGCGCGCACCGCCACCACCAGCACCGCGGTCTCCCGGTCGATGCTGTTCTCGGTGGTCATCGACCCCGGCACCGACGCGACCGGTACCAACGAGCCGCCGGTCGCCGAACTCACCTCCGGGTGTGCCGGACTGACCTGTGAGTTCGACGCCTCGCTCTCCTTCGACCTGGACGGCGACACCCTGAGCCACAGCTGGGACTTCGGGGACGGCACGAGCGGGACCGGGGTCAGCCCCGAGCACCGCTACGCCACCCCCGGCACCCGGACGGTGACGCTGACCGTCAGCGACGGGCACGGGCACACCGACCGGGCCACGACCACCGCCACCGCGGTGCTGCCCAACCCGGCCCCGGGCCACACCCGGCTGGTGCCCGACACCCCGCGCACCAACCAGCCCACGATCACCTCGGGGGAGATCTGGGACATCGAGGTGGTCGGCAACCGGGTCTACGTCGCGGGCACGTTCAGCTCGATCCGCCAGCCCAACAACGGCACCGTGATCAACCAGTCCTACCTGGCGGCCTACAACTGGAGCACCGGACAGGTCGACACCGCCTTCCGGCCGGTCTTCACCAACGGGGCGGTCGACGCGGTGGAGGCCTCCCCGGACGGCACCCGGCTGTACGTGTCGGGCAACTTCGGCACCGTCAACGGCATCAGCCGCAAGGCGATCGCGCGCCTCGACCCCGCCACCGGGGCGCCGGTGACCGCCTTCACCGCCAACGCCAACGGCAAGGTCAACGAGCTCGCGGTGACCAACTCGGCCGTCTACGTGGGCGGACGGTTCACCACGGTCAACAACGTCCCGCGCGGAGCCCTCGCGGCCCTGGACCCGATCACCGGCGCGGTGCGGGACAACTTCGTCAACAACATCACCGGCGGGATCGGCACCAACGGCGAGCTGGCGGTGCAGCGGTTGAAGCTCACCCACGACGAGGGTCGGCTGCTGGTGGTGCACACCGGCCGCCAGGTCAACGGCCAGGACCGGTACGGGATCGCCGTCATCAACACCCGCACCAACAAGCTCACCCCGTGGAAGACGACGCTGTGGAGCGACAACCTGCAGTTCGTCGGCGGCATCCAGCGCATCTACGGCGGCGACATCGGGCCGGACGACTCCTACTTCGTGGTGACCAGCGGGTCCGGTGGTGACCGGCCGCCGATCAACGACACCGTGATCGCGTTCAAGCTCGACGCCGACCCCGACGCCAAGCCGATGTGGATCTCGCGGCACTTCGACTCGGTCTACTCGGTGGCCGCGACCGAGACCGGCATCTACATCGGTGGGCACTTCCAGTGGGCCGAGTCGGCGAGCGCGCCGGTGCCGTGGCCCGGTCTGGACGACGTCGGGTACGGCACCGGGCAGGGCCTGTCCGGGTACGGCCTGGGCGACGCGGTGGTCAAGCGCTTCCACCTGGCGGCGCTGGACCCGGCCGACGGGCACGCGCTGGAGTGGTTCGCACCGTCGAACTCCTACGAGGGTGACAAGCACATCGAGGCCACGCCGCGCGGCCTGTTCATCGGCGGCGACGGCAACACCAAGGGCAGCTACAACGTGGGCCGGGTGGGGTTCTTCGACTTCAACAACGTCGCCACCCAGAACGGCACCCAGACCCAGATCACCGACCCGATCGAGGGCCGGATCAAGCCGGTCGGGGAGCAGTTCGAGATCACCGGCACCGCCACCGCGGCCTCGGGGATCAACCGGGTGGAGGTCGAGCTGATCGACCGGGCCTCGGGTCGGTTCCTGGCCGACAACATGACCACGTGGCAGACGGCCTCGAACACCATCAACGCCACCCTGGAGCCCGGCACCGGCACCACGCGCACCTGGCGGCTGCCGGTGACCGTGACCGCCAACCGCGAGCTGCTGCTGCGGGCCCGGGCGGTGGCCGGCAACGGGACAGGGGACAACACCAAGGCGACCAAGAAGTTCGAGACCTTCGGGACCTCGGACCGCCCGCCGGACACGTCGGTGACCGGCCCCGGCAGCCCGGTGAACTCGAGGACCTTCACGGTCACCGGGACCGCCACTGACGACTTCGGCGTCAACGGGGTCAGCTTCACCGTGCGGGACAGCCAGAACCGGTACCTGCAGGACGACGGCACCGTCTCGGGCACCTACAACACCTTCCAGGTCGAACCCGACGTGGTGGGTGCCACCAGCACCACCTGGTCGTACGAGCTGACGGTGCCCTACGAGGACGAGTGGTGGTTGCAGGCGCGGGCCTCCGACACCACCGGCCAGTCCGACCTGGACACCTCCGACCGGCGCTGGATCGTCACCGAGAACGGGCAGCCGCCCACGGTCTCGATCACCGAGCCGGCGGTGATGGTGCCGCCGACCGCGGCGCAGACGGTCACCGTCACCCCCGGGCAGCGGCTCACGTTCTCGGGCTCGGCGACCGACGACGAGGGGTTGCGCGAGGTGTGGATCACGCTGCGCAACAACTCCACCGGTGAGCGGCTCGCCTCCGACGGGACCTGGGGCACCGGGGTGATCTCCGGGTCGCACCGGATCTCCCCGGCCAACCTCAACCAGACCAGCTACGCGTGGAGCTACCGGACACCGTTCGAGCTGAGCCCGGGGACGTACACGTTCACCGTCTCGGCCTCCGACAGCATCGGGTTGAGCACGTCCTCGGCCAACCGTGGGCAGCTCACGCTCAACGCGCAGATCCCCGGCGACAGCCCGCCGAACGCGCTGCTGGACGTGACCGGGACGGTGGGCGGCGGGCAGGAGCTGTCCCTGGCGCTGGCCGGGTCGGCCACCGACGACAAGGGCGTGGCCCGGGTCGGGGTGGCGGTGCAGGACCGCGACACGAGCCGGTACCTGCAGCCCGACGGGTCGATGTCGGCGACGTTCGCGACCCTGGACGCGACGTTGGAGTCGCCGGGCGCGACCAGCACCCGCTGGAGTCGTGCGGTGACGCTGCCGGTGCAGGGCGACTGGGCGGTGACTGCCTACGCCTTCGACACCGCCGGCCAGCAGGACCCCTCGACCAGCGGGGCGACGGCCCGGTACCCGATCTACCCCGGGGACCAGCCGCCGGTGCTGAACGAGAGCCTGCTCAGTCCGGTGGAGGGGACGGTCTTCGCCGACGGCAAGATCTTCACCAGCGGCCGTGCCGAGGACGACCAGGCGATGGCCTCGGTGCAGGTGGCGGTCGTGGACGCCGCGGGCCGGTACATGAACTCGTCGGGCGCGTTCACCGGCACCACGGCCAGCTGGCGCACCGCGTTCCTCAACAGCCCCGGCACTCCCGGCTCCAACTTCTCCTGGACGACACCGGTGCTGCCGCCGGGCGACTACACCGTGCAGGTGCGAGCCACTGACCAGCACGGCTTCGTCAGCCAGGTCTACGAGCGGCACGCGAGCGTCACGCACCCGCCGAACGAGGCCCCGGTGGCCAACTTCACCACCGCCTGCATCCGCAACGCGTGCACGTTCGACGCGCGGGGGTCGACCGACGAGTCGCCGACCTCGCTGACCTACTCGTGGAACTACGGCAACGGGTCCGGCTCGGGTCCGGTGGCGACCCGCACCTACACCGCCGCCGGGACCTACACGGTCACCCTGACCGCCCGCGACGAGTGGGGCGTGACCGCCACGAGCACCCAGACGGTGACGATCACGGTGCCGGCCGACAACCGGCCGCCGGTGGCGGTCCTCAACCCGCCCGCCTGCGCCGGCCTGGCCTGCAACTTCTCGGCCGTCGGTTCCGGTGATCCCGACACCGGGGACGTGGTCAGCTACCGCTGGGAGTGGGGCGACGGCACCGCTGCCTCCACCTCCAGCGCCGTCGGCCACACCTTCCCGGCCCCCGGGACCTACGAGGTCCGTCTGACCGTCACCGACGGGTGGGGGGTGGCCACCTCGACCACCCGGAGCGTGACCGTCGCGTCCCCGTGACCTGGTGAGCCGTCGGGCGTGGGGCGGGGTGGGCGGCCGGTTTCGACCGCCCCTCCCCACCCCGCCAGGCGAGTTGTAACGCGCAGTTGGTTGGTCCAACCGTCTGGCATGCCGGCGCGTTGGAACCAGTGGCGGCGCGTTGGAGTCGGTGGTGGCGCGGTGGATCGGGCCGTTGCGGCTGCGACCATGGGTGGGTGACGTCCGCAGGCTTGTCGATCCCCTCGCCCCCGGGTCCGGGCTGGGGTGGCGAGGTGACTCCCGATGGGGACTGATCCGGCCGCCCCCCTCGAAGGAACGGTCCACGCGTCGGACATCCCGGCGTTGATCCTCGCTTCCGTTCCGGCGCTGCGCGAGGAGTGGGACGAGATCGAGGAGGAGAACGCTGACCCCGAGGGCGTCGGTGGTCGACTCGGTTACCTCGATGCGTCGTGGGTCGTGGGTCACCTGGCCGATCGCCTGGCTGCTGGCGACACGAGTGACCTCGCCCCAGCCTTCGCTCTCATCGAGCGCCTGATCCGGGACGGGGACGACTACGTCTCCGAGCTCGGCGTCATCGGCTACCTCGAGGGTCTGCAGATGGCCACCGTGACCTCACGAGGCATCGACCCGGAGTCGTTCCGTCCCTGGTTCGGCCCTCTGTCCCGTCGCTACTGGGACGCCATCAACGAGTTCTGGTCGAACGGCACACCGATCCCACAGATCGAGCACTAGGCCGGCGGCCCGATCACGCCGCCCCGCCGCGCCAGGGGCGTGGCCTTCTGACTTGCGCCGACACCCCGGATCAGACGGTATGACGTGACCGCCTCGGGGTGAGGGGGTTGCGGGCCGGGGCCTCGCCACGCATGTTCGTGGGTTACCGAGCAGGGGCCGCCTGCTCGGCCTATCCACAGTCGTAGGAGGCCCCGGTG
>JAEWXC010000075.1 GCA_023396115.1 Actinomycetes bacterium | reverse complement strand
ATGGCAGGAATTATGAAGCATGTGCATGGTTTTACAGCTATCACGAATCCACTTGTCAATTCCTATAAACGATTAGTACCTGGCTATGAAGCCCCTTGCTATGTAGCGTGGTCTGCTCAAAACCGCTCACCATTAATTCGCATTCCAGCAGCACGTGGCTTATCTACACGAATTGAATTGCGCTCAGTTGATCCAGCAGCAAACCCTTATTTAGCAATGGCTGTTATTCTAGCATCTGGGCTGGATGGTATACGAAAAGATTAACACCACCAGCCGCGGTAGACCGTAATATTTATAAAATGACAGCAGCAGATCGGGAGTTGAACGGGATTGATAGTTTACCATCCTCATTAGAATTTGCGTTAATCGAATTAGAGATGGATGCCATTGTTCGTGATGCACTGGGTGACCATATTTACGATAAATTCACAGCTGCTAAAGAGATTGAATGGAATAAATATCGCACACGTGTCCATAACTGGGAGCGTGAGGAGTATTTAACGATGTACTAAAGGTTGGGGCTGTTTTAGCTCCAACTTTTTTATGTGACATGTACTTCTTTTTGCTCTATCATAAGATTAAAGGAGTGTGGACAATGACACAGATAACTCAAGTTGTGACAATTCAAAACAATGATATTGTGCAATTTGAACTTGATATTAACCGAGCTTTAGTAGATTTAAAAGGCTTTTTCATACTTGATATCAAATACAATACGCTCTTTATTGGAGAGCAGACGGTCATCCATTCTGCTTTAATTATTTATCAGCAAAGCGATTACACCATTTAACAAGAGGGGTCATGTCGATGAGACGTGACTTTTTTTAATAAAAGATAAACTCGAGTGTTGGGGAAGGTTAATGGTATTCGGGTAACTTCCTCCTTTGATTTTTATGCAATGTCATAAATGAATTCATCTGGCTTAACCAGGGCCGTTTCAAAATAATGAACCTCCACAACTTCATTATGTCTATAATAATTTCTTTAATAATCTTAATGAGATTGCCTGTTTCTTCATAAACCCTCCGAAGGTAGCGTGCCTCAAAGTCTTCTGCTGCCTCTTTACCACCTGATGGATCAGCCCGTATTTTTGCTTCATCTATATTTCCTTGCAAAACCATTAATAAGATTATCTTTCGTTTAATCAAAAAGCAGCAACATCTTGCCGTTTGACCAAGAAAAAACCTCCATTTCATTTCTGTATATAATAAACTTATCTTTTTTTAATGTTGGTTAAGCAAAGGAGGGATAATAAAATACGGTTAGGTCTTCCTAATTCTTAATTTAATTGATTTTGTTAAATCTGTCCTGAAAAATTGGTCAGAGTTTAATGTATTTCAATAGAAAATTTAAAGAAAATTCTTTCTATTTAGCCTGTCCAAAGTTAGCATAAAAAGACAGGTTATACAGCGATATCTATTTTAAGATGGAATCAAGGAGTGAAAGCAATGAGTTGGATTGAGTCGATACAAAAGGCCATTAATTATATGGAGGAGCATTTATTAGAGGATATTACGATTGAACAGATTGCGCAGGAGGTTAATTCTTCTGTCTTTCACTTTCAGCGAACATTTGCCATTTTGACAGATATGTCTATTGCAGATTATCTGCGACGAAGAAGATTAACATTAGCTGCACAAGAATTGCTGGGTACTGAACAAAAAATAATCGATCTCGCCTACAAATACGGCTATGAAACTCCTGAAGCCTTTACTAAAGCGTTTCGAAAACAGCACCATGTTACGCCTAGTGAAGCAAGAAAGAAGCAAGGACCATTACAATCATATAATCGCCTGGTCATACAGGTAAGCTTGAAGGGAGCGGAACCAATGAAATATAAAATTATTGAAAAAGACAAGTTTCAAATTGTGGGTGTAAAAAGAACATACAACTGTCAAAATGGGGAGAATACAACGGAAATACCTCTATTTTGGCAAGAGGTAAACCAAAGTGGCTTTGATCACCAGCTATACCAATTAAATAATGGCACGGTCAATGGCGTATTAGGTGTTTGTGTACCAAATACTGAACAGGGACAAAAGGGCTTCATTGATTATTGGATTGCTACTGATCATGTAGGAGAAGTAGGGGAAGATCTCTTAACAATGGAAGTACCTGCATCCAGATGGGTTATCTTTGAAGTACATGGACCTATGCCTGATGCAATGCAAAATACGTGGAAACAAATTTATTCTGAGTGGTTCCCATCCAACCCATATGAACCAGCAGGAACAGCAGAGTTAGAGGTTTATCCTGAAGAGGATGCTTATAGCCCTGATTCGTATTCAGAAATTTGGATTCCAATTAAATAACAAGAAAGCCAAGGATGCTATACTAGTGTATCCTTGGCTTTTATTATTCTATTAAAAAAATTTCCCCTTTTTTTAGTTTTATTAAAAATGTAAAATATATATATGTTTAAAATAAACGGTTTAGTGGCGTTTATTAATCGTTACATAATTTCATGAGGGGGTTAAGAAATGATGAGAGGTACGATTCAAAACAAACGTGTGGAAATTTCACAAGAGGACGCACAGCAGTACTTAAAGTTGGGAAAAGTTGCGCATGTTGCAACAGTTGATGAGGAAGGTTTTCCTTATGTTATTCCGTTTGTCTATGTATATGAAGGGGAGGACAAACTATACTTGCATATTGGTAATCTTCGAG
>JAEWXC010000031.1 GCA_023396115.1 Actinomycetes bacterium | reverse complement strand
CCCTGGGCCCCAGCGGCCGCCGGGTCGGCGCCGGCACCGGGACCGGGTCACTGCACCTGGTCGAGACGCTCCGCGCCGCCGCTGAACGGCACGCCGCAGCCAGCGCGGGCGGTGCCGGCGGTGGCCGGGTCGCGATCGCCCCGGCCGACCTGCGCACCGCCGTCCGTGAGGGCCGCGAGGCCAACCTGCTGCTGTTCTGCGTCGACGCCTCCGGCTCGATGGCGGCCCGGCGCCGGATGGTCGAGGTGAAGACCGCGATCCTCTCGCTGCTCACCGACGCCTACCGCCGCCGCGACAAGGTCGGACTGGTCACCTTCCGACGCGACGGCGCCGACCTGGTGCTGCCGCCCACGTCCTCGGTGGACGTCGCCGCAGCGCTCCTCGACGATCTGCCAGCCGGAGGACGCACACCGCTGGCCGAGGGTCTGCTGCTGGCCGGCGACGTGCTGCGCCGGGAACGGACCCGTGACGCCCGGCTCCGGCCGCTGCTGGTGCTGGTCACCGACGGTCGTGCCACCGCCGGCACCGACCCGGTGACCCGGTCGCACCGGGCCGCCGCGCACATCGCCCGACTCGGTGCGCCGGCGGTGGTGGTCGACCCGGAGGACGGTCCGCTCCGGCTCGGCCTGGCCCGCACCCTGGCCGGGCACCTGGCCGCCGAGCACGTCGCCGTCGGCCAGCTCAGCGCCTCCGGCCTGACCGCCGCCGTCACGCACCCCGGGCTGGTGGCCTGATGAGCACCCTGGCCCCGCTGCTGCCCGGCACCGTGACGCTGGTCGGCGGCGGCCCCGGCGACCCCGGTCTGCTCACCGTCGCCGGTCGCGCGGCGATCGAGCAGGCCGACGTCCTGCTGGTCGACCACCTGGCGCCGCAGGAGGCCCTGTCCTGGGCACCGCCGGCTGCCGAGGTGGTCGACGTGGCGAAGCTGCCGCGCGGCGCCTTCACCCCGCAGGAACGGATCAACGACCTGCTCGTCGAGCACGCCCGGGCCGGGCGCCGCGTGGTCCGGCTCAAGGGCGGCGACGGCTTCGTCTTCGGCCGCGGCGGGGAGGAGGTCCAGGCCTGCGCCGCCGCCGGCGTCCAGGTCCGCGTCGTGCCCGGCGTCAGCTCCTCGGTCGCCGTGCCCGCCCTGGCCGGCATCCCGGTCACCCACCGCGGGCTGGTCCAAGGGTTCAGCGTGGTCTCCGGCCACGTCCCACCCGACGACCCCACCAGCACCCTGGACTGGGCCGCCCTGGCCCGCTCCGGCACCACACTGGTGGTGCTGATGGGCGTGCGGACCCTGCCCGTGATCACCGCGACGCTGCTCGCCCACGGCCTCGACCCGGCCACCCCGTCCGCGGTCGTCGCCCGCGGCGGCCACCCCGACCAGGAGGTGCGCACCGCCGCGCTGCGCGACCTGGCCCGGGCCGCCGAGGGCCTCGCCCCGCCCGCGGTGACCGTGATCGGTCACGTCGTCGGGCTCACCACCCCCGCGCCGGCCGCGACCGGCACCCCGCACCTGCAGGAGGTCCACTGATGCCCCAGGGAGTCCCCACCACCGTCCCCACCGACGGCCTCACCACTCGCCAGCGCCGCAACCGTCCGCTGCTCGCCGTGCACACCGGCGACGGGAAGGGGAAGTCCACCGCCGCCTTCGGCCTCGCCCTGCGCGGCTGGAACCAGGGCTGGCGGATCGGGGTGTTCCAGTTCGTGAAGTCGGCGAAGTGGCGCATCGGGGAGCAGACCGTCCTGGAGCGGCTCGGCACCCTGCAGACCGAGACCGGCGAGGGCGGCCCCGTCGAGTGGCACAAGATGGGCGCCGGCTGGTCCTGGCGCCGCAAGGCCGGCGACGAGACCGACCACGCCGCTGCCGCAGCCGAGGGCTGGGCCGAGATCAAGCGCCGGCTCGTCGCCGAGACCCACGACCTGTACGTGCTCGACGAGTTCACCTACCCGATCGCGTGGGGCTGGGTCGACCTCGACGACGTGCTGACCACCCTGCGCGAGCGGCCCGGCCACCAGCACGTGGTGATCACCGGCCGCCGGGCCGCACCCGAGCTGGTCGGGATCGCCGACCTGGTCACCGAGATGACCAAGGTCAAGCACCCGATGGACGCCGGTCAGAAGGGGCAGCGGGGGATCGAGTGGTGACCCGGCTGCCGCGGCTGGTGGTCGCCGCCCCCGCCACCGGGCAGGGCAAGACCACCGTCGCGACCGGGCTGATGGCGGCCCTGGCCGACTCCGGCCTGGTGGTCTCCGGGCACAAGGTCGGACCCGACTACATCGACCCCGGCCACCACGCGCTGGCCACCGGCCGGCCGGGCCGCAACCTCGACCCGCACCTGGTCGGGGAGGACCGGATCGTGCCGCTGCTGCTGCACGGCGCCCGCGGCGCCGACCTGGCGGTCGTCGAGGGCGTGATGGGGCTGCACGACGGACGGCTGGGCACCGACGGGTTCGCCTCCACCGCCCACGTCGCCGCGCTGACCCGGACCCCGGTGGTGCTGGTCGTCGACTGCTCGCGCCAGTCCCGCACCCTGGCCGCCGTGGTGGCCGGGACGGCCGACTTCGACCCCTCGGTCGACGTGGTCGGGGTGGTCCTCAACCGGGCCACCCGCGGCCGCAACACCACCGAGATCGCCCGGGCGCTGCGCCTGCCGGTGCTCGGGGTGGTGCCGCACGACGAGTCGCTGAGCACCCCCTCGCGGCACCTGGGACTGGTCCCGGCCGCCGAACGCGACGCCTCGGCCGAGGTGGTGGCCCGGCTGGGGGAGCACCTGGCCCGCCACGTCGACCTGGCCGCGGTCCGCCAGGTCGCCTCGACCGCCCCCGACCTGGACGCCGAGCCGTGGGACCCGGCCGCGCACGTCGCCCCGCTCGCGGGTGCCCCGGTGGTCGCCGTCGCCGGGGGACGGGCGTTCACGTTCCGCTACGCCGAGACCCTCGAACTCCTGACCGCCGCGGGCTGCCGGGTCGTCGAGTTCGACCCGCTCACCGACACAGCCCTGCCCGCCGGCACCCGGGCGCTGTACCTGGGCGGCGGGTTCCCCGAGGTGCACGTGCGCGACCTCGGGGCCAACACCGCCCTGCTCCGCCAGGTCCGCGCGGCCGTGGCCGACGGGATGCCGACGGTCGCCGAGTGCGCGGGACTGCTCTACCTGCTCGACGAGCTCGAGGGGGTGCCGATGGTCGGGGTGCTGGCCAGCAGCGCCGCCATGTCGCCCCGGTTGACGCTGCGCTACCCCGAGGCCAGCAGCCCCGGCGACTCGCTGCTCGGTCGGGCCGGCGAGACCGTCACCGGGCACGAGTTCCACCGCACCGCCCTGGCTCGTCCGACGCGTGGCTGGGACCACGCCTGGCAGGTCGACGGCGAACTGATCGGTGCCGCGTCCGCGACCCTGCACGCCTCCTACCTGCACGTGCACTGGGCCGGGCACCCGCAGCTGGCGCAACGCTTCGCCGAGGCCGCTGCCGCCAGCCCGGTCACCCTGCCCGGCCCGGACGCCGAGGCCCTCGGTGACACGGCCGGGGGCACCCCCACCCGGGCCGGCGAGCCGGACCCAGCACCCGACCCGCACCCGGTCGACCCGCTGCGTCACCACGGGGACGTGGAGACCGCCGCGCACCTGCTCGACCTGGCCGTCAACGTGCACCCCGAGCCCCGCCCGGCGTGGCTGGAGGAAGCGCTCGCCACGGGGCTGCGGACCGCCTACGCCTACCCCGACCCGCGCCCGGCCCGCGACGCGCTCGCCGACCTGCACCACCGCCGCCCCGAGGAGGTGCTGCTCACCGCCGGGGCCGCGGAGGCCTTCGAGCTGGTCGCCCGGATGAAGCCGTGGCGCCACCCGGTGGTGGTGCACCCGCAGTTCACCGAACCCCACGCCGCACTGCTGCGAGCCGGGCACGAGGTCGACGTGGTGGCCTGCCGCCCGGAGAACGGCTGGGTGCTGAACCCGGCCGACGTGCCCGAGAGCGCTGACCTGGTGGTGCTGGGCAACCCGACCAACCCGACCGGGGCGCTGCACCCGGCGGACGTGGTCACCGCGTTGCGCCGGCCCAAGCGGGTCGTGGTTGTCGACGAGGCGTTCATGGACGCCGTCCCCGGTGAGGCGCACTCGCTGGCCGGGGACCGACGTCGGGGCCTGGTCGTGGTGCGCAGTCTCACCAAGCACTGGTCGATGCCGGGCGTGCGGGCCGGCTACCTGCTCGGCAACAGCCGCACCGTCGCCCAGTTGGCAGCGGTGCAGCTGCCCTGGTCGGTCTCCTCGGTCGCGGTCGCGGCGGCGCTGGCCTGCACCACCCCCGCGGCCCGCGCGGAGTCGGCGGCCCGGGCGGCCAGGATCACCGCCTGGCGCGAATTGCTGGTCACCGGCCTCGAGGCGCGGGGACTCGAGGTGCTGGCCTCGGTGGCCCCGTTCGTGCTGGTCCGCGGCCCGGAAGGGCTGCGCGAGGCACTCCGTGGTGCCGGTGTCGCGGTGCGCCGCGGCGACACGTTCCCGGGGCTGGGGCCCGAGTGGGTGCGGATCGCGGTCCGTCCGCCGTCGGTCACCGACCAGCTGCTCGGGGCGCTGGACAGCCTGGCCGCGGTCGGCGCCCGGTGAGCCGGGCCCGCGCGCTGGGTCTGGTCCTCGGGTTCGCGGCCGACCGGGCGCTGGGGGACCCGCGCCGGGGCCACCCGGTGGCCCTCTTCGGTCGGGTCGCGCACGCACTGGAACGACGCTGCTGGGCCGACAACCGGAGGGCCGGGCTCGGGTACACCGGCGTCCTGGTCGGTGCCGCGACCGGCCTGGGGGTGCTCCTCGAGCGGGCCACCGCCGAGCGGCCGGTGGCCCGCTGCGCGGCCACCGCCGTGGCGACCTGGACCGTGCTCGGCGGGCTCACCCTGGAGCGGGAGGCGTTGGCCGTCCACGCCCACCTGGCCGCCGACGACCTGCCCGCCGCCCGGCGCCGGCTCACCCACCTGGTCAGCCGGGACACCCGCGCGCTGGGGGCCGACGACGTGGCCCGGGCCGTGGTGGAGTCGGTCGCCGAGAACACCTCCGACGCGGTGGTCGCGCCCCTGTTCTGGGGCGCAGTGGCCGGGGTGCCCGGTCTGCTCGGGTACCGGGCGGTCAACACCCTCGACGCGATGGTCGGGTACCGCAGCCCACGGTACGTCCGCTTCGGCTGGGCCAGCGCCCGGGCCGACGACCTGGCCAACCTGCCCGGCGCCCGGCTGACCGGGTTGCTGGTCGCGCTGGCCGCCCCCGCCCGGGCCGGCGCGACCCTGGCCGCGTGGCGCCGGGACGCTGCGGCCCATCCCTCACCGAACGCCGGGGTGGTGGAGGCCGCGTTCGCCGGCACCCTGGGCATCCGGCTCGGGGGGACCAACGACTACGGCAGCCACGTCGAGCACCGTGCCGTGCTCGGCGACGGGCCCGCACCACGTGCCGACGACGTGGCCCGGACCGTCGCGCTGGCCCGTCGGGTCGGGGTCCTGGCAGCGGGCGGCACCGCGGCGCTCAGTCTGCTGCGGTCGCGTCGCTGACCCCAGCGCGTCGCGGCAACCGGGCCGCCTCGTGCGGGACCCCGCCGACCAGGTGCTCGGCCACCACCGCCCCGGCCACCTCAGCGGTGACCCGGCCGTACCAGACGTCGTCGGGTTGCACGCTCACCACCGGGGCGTGGTTGCACGGGAACTGGCACCCGGTCTGGGTGAGCAGCACGTCGTCGTCGCCCAGGCCGTGCTCCATCGTGGCCAGCACCAGTGCACGCGCCGTCGAGGCGGCACCGGCCACCGTGCACCGCGGGCCCCGGCACACGAACACCTGGTGGCGGTGGGCGGGCACCTCCTCCCAGGCAGCCGAGCGCATCCCGGGCCCGGGCCGCTCCACCGGTCGGGCGCTGCGGCAGAGCCGGTCGAAGTCGGCCCGCTCGGTCACCGGGTCGAGCTCGTCGGTGAGGTACGCCGACCCGGTCTCGACCACCGGTGCCCCGGCCCCGTAGCCGCTCCACCAGTGCGTCACCACCCGGCGCACCCACGAGATGCCGGGGCCGGTGCCGGTGCACACTGCCACCACGACCACCCGGTCCACGCCGTCGTCGGCGAGCCGGGTCAGCTCGGTCGAGAGGTCCGGGTCGGTGCCCTGCAGGAAGCACAGCGTCGAGCCGAGCCGGCGTGCCCTGGCCCGCAGGTCGGGGCGGTGGGCCGCCTCGGCGGGGCCGGTGGCGACGAGCAGGTGGTGGGTCCTCACGAATCCTCCAGGTGGGTGTCCCAGACCAGGTGCGGCCGGTCCAGTCGGGGATGGGCCTCGACGGTGCCGCGCACCGCGTAGACCTCGGCCAGTACCTGCGTGCCCAGGGTCGAGTCGACCGGGCCGCTGGCCCGGACCCGGCCGTCGTCGAGGACGACGAGGGTGTCGCAGTGGGCCGTGGCCAGTTCCAGGTCGTGCAGCGCGGCGACCACGGTCAGCCCCAGTCCGCGGACCAGGGAGAGGAACCGGATCTGCTGACCCAGGTCGAGGTGGTTGGTCGGCTCGTCCAGCAGCAGCACCTCCGGTTCCTGGGCCAGGGCCCGGGCCAGGTGGGCCCGTTGCCGTTCCCCGCCCGAGAGAGTGCCCCACGGCTGGTCGGCCAGGCGGACCAGGTCGGCGTGCTCCAGGGAGTGCTCGACCACGCCCGCGCCGCGGGGGTCACCGGCCGCACCCAGGAAGCCGCGCCGGTGCGGCAGCCGGCCCAGGGCGACGACCTGGCGCACGGTGAGTTCCGCCGAGGTGGCAGCCTGCTGCTCGACCAGGGCGATCCGGCGGGCACGGGTACGAGCATCGAGTCCGGCGACCGGGCGCCCGTCGACGGTGACGTGGCCGGCGTCGGGACGGCGCAGCCCGGCCAGGGTGTGCAGCAGCGTGGTCTTGCCCGACCCGTTCGGGCCGAGCAGCCCGGTGACCCGGCCGGCGGGTGCGTGCAGGTGGACGTCGCTCAGCACGTCGCGCCCACCCAGGCTCACCCGGACGCCGTCGGCGTCCAGCGGCGGTGGGGGAGCGGCGTCGAGACGGTGGCTCATGCGGGTCTCCTCCTCGCGAGCAGCCAGACCAGGACCGGGACCCCGACCAGTGCGGTGACGGCCCCGACCGGGACCTCCTGGCCGGCCACCACCGACCGGGCAGCGGTGTCGGCCCAGACCAGGAGCACCGCCCCGGCACAGGCACTGGCCGGGAGCAGCGCCCGGTGCTGGTGACCGACCAGCGGGCGGACCAGGTGCGGCACGACCAGCCCGACGAACCCGATCGCCCCGACGAACGCGACGGTCAGCGCGGTGACCAGCGCGGTGCCGACCATCAGCCACCAACGGGTGGCCGCGACCGGGACGCCGAGCGAGCGGGCGGAGGTCTCCCCGAAGGCGAAGCCGTCGAGCCGGTCGGCCCAGGCGGTGAACCAAACCAGGCCGACTACCGCGGCCACGACCAGCAGCGCCGTGGAGTCCCAGCGCAGCCCCGCCAGCGACCCCATCGTCCAGCTCAGCACCCGTCGGGCCGCCTCGCCCTGCCCGTGCATGATCACCACCACCGAGGTGTAGGCGCCGCAGAGTTGGGCGACCGCGACCCCGGCCAGGACGGTGCGGTGCGGGGAGAGTCCGCTGGGGCCGCCGGAGGCGATCAGCAGCACCACCGCGAGTGCGGCCAGGGCGCCGAGGAAGGCCGCGACGCTGAGCGCGGTGGTCCCGGCCAGACCGGCCACGGAGACCCCCAGCACGATCACCGTCACCGCACCCACCGTGGCACCGCCGGAGATGCCCAGCAGGAACGGGTCGGCCAGGTCGTTGCGGGTCAGCGACTGCAGCACCGCGCCACACACGGCCAGCGCCGCCCCGACCGCCGCCGCCCCGACCACCCGGGGTCCGCGCAGCTGCCAGACCAGCTGGTCCTCCAGCAGGCTCACCGCAGCACCCGGGGACTCGAGGCCCACCCGGCGCAGCACCACCGCCACGACCCGGTCGACGGGGACGTCGACGGAGCCGGTGCCCAGCGCGACCGCGCCGCTCGCCAGCAGGACGAGCAGCGCGGCCGCGGTGACCAGCAGGCCACGGCTGGCCCGGAACGGGGCGACGGTGCGGGTGGCGACACCCGCGGTTCTCACCGGTCGGTGTCGTCGGTCTGCTCGAGCGCGCGCAGGCCCTCGGCCAGGGTGCGGGCACCCTCGACCAGCCGGACGCCGGCGGTGGAGGCCGAGAACGGCACCACCACGAAACGCTCCTGCTGCACCGCGCGCAGCTGGGAGAGAACCGGGTCGGAGGTCAGGTGGGCCTTCTTCTCCTCCGCCGGGTCCCAGGCGGCGTCGACCAGCACGATCACGTCGGGGTCGGCCGCCAGGACGTCCTCCCAGTTGCCCTCGGCCCAGGAACCGGCCAGGTCGTCGAAGACGTTCTCGGCGCCGACCGCCTCCATCACCAGGGCCGGGCCGCCGTCACCGGCGCCCACGTTGGGGGCCTTGGTGCCGCCGTCCCACCAGAACACGTCGAGGTCCTCGCCGTCGCCGGCCTCGGCCAGCTCGGTCAGCTCGGCGCGCTGCTCGGCGACCAGCGCGGTCGCTGCCTCCGGGTGGCCCAGGGCTCCGGCGACGTCGCTGACCTCGCCCCACACGGAGTCGAAGGAGGCCTCGGGGCGCTGGGACTTCTCCTCGCAACCGAACGGGGAGAGGTAGGAACCGACGCCGCGCCCGGTGAGCTCGGCGCGGGTGCCGGCGACCTTCGGGTCGAAGGCTGAGGCGTAGGAGGCGTAGAACAGGTCTGCCCCGGTGGCCAGCAGCTCCTCGTTGGTCGGGTACTCCTTCGAGAGCACCGGGACCTCGGCGTACTCCTCGGCCCAGACCGGCGAGACGGCGTCGTCGAGGTGGGCGGTGCCGGCGAGCTGGTCGCCCAGGCCCAGGGCCAGGACCACCTCGGTGGCGCCCTGGTTGAGGGTGACCACCTTGCTGGGGGCGGAGGTCAGGGTGACCTCGGTCCCGCAGTTGGTCAGCGTGAGCGGGAAGTCGGCCCCAGCGGTGCCCGCGTCGGCGGGCTCGGCCTGTGGCGCCCCGGCACAGCCGGAGAGCAGGAGCCCGGTCAGGGCGAGTGCGGGCAGGGCAAAACGGGTGCGGCGAGTCATTGGTTCTCCAGAAACCCTCGTGGAACGAACGCGCCGTGGCCGGTCTCCTGGCTCGCGCATCACCGCCCACGACCGGCCTTCCCGGGCTCGCACCCAGTGGCCCCGACAGGTGTCGGAGAGGTCGTGGAACTCCACGCTCACAGTGGCGAGGGCCGCGCCGGAATCGAACCGGCTTCCCGTGCACCACGGCGACGTGGACGCTACCACCGGGCCGGGCCGGAGCGGGCGTAGGATCGGCTGTGGCGAGCACCACGGAAGCCGGTGGGAATCCGGCACAGTCGCGCTGCTGTGACACCGCACCCGTGCGGTGGAGTCAGACCCGTGGGCCGCTTCACCCATCACATCTGTCGGGGCGCACGACCCCGAGGAGGACACATGTCGCACGCTGTTGCGGCGCCGGTCACCGGCGCACCCGAAATCACGATTCCGACCGTCGACCTGCGCGAGCTGGGCCCTTGGCTGCTGCTCGTCACCCTGCTGGGCACCCTGGTGATCTTCTTCATCTCCGCCGACCAGGGCGCGGTCTCCATCCCGGCCGGCACCGCGATCCACGAGTGGGTCCACGACGGCCGGCACCTGCTCGGCTACCCCTGCCACTGAGAGGGGCGCCGAGATGAACGCACGAGACTTCCTGGTCCGCGGACTGCTCGCCGGCCTGCTGGCCGGGATCGCGACCTTCGGCGTCGCCTTCGCCGTCGGTGAGCCGGCGGTGGACGCCGCCATCGAGATCGAGGAGTCCGGCGGCAGCACGCCGCCCGAGCACTCCCACGCCCCCTCCTCGTCCCAGCACCCCTCGCACGTCGGCCACGACGACGCACGGGTCGTCCTGGCCGCCGGGGTGGACCCGTCGGCCGCCGGGCTGCACGCCCACGGCGGCGAGGAGGAGACCGGGTTCTCCCGGTCCACCCAGAAGACCTGGGGCCTGCTGACCGCCACCGTCGCGGTCGGGGTCGCCCTGGGTGGCGTGGTCGCGCTGGTCGCGGCCGGGGTCGCCGGTCGGACCGGCCGGCTCCAGCTGACCGGCTCGACCGCCCTGGTGGTGACCCTGGGCTTCGTGGCCTTCTCCCTGGTCCCGTTCCTCAAGTACCCGGCTGCCCCGCCGGCCGTCGGCAGCGGGGAGACGATCGGGGAGCGGACCGGCCTCTACTTCGCCTTCCTGGCGCTCTCACTCGTCGCACTGGTCGCGGCCTGGTGGGCGGCTCGGGCGTTGAGCCCCCGGATCGGCGGCTACGGGGCGGTGCTGGCCGGTGCGGCCGGCTACGTCGTGGTGGTCGCGGTCGCTGCGTTGGCGATGCCGGCGGTCAACGAGATCGGTAGCTTCCCCGCGGACGTGCTGTGGCAGTTCCGGGTCGGTTCGCTGCTGACCGTGGCCACGCTCTGGGGCACGCTCGGCGTCGCCCTGACCTGGCTGCTGCGCCGCCTCGAGTCCGCCAACCCGACCGCCGCCTGACCCCTCGGGCGCCGGCGGCCTTCGTTCGCTGAGGTGCGAGAGCCGCCGGCGTTCGCTCGGTGAGGTGCGAGCGGAGCGAGCCTCGAACCCGGTGTGGCCCCGCGGGGGTTCGTGGGGTTCGTGGCGCTCCTTCGTCGCGCACCTCACCGAGCGGGCAGTGGGCGTCGTGGGGTTCGTGGCGCTCCTTCGTCGCGCACCTCACCGAGCGGGGTGTGGGGTTCCCGGTCCGGGGTCAGACGCGGGCGCGGACCCAGTCGTGTGCCTCGTCGACGAGGTGGACGACCTCGACGCCGTCCTCGGGGACCGGCCGGGTCACCACCACGACCTCGACCCCGAGCTCGGCCGCGGCCGCCATCTTCGGCCAGGTGAACGTGCCGCCGGAGTCCTTGGTGACCAGCACGTCGGTGCCGTGGGCACGCATCAGCGCCCGGTCGCCCTCCAGGGTGTACGGTCCGCGGCTGGTCAACAGTTCCCAGGTCGGGGGAAGGGCGACGTCGGGCACGTCAACCACCCGGGCGAGGGTCGCCAGGTCACCCAGTGGCCCGGTGAACCGGCCCAGCTCCTGACGGCCGACGGTGAGGAACGGGCGACGGCCCAGTCTCGCGGTGAGCCGGGCCGCCTCGTCGTGGTCGCCGACCAGGTGCCAGGCCGGGTCCGGCTCCCACCCGGGGCGCTCGAACCGGAGCAGGGGCACCTGCTCGGCCGCGCAGGCCGCGGTCGCGTTCGCACTCATCCCGCGGGCGAACGGGTGGGTGGCGTCGACCACCAGGTCGTAGTCGGCCAGCGCGGCCCGGAGGCCCGGCACGCCACCGAACCCGCCGATCCGGACCGGTCCGACCGGCAGCCGGGGCCGGGCCACTCGCCCGGCCAGCGAGCTGGTCACGTCGGTGCCGTCGGCGACCAGCCGCGCGGCCAGGTCCCGGGCCTCGGCGGTCCCGCCGAGCAGCAGCACCCGCGCCCTCATCGCGCCGCCCCATCGGAGAGGGGGCCGGAGAGGCTGCTGGTGAGCACCGGCAGCGACGCCGGAGCCCCGTCCCGGGCCAGGGTGAGCAGCGCGTCGACGTCCAGGTGCTCCTCGACCAGGTCGCCGAGCAGGTCCAACCGGCGTTCCCGGGCCTCACCGAACCGGGCGCTCGACCCGACCCCGAGGAAGTCGGCCAGGAAGGCGCCCCGGAAGGCGTCGCCCTCCAACGCGCCGTGCCACAACGTTCCGGCCACGGCCCCGTCACGGGCCCCGCCCAGGAACTCCTCCACCCCGGCGTCGCGGGTGACCCGGCCGTGGTGGATCTCGTAGCCGCCGGCCGCGACCCCCAGCCCGGTGCCGGTGGGCAGGCGCAGCACCTTCTCGGCGGCGAACTCGGTCCGCACGCCCAGCAGCCCCAGCCCCGGCACCCGGGCCCCGGGCGGGCCCTCGACGCCGTCGGTGTCGACGACCTCACGACCCAGCATCTGGTAGCCGCCGCAGATCCCCAGCAGCGCCCGGCCGCGGGCCACGTGGTCGGCCAGCGCGGTGTCCAGTCCGCGTTCGCGCAGCCAGGCCAGGTCGGCGATGGTGGCTCGGGTGCCGGGCAGCACGACCAGGTCCAGGTCGGCCAGGTCCCGGGCGGCGGAGACGAAGACGACGTCCAGGTCCGGCTCGAGCCCGAGTGCGTCGACGTCGGTGAAGTTGGAGATCCGCGGCAGCCGGACCACCCCGACCCGACGTCGGGCGCCCGCGGGGGTCCGACGGCCGTCGAGGTCCAGGGCGTCCTCGGAGTCCAGCCACAGGTCCGGGTGCCAGGGGAGCACGCCGTGCACCGGGCGACCGGTCAGCGCGGTGATCGAGTCCAGCCCCGGGCGCAGCAACCCGAGGTCGCCGCGGAACTTGTTGACCACGAAGCCGGCCAGGAGCGCCTGGTCGGCCGGCTCCAGCAGCGCCAGGGTGCCGTGCAGCGAGGCGAAGAGCCCGCCCCGGTCGATGTCGCCGACCAGCACGACCGGCAGGTCCGCGTGCCGGGCCAGGCCCATGTTCACGTAGTCGGAGGAGCGCAGGTTGATCTCGGCGGGGGAGCCGGCCCCCTCGGCGACGACCACCTCGTGCCGGGCGGCCAGGTCGTCGAAGGCGGCGTGCGCGGCCGCGGCCAGGTGCCGTCGACCGGTGGCGAAGTCAGTGGCGGAGACCTCCCCGGCGGGGTGCCCCATCACGACCACGTGGCTGCGCCGGTCCGAGCCGGGCTTGAGCAGCACCGGGTTCATCGCCGGCTCCGGCTCCACCCGGGCGGCCAGGGCCTGGACCCACTGGGCCCGGCCGATCTCCGCGGTCGCGCCGGGCCCGCCGGCCGGGTCCGCGCAGACCATCGAGTTGTTCGACATGTTCTGCGCCTTGAACGGCGCCACGTCCACCCCGCGCCGGGCCAGCGCCCGGCACAGCCCGGTGGTGACGACGCTCTTCCCGGCGTCCGAGGTGGTTCCGGCGACCAGCAGCCCGGCCATCAGGACCGCCCCGCGGGAGCGTGCAGCAGGTAGGCGTCCATCACCCAGCCGGCCTCCGCGGCCGCGGCCGCGCGGGCATCACGCACCTGCGTGCCGACCTCACCGACGCGACCGGAGACCAGCCGCTGCGAGGGCGTCCCGAGGTTGGCGCCCCAGTGCACCTGCCAGTCGGCCAGGGCGGTGGCCAGCTCGCCGGGCGGGTCACCGGGCAGGCCAGTTGTGGTGGCCCACGGCCCGGTCCGGTCGGGGTCGCCGGCGAGCATCACGCACAGGTCGCGCTGACCCGCCTCGACCGCCTCGCCCAACCGCCGCGCGGTGGTGACGTGCACCGGACGGCCGACCGGGTGCAGCACCACGCCGTGCGCGGCAGCGAGCACCTGCGGCGCGGCGATCCCTGGCTCGACCCGGACACCCAACGGCACCCGCTCACCGACCGCGTCCAGCAGCCGCAGGGTGGAGTCGTAGAGCGACGGGTCGCCCCAGACCAGCAGCCCGACCCGGCCGGGGTGCTCGGCCAGCGCCTCGGTCAGCGCCCCGGCGAGCAGGTCGGCTCGGGCGGCGTGCCAGTCGCGGACCGCACGGGGGTAGTCGGCCGGGGCGTCACGGTCCCGGGCCGGGTCAGGCAGCGCCACCAGCGTGATCTGGAACTCGGTGCAGAGCTCCCGACGCACCTCCAGCAGCGGGTCCGGCGACCCGGGGGTGCCCTTGTCGAAGGCGACCACCAGTGCCAGGGAGTCCAGCACCCGCGCCGCGGCACGGGTCAGGTGGTCGGGCCCCATCCCGAAGCCGACCACGTGGACCAGCGGGGCCGGGGTGCTCGGCTCACTCATCCTCGAGGTCACCCTCCACCTCGAGGTAGACCTTCTGCAGCGCCGCCAGGGTCTCGGCGTCCGGCTCGGCCCACAGGCCCCGCTCGGCGGCCTCGTGCAACCGCTCCACGATGCTGCGCAGCGCCCACGGGTTCGAGGTCCGCAGGAAGTCGGCGGTGACAGGGTCCAGCACGTAGGAGGCGGCCAACGACTCGTACATCCAGTCGTCGACGACCCCGGCGGTGGCGTCGAATCCGAACAGGTAGTCCACCGTGGCGGCCAGCTCGAAGGCGCCCTTGTAGCCGTGCCGCTGCATCGCGGCGATCCAGCGCGGGTTGACCACCCGGGCCCGGAAGACCCGGTGCGTCTCCTCGGCCAGGGTGCGGGTGCGGACCCGGTCCGGGGAGGTCGAGTCGCCCACGTAGGCCTTCGGCTCGCTGCCGGTCAGCGCGCGGACCGTGGCCACCATGCCGCCGTGGTACTGGAAGTAGTCGTCGGAGTCGGCGATGTCGTGCTCGAGCGAGTCGACGTTCTTGGCCGCCACCTTGATCCGGCGGTAGTTGGTCCGCATGTCCTCGGCGGCCGGGACCCCGTCCAGCCCCCGGCCGTAGGCGAAGCCGCCCCAGGCGGTGTAGACCTCGGCCAGGTCGGTGTCATTGCGCCAGTTGCCCGACTCGACCACCTGCAGGATGCCGGCCCCGTAGGAGCCCGGCTTGGAGCCGAAGATCCGGGTGGTGGCGCGCCGTTCGTCGCCGTGGTCGGCCAGGTCGGCCCGGGTGTGGGCGGCGACGAAGTTCAGCTCGTCCGGCTCGTCCAGGTGCGCCACCATCGCGACCGCGTCGTCGAGCATCGCCACCACGTGCGGGAAGGCGTCGCGGAAGAAGCCCGAGATCCGCACCGTCACGTCGATCCGGGGGCGACCGAGCTCGGCCAGGTCGACCAGCTGGAGCCGGTTCACCCGACGCGAGGCCTCGTCCCACTCCGGGCGGACCCCGAGCAGGGCCAGCACCTCGGCCACGTCGTCGCCGGAGGTCCGCATCGCCGAGGTGCCCCAGACCGAGAGCCCCACCGAGGACGGGTAGGTCCCGGTGTCGTCGAGGTGGCGCTGGATGAGCGAGTCCGCCATCGCCTGCCCGGTCTGCCAGGCCAGCCGGGAGGGGACCGCCCGCGGGTCGACGGTGTAGAAGTTCCGCCCCGTCGGCAGCACGTTGACCAGCCCGCGCAGCGGCGAGCCCGACGGCCCGGCCGGGACGTAGCCACCGGCCAGGGCGTGCAGCACGTGGTCGAGCTCGTCGGTGGTCCGGCCCAGCCGGGGGACCACCTCGGTGGCGGCGAACGTGAGCACCGCCCGGACCCCGGCGTCGGGGTGCAGCGACTCGACGGCGGCCGGGTCCCACCCGGCGGCCTCCATCGCGGTGACCAGCTCGCGGGCCTGTTCCTCGACCCTGTCCACCTCGGCGGTGGGGGCCTCGGCGTCCAACCCGAGCGCGGTGCGCAGCCCGGGGACGGCGTTCCCGACGCCACCCCAGACCTGGGTAGCACGGAGCACGGCCAGGACCAGGTTGACCCGGGCCTCACCGGTCGGGGCCTGGCCGAGCACGTGCAGGCCGTCACGGATCTGGACGTCCTTGATCTCGCAGAGCCAGCCGTCGACGTGGAGCAGGAAGTCGTCGAAGTCGTCGTCCTCGGGCCGCTCCTCCAGCCCCAGGTCGCGGTGCATCTGCGCGGCCTGCATCAGCTGCCAGATCTCGCCCCGGATCGCCGGCAGCTTGGCCGGGTCCATCGCGGCGATGTTGCCGTACTCGTCCAGCAGTTGCTCCAGCCGGGCGATGTCACCGTAGGCCTCGGCCCGCGCCATCGGCGGGACCAGGTGGTCGACCACCACCGCGTGCGCCCGGCGCTTGGCCTGGGCGCCCTCTCCGGGGTCGTTGACCAGGAACGGGTAGACCAGCGGCAGGTCGCCCAGGGCGGCGTCGGTGCCGCAGGAGGCCGAGAGCGCAGCGTTCTTGCCCGGCAGCCACTCCAGCGACCCGTGCTTGCCGACGTGCACCACCGCGTGCGCGCCGAAACCGCCGTCGGCCTCGTCGGCCTCCAGCCAGCGGTAGGCAGCCAGGTAGTGGTGGGTGGGGGCCAGGTCGGGGTCGTGGTAGATCGCCACCGGGTTGTCGCCGAAGCCCCGCGGCGGCTGGATCATCAGCACCACGTTGCCGGCGACCATCGCAGCCAGCACGATCTCGCCGTCGTCGTTGACGTACAGCTCGCCGGGCGCCTCGCCCCACGCCTCGACCATCTGCTCGCGCAGGTCGGCGGGGAGGTGCGCGGTCCAGCGGGCGTACTGCTCGGCGGTGATCCGCACGTGGGCGTCGGTGAGCTGGGCCTGGGTGAGCCACTCGGGGTCCTGGCCACCGGCAGCGATCATCGCGTGAATCAGCGCGTCACCGGCACGGGCGTCGCCCTCGGCGGTGCCGTCGGCCAGCTCCAGCCCGGGCACCTCACCGATCTCGTAGCCGGCCACGGCCATCCGCTGCAGCAGCCGGACCACCGAGACCGGCGTGTCCAGGCCGACCGCGTTGCCGATCCGGGAGTGCTTGGTGGGGTAGGCCGAGAGCACCAGGGCGACCCGCTTCTGCGGGTTCGGCACGTGCCGCAGCCGGGCCTGGTTGGCGGCCAGTCCGGCGACCCGGCGGCACCGCTCGGGGTCGGCGACGTAGCGCGGCAACCCGTCGGCGTCGATCTCCTTGAACGAGAACGGAACGGTGATGATCCGGCCGTCGAACTCGGGGATCGCGATCTGGTTCGCCGAGTCCAGGGGGGTGACCCCGTCGTCGTTGGCCTCCCACTCGGCGCGCGAGGAGGTCAGGCAGAGACCCTGCAGCACCGGGATGTCCAGGGCGGCGATCCGCTCCACGTCCCAGGCCTCGTCGTCGCCGCCGGCGCTGACCGAGGCCGGGGTGGCGCCACCGGCGGCGAGCACCGTGACGACCAGCGCGTCCAGCGTGCCCAGCGCGGTGAAGAGCTCGTCGGGAGCCGAGCGCAGCGACCCGGCGAAGACCGGCACCCCGACCGCCCGGCCGGTGGCGTCGACGGCATCGGCCAGGGCGTGCGCGAAGCCGGCGTTGCCGCTGGCCTCGTGGGCCCGGTAGTAGAGGATCCCGACCCGCGGCAGGTCACCGGCGGGCAGCTCACGCTCGGCGAAGCCCCACGGCTCGATCGGGACCGGCGCCTCGAAACCCTCCCCGGTCAGCAGCACCGTGTCGCACAGGAACGCGTGCAGCTGGGTGAGGTTCGCCGGGCCGCCCTCGGCCAGGTAGGCGTGGGCCTGGGCGGCCAGGCCGATCGGAACCGTGGAGTGCTCCATCAGCTCGGCGCTGGGGCTCTGCTCGCCACCGAGCACCACCACCGGGGTGCCGGACGCGCGCACCTGCGCCAACCCGGGCCACAGGTCGTGCGGGGAGCCGAGCAGCCGGACCACGACCACCGCGGCGCGCTCGACGCACGCGGTCAGGTGGTCCTCGGTGCTGCGGCTGGGGTTCGCCACCACCCAGTCGGCTCCGCTGGCCCGCGCGGAGAGCAGGTCGGTGTCAGAGGTGGAGAGCAGGGTGATGCGGGTGTGTGCGGACACGGCCATGGCCGGTTTCCTCCTGGCGGGGTTCTCGCCCCGGACGACGGTCGGATGCACCCGGGTCAGTGTCTGGCTGGCCCGTCGTCGACGGGCGTCACAGTGGCGGAACCGCCCCGGAGTCTCACCGGGTTCCTGGGCCGCGGGCAGGGGTGATCCTATGCCGGACCCGGGTCGCGTCCGTGCACGCGGTGCGGTGAGGATGGGGCCATGAGCACCCCGACCCCACCGGTCTACCTGGTCCGGCACGGGGAGTCGGAGTGGAACCTGCTGCGGCTCACCCAGGGCCAGACCACGCACCCTGACCTCACCGACCTCGGCCGGGACCAGGCCCGCGCCGCCGGCCGGGCGGTCGCCGCCGACCTGGCCGCGCACGGCTGGCAGGGACCGGTGCGGGTCTGTTCCTCCGACCTGGTCCGGGCGCACCGCACCGCCGAGCTGCTGGCGCAGCACCTGCCGGGCGCCGGTCCGGTCCACGACGACCCCCGGCTGCGGGAACAGCACCTGGGCCGGCTGGAGGGGCGCCCGTACGAGGAGACCTGGGCGGCGGCCGAGGAGCACGACTGGTCCGACGACGACGCCCCCGTCGGCGGGGGCGAGTCGGCGCGTCAGGTGCGCCAGCGGATGACCGCGGCGCTGGTCGACGCGACCGGGGCGGGTGTGCCGGTGGTGCTGGTCAGCCACGGCGAGACGGTCCGGCACGTCGTGCAGGCCCGGACCGCCGACGGGGAGCCGGCCTGGGTGCCGGTGCCGAACGGGTCGGTGCTGCGGGTCCTGGCGGGCACCGGCACCTGGCTGCCCACCGGTCCCGCCGAGCCGGCCAGCGAGGAGACCGGCGAGGTGCTCGTGCCGGCCCTGGTGCCGGTCAGCTGACCGGGTCGAACAGGCCGTCCTCGTCGGGCTCGACCATCTCGGCCGGGTCCGGCAGCGGCGGCAGGTCCGGGACCGGGTTGCGGGGCGCCGCGCCCGCCGGGCCACCGCGCGAGGCCGGGTTCGAGGTGAGCACCCGGACCGCCAGGTCGGTGGTCGACTGCTGGTTGAGGTGGCCCACGACGCGCCCCACACGTTCCACGTCGAGCGGCAGCAACCCGGGCGAGCCGGGCACGTCGGGGGTGAACCCGAGGTCCAGGTCCTCGCGCCCGCTCATCAGGCGCAGGTTGAACTCGTAGCGCTCCCGGGCGCCCTCGGCGGTGAGGTGCTTGAGCAGGGTCCGGCCGATCCGCCGGTTGCCGGTCTCGGCCGCCCACGAGTCGAGCGTGGCCAGCAGCCCGCGGCCCTCGTCGTGGTCGATGTCGGCCCACACCGCCCGCATCGACCCCATCTGCTCCAGCAGCACCGGGGCGGTCGCCTCACCGATCCCCGGCACCCCGGGCAGGTTGTCGGAGGCGTCGCCGCGCAGCGCCGCGAACTCGAGGTAGTTCTCCGCAGCCACCCCGTACATGGCGTGCAGTCGGGGCGGGGTCAGCAGCGGGGAGTTGTGGATCCCGCCGTTGATCAGGCGCAGTACCGAGGTGTGCTCGCTGATGTGGGCGAAGGAGTCCCGGTCGGAGGTGATCAGCACGCAGTCCCAGTCGTGCTGGACCGCCCAGGCCGCCGCGCTGGCGTTGACGTCGTCGGCCTCGAGCCCGGGCGGGGTGAGCGTGGCCAGACCCAGCGCGTCGAGCATCGCCCCGGCGCGTTCCAGCTGCTCGATCAGCTGGGGGTCCTTGGGCGGGCGACCTGCCTTGTAGTCGGGGTAGAACTCGCTGCGCTCCGAGCGGGTCCGGTCGTCGAGGCCGAACAGCACCGCGTCGGGGGCGAACGCGTCGATCGACTCCAGGATCTGGCGCAGCATCCCGTGCAGCGCCCAGGCCGGGCGGTGCGAGCGGTCCAGGTGGCCGGTGTGCGCCTTGGCGTGGTGGTTGCGGTGCAGCAGCGACGGCGCGTCGACGGCCAGCAGCAGCTGGCGGGGTCGCTCGTCGGGGGTCTGCATGACGGGGAGATCGTACTGTGCAGAGTTGGCGGATCCGGCTTGCTGAGTCGGGGCTTCGTGGTGGAGTGCACTCAGTCGGAACGTTGATGCGGAGGAGCACGATGAGCGCCACACCTTCCGGGTGGTACCCGGACCCTGTCGATCCCGGCATCCTGCGCTGGTGGGACGGCCAGAGCTGGACCGAGCACACCCAGGCCAGGCCCGACGCGAGCCCGGCTGAGTCGATCGGGGGCCAGCGGCCGGCTGTTCGCGATGGCAAGGAACGCGCACGTGTTGGTCTCTTCGGTCGCAAGAAGGCTCTGGAGAGCGCTGAGGAGGAAGTGGCCCGACTGCGGGGCGACCTGGAGCGATTAGGGGTCCTGGACCTCAGTGACCTCCAGGTCGAGCGAGCGAGCCTGCACGCTGAGGTAGCCGCCGTGCGAGACGAGCTCGATCGGGAGCGCGAGGCGTACGAGCGGGAGCACGCCCGGATGAGTGCCGAGCTCGACGCCTTGCGCCGCGTCGTCGTGGAGACCGATGAGGTGCGGCTCCTCCAAGAGGTCGGGCTCTACCAGTACCACCATCCGTTGGAGGACTCGGTCGCCTATCGGGGGGAACTCGCACGACTGCGCGAATCGGTCAAGGCGATGACACGCAAGGATGGTGGGGCGATCCGCGCCACGAACGACTGGACCGTCAACGGCTCGGCCGCTGAGGGGCGCAAGATGGTGCGCGACTTCTCCAAGCTCATGCTGCGTGCCTACAACGCCGAGGCGGACTCGCTGGTCGCCTCCATGAAGCCGTACAAGCTCGGGGCGGCCAAGGACCGGTTGGACAAGGTGGCTGCCACCATCGAGAAGCTGGGTGCCTCGATGCACATCCGGGTCTCTTCCGAATACCACCGGCTGCGCTGGCGTGAACTGGAACTCACCGCTGACTACCTGGAAAAGGTGGCCGAGGAGAAGGAACGCGACCGGGAGGAGCGGGAACGGCTCCGGGAAGAGCGCAAGGTCGAGCAGGAGATCGAGCGCGAACGCCAGCGGCTGCGCAAGGAGGAACAGCACTTCCGGCAGGCCATCGCGGCACTGGAGACGAAGGGGGACTTGGACGGAGCCGCGCGGTTGCGTGAACAACTGGAGGGTGTGGTGACCGAGATCGAGGCCGTCGATTTCAGAGCCAGGACCCTCACGGCGGGGCACGTATACGTCATCTCCAACATCGGCGCCTTCGGTGAAGGGGTGTTGAAGATCGGAATGACACGTCGACTCGAGCCCCTGGACCGCGTCCGTGAGTTGGGCGATGCCTCGGTCCCGTTCCGGTTCGACGTCCACGCGCTGTACTTCGCGGACGACGCCGTCCGGATCGAGCGTGAGATGCATCGGGTGTTCCACGACCGCAGGGTCAACCGGGTGAACCACCGCAAGGAGTTCTTCCGTGTGACGGCTGCAGAGGCGCGGGATGCGCTGGCTGAGCTCTCCGGCGAGCTGATGACCTTCGTGGAGGAGCCTGAGGCGCTCGAGTATCGCCAAGGACTGCCTCCGACGGGGTGAGGCCCACGCAATTTGGGCAGTTGCCCAAATTGCCCGGCCGGATCACCCCACGGGCGGCCGAATCGTGGCTAGGCTCGCCGCCGTGAGTGACCTGCGCAACACCGACGCCCTCCCCAGCACCCCGGAGGTGGCCGAGCCGACGACCCGGGTCACCGCGGGCTGGCTGTGGCTCTACGCCCTGGCCTGGTTGGGGTTCTGGCTGCTGGTGATGCTGCCCGGCCAGGTGATGCTCGCCCAGCTGGCCCGGCACGTCGACGCGGCCAGCAAGGAGGAGCTGCTCAGCCTCTTCCAGTTCGTGATGATGGGCTCGATCGTGCTCGCGGTGCCGCTGATCGGCTACCTGTGCGACCGCACCGAACTGGCCTGGGGACGACGCCGCGCCTGGGCGCTGGGCGGGCTGCTCGTGGCCACCGGGGCGTTCGTGGTCGTCGGGTCGGTCGACTCGGTCGTCCTGATCTGCGTCCTGCTGGTGCTGGTCTCGCTCGGCGAGGCCGCGGTCCTGGTCGCCCTGAGCGCGATGATCGCCGACCAGGTGCCGGTGGCCCAGCGCGGCCGCGCCTCGGCGGCGTTCGGGGTGCCGCAGGTGGTCGCGCTGGCCGGCGGCATGGTCCTGGTCACCGAGGTGATCACCGACGTCTCGACCGCTTGGCTGGTCATCGGCGGGCTCGGCCTGGTCGTCGGGCTGCCGTTCCTGCTGGGTCGCCGGGAACCGGCCCCGCTGCCCGGGACCGGGGTGCAGGGCTCGCTGCGGCACAACATCACCCCGCCCACCCCGCGGGTGGCCCGCGACTACTACTGGGCGATGTCGACCCGGGTGCTCATCAACGCCGGCAACCTGGTCGGCACCACCTACCTGCTCTTCTACGTCGACGACGTGCTGCACCGGCCGAACCCCGAGGGGGCGGTGCTCACCCTGACCCTGGCGTACCTGGTGTTCTGCGTGGCGGCCACCTGGCTGGCCGGGGTGGTCTCGGACCGGACCCTGCGCCGCAAGCCGCTGGTGATGCTCGGTGGGGGCCTGCAGGTCGCCGCGGCGCTGACCCTGGCGGTCTCCCCGACCTGGGGTGCCGCCCTGCTCGCCGCCGCGCTGCTCGGCCTCGGCTACGGCGCGTTCCTCTCGGTCGACCAGGCGCTGACCACCGACGTGCTGCCCGACCCGCGCACCCGGGCCCGCGACCTGGGCCTGGTCAACGCCGCCCAGCACCTGCCGATCGCACCGCTGGTCGGGATCGTCGTGCTCACCGCGACCGGGGACTCCTACCGGGTGCTGTACCTGGCCAGTGCCGTGGTGATGGCCCTGGGCGTCGCCTCGGTCACCCGGATCCGGGGGGTGCGCTGAGCCGTGCGCGCCATCGTCGTCATGTACGACACGCTCAACCGACGCCACCTGCCGCCCTACGGTGCCACCGGGGTGCACACCCCGCACTTCACCGAGCTCGCGGAACGGACCGCGACCTTCGACAACGCCTGGGGCGGCTCGATGCCGTGCATGCCGGCCCGTCGGGAGATGCACACCGGCCGGTACAACTTCCTGCACCGCGGCTGGGGCCCGCTGGAGCCGTTCGACGACTCCGTCCCGGAGATGCTGACCCGCGCCGGGGTCTACACCCACCTGGTCACCGACCACCAGCACTACTGGGTCGACGGCGGCGCCACCTACCACCCCCGGTTCCGCACCTTCGAGTTCTCCCGCGGCCAGGAGGGCGACGAGTGGAAGGGACACGTGGCCGACCCGCCGGTGCCCGACAACCTCTCACCGACCTTCACCAACGCCGACCTGCGCCGCCAGGACCGGGTCAACCGGCTCTACATGACCACCGAAGCCGAGCACCCGCAGACGCTCACCTTCGACGCCGGGCTGCACTTCCTGGAGACCAACGCCGGTGAGGACAACTGGTTCCTGCAGATCGAGACCTTCGACCCGCACGAACCGTTCTTCACCTACGACGACTACACCTCGCTCTACGACGCCGACCCGGACAGCCACGACGGGCCGGTGCTGGACTGGCCCGACTACACCCGGGTGACCGAGTCGCCCGGGACGGTCGAGCACACCCGCTCGCTGTACAAGGCGCTGCTGAGCATGTGCGACAAGAACCTGGGGCGGGTCCTGGCCGCGATGGACGTCCACGAGATGTGGGACGACACGATGCTGATCGTCTGCACCGACCACGGCTTCCTGCTCGGTGAGCACGACTGGTGGGGCAAGAACACCCCGCCCTACTACGACGAGACCGTGCACCTGCCGCTGTTCGTCTGGGACCCCCGCTCCCGGGTCGCCGGGGAGCGGCGCCATGCCCTGGTGCAGACCATCGACCTGGGGCCCACCCTGCTGGACCTGTTCGGGCTCGAGCCCACCCCCGACATGCAGGGCCGCCCGCTGGCCGCCACGGTCGCCGCCGACGAGCCGGTGCGGGAGGCCGGACTGTTCGGGATCTTCGGCGGCCACGTCAACATCACCGACGGACGGTGGACCTACCTGCGGGCCCCGGTGGACCCCGGCAACGCGCCGCTGGTCGAGTACACGCTGATGCCCACGATGATGCGCGGGCGGATGCCGGTGGAGCTGCTCCGCGAGGCGACCCTGCACCCGCCGTTCTCCTTCACCCAGCAGACGCCGGTGCTGCGGGTGCCCGGCACCGCCTGGAGCGACCCGCACGCCTTCGGCACCATGCTCTTCGACCTGGCAGACGACCCCGGACAGGAGCACCCGCTGGTCGACGACGAGGCGGAGCTGCGGATGGCCACCCTCATGCGCGACGCCATGGTCGCCAACGACGCCCCGCCGGAGCAGTTCGAGCGGATGGGGCTGCCGCCCACCGGCCCGCTCGGCACCGAGCACCTGCTCTGCGCCGCCCAGGCCGACCAGGTCGAGGCGGCCCGGATGCGTCCGTTGCGGGCCGGGGACTTCCCCTCCGCCCGGCTCGACGTGACCACCCCGGTGGCCACCCTGCTCGCCGACGAGGCCGCGATGGTGGTGCTGCGCCGCCACCTCGGGGCACTGGTCGACTCACCACTGCCCGAGGAGGTGATGGCGATGGGACTGATCGACGTCGCCGGCGTCGCGGTGGGGATCATCCCGACCGCCACGCTGCACCTGATCGCCGACGAACTCGCCCGTCTCTGAGCACCGCACGACACCACCGACACCCACCGACCCGAGGGACCCGATGAGCACCGACCCCCGTCACCTGGCCGACCGACTGCCGCACGACTTCGTGCTCGGCAGCGCCACCGCCGCCCTGCAGATCGAGGGCGCCCTCGACGAACGCGGCCGCTGCGGCTGGGACGAGTTCGCCGACGAACCCGGACGGATCGTGGACGGCACCACCACCGCGGTGACCACCGACCACTACCACCGGCTCGAGGAGGACCTGGGGCTGATGAGCGCCGCCGGTCTGGACGGGTACCGGTTCTCGGTCTCCTGGCCGCGGGTGATGCCCGAGGGCACCGGCGCGGTCAGCGACAAGGGCCTGGACTTCTACGACCGGCTGGTCGACGGCCTGCTGGAGCGCGGGATCCGACCGATGGCCACGCTCTACCACTGGGACACGCCGCTCCCGGTCGAGCGGGCCGGGGGCTGGAAGAGTCGGGAGACGGCCGAGAAGTTCGGTGACTACGCCGCCGTGGTCGGTGCCCGGCTGGGGGACCGGGTCGCGGACTGGGTGACCATCAACGAGTCCGCCACCGTGGTGATGAACGGCTACGGGCTGGGCGTGCACGCCCCCGGTGAACAGCAGCTGTTCAAGGCCGGGGCGGTGGCCCGGAACATGCTGCTGGGCCACGGGCACGCGGTGCGGGCGCTGCGCTCGGTCCCGGTGGCCGGCCGGATCGGGATCACCAACACCCACACGCCCTGCACCCCGGCGAGCGACTCGCGCCAGGACGCCGCGATGGCCGGGCTGCTCGACTTCATCCACAACCGCCTCTTCGCCGACCCGGTGCTGCTCGGCCGCTCCCCGGAGGTCCCCGGCGGTCTCGGCCTGGCGATGCGGTGGCTGCTGCGCCGGGTCACCAGGATGTCGAAGAAGGACCTGGAGCTGGTCAGCCAGCCGCTGGACTTCTACGGCCTCAACTACTACTTCCCCAGCCTGGTCGCCGCCGGCGCCGACCCCGACGGCATGTCGCCCGACGGCGAGTCCGAGGCCGCCAAGGACCTGCCGTTCCGGTTGCTGGACTGGCCCGACACCCCCACCACCCACTTCGGCTGGCCGATCGCGCCCGACGGGCTGCGCCGGATGGCCGAGGAGATGGCCGCCCGCTACGGCGAGAAGCTGCCGCCGGTGGTGATCACCGAGGGCGGTGGCTCGTTCGAGGACACCGTGGAGGCCGACGGCAGCATCGACGACCAGCACCGGCTCGAGTACCTGGCCGGCCACCTCGAGGTCGCCGCGGACCTGGCGAACGGTGCCGTGGACGGCTTCGACCTGGGCGGGTACTACGTCTGGACGCTGCTGGACAACTGGGAGTGGGCGGCCGGGTTCAGCCAGCGCTTCGGCCTGGTCCACGTGGACCTCGACACCTGCGACCGCACCCCCAAGGCGTCCTACCGGTGGGTGCGGGACGTCCAGGACGCCCGCGGACGCTGACCCGTCGAGGGGCCGCAGGAACCCGACCGACGACCAGTCCGTGACATGCACTGCGGACGTGTGAGCGTGTGCGGCGTCGGAATGTGAGATTCGCCGGATAAGTGTGCCGCCCCCTCTCGTCACGGAGGGACTCAAGTGGTATAAGTGCGCGCTTTCGGGTAAAGAGGGGTACTTCGGGGTGCGCCCGGCGGGGACGCCGCGCGCCCCGGGCCCTCATTCGCACGCGAAAAACAACTGCACAAGGAGTGATCGACGTGAGAGTTGCTGTACTCGGAGCCGGCCCCAGCGGTCTGGCCGCCCTGCGGGCCTTCGAGTCCGCCCGCCGCTCGGGAGCCGACGACCTGCCCGAGGTGGTCTGCTACGAGAAGCAGTCCGACCTCGGCGGCATGTGGAACTACACCTGGCGCACCGGCCTGGACGAGTTCGGTGAGCCCGTCCACGGCAGCATGTACCGGTACCTGTGGTCCAACGGCCCCAAGGAGTGCCTGGAGTTCGCCGACTACTCCTTCGAGGAGCACTTCGGCCGGGCGATCCCGTCCTACCCGCCGCGCGCGGTGCTGCACGACTACATCATGGGTCGCGTCGAGGCGAGCGACGCCCGCCGCCACATCCGGTTCTCCCACGCCGTCAAGGGCGTGGACTGGTGCCCGGAGACCGAGAAGTTCACCGTCACCGTCAAGGACCTGCTCGCCGACTCGATCAGCAGCGAGGAGTTCGACCACGTCATCTCCGCGACCGGGCACTTCTCGACGCCCCACGTGCCCGAGTTCGAGGGCGTGGAGACGTTCATCGGTCGGGTGCTGCACGCCCACGAGTTCCGCGAGGCCCGCGAGTTCACCGACCAGCGGGTGCTGCTGGTCGGCAGCAGCTACTCGGCCGAGGACATCGGCAGCCAGGTCTTCAAGTACGGCGCCGAGCGGGTGCTGCTGAGCTACCGCACCGCGCCCACCGGCTACGACTGGCCCGAGGGCTTCGACGAGGTGCCGCTGCTGACCCGGCTGGACGGCAACACCGCCCACTTCGCCGACGGCACCAGCGCCGAGGTCGACGCCGTGATCCTGTGCACCGGCTACCTGCACCACTTCGACTACCTGCCCGACGAGCTGCGCCTGCAGACCCGCAACCGGCTCTACCCCGACCACCTGTGGAAGGGCGTCGTCTGGCAGGACAACCCCCGGTTCTTCTACCTGGGCATGCAGGACCAGTACTTCACGTTCAACATGTTCGACGCCCAGGCGTGGTTCGTGCGCGACGTGATCCTGGGGCGGATCGAGGTGCCCGGCCACGAGGATCGCGCCCTGGACGTCAAGCACTGGCTGACCCGCGAGGAGGCGCTGGCCGACGCGGCCGAGGAGATCGACTTCCAGGCCGCCTACATCCGCGACCTGATGGACCACACCGACTACCCCGAGTTCGGCGTGGAGCAGCAGGGCGAGCTCTTCAAGGCGTGGAAGCAGGACAAGAAGCGCGACATCATGGGGTACCGCAACCTCGGGTACACCTCCACGGTCACCGGGACCACCGCGCCGCCGCTGCACGACGAGTGGCTGCAGGTGCTGGACGACACCGCCGAGCACTTCCTGGCCAACAACGGCGTGCAGGCCTGAGCCGACTGCACCCCGACCCGGTCGTGCGGTCTCCGGACAGGCCACACGACCGGGTCCCGGCGGGCTAGGGTTGGACACCTGTCCAGTACGCCCCGGAGCCCCGAGGAGACACCATGAAGACCCGCCTGAACTGCCCCTGCGGCGAGTACATCACCGCCGAGGACGAGGACACCCTGGTGGAGAAGGTCCAGGCGCACCTGGCCGCTGAGCACCCGGGCCGCGAGTACGACCGCGACGCGATCCTGTTCATGGCCAGCTGACCCGGCCTGCGGTTCCGCCGCTGCCCGGTCCAGCCGACCACCTGCCGGTTGTCACGCGGTGTTGTGGCGACTTCTGCAGGCGTCGGCGGCTCGGGAAGGTGCCCGGACACCGCGCTACATGTGCAGGGTGCGGGGGAGTGCCCCCGCTCAGCCCTCGCGCAGCAGGTAGCGCTGGACCTTCCCGCTGGGCGTCTTGGGCAGCGACTCCACGAAGTGCACCACCCGGGGGTAGGCGTGCAGCGAGTACTCCTCGCGGACCAGCGTCTTGAGCTCGGCCGCCAGCGCGTCGTCGGGCGCGGTGCCCTCGGCGAGCACCACGAACGCCTCGACCTGCTCGCCGCGCACCCCCTCGGGGTCGGGGCGCCCCACCACCGCGACGTCGACCACGGCCGGGTGGGTGACCAGCACGCTCTCCACGTCGAACGGCCCGATCCGGTAGCCGGCGGCGAGGATGACGTCGTCGTCCCGGGCGGTGAAGAAGAGGTCGCCGTCCACGTCGACCCGACCGGTGTCGGCGGTCAGGTACCAGGCACCGTCCGCGGTGAACCGCTCGGCGGTCTTCTCCGGGGCGTCCAGGTAGCCGGTGAACCACAGCAGCGGTGACCGGGCGACGTCCAGGGCGATCTCCCCGTCCACCACGCCGGCGGTGTAGCCGGGCATGCCGCGCCCCATCGAGCCGGGCTTGAGCTCCCGCGCGGCGTCGGGGTGCCAGTTGTTGCAGATGGTCATCCCGGTCTCGGTCTGGCCGTAGTGGTCGCGGACCTCGCAGCCCAGGGTCTGCACCGACCAGTCAATCACGTCGGGGGTCAACGGCTCCCCGGCCGAGGAGGCCCGACGCAGCCGGACCCCGGAGACCGCACCGGACTTGCTCAGCGCCCGGTACATGGTCGGCGCCCCGGCGAAGTTGGTGACGCCCAGCGCCCGGGCGACCGCGACGGTCGACTCGGGGGTGAACCCACCGGCGTGGACGATGTTGGGGCGCCCGGCGACCAGCGGACCGACGATCCCGTAGTAGAGGCCGTAGGCCCAGCCCGGGTCCGCGGCGTTCCAGAACACGTCGTCGGGCTGCACGTCGAGGCTGTAGTGCAGGTAGCAGTGGAACGCGGCCAGCGCGCGCACCGCCACCGGGACGCCCTTCGGCTTGCCGGTCGTGCCCGAGGTGAACAGCAGCAGGAACGGCTCGCTGCCGCCGACCGCGACGTTGGCGGCCAGCGGCTCCGCGGCGGCCACGGCGGAGTCCAGCTCGGGCCCGGTGAGCAGCACCTCGATGCCGGTCAGGGGGGCGAGCTTGGCCCGCTGCGACGGTTCGGTGACGACCAACCGCGCGCCCGAGCCGGTGACCCGGACCTCGATCGCGCCGGTGGCGAACGCGGTGAACAGCGGCACGTGCACGGCGCCCAGGCGCCACAGCGCGAGCAGGATGACGACCAGGTCGACGCCCTTGCCCATCAGCACCGGCACCCGGTCGCCGCGCCGGACCCCGTGCTCGGCCAGCACGGTGGCCATCCGTCGGGACAGCTCACCCAGCTCGCCGTAACTGAGCCGCCGCACGCCCAGGTCGGTGTCCACGAACGTGAACGCGACCGCGGTGGGGTCGTGCCGGTCGCACAGCAGGTGCGCGACGTCGGCGTCCGGGGTGTCGTAGGTGGCCAGCCACTGGCTGACGGTCTGCTCGGGGCTGTGCACGCTCATCGGTTCTCCTCGGCCGGGACGACTCAGCAGGTGGGGGACTGGTGGACTGGTGGGTGGTGGGTCAGCGCGGCGCCATGCGCAGCGCGCCGTCCATGCGGACGACCTCGCCGTTCATGTAGTCGTGCTCGGCCAGGAAGAGCGCCAGCTCGGCGTACTCCTCGGGACGGGCCAGGCGCCGCGGGAACGGGACGCCCGCGGCCAGGCCGGCCCGGAACTCCTCGCTCACGGTGGCCAGCATCGGGGTCTCGACGATCCCGGGCGCGATGGTGTTGACCCGGATGCCGTGCTGGGCCAGGTCGCGGGCCGCGGGCAGGGTCAGACCGACCACACCACCCTTGGACGAGGCGTAGGCCGCCTGACCGACCTGGCCGTCGTAGGCGGCGATGGAGGCGGTGTTGACCACGACGCCGCGCTGGCCGTTCTCGTCGGCCTCGGTCTCGGCCATCGCCTCGGCGGCGAGCGCCATCACGGTGAACGTGCCGACCAGGTTCACCTGGACGACCTTGGCGTAGAAGGCCAGGTCGTGCACGCCCTTCCGGCCGAGGATCCGCATCGAGGGGCCGATGCCGGCACAGTTGACCACGGTCCGCAGCGGGCCCCGGTCCACGGCGGTGGCCACGGCCGCACGGACCTGGTCCTCGTCGGTGACGTCGGTGGCGACGTACTCGACGCCCTCCACGACGGGGGCCTCGTCGATGGCCAGGTCCAGGCCGATCACGCGCACGCCACGCGCCGCCAGGGCGCGGGCGGTGGCCTGTCCCAGGCCGGAGGCGGCGCCGGTGACGACGGCGGAGGTGTGGGCGAGCTGCATGGGGTGGTTCTCCTGGGGTGTGGGGTGGGTGGGGTCAGCGGGAGAGGTGGCGCCCGATGACCAGGCGCTGGATCTGGTTGGTGCCCTCGAAGATCTGCATCACCTTCACCTCGCGCATGTAGCGCTCGACGGGCCAGTCCTTGGTGTAGCCGGCGCCGCCGAAGACCTGGACGGCGTCGGTGGTCACCCGCATCGCGTTGTCGGTGGCGACCAGCTTGGCGACCGAGGCCTCCTTGCCGTAGTCGCGTCCGGCGTCCTTGAGCCGGGCCGCGTGCAGGTAGGTGGCCCGGGCCGAGGTGACGGCCGCCTCCATGTCGGCCAGCAGGAAGGCCAGGCCCTGGTGCTCGATCACGGGCTTGCCGAAGGCCTCGCGCTCGCGGGCGTAGGCCACGGCGGCGTCGAGCGCACCCTGGGCCACGCCGGTGGCGACGGCTGCGATCCCGAGCCGGCCCGCGTCGAGGCCGGCCAGGGCGATGTTGAGGCCCTTGCCCTCCTCACCGAGACGCCGCTCGACCGGGATCCGGACGTCGTCGAAGAGCATCGTGGTGGTGGGGGAGCTCATCAGCCCCATCTTGTCCTCGGGGACGTCGGCGGTCAGGCCGGGCGTGTCCGCGGGCACCAGGAAGCAGGAGATGCCGCGGGCACCGTCGTCGGAGGTGCGGGCCATCACCTTGTAGTAGTCGGCGACGCCGCCGGAGGTCACCCACGCCTTGGCGCCGTTGAGCACGTACTCGTCGCCGTGGCGCACCGCGCGGGTGCGCATCGCGGCCGGGTCGGAGCCGGCGTGGGCCTCGGAGAGGCAGTAGGCGCCGAGCAGGTCACCGGAGAGCATCTCGGGCAGCCACCGCTGCTTCTGCTCCTCGGTGCCGGCGGTGAACAGACCGAAGCAGCTCAGCGCGTGCACGCTGGTCGCGACGCCGACCGCGGCCCAGGCCGAGGCGATCTCCTCGAGCACCTGCAGGTAGACCTCGTAGGGCTGGCCACCGCCGCCGAGCTCCTCGGGGTAGGGCAGGCCGAGAAGTCCGGCCCGGCCCAGGGTCGCGAACGCCTCGGCGGGGAAGCGGTGCTCGGCCTCGGCGGCCGCGGCGTGCGGACGGAGCTCCTTGTCGACGATCTCGCGGGTCAGGTCGATCAGGTCGCTCGCCTCGTCGGTGGGCATCAGGCGTGTGGCCGGCACGGGTCCTCCAGGGCTGTGCGTCGACCGGCGGCGGACGCCTCCCGGTCATTGGGTACGAATAACTGTACTCCCGAATTGTTTTCAGTACACTACGGGGGTGAGCCAGACCACGTCCAGTCCCGACCCCGAGCCCGTCGCCAGCCGTCCGGTGCCGACGCGGGCGCCCGCGTCCCGTCGCCCGAGCCGGGTCGAGGTGCTGCGTGAGGCGCTGGTGGAGCTCTTCCTGGCCGAGGGGTTCACCCAGTTCGGTGTCGAGGACCTCAGTAGCCGGCTGCGCTGCTCGAAGTCGACGCTGTACGCCATCGCCTCCAGCAAGGAGCAGCTGTTCACCGCCGTGGTGCTCGAGTTCTTCCGCCGTGCCGCCGACCGGGTCGAGGAGCGGGTGGCGGCCGAGGCGGACCCGCGGGAACGGCTGCCCGTCTACCTGGCCGGCATCGCGGCCGAGCTGGCCCCGGCCTCGCGGGCGTTCCTGGACGACCTCACCGGGTTCGCCCCGGCCCGCGAGCTCTACGCCCGCAACACCGCCTTCGCCGCCCGCCGGGTGGCGCAGCTGGTCGAGGACCTGGGTGGTGCCGGCGACCCCAGTACTCGTGCCTTCGCCGGGGCGACCGCGGCCCTGGTCATGGAGGCGATCCAGCAGGGCCGGGTTCGCACGCTCACGGGACTGGATGACGCCGACGCCTACCGGGCCCTGGCCGACCTGCTGGTCGCGGGGGTCGGGGCACCGGGCTGACGCCCCGGCACCCCCGGCACGGCACCCCGAACGACGACGACCCCGGCGGCGCCGCGCAGGCGCGGCCGGGGTCGGTCGGGGTGGGAGGTCAGAAGGGGAGTGCCTCGCGGGTGCTCTCCGCCGCGTGGTTGACGCCCTTCGCGGCCTTGCGGCCGGCGCGCTTGGCGCCGTTGAGGAATCCCTGCAGGCCCAGGGTCGCGCCGGCGCCGACCAGCCACACGTCCTTGGCGATCGCGGTGCCCTGCTCCGTCGGGCGGATGCTGCCCGGCTGGCGCATGCCGGGCACCCGGGCGTAGAGGCCCAGCAGCCCCACCCCGAACCCGGCCAGCGCCGCCCCGGCCACCGCGGAGGGCACCTTGGGCAGCAGCAGCGCGGAGCCGAGCGCGATCTCCCCGACCGCGAGTGCCTTGACGAACTTGCCGGGCTCGACCTGGGCCACCGCCGGGTAGGCGGTCGCGGCGAAGCCGTGCAGCTGGGCTGCGGCGTCGGCGTCGGCCTGGAGCTTGCCCAGACCGGAGTTGAGGATGAAGGCGCCCGTGGCGACCCGGAGCGGTGCGTGCGTCACGTTCATGACCTCCACCGTAGCGGCGCTTCCCAGTCGCGGCGAGGGGTGCAACTTCCCGCGCCGGCCCGGGAGCGCCGAACGGCCCCGGCCCGGACCGTGGAGGTCGGGGCGCGGGGCCGTCGGTGGGCCGCAGGCGGGGTCAGCGGGTGTAGCGGGACACCCGCGGGGCGACGAGCCGCACCGCGCGGGAGTTGTTGTGCATCTTCTTGGTGCCCCGGCGCTTGCCGTTGGTCTTGCCCTTCGGGCTGGAGAAGAACGGCATCCGGGTGCAGTTGTAGACGCCGCGGGCGTAGCACGGGTCGTAGTAGCCCATCACCGACAGGTACCGGCGGCGGACGTTGATGTAGCCGTAGGCGCCGCGGATCTTCGAGTGGTGGGTGACGCCGCGGTACCGGATGTGGTCGGCGCCCAGGTTGTGACCCATCTCGTGGGTCGGGACCAGCCAGCCCAGGCAGCCGAGCGAGACCGAGGAGACGCCCGCCTGGGGGTGGGCGTCGCGCGGGGTGACCGGGATCAGGCCGCCACCGCAGAAGCCGGCCGCGTTGCCCTGGGTGAACAGCTGGACCAGGTCGGCCTTCTTGCGCTTGCGGGCCTTGAAGATGTTGTCGAAGTTGCCGTCGCGGGGCCGGTACATCCGGAAGGCGTTGGTGACCTGGTTCTTGGCGACCTTGCCCTTGGTCTTGACGATCCCCTTGAACTTGACCCGGACCTTGAGCTTGGAGTTCTTGAAGGTCCGGTTGGTCTGGCTCAGCGCCACGCCGGCAGCCGCGCGCAGCGCCTTGCGGCTGCCGATCTGGCGCTTGGCCTTGGGGGTGTAGGCGTACATCACCGTCACCTTGGTCTTGCGCTTCTTCTTGCGGGCGTCCGGGGCAGCCAGGTCCCCGGAACCGGCGGTGCCGGGCCGCGCCGGAGCGGGGGCGCCGTCCTCGCCGAGCGCAGGCGGGGCACCGAGCTGGGTCCAGAAGTGGCCCGCCGGGTTGCCGTCGGCGTCCACGCGCGGCGAGGAGGACAGCGAGTACGACGCGCCCGGGGTCATCAGCGACCCGGCCCAGGCGCCGCCGGCGCGGACCAGCGTGAACGAGCTCATCGGCTGGCCCTCCAAGGTGCCCTCCCAGGTCGTGGTCTCCCGGTCCTGGCCAGTCCGGGCGAGCCGGACGGTGCCGACCTTGCCGGGCAGGCTGAGCCGGGTGGTCCCGGTACCGGTCGGGAGGCGGTCCTCGGCGAGCCGGACCAGCTGCTGGTCGCCGGTGACGATGCGCGAGCGCGGCACGGTGCCGGCGCTGCGGGCGTCGACGGTCTCGAAGAGCGACGGGGCGGCGACCGGGGTGCTGGTCGACGCGGTGGTCGACGCGGTGGTCGTGACGCCGGTCGGCAGCGAGGTCGCTGCCGGGCCGGTGACGGCCACCGCGGCCGTCGTGGCCAGGACGAGTGCCGTGTACGCGGCGCGTCGTCGGGTGGGGCGGGGTGTGCGGTTCACTGGGTTTCCTCCAGGCGTGGAAGGGCCGGACCCGGTCCTCCTTCCCGGTTCTCCTGCTCGTCACACGTGCCCGGGTGCACCGGTGCGGGAGCCACCCCCGGGGTCGGCGACGTCGGTGGGGGTCCGTACCGTTCCGCCGGTGTCGTTCACCCTCATCCTCGGGCCCATGAAGTCGGGCAAGTCGCTCGAACTGATCTCGCTGCTCTCCCCGCTGGAGCACTCCAACGTGCGGCACGCGGTCTACCAGTCGGCCCGGCACGGACGCGACGACTCCGTGGTCAGCCGGGTCGGGGGAGTGCTGGCCACCCGCAAGGTCGCCGATCTGTCCTCGGCGCTGGACGAGCCGGTCGACGTGGTCGGCATCGACGAGGTGCACATGTTCGGCCCCGACGACGTCAAGGTGGTCGCGATGCTGCTCGAGCGCGGCACCGAGGTGGTCGCCGCCGGGCTGGACCTCGACCACCGCGGTCGCCTGTTCGACCCGGTGGTGGGTCTGCTCGAGCTGGCGCCGGACCGGGTGGTGCACCGCCGGGCGGTGTGCGACGTGTGCCGAGGCTTCTCCGCCACCCACACCCAGGTGCTGCACCACCAGCACCCGTACCTGGCTGACGTCACCGGCGCGCTGCCCGACGACGGCACGTTCACCTACGAGGCCCGCTGCCGCGGCTGCTTCGTCGCCGCCTGAGAGCCCACGCCCGCTCGGCGCCTTGACTCCCGGGCAGGCACCGGACACGGTGGGGGAGTCGGCCAGATCGGTCGAGAACCGCCCTCACCGAGGAGTGTGCAGTGTCCCAGCAGGACCCGCCCCCGACCACCACCGACACCGGCATCCCTGTCTCCAGCGACGAGCACTCGCTGACCATCGGCCCCGACGGGCCGATCGTGCTCAACGACCACTACCTGATCGAGCAGATGGCGCAGTTCAACCGTGAACGCATCCCCGAGCGCCAGCCGCACGCGAAGGGCGGTGGCGCGTTCGGCACCTTCGAGGTCACCCACGACGTGAGCGCCTGGACCCGGGCCGACTTCTTGCAGCCGGGCAGGAAGACCGAGATGCTGGCCCGGTTCTCCACCGTGGCCGGCGAGCGGGGGAGCCCGGACACCTGGCGCGACCCGCGCGGTTTCGCGCTGAAGTTCTACACCGAGGAGGGAAACTTCGACCTGGTCGGCAACAACACCCCGGTGTTCTTCCTGCGCGACCCGCTGAAGTTCCAGCACTTCATCCGGTCCCAGAAGCGTCGGGCCAACAACAACCTGCGCGACCACGACATGCAGTGGGACTTCTGGACCCTGTCGCCGGAGTCGGCGCACCAGGTCGCCTGGCTGATGGGCGACCGGGGCATCCCGCGCAGCTGGCGGCACATGAACGGCTATTCCAGCCACAGCTACCTGTGGGTCAACGCCGACGGTGAACGGTTCTGGGTGAAGTACCACTTCAAGACCGACCAGGGCATCGAGTTCCTCACCCAGGACGAGGCCGACGAGCTGGCCGGCAGCGACGGTGACTACCACCAGCGCGACCTGTACGACTCGATCGAGGCCGGCGACCACCCGTCCTGGACCCTGCACGTGCAGGTGATGGGGTACGAGGAGGCCAAGGAGTACCGGTTCAACCCGTTCGACCTCACCAAGGTCTGGCCGCACGCGGACTACCCGCTGCACGAGGTGGGCCGGATGCGCCTGGACCGCAACGCCGTCGACTACCACACCCAGATCGAGCAGGCCGCCTTCCAGCCCAACAACATGGTGCCCGGGACCGGCCTGAGCCCGGACAAGATGCTGCTGGCGCGCGGGTTCTCCTACGCCGACGCGCACCGGGCCCGGCTCGGGGCGAACTACGCCCAGATCCCGGTGAACCGTCCGACCTGCCCGGTGCACAGCTACTCCAAGGACGGGGCGATGCGGATGGACAACGTCTCCGACCCGGTCTACGCGCCGAACTCCTACGGCGGGCCGGCTGCCGACCCGGGCCGCTACCCCGAGACCGCGGTCTGGGCCGCGGACGGGGAGATGGTGCGGCAGGCGTACACGCTGCGCCGCGACGACGACGACTGGGGGCAGGCCGGCACCCTGGTCCGCGACGTGATGGACGACGCCGCCCGGGACCGGTTGGTCTCCAACGTGGTGGGCCACCTCTCCGACGGCGTCTCGCCCGCGGTGCTGGCGCGGGCGCTGGAGTACTGGCGCAACATCGACCAGGCCGTTGGCGACCGGATCGCCGCGGGTCTGGAGGACTGAGTCGCCCGCCGACGCCCGCACCACCCGGTGCGGGCGTCGGTGCGTCAGTCAGTCGGCAGCACCCGGCGCCGCCAGGCCGAGAGCACCCGGTCCACCACCAGGCCCAGGCAGACCGCCACGACGACGGCGACCAGCGCCCCGTACAGCGGGTGCGCCTTGACCCAGGACCCGGCCAGCACGCCGACCGCGACCGAGTAGGCCGCCCAGGACGTGGCAGCGATGGCCGAGAGCACCACGAACCGGCGGGTCGGGTAGCCGGTCGCGCCGGCGGTCAGGTTCACCGCCGCCCGCCCCACGGGGATGTACCGCGCGGTGAGGATCAACACCGCCGCCCGCCGGTCCAGCTCGCGCCGGGCCATCGTCCAGGCCTTCTGCATCCGCCGGGTGCGCATCCACCCGAACCGCTCCAGCCCGACCCGGCGACCGATCTGGAAGGTGGTGTTGTCGCCGACGAAGGCCCCCAGACCGGCCGCCAGTGCGAGCAGGACCAGGTTCGGGGCGCCGGTGTCGACCGAGACCGCCGCCAGCGCCACCACCACGGACTCACTCGGCACCATGGGGATGATGGCGTCGAATGCCGCACACAGGGCCACCACCAGGTAGGCCCACACGGAACCGGCCGCATCCAGGGCGAGGTCGGAGATCCCGTTCACGAGTTGGTCCACGTCCAGATCGTAGGAGGTCTCCGAAGCGGCGGGTGTCGCACGGAGTTGGCGGGGGAGTGACTCAGAACGCGTGCGGGCCGAAGCGCATCACGGCCACGAACGCGGCCAGCACGCCGACCACCAGGGACTGCACGGCGCCCGCGGTCTCACCGCGACGCAGGTGCACCACCACGGCGCCCACCATGGTGAGGGCGAGGCCGGCCGCAGCCAGCGGGGTCAGCCAGACAGCGATACCAGTGGCGGCGGGCAGGACCAGGCCCACGGCGCCGAGCACCTCCACCGCGCCGACGAACTTCACGAAACCGTCGGAGCTGTCGGTGACCCAGCCCATCTGTTCGGCCAGCTTCTCGCGGGGCTGGGTGACCTTGACGGCGCCGGCGAGGAGGAACACGGCGGCCAGGATGCCGGCGATGATCCACAGGGTGATGTTCACGGGGGTCGCCCCGGGACACGTCACCGAGGTGCGCCGACTGGTCATCGACGACCTCGCCGAGGCGGACCTGGCGGTGCTGCGCCGGGTGGGGGAGCAGGTGCTGGGTCGTCTGGACGGACCGGGCGCCTGCAGCTGAGCTGGTCCACGGGAGTGCCTCCCGACCGCGTAGTCAGCGTGAGCGGCGCAGCGACCAACGCCTGCGCGACGCGGTCGGGGTGCTCGCGGCGCGGCGGCGACGGTCGTCGGTGCGGCGCAGGTCGCGGTTGAGCCTCCGGTCGCCGTGGTGCAGCAGGCTCTGCCAGTCGACCGGGGCGTCCGGGTCGCGCACCGGCCGCGGCGGCGGGGCCTGGCGGACCGGCACGAACAGCCAGTTCACGACCCCCATGCCCATGTCGACCATCGAGTTGCGGACCCCGATGCAGGCCCGGATCGCTGCGGCTGCCAGCACGGCGTTGAACAGCGCGAAGGCCAGGTTGCCCCAGTCCTCGTGCAGGTAGCTGCGCCACACGGTCACCATCGAGTAGATGACGATGACGTACGGGATGAAGACGTGCCACCCGGGGGCGGCGGTGCGGTTGCGCACCTTCGGTGTCCGCGCGAACGGGATCTTCTCGCCGGTGAAGGCCTGCTGCACCGACTTGAGCACCCCGGCCAGGTTCACCGGCAGCAGGATCAGGTTGAACCCGTAGATCCGGAACACGTCCAACCGCCGGTGGCCGCACGCGTGCAGGTCGCTGGCCATGCACAGGAAGTACGGCAGCGCCGCCCCGATCACCAGGGGGCTGAGCAGTCGGCTGTCGTAGGGGTAGAACAGCAGCAGCAACAACGCGAAGGTGGCCCAGGCGATCGAGGCCATGTAGTTGAACCGCAGCGCGAACTCGCCCCAGCGCACCGGCCGCCCGGCCCGGGCCCGCGGCCCCCGCTGCTGCCAGAACTTGGGGAAGATCAGCAGCCCGCCGTTGGCCCACCGGCGGCGCTGCACCACCAGCGACCCGAAGTCCGGTGGCGTGGCGCTGTAGCTGAGCCGCTCGGGGTAGTTGACCAGGCGCCACCCGGCGGCGGCGATGTCGACACTGGACTCGGTGTCCTCGATGACGGTGCGGTCCTGCACGTAGGTGCGGATCTCGTAGCCACCGACCGTCTCGACCTCGACGATGTCCTCCAGTGCCACCCGGCGGATCACGGCGTTGGCGCCGACCCAGAACGTGGCGTCGTGGTAGGTCATCCCCTGGTGCAGGATGTGCTGGATGTCGGTGGTGGCACCGGCGATCCGCTCGATCCGGGTCGGGGCCCCGCGGTAGGAGGAGTACGGCGTCTGGGTGATCGCCACGTCGGCGTTCTCCGGCTGCTCGAGGAAGTAGACCAGGCGCAGGCAGTAGTCCCGCAGCAGCTGGGAGTCGGCGTCCAGGGTGAGCAGGTACTCGGGGTCGGGCACCACCAGGTCGTCCGGCGCGGTGGGCTCGTCGTCGTCCAGCCGGACCAGGACCGTTCCCTCGGGTGAGGGGGTCGGTCGCCAGGTGCCGCCGAGCAGGCCCAGGTAGGCGTTGATGTTCATCGCCTTGTTGGACTCCTGCGACAACGACGCGTAGCGCCGTCGCTCGAAGTTCTCGGCCCGCACCGAGAAGATCCACACCAACCGGTGGTGCAGCTGCAACGCCCGCTCGACCGGGAGCTGCCCGTCCTGCGCGACGGCTGCGTCCAGGGCCAGCAGGTGCAGCCGCAGCTCGCTGGCCAGGCCCATCAGCACCTGGTCGACGAAGAACTCCGTCACGTGGTCGGTGACCACCTCGGCGTCCGCGACCCCTTCGAGCCACTCGGCAGCAGCGCGGTACTCCGCGGCCAGCGCGGCCACTGCCCCGATCGGTGCCGGACCGCTCGCCGGTAGGGTGGCCCTCGCGGTCTCCAGGGCCCGGGTGGCACGCCCGAGCGGGGCGGCCAAGGCGTTCTCGAGCTCGGTGACCAGGGCCCGGGTGCGCTCCAGACGCGCCAGCGTCTCGGGGTCGGTGGGGAACGGCGGGTCGTCGATGAGCAGCACCACCCGCAGGTCCGGGTACTCCTGCAGGGCTGCGCTCCACAGCGTCAGCCGCACCACGTCGGGCTCCTCGGCGTACGAGGGCACCAGCACCGTCATCGGGGCCCCCGAGGAGGCGTAGTGCTCGTCGAGCAGGCCCCGCGGCACCCGGCGGTGCTCGCGGAACCGGCGCAGCGCCCCCTGCCGGGCGACCAGGTACATCAGGGCGGAGAACGTCAGCATCGTGACGACGCCCAGGTAGGAGATCGCCTCCATGGTGAACCGGAAGCCGCCGACGTCGTTGAGGAAGCGCCGGAACACGGTGGTGACCAGGTAGGCGGCCCAGAACAGGACCGTGGCCACGATCGCGACCCGGCCCCAGGTGAGGGCGGCCAGGGTCGGGGTGGGGTGCACGATCGGCATCGGTTCGGACCGGCGCTCCGCCCCCCACTGCCGGCGGCGTCGCTCCGCGGGAGCCGGCTCGGTCGCGGCGGGTGGGACGGTGTCGATGCTGCCCGGCACCCGGCCCGAATCTGTGCCCCTCACGGTGGTCCTCTCCTGCGTGGTGGCTCCGACTCCGTAGGGTAAAGGCTGTTCAGGTTGTGCGCACGGGGCGGAGAACGGATGTCACTGGTGGAAGGCCGACGCCTGTCCTGGCTGAGGCTCAGCATCGTGCTGGTCGTGACGGCCGGGCTGGTGTTCGTCGGGATGCGCGGCTGGCAGTGGTTCGCCGACTCCCGCGTCGAGGTCTCCGAGCAGCAGTGGTTCGCCGGGTACGTGGACGTGACCGCCACCCCCACCTACCCGTTCGAGAACCCGGTCAAGGGCACCGGTGACAGTGCGGTGCTGGGCTTCGTGGTGGCGGACCCGGACGAGGACTGCCGTCCCTCCTGGGGAGCCGCCTACACCCTCGACGAGGCGCAGGAGCAGCTGGACCTGGACCGGCGGGTCGCCCGACTGACCCAGCTCGGTGGTGCCCCGGTCATCTCGTTCGGGGGACAGGCCAACTCCGAACTGGCACTGGCCTGCGACTCCGTCGAGGACCTGACCGCCGCCTACAGCCGGGTCGTGGAGCGCTACGACACCGAGGTGGTCGACCTGGACGTCGAGGGCGACGCCCTGGCCGACACCGCCTCCCGCACCCGCCGGGCCGAAGCCCTGGCCGCGTTGCAGGACCAGCACGACACCGAGGTCTGGTTGACGTTGCCGGTGGCACCGCACGGCCTGCCCGACGACGCGCTGGCGGTGGTCGAGGAGACCCTGGCGGCCGGGGTCGACCTGGCCGGGGTGAACGTGATGACGATGAACTACGCCGAGAGCCGGGACCCGGGCCAGACGATGGCCCGGGCCTCGATCAGCGCGCTGGAGGCCACCCACGAGCAGCTGGGCCGGCTGTACGCCGACCGCGGTGACCGGCGCACCGACGCCGAGCTGTGGCGCCTGGTCGGAGCCACCCCGATGCTCGGGCAGAACGACGTGGTGGGCGAGGTGTTCGGGCTCGACGACGCCGAGCAGCTGCACCGCTTCGCCGAGGACAAGGGGCTCGGACGGATGTCGGTGTGGTCGCTCAACCGGGACCGTTCCTGCAGCTCCAACTGGCCCGACGTGACCAAGGTGTCCGACTCCTGCAGCGGCCTGCCCCAGGAGTCCGGTGCCTTCGCCCGGCTGCTGGGCACCGGGGTCGAAGCCGGCCCCCGGACCGCGGCCACCAGCGACGCCCCCACGGACGCGACCCCGACCACGTCCGCGGTGGAGACCGACGACCCCGACACCAGCCCCTACCCGGTGTGGAACACCGAGCAGGCCTACCAGAGCGGCGAGCGGGTGGTGTGGCACCGCAACGTCTACGTGGCCCGGTACTGGACCAGCGGCGACGTGCCCGACGACCCGACCGTGGCCGACGCCGACAGCCCCTGGCGTCTGGTCGGTCCGGTGCTGCCCGGCGAGACCCCCGAGCCGCTGCCCACCGTCGCGCCCGGCACCTTCCCGGACTGGCGCCCCGGCGCCACCTACACCGCCGGTGACCGGGTCCAGCTCGGGGACGTCGCCTACGTGGCGCAGTGGTGGACCCGGGGCACCAGCCCGGACGCTCCCTCCACCCGCGACACCCCGAACCCGTGGCGCCGGCTGGGCGCCGAGGAGTTGGAGCAGGACGTCCCGGACCCGACGGGGACCCCCACCGGGTAGGCCGACCGCGCCTCGTGCCCGGGGGCGTTCACCCGGCGCGGGTGAGGGCGCGTGCTGGGCGGGGCTCCTGGCGTGGCGCCATGGGATGGTTGCAGCTGTCGTGGAAGCTCCTCGTCGCCCGGGGTGTGCTCGGGATCGTGTTCGGCATCGGACACCTACACCGACAAGGTCGTCGTGATCATCGGAGCCGGCTCCGGGATGGGCCGCTCGTACGCGATGGAGTTCGCCCGCCGCGGTGCCGTGCTGGCCCTCAACGACTTCGACGCCGCCAGCCTGGCCCGGACCGAGGAGATGCTCCCGTCGGGCACCACGGCGTTGTGCCGGGCCTTCGACGTCAGCGACCCCGAGGCCGTGCGGGGCTTCGCCGACGAGGTGCGCTCCGAGCTCGGCCGGCGCACGTGGTCGTCAACAACGCCGGCATCTCCGGCCCGGGGGCGGCGGTGTGGCAGACCCTGACGAGACCTACGAGCGGGTGATGGCGGTGAACTTCTGGGGCGTCGTGCACGGCACCCGGGCGTTCCTGCCGCACCTGCGGGAGCGGCGGGAGGGGGCGCTGGTCAACGTCAGCAGCGTCTTCGGTCTGACCGGGTCGCCCGGCACCAGCGCCTACTGCGCCCCCAAGGCCGCGGTGCGCGGTTTCACCGAGTCGTTGATGGTCGAGCTGGCCGACCAGCCCGTCACCGTGCAGCTGGTCCACCCCGGCGGGATCGCCACCAACATCGCCGCGGAGTCCTCGCCCGAGTTCGGGGCCCGCTTCCTCAGGACCAGTCCCGACGACATCGCCGTGGCGGTGGCCGACGCGATCCTGGCCGACCGGTCGCGGGTGGTGTACGGACACGGTGGCCGGGCGGTCCAGATCGGCGCCAACTTCCTGCCGCGCGCCTGGTTCAACACGATCCTCGCGCGGGAGATCAAGAAGCTCGGCGAGGCTGCCGAGCACGAACCCTGGTGACGAGTCGGCCGGTGCCGCGCTGTTTCCGCAGCGCCCGGGCCGGGTAGGTCGTCACGGAACCTGCCCGACCGTCCGCCCGGGAGCTGCCGTGACCCACCTGCGCCGCGCCACCGGGTTGCTCACCGCAACCCTGCTCGCCGTCACCCTCTTCACCGTGACCGGAGCGGCACCTGCCGAGGCTGACATCTACAGCGACGGCGGTGGCTGCTCGGTGTCGCGCCCGATGGCCCAGAAGGCGGTGGCCCGCCAGACCCGTGCCAAGAAGAAGCTCCGCCGGGCCAAGAAGAAGCTGCGCCGGGCCAAGCGCCGCGACGACGGGGTCGCGAAGGCCCGCAAGGTGGTCCGGAAGAAGCGGAAGAAGTTGAAGCAGGCCCGCCGGAAGCGCCGCGCGGCGGTCGCACTGCGCCGCGAGCTCTGCTCCTCCTCCTTGACCCGGGTCAGCGTCGGGTACCGCGGGCAGGGCAACGGCACCTCCTGGGACGCGGAGATCTCGGCCAACGACCGGTTCGTGGTGTTCGCCTCCGAGGCCTCCAACCTGGTGCCGGGAGACACCAACGGGGTCGCCGACGTGTTCGTCCGGGACCTGGTGCTGCGCCGCACCACCCGGGTCAGCGTGCCCAGCGGTGGGGGCCAGGCCACGGCCCGCTCGGCGCACCCCACGATCTCGGCGGACGGACGGATCGTCGCGTTCGTCAGCACCGCTCCGAACCTGGTTCCCGGTGTCGGGAACGGCCGCAACCAGGCGTTCGTGCACGACCGGGCCACCGGCCGGACCACCCACGTCAGCCCCTCGATCGGTGGCGGTGCGTCCAACGGGCAGTCGCTGCAACCGTCTCTGTCGGCCAACGGCCGGCACGTGGTCTACCGCTCCTCGGCCACCGACCTGGTCGCCCCCCGGGTGCCGGCCACGTACCAGGTCTACGCCTTCGACCGGGCCGCCGGCACCAACCGGGTGGTCAGCACCACCCCGACCGGTCTGCGGGGCAACGGGCCCACCGTCAACCCTCGGATCTCCGGTGACGGCCGGTTCGTCTCCTACATCACCCAGGCCACCAACTACGTGACCGGCCGCGGCGGCGCCGAGGACCCGATGGTCTTCCAGTGGGCCCGCAGCACCGGGCGGAGCACCATCGTCAGCGTCGACAACACCGGCGCCGCGCTGACCGCGCCGGTCAGCGCGCCCACCACCTCGGCCGACGGCCGGTACGTGCTGTTCGCCCAGCAGCGACGGACCGCGTCGGGCACCGTCGCCTCGGACGTGCTCCAACGACGTGACCGGCTCGGCACGACCGGCCACCACGTGCGCACGGTGGGGGACCGGTACGCCACCCAGCCGTGGCTCTCGCCCGACGGCGGCTGGGCCGGCTGGACCGCCGGCGTGCGCGGTGTCCTGGAGGAGATCAGCACCGGCATCCGGATCGACCTGCTCCGCGGCAACCCGGTGACCGCTGCCGAGCGTCCCCGCGAGATCAGCGTCTCCACCCTGGCCCGGGCCGCCACCTTCACCTCCACCTCACCCGGCCTGGTCCGCGGCGACACCAACCAGGTCGCGGACATCTTCGTGCGCCGCCGCTGACCCCACCGCCCGCGCACTTCGCTGTTGTAACGCGCGGCGGATTCAGCCGGTCGTTGCACCACGACTGATTGCGTGGTCTGAGAGTAGTTCTTCAAGGCGCTGGGCTGGGGTGTCCCAGTCCAGCGTCTTGCGGGGTCTGGTGTTGAGTTTCCGGGCGACCTCGGTGAGGTCGTCGGGGGTGAACTGTTGAAGTGACACGTTCTTGGGGAAGTACTGCCGCAGGAGTCCGTTGGTGTTCTCGTTCGATCCGCGTTGCCAGGGGCTGCGGGGGTCGCAGAAGTAGAGGTCGATGTCGGCCTCGAACGCGATCTGCTTGTGCAGGGCCATCTCCTTGCCCTGGTCCCAGGTCAGTGAGCGGCGCAGCTGGTCGGGCAGGGTACGCAGCACCGGCACGAGCGCTTCGGCGAAGTCCTCGGCGGTGCGCCGCTTGGGCAGGTGGACCAGCATCACGAACCGGGTCGATCGTTCGACCAGGGTCCCGATCGCGGACCCGCCGGCCTTGCCGAGGATGAGGTCGCCTTCCCAGTGGCCGGGCACCGCGCGGTCGGTGACCTCAGCGGGCCGCTGGCTGATGTTGATCGTGTCGACAAGCCGTCCCTTGCGACGCTGGGGCCGGTGTTGGGGTTTGCGCTGCCCCCGCCCGGTGCGCAGGTGCGCAGCCAGTTCCCGGCGCAGCTCGCCACGTCCCTGCACGTAGATCGAGCGATAGATCGTCTCGGGGCAGCAGCGCATGGACTCATCTTCGGGGAAGTCCTTGAGCAACTCGCTGCAGATCTGTTCGGGTGACCACTGCTGGGAGGTGAGCTTGTCCACCACATAGGCCCGCAGCCGGGCGTTGGTCGCGAGCTTGCCCGGCTTGGGCCGCCGGGCCCGGTCCTCAGCACGCTGCTGGGCCGTCAGCGCGCGGTAGGTGCCGTCACGATTGCGGTTGCGGGCCACCTCACGCGCGACCGTGGTGTGCGGGCGACCGATCCGGCGACCAATCTCCCGCACACCCAGGTCCTGGGCCAGCAGGACCGCGATCTCCTCACGCTCAGCATGGGACAAGAACCGGCCACTGGGCCGGTAGCAGCGCTCCATCACCCCACCAGCCTGCGTGAACAACGCCTGCCCACGCCCGCCGTACAACCCAGCAGCCTCCGCCGCCTCCCACGCCCACATCCCCGACCGCACCTGCACCCAAAACAACTGACGCTCTGCCCGCAGCATCCGAACCATCACCACTCCTCACGACGAGTGGTGCAACCACCATCCGAACCCAAGCGCAGTTAGTTGGTCTGACCGTCTGGCATGCCGGCGCGTTGGAACCCGTGGTGGCGCGTTGGAACCCGTGGCGGCGCGGTCGATGGACCGGCTGCCGTCCACCCCGCATGTAACGCGCAGTTGGTTGGTCTGACCGTCTGGCATGCCGGCGCGTTGGAACCCGTACTGGCGCGTTAGAGCCCGTGGCGGAGCGTTGGAACCCGCGCCGCCGCACACCGGACCGACGCGGAGCCACGACCGCGGCTGGGGACGACCCGGCACCCCGGTCGGCACCGCGTGGAAGACTCGCGCCCGTGGCACCCGCGCACATCGACGACCTGGCTCTGCACCGCGCCTTCGACTCCGGAACCCTGGCCCGCGGGCGGGTCTACGCCAGCTCCGGCCGGGTCCGCGAGGTCGACGACGCCACGGTGCACGGCGCGGGCGAGGTGTACGGCAGCGTCGCCGGCAGCGCGGCGTTGCCCTACCAGGTGGTGATCACGCTCGGCCCGGGCCGGATCCAGTCCTGGTGCACCTGCCCGGTGCAGCGCGAGTGCAAGCACGCCGTGGCGGTCCTGTGGCGGCTGCGCTCCCTGGTCTCGATGGTCCCGGTGCCGGCCGTGCCCGCCTGGCGCCGCACGCTCGAGGGGGTGTTGTCGGACCTGGAGAACGCCCCGACCCCCAGCGACCGGGCCGTCCCGCTCGGTCTGCGCTTCGAGCTGCCGCCGCCGCGCCGTCGCCAGTGGCGCGCCGGCTCCGAGGCGCACCTGTGGATGCGCCTGGTGCGCCGGGGCGCCCGCGACAACTGGATCAAGACCGGGGTCAGCTGGCGGCAACTGGACCGCCCGGAGGCCGAGGTCTCCCACGACCCGGCCCAGGTGGCGGTGCTGCGCCGGATCGCCCGCGCCGCCGGCAGCTCACCGGCCGACACGATCCCGCTGGCCCGTGTCGCCCCCGGCTTCCTGGGGCTGCTCGAGGAGGCACGGGAGGCCGGGGTCGCGCTGGTCGGCGGGGAACGGATCTCCTCGGTGACGACCACCGAGGACGCCCCCGAGGTGCTGCTCGACGTCACCGCGACCCCGGACGGCAGCGAGGTGCGGCTCGGGGTGGCCCTGGACGGCGACCTGCTCAGCGGCGACGAGGTGCACCTGCTCGGCGCCCGGCCGCACACGGTCGGTCTGGTCCGTCCGGTGAGGGTCGGGACCACCGCGGCCCACCCCAAGGTCTCGTTGCTGCTCGCGCCGCTGGCGGTCACGGTGCCGCCGGCCCTGGCCGAGCTGCACCGCCGAGACGGCACGATCGCGGTACCCCGGGCCGACCGGGAGGCGTTCGAGGAGACCTTCCTGCCGCGTCTGCGCGAGCACCTGCGGGTCAGCTCCTCCGACGCCTCGCTGGACGGTGGCGACAGCACCCCAGCGCGGTTGCAGGTGCTCGTGGAGTGGGCCGGCGTCGACGTCACCCTGACCTGGCAGTGGCGTTTCGAGGACGGCACCGCCGATGCCTTCGACAGCCCCCGGGTCGCGGTCCTGTCGCGACGCGCCGGTGAGGTCCGGGACACGCACCGGGCCGTCGCCGTGTTCGCCCACCTGCTGCCACGCCGCCACCTGAGCGGCCTGGACACGCGCACCTTCGCCGAGGACGAGCTGTGGCAGTTGCGCGCCCACGACGCGGTCGAGGTGCTGGAGTCGGGGACGGCTCCGGAGTTCCGCGACGCCACCGGCGACCCGAGCATCGAGTTCGTGGCCGACGAGGCCGATGACGGCACCACCGACTGGCTCGACCTGCAGGTCGTGATCAGTCTCGACGGCGAGCAGGTCCCGATCACCCAGGTGCTCCAGGCACTGACCGTCGGCGAGGACCTGGTCCTGCCCAGCGGCTTGGTGGTCGGCACCGACCGGCCCGAGTTCCGTCGGCTCGCCGACCTGCTCGCGGCCGCCGCCGAGATCCGGTCCGGGGGACAGGTGCGGGTCGGCAAGAGCGACCTGGGCACCTGGCACGACCTGGCCGAACTGGGGGTCGTCGACCCCCGGGCCGAACGCTGGGTCGAGGCCGCCCGGGCGCTGGTGGGGCACGAGTCGCTGCCGGCGGTGGACCCGGTCGGGGTGAGCAGCACCCTGCGCGAGTACCAGCTGACCGGGGTGCGCTGGCTGGTGCACCTGTTCCAGCTGGGGTTGGGCGGGATCCTGGCCGACGACATGGGGCTCGGCAAGACGCTGCAGACCCTGGCCCTGGTCAGCCACGCCCGTGCCGCCGGGTCGGAGCCGTTCCTGGTGGTCGCGCCCACCAGCGTCATGTCGGCGTGGTCGGCCGAGGCGGCCCGGCACACCCCGGGCCTGCGGGTCTGCGTCATCGACGCTACCCGCGCCCGGCGCGGCACCGACCTGGCCGAGGCGGTCGCCGGCGCGGACCTGGTGGTCACCTCCTACACGCTGTTCCGGCTCGAGTCGTCGGCCTACGCGGCGCTGCGGTGGGGTGGCCTGGTCCTCGACGAGGCGCAGGCGCTGAAGAACCACCAGAGCCGCACCTACCGGGCGGTGCGGTCCCTGGACGTGCCGTTCAGCCTGGCCGTGACCGGGACGCCGTTCGAGAACCGGCTGATGGAACTGTGGTCGCTGCTGTCGGTGGTCGCCCCCGGCCTGTACCCCTCGGCCCAGCAGTTCGCCGACCAGGTGGTGCGGCCGGTGGAGAAGCAGGGCGACCCGGCCGCGCTGGACCGTTTCCGGTCACGGGTGCGGCCGTTCGTGCTGCGCCGCACCAAGGAGCTGGTCGCCGCGGATCTGCCGCCCAAGCAGGAGCAGGTGATGGAGGTGGTCCTCGGTGCGAAGCACCAGCGGCTCTACGACACCTGGTTCCAGCGGGAGCGGCAGTCGATCCTGGGCCTCGTCGACGACTTCGACGCCAACCGGGTGGCGATCTTCAGCGCCCTGACCCGGTTGCGCCAGCTCTCCCTCGACCCGGCGCTGGTCGACACCGAGCACGAGGAGGTGGGGTCGGCGAAGCTCGACGTGCTGGTCGACCACCTGGTCGAGCTGGCCGCCGAGGGGCACCGGGCGCTGGTGTTCAGCCAGTTCACCGGCTTCCTGCGGCGGGCCCGGGCGCGGCTGGAGGCCGAGGGGGTGACCTGTCGTTACCTGGACGGCTCGACGCGGCGGCGCGGCGAGGAGATCGAGGCGTTCCGCTCCGGTGACGGCGACGCGTTCCTGATCAGCCTCAAGGCCGGGGGCGTGGGACTCACCCTCACCGAGGCCGACTACGTCTTCGTGCTCGACCCGTGGTGGAACCCCGCAGCCGAGGCGCAGGCGGTGGACCGGGCGCACCGGATCGGGCAGCAGCGCTCGGTGAACGTCTACCGGATGGTCAGCGTCGGCACGATCGAGGAGAAGGTGATGGCGCTGAAGGAACGCAAGGCCGCGCTGTTCGCCTCGGTCTTCGCCGGCGAGGGGGCCGTGGGGACCGGGATCGACGCCGAGGACGTGCGGGCCCTGTTCGACTGAGGCCCCCCGAGTTGCGCCCGCCCCGGGCGACCGGGTCAGCCGGGCTGCGCCGACCCGTCGACGTCGAGGAAGAAGAACTGCGCCACCTTGTCCGGCAGCTGCGCCACCGGCCCGGCGGTGAAACCGAGCCGGTCCAGCCGCGCCAGGGAGGCCTCGTTCGCGGCATCGGGTTCGGCCACCAGACGCCGCACCCGGCCCCCGGCGCCCACCCACCCGATCAGGAACCGCAGGATCTGGGCGGTGCGCCCCGAGCGGACGGCGGTGTCGGCCAGGAACAGGTGGATGCCCAGGTCCCCCTCACGGCGCTCGTAGTGGCGGCCGATCTCGTCGACGGCCGGGTCGTAGGTCTGGAAGATGCCGACCGGGGTGCCGTCGACGAGCACCAGGTAGGCGCAGAGGTGGTCCTGGTCCTGCAGCCAGGCGTAGATCTCGCCGACCTCCTCGCGGGGCTTGTCGCGCATGCCCCAGAACTCGGCCCGCGGCTGTCGGACCCAGTCGTGCACCAGGTCGAGGTCGGCCACGGGGTCGAGCAGGCGCAGCGCCAGGTCGCCGGTGACGTGGGTGGGGGTGGTCGTCTCGGTCACGGGTCCTCCGGGGTCAGGGTGTCCCACGCGGTCTGGACGGGCAGGGCGTCGCCCCGCGCCCAGGCGGCGTGCTGGTCGGTGTGGTGAGGGCTGTCGGGCAGGCCGCTGGCGCCCAGCGGCACCACCCAGCGGCTGCGGCTGCGGTCGGCCAGGTCCCACACGAGCCGGGCCACCGACCCCCGCACGGTGACCTCGGATCCGGGGGTCCAGGCGGTGCACCGCACGGTGTCGGTGTCGCCGGGCAGCGGGGTCGCGGGGGTCGTGGGGGTGTGCGGCAGACCGAACTGCTCAAGCGCGTGCAGGGCGTGGAACCGGTGCCGGTCGGGCCAGGCCGGGTGGGGGCGTGCCGCCACCTCCTCGGCGGCTTCGGCGACCAGGGCCGGCAGGTCCAGCCCGAACGGCCGCTCCGCGGTGAGGATCACGTGCAGCGACACCGCAACCCGGCCGGCCAGCGCCGACCACGGCTCGAACAGGGCTCCGTGGTCGCTCGGTTCCCGCAGCGGCGCGAGTACCGGGGCGTCACAGATCCGGGCGACGACCTCCTCGCGCAGCGCCGCGAACCAGGCCGCGCCCGGGGAGTCGTCCATCCGCCCGTCCCAGTCCGGGCGCAGCGCACGGGGCACCAGCGCCAGCAGCGCGTCCCCGGCCCGCTGCTCGACGTCGGCCAGCACCGTCACTGCACCGGTCGGGTCGACCGGCGGTGCGGCGGCGAGGAGCTCGCTGATCCGATGGGCCCGGAACGGCGGGGCGAAATCGGGTGCCAGCACGTCGAAGTCGGCCCAGCGCCGGTCGTTGGCGCTCACCAGGACCTCGTCGGCTCCGGCCTCGCGGCGCGGCAGCGGGGCGGTCTGGGAGTGCGGCGCCGTGGCGTCGCGTGGCGGCACCCGTCCCGCGACCCGGTGCACGAGCCGCCCGGCGGTGTCGGCGACGAGCCAGTTGTTCACCGGCTCCACCCAGTGCGTCAGGGCCCGCTCGACGTCGGCCACGCACCGGGACCGCAGCAGCGGCAACAGGGCGGCGAACCCCAGGTCGCCCAGCGTCCCGGCGGGGGTGCGCAGCGCCAGGGCGGGGTGTCCGTCCGCGCCGTCGAGCACGACCGGGCCGTCGCCGGTGGAGACCACCTCGACCTCGACCGGGGCTGCGTCGCGGACCAGCACGGTCTCCACCCGTCGGGTGGTCGGGGCACCCGTTGGGTCGGGGCCGTCCGGGGCCACCTCGACCAGGTCCTGGACGTCAGCCATCGCGTTCGTCACCGCCCACGCGACCCCGCCGGTGTGCCCGAAGTGCTGCACCCCGGGGACCCCCGGGAAGGTCAGCCCCAGCACGTCGAACGGGTCGTCGGGGTCGGTGCAGACCAGCCGCACCTGCTGGTACACGTTCGGGGCCTCGAACAACCGGTGCGGGTCGGCCGCCACCAGCGGAGCACCGGCAGCGGTGCGGGCCGCTCCGACGGCGAACGCGTTGGACCCGCCGGCGATGCCCTCGGTGCGGAACAGGTCCGCCTCGGCGCCGAGCACCCGGCGGGCCCGGGCGTGGAACAGCTTCGAGGGGAACGTCCCGAACAGCACGTGCTGGACCTGGAAGACGGCCAGCGGCGTCCACGGCTCCCACTGGCCCGGCGCCGGACCCAGCTCTGCCAGCTCGGGTGGCACGACCTCGGCCAGACCGTCCCGCACGCCCTCGGCGTAGGCGGCCAGGAAGTCCCGGGTGGCGGCGTCGAGCCGGTCGTGGGCCCGGACAGCCAGCGCTGCCAGCCCGGCCCGGCGGGCGAAGACGTCCCACTCCACCCCGGCACTGCCCAGCAGTTCGGCGGTCCGGCCCTCGCCGCGGAGTCGCTCGATCTCCAGCTGCCAGCCCCGGTCCCGGGCGGTGACCCGTCCCTGCAGCCGGGCCAGCTCGGTGACGGACCCGGCCTGCAGGTGCGGGATCCCGTGGGCGTCGCGGTGGACGCTCACCCCCACGCCCCGTCGGCGACCGGGTTGGCCAGCGTGCCGGCGAAGATCAGCGACTCGGCCTGGTCGCTCAGGTCCACCATCGCCAGGGTGTTGCGCAGCTGCAGCCGGTTCAGGCACGAGTGCCGGAACCTGGGGCGGGTCAGGTCGTAGCGGGCCACCGCGTCGGCGAGCTCGGGATGGTCGGCGGCGTGGGCATCCAGACAGGCGCGGACCTCGGCCCAGAACTCCCGTTCGTCGAGCACCCGGTCGGTGTCGAGGATCGCGGCCAGGTGCCGCAGGAACCCGTCGAAGACGTCGGTGTGCAGGGCCAGGGCCTTGACGTCGTCGGGGAACGAGCCGCGGATCCGCTCCACCTCGGCCGGCAGCGGCGCGTCGCCCATCACCGCGACCTCCTCGCCGATGTCCTTCATCAGCATCCGGACCGGC
>JAEWXC010000009.1 GCA_023396115.1 Actinomycetes bacterium | reverse complement strand
CAGAGGTGAAAAAAGCACAATTTGAATCAGGCTATCCGTTTGAAATCTTTGATGATAATGTCAATAAGGTACATCCTTTAAAAAATATTGGACGTGTCAAAATGTCCAATTTATGTACAGAAATCTTGCAGGTGCAAGAGACAAGTATTATTACGGACCAGGATCAACCAAACGACTATGGATTAGATGTATCGTGTAATTTAGGTTCCATCGATATCCATGCAGCAAGTAAAGTGAAGGATTTCGGCGCATTAGTCGATACAGCGATGCACCTATTAACGAATGTATCGCAAATGACACACATTAAGAATGTACCGTCTGTTGCAAAAGCCAATCAATTAATGCACTCTGTAGGGCTTGGCTGTATGAACCTTCATGGGCATCTCGTGACGGAGGGCATCCTGTACGGCTCAAAAGATTCGATTGATTTCATGGATCACTTTATGGAAGCGATGAACTATTATTCACTAAAATCTTCGATGGAAATGGCGAAAGAAAAAGCTGCAACCTTCTACCGATTTGAGGACAGTGATTATGCATCAGGTAGCTATTTTGACCAATATATCAATAAAATTGACGAAGAACTATCACCTGTTGTATTGAAGGCGCTTGGCAATATACCAATCATTACGAACAAGATGTGGGAAACGTTAAAGCAGGATGTAATGCAATACGGTCTATTCCATTCCTATCGTTTGGCTATTGCCCCAACTGGCAGTATTTCATATATTCGTAGCTGTACGGCTTCAATCGCTCCTTGCACAGAGCGTGTAGAGGTTCGTGATTATGCCGATAGTAGAACCATTTATCCAATGCCTCATTTAACAAATGACAATAGTCATTTATATGTGGAGGCATATGATGTGAATCCGTATGATTTAATTGATTTATATGCAGCTTCTCAAAAGCACGTTGACCAAGGTATTTCCATGACGCTTTATGTAACGGACAATTGGACAACCGAACAATTGGCTAAAGTATACATTTATGCGTGGATAAAGGGCATTAAGTCTGTTTACTATGTTCGTCAACGATTACAAAGCTTAGAGGAGTGTGTAGCATGTCAAATATAATTTATGAGGCAGTCAATTGGAATAAGGCAACAAGTGAGCTTGCCCAAATATTTTGGGATCAGCAATGGAAGCAAATTTGGTTTCCAGAAGAAATTGCGGTTAGTAAAGATATTAAACAATGGAAAAGCTTTGAGCATCAGGACACATATAAAAAAGTATTTGCAGGATTAACCTTACTGGATACTGTACAAACAAATATCGGAATGAATCGTGTTGCTGCTTATACAGACGATTTACAGGAAAAGGCTGTCCTAACCGTTTTTGATGCATTCGAGGCGATACATGCCAAGTCCTATTCTTATATTTTCACAACGCTTTGTACAAACGAAGAAATCGACGAGCTATTTGAATGGGTCAAGAAAAATGAATTTCTACAGTATAAAGCCAATAAAATAGCAGACATTTATAATAGTATTGAAGAAGGCAATCCAGAGAGCTTATGGAAAGCGATGTTCTCATCCGTTATGCTTGAATCTTTCCTGTTTTATTCTGGCTTTTTCTATCCACTCTACTTAGGAGGACAAGGCTTCCTACGAAATAGTGCAGAAATTATTTCACTCATCTTGCGCGATGAATCTATCCATGGGGTAGCAGTTGGATTTTTTGCTCAAAATTTATTCAAGCAATTTTCAAAGGAAAAGCAAGAAGAGCTACATTTATGGGGCTATGAGCTATTATTAGATTTATATCAAAATGAAATGAAGTATACAGATGATATTTATGCGGAAACAGGATTATCACCTGAAGTGCGCGCATATGTACGTTATAATGCAAATAAAGCTTTAATGAATGTCGGCTTTGAAGCCATGTTTCCAGAAGAGGAAGTCAATCCAATTGTGATGAATGGGATTCGTAATGAAGGCTCCACATATGATTTCTTTTCACAAAAGGGTGCTACCTATGCCAAGGCAAAAGTTGCGCCGATCACAGATGACACATTCAATTTTAATCGTTAAGGATGAAGAACAATGAATCTAGAAGTAAAAATTAAAAAAATTCACGCTGATGCCATGCTACCGATACAAGCCAACCCTGGTGATGCAGGCATGGACCTCTATTCCATAGAAGCAGTAGAAATCCCAGCAGGCGTAGCCAAACTCATTAAGACAGGTATTCAGATTGAGTTACCTAAGGGAACGGAAGCCCAAATTCGACCAAGAAGTGGACTAGCATTAAAGCATAGTGTAACCGTACTGAATAGCCCAGGCACTATAGATGAAGGCTATAGAGGCGAAATCGGTGTTATTTTAATCAACCATGGTCAAGAACCATTTATCGTAGAAAAATCAATGCGCATTGCTCAAATGGTTATTCAATTTGTTCCTTCTATTCAATTAGTGGAAGTAGATGAATTATCTCAAACGGTCCGTGGAGAATCTGGATTTGGTGCAAGTGGTACGAAATAGCGTACCTATATATAAACCGCATAAAGTTTACTTAAAAATCCTGCGAAAATGCAGGATTTTTTTGTTACCGTTGCTAATAGCAGAAGGAAATAATAGGGTACATATGGAATGAAGTAATGATAGCGAATTAAAGGAGCTAATAATCATGAAAAAAATATGTTCAGGTATTTTCCTTATGTTGATTGTCATTGTTACATCTATCACAACTGCTGCAGCAGCTAGTAGTCAACTAAAAGTGGACGGTATGACAGTACAAACGGATGTGAAGCCCGAAATAAAAAACAATCGAACAATGGTACCCTTACGCGTGATTAGTGAAAATTTAGGGGCTAAGGTGCATTGGTCGGATGGGCAAGTGATACTGACCCAAAGTGAGATGAAAGTCAGTTTAAAGTTGAACAGTAGTAAAGCCGCAATAAATGGAAAAACGGTTTTATTGGATGCGAAGCCATACCTAAAGAATGGACGCACCATTGTGCCATTACGTTTTCTAGCAGAAACCTTTGGCTGTAAAGTGCATTACGATCATTTTACGATCTCAATCGATACAGAGCCATTGATAATTAAGAATATGGAAGTGAAAGCATTACTTCATGAATACCATATGACAATGGGGGGAGTAGTCGAGCAAATCAATGGCAATGCCTATATGGAAGAAATGCACCGTATATTTACTAAAAATATGGGCACTAAGATAAAACAGCCTAACGATTACACATGGTCTGTCCATAGC
>JAEWXC010000091.1 GCA_023396115.1 Actinomycetes bacterium | reverse complement strand
CCTGATCTACTCGCAGAAGATCTGGTCGGTCGAGCGTTCCGGTGAGGGCTGGCGCGGCATGAGCAACCGTGGTTCGGTCACCGCCAACCACTACGACCACGTGCACGTGACGGTCTTCTGACGGTCCCTGCCGACTCACGGCCCGGCCCGACACCTCGTCGGAGCCGGGCCGCGGTCGTTGTCGAGCGCCCGCCCGGCGAGCCGCGTCCCCGGTGGTCGAGCTTGTTCCCGGTGGTCGAGCTTGCCGAGACCCCCGCAGCCCTGACCCGCGTCGGAGCTCCGGGCTAGGCTCCCCGCGATGGACGCCTACGACGAGTTCTCGACCGCCCGGCTGGTGCCGGAGCCACCCAAGCGGGTGGAGGCTCCGGTGCGTCGTCCGTTCGAGCGCGACCGGGCCCGGGTGGTGCACGCAGCGGCGACCCGCAGGCTCGCCGCCAAGACGCAGGTGATGGGGCCGCAGAGCGACGACTTCGTGCGCAACCGGCTCACCCACTCCCTGGAGGTCGCCCAGGTCGCCCGCGACCTGGCCAAGGCACTGGGGTGCGACCCCGACCTGACCGAGACCGCCGCCCTGGCCCACGACCTGGGGCACCCCCCGTTCGGTCACAACGGCGAGCGCGTCCTGGCCGAGCTGAGCGAGGGGTGCGGCGGGTTCGAGGGCAACGCCCAGACGCTGCGACTGATCACTCGGCTCGAGCCAAAGACGTTCGACGCCCAGGGTGGTTCGGTCGGGCTCAACCTGACCCGGGCGACCCTGGACGCGTGCACCAAGTACCCTTGGCGCCGCGCCCAGGCGAGCCCGCCGGCGGGGGTGCACGGTGACGGGTCGCCCCGCGTGGTGGTGAAGTTCGGGGTCTACGACGACGACGCCGCGGTGTTCGACTGGTACCGCGGCGGTGCGCCCGGGCGGCGCGACGAACGCGCCAAGTCCTTCGAGGCCCAGGTGATGGACCTCGCCGACGACGTCGCCTACTCGGTGCACGACGTCGAGGACGGGATCGTGGCGGGCCGGATCGACCTGGCCCGGCTGGACCGTCCGGCGCTGTGGGGCACGGTGCGCAGCTGGTACCTGCCGGGGGTGGCCGACGACGTCCTCGATGCGACGTTGGACGACCTGGCCGCGATCGGCAGCTGGTGCGCCGGTGGGCACGACGGCAGCCGCCGGGCCCTGGCCGCGCTGAAGAACATGACCTCCGACCTGATCGGCCGGTTCTGCGGTGCCGTGCAGGACGCCACGTTCGCGGCCTCCCCGGGCCCGTTCGTGCGGTACGGGGCGGACCTGGTGGTCCCGGAGCGCACCGACCTGGAGGTCGCGGTGCTCAAGGGCATCGCCGCCCACTACGTGATGAGTGCCGACGACCGGGTCGCCCTGATGGCCCGGCAGCGCGAGCTGGTCGCCGAGCTGGTGGCCGAGCTGGTGCGCCGCGGCCCCGACGGGCTCGCGCCCGTGTTCGCCGGTGACTGGCACGCCGCCCCCGACGACGCGGCCCGGCTGCGGGTCGTCGTCGACCAGGTCGCCTCGCTCACCGACGCCAGCGCGGTGGGCCTGCACGCCCGTCTGCTCGGCTGACACTTCAAACCACCGTCCCCGGTGCAGCGGCTCCGGCAACCGCAGGTTTCCCACGACCGGTGGTGCAGAGGGGACGCCAGGGCACCGAGTGGCATCGAGGGGAGTCCCGGAGCACCTCCCCGGTCCTGTGCCGACTCCTGCCCGGTGGCCTGTGCCACGCCCGTAGGATCACCGTGTGGCTGGCCGGATCCGTGAGGAAGACATCGTCGAGGTGCGTGAACGCGCCCGGATCGACGACGTCGTCTCCGGGTACGTCACGCTGCGCCGGGCCGGCGGTGGCTCGCTGAAGGGCCTGTGCCCCTTCCACGACGAGAAGTCCCCGTCCTTCCACGTCACCCCCTCGCGCGGGTTCTTCCACTGCTTCGGGTGCTCCGAGGGCGGTGACGTCATCACGTTCCTGATGAAGATCGACGGGCTGAGCTTCACCGAGGCCGTCGAGCGCCTGGCCGAGAAGGTCGGGATCACCTTGCGCCGCGAGGAGACCCCCGGAGGTGGGGGAGCCCGCGACGACCGCCCGAAGGGGCCGCAGCGACGTCGCCTGGTGGAGGCGCACGCGGTCGCCCAGGAGTTCTACGCCGAACGGCTCGGGGGCCCCGACGCGGTCGAGGCCCGCAAGTTCCTCACCGGCCGGGGCTTCGACCAGACCGCCGCCGAACAGTTCGGGATCGGGTTCGCGCCTCGCGACGGGGACGCGCTCTACCGGCACCTGCGGGGACGCAAGTTCTCCGAGGCGGAGGTCGTGGCGGCCGGGCTGGTGGCCCAGGGGCGCAGCCTCTACGACCGGTTCCGGGGCCGCCTGCTGTGGCCGATCCGCGAGTCCAACGGCGACACCGTCGGGTTCGGTGCCCGCCGGATCTTCGACGACGACCGCATCGAGGCCAAGTACCTCAACACCCCCGAGACCCCGATCTACAAGAAGTCCCACGTGCTGTACGGCCTGGACCTGGCCCGTCGGGAGATCGACCGCACCTCGCAGGCCGTGATCGTCGAGGGGTACACCGACGTGATGGCGTGCCACCTGGCCGGGGTCGGCACGGCGGTGGCCACCTGTGGCACCGCCTTCGGTGACGAGCACGCCCGGGTGCTGCGCCGCTTCCTGGACTCCGGCAAGGGCGGCGCCGGCGAGGTGATCTTCACCTTCGACGGTGACACCGCGGGCCAGAACGCCGCACTGCGGGCCTTCGGCACCGACCAGCACTTCGCCTCCCAGACCTACGCCGCGGTGGAACCGAACGGTCTGGACCCCTGTGACCTGCGTCTGCAGCGGGGGGACGAGGCCGTGCGCGATCTCATCGCCGCACGGACCCCGCTGTACCGGATGGTGCTGGGCAACGTGCTCAGCAAGTTCGACCTGGACCGCGCCGACTCCCGTGTCGACGCAACCCGGGAGGCGGCCAAGCTGGTCTCGTCGCTGCGGGACCGGTCCAAGGTGGACGCCTTCGCCCGCGAGATCGCCGGGATGATCGGGATCGACGTCGAGCAGGCCCGGGCCGAGGTGAACCGGGCCCAGCGGCGCAAGCCGGAGCCGGCCCGCAACTCCCGCGACCACCGTGGCCCCCAGCCGCCGCCCGCACCCCAGCCTGCGGCGCCGGTAGAACCGCCCCGGCCGCGCCTCACCGACCCCCGGTTCGCGATCGAGCGGGAGACCCTCAAGCTGGTGCTGCAGCACCCGGCGCTGGTGGGCCGGCGGATGAGCGAGGTCGGGCCCGAGCACTTCATGCACCCCACGTTCCGGGAGGTGTGGGGGGTGGTCAGCGTGGCCGGTGGGCCGATGGAGGCCGCCGGCAGCGACGGCTGGGCGGCCCGGCTGCGCGACGGTGCGGGGGACCCCCGGGTGGCCTCGGCGATCTCCGAGCTGGCCGTCGACCCGCCGCTGGTGGCCGGAGACCCCAGCGAGCAGTACGTCGCCGCGAACGTGTTCAAGCTCCGCGAGCTCACCGCCTCACGACGCATCGAGGACGTGAAGTCGCGGCTGCAGCGGACCAACCCCAACGAGCAGCCCGAGGCCTACAACCAGATGTTCGGTGAGCTGATGACCCTGGAGCAGCAGCGCCGGTCGCTGCGGGACAGTGCGGTGGGTGCGCCGTGAGCGGGGTGCTCGACCGGTTCCGCCGCGCGCGTCCCCCGGTGGACCTGACTCCGGGGGAGAAGGTGCTGGCCTGGGCCGGTGCCGCCGACGGAGCGGTGCTCGCCGGAACCCGTGACGCGTTCGTGCTGCACCGCCCGGACGGATCGGTCCGCCGGGTGCCCTGGGAGCACGTCGAGGCAGCCGACTGGGAGGCCGAGCAGTCGCGGTTCCGGCTGCGCGAGGTCGGCCGCTGGGGCGAGGAGCGCCGCGAGCACACCGCCCTGCTCGCCGACGCCGGGCTGCTGCTCGGGCTGGTCCGGGAACGGGTGAGCGCCTCGGTGGTGCTGCAGCGGCACGTGGCCGTCCGGGGACGCTCCGGTCTGCGGGTGATCGCGCGCCGCGCGCCGCACGGCCGCGACGACCTGTTCTGGCTCTACGAGTACGACGAGGGGATCGACCCCGCCGACCCGACCGTGGAGGCCGCCGCGGCGCAGGCGCTGGCGGAGGCGCGGGTCGAGGTCGGGCTCGACTGAACCCCGGATCTGCTGGTCCCGCGCGGCCCTCCGGCGGGCCGACGCACGGGGGCCGGGCACGGGCGGGGGCGGGCCGGTGCGACGGGGTCGCAGAGCACCGACCCCGATTCGCACCGACGCGAGCGGCTTGCTACTGTTCTCACCGCTGCTCGAAAGAGCGGCTGATCCCCTGTAGCTCAACTGGCAGAGCATTCGGCTGTTAACCGGAGGGTTGTTGGTTCGAGTCCAACCGGGGGAGCCAGAAGAGGGCCTCTGACCTGGGCAAACGTCCAGGCAGGGGCCCTCTGAGATTTGAATCTGATGACGAAACTGTCCAGAAACAGGCCAGTAACGCTCGCGGCCAAGACCTCGAGAGCGCTCTGCGCGGGGCAGAGTGCACGCCGGGTATCGAGCGCTCCCGTGCGGGGGACTTCGTGGGGCGACCGTCAGGTAGAGGGCCGGAACTTCTCGAGATGGACGGTCAGATCGGGCGCGACCGTGGCCTTGTGAACGTAGAAGTCGCGGGTGATGTCGCTGTCTTCGTGACCGAGCTGGGCCTGGGCAGCGTCGATTCCCACTTCACGGTCGATGAGGGTGGCCACCGACCTGCGGAAGGTGTGGAAGGTGACCCAGTCGTAGGCGGTGTCGTCGACCACCTGGTTCCACATCCGTTCCCAGTTTGAGATCTGCCGCCAGGTTCCGCGGCGGGTCGGGAACACAGCGCCGTGCGGGTTGGCGTGGTTCTCGACCTGGCGCCGTAGCAGGATCCCGACGGCGAACGGTGGTAGGAACAGGGTGCGGTAGCCGGCGCTGGACTTGGTCCACGGTTGCCGGAAGGTGCCCACACCGGTCTCGGTGATGATGGTTCCGGACACGGTAAGTGTGGGATGTGTGGCTGCCAGATCGATCTCGGAGTAGATAAGCGCGCCGATCTCGCCGATGCGACAGCCGGTACCCAGGATGAGGTCGACAGCGTCCATGAGATCGGTGGTCGGCCGTGGGCCCGGTCGCTTGCTGCTGGTCGACTCTGCGACGAGGCTGCGGACGTCCTGGATCTGGTCCATGTCGAGGTACTCGATCTCGCGTCGCGGTTTCGATATACGCGCGACGTCCCGCACCGGGTTCGAGGCCATGACGTCGTGACGGACGGCCACGGCGAACATTCCGTGGAGGACCTTGCGGAGCATGGTGGGGCTGAAGCCAAGGGCGGCTCGATCTTTGACGACGCGGTCAAGGGTGCTCGTCCGGCAATCGCGCAGCCGTCGCTCTCCGATCACGGGCACGATCTGGTTGTTCACCGTGCTGCGGTATGCCTTGAGGGAGTTCGTAGCCACCTGCTGCGCCTCTTTCTCTCGCAGCCAGAAGACAGCGAGTTCAGCCACCGTGGTCAGCGGTGTGAGTTCGTTCTCGCTGGCCTCGGCGCCGTTGAGCTCTTGGAGCTTCCGGATCAGAGCGGTGCGAGCAGCCTGGGCGCTGTCAGCGCGGGCGCGGACGCGTGCCACTCGGCCACTGAAGTACACATAGTTAGCGGAGGCCTCATGGGTGCCGGCGGCGGTCTTGGAGACGCCGATCGTGCCCCAGGTGCCTGGCGGCATCGGCGGGCGCGGCATCAGCCGGCCTCACTCGATGCGGGCTGGTCGATCCCGAACGGGTACTTGCCGATCATGCGGGCCTTCCGGATGGCGCGTTGTGCGGTCGTTCGCTAGAGGGTATGCGTGCTAGGCAGTGCGGGGATCTGTGTGTTGGTCCAGGTAGGTCTCCACCTCGGTGCGTCGGTAGCGAAGAGCTCCGCCGACTTTGATGGCCCGAGGGCCCTGCTTGCGGGTGCGCCACTGGTAGAGCGTGCCTCTGGGAATCCCGAGCCACTCTGAGACCTCTTCGATGGTCAGGAGCGGGTCGTAGCCCGCCGTCGCCATCGACAACGCCGGGGTTTCTACCTGTCGGTCGGCGCTTGTATCGCGGGCTTTGCGAGCGCGTTCTGCCGCTTCACGTGCTTGCTTCTGTGCTGCTGTCGGTCGTGCCATCGTGCATCCACTCCGTTGTCTCGCCGGTGACTGCTTACGGTCACCTAGGGGAAGGAAGGCGCCCGCAGCGATCAACGCAGGAGGAACGGGTCGGAAGTGACCCATGCGCAGCGGTTGTGCGATGCCGCTGGACGGATCGCCCGGCGCCTCCGCGTGGAGTTGGTAGCCGTGGCAAGGTGGTCTCGGACATAGGTTCCTCATCGTGATTGGGCACCGCCGAACCGTTGTAGGGGTGTAAAGGCCGGCTCGAGCAGCGACCGTCGACGCGTGGGCAGCGGGTTCAGGGCCGGGGAAGTTGCCGCGACATCGAGCGATCGGTCGGCGCCGTTGGCGATGGTCAGGTCAGCAGTTGCTGCAGCCGTTGCACTGGCGGATACCGTCGTTGCACTCGCTGTACGCAGGGACTCCCGCACTGGTCGCGGTATCGGTACGTTGCGGCGGGCAAGGATGTCGGCCGGGCTGACCCAGACGACGTCGCCTTCCGGCGGATTAACGACCAAGCCGGCTTCGATGTCGTTGTGGGCGCGGATCGAGAGTGCCCGTGCAGGCCCGGTGAGACCTGCCGTGTTGCCTTTCTCGGCGACAACGTGCGCGAGCTCGGCGCCGGCCCTGATCGCACGGAGGGTCGCAAGGGTGGCTTGGGGGAGTCCTGGCCGGGTGGCGATGACTTCCGGCGCCGCGAGCGTGGTGGTGTTGTGGGTGATCTGGCGGTACGCGGCTCGGACCTCTGCGGCCGCGCGAGCCAAGCGCTCGTCGAGGCGAGCGCCCGGGGGAGCGAGGTCTCCCCAGCGGCCGGCTAGATTGCTCCAGGAGCGGCCTGCGTCGGCGATCGCGGGGACCAGGCGGTCCGAGGGCTCGAGGATGCCGGCGGTGGCGGCCGCGTCGACGAGCACCATGCTGGCGCCGGCGACGAGTCCCTGGGTACGGGTGATGAGCAGGATGTTGGACGGCTCAAGGTCGCGGGCCAGCGCGCGGTGGGACTGGATGTCCCAGTTGGCCAGCGCCTGGGCCAGTCGGCCGGGGTCGTCGACGGGCCGGATGGCCTCGCCGGTGAGGGCGTGGGGGAACCGGTCGGTCAGGTAGCTGCGGGCGGTGTTCTCGCATGCGGACATCCGGTCGACCCAGACCCCGGTGGGTGCCACCGCGTAGGGGGAGTGGTGCTGGGCCAGCTGGACGCGGCGGCCTGATTCGCGGGCGTCGGTGACGCGGTCGCGGCCGTTGTCGTGCAGGGCGACGTTGACGGCGTGGGCGGTCAGGTAGAGGCCGTGCATGATCCTGGTGCGCGCTGCCTCGAGGTCGCGGTGGGCCTCGGTCTGCTCGTGCGGGATCTCGGCGCCGTAGCGGCGGACCAGGGCGGCGGCGTTGAGGAGGGTCTGGGTCATCTGGTCGACGCGGGGGTTGGTCGAGCCCTGACCTGGCCAGGCCTTCCGGCTGGACAGGCTGGACTCGATGGTGGCGGCCTGGGCGGAGAGGCTGGTGATGGGGCGGTCGCGCTCGTCGACGCCCGGGCGGCGGCCGGGCAGGGAGGCCCACAGGTCCTCCGCGGCGGCGACCATCGTGGGCCAGCTGCGCAGCAGCGTGCCGGCGTCGTCGCCTCCGACGTCCATGAGCAGCTGGCGGGCCAGGTAGTCGACGTCGAAGAGCATCTCGCCGACGCTGCGCACGTCGCGCGAGGTCATCGGGATCTGGTCGACGTCGAAGAGCTCCTGGTCGATGTCGGCGTATGCGGGGCGCAGGTCAGTAGCCAAGGCCGCGGGCTTCCCGGATGAGGTCGCACAGGTCGACGACCAGCTGCGAGCCGTGGACCAGGTCCGGCTGGTGCAATGGCAGTGGGCGGGTCAGTTCCTCGGCCTCGGTGAGCAGCTGCAGCGGGGTGCGCTCCTCGAGGTCGGCGAGCAGGTCGACGTCCTCGGGCAGCTCGTAGTCGTCGGGCAGCAGGGCGCTGGCTCGGGAGTGGGCGAGGTAGACACCTAGCCCGAGGTCGTGGAGCGGGGAGTCGGCGGCGGCCGCGTCGGCGTCGGTCCACACCTGGGTAGCGGCCTGGTGCAGCAGCTGGGCGATCGAGCCGAGGCGGTCCCAGGTGCCGTCAGCGTTGAGGGTGTCCACGGGCGTTCCTTTCGGTTGGAGGTAGGTCTGGCCCATGAACCCACGTCCCGGCCGCGGCCCGCTGCGCCGAGCGGCGGGCTGTGGATAACTCGGGGTGCTGTCGGCACCTGGGCACAAACTGGTCTCGTTCGCCTATGTCGTCCGGCGGGTGTCGGACGATCACCGCGAGCAAAGTCAAGAGATCCGCACTAGTGCTGGAAGATGGAGGAGGTCGAGATGAGGTGCCCGATGACCGTGCTGAGGGTGGTGACGCTTGGGCCGGCACTGCTGGCGAGCTTCGTCCTCACCGTGGTGGTGTGCGCCCTGCTCCCGCCGGCGCTTGGCCTGGTGGTGTTCATGGCTGCGGGCGGCCTGCTGGTCGCGCTCGCGCTGGGGCAGCTGCAGGAGCCGGCGATCGCCGCGCTGACCAGGTCGCGGCCGGCGACCGAGGCCGAGTACGGCGTGCTGGCGCCGGTGCTGGCCGAGCTGGGCGGCCGCGGCGTCGACGTCGGCGCGTTGTTCGTACGCCGTGTGCAGCGGCCGAGCACCCCGGTGGCGGCGGCGATCGGCCGGCGCACCGTGGTGGTCAGCCCTGGGCTGGTCGAGGCGACGTACCGCGGTGGCGTGACTGGCGCGGAGGCGGCCGCCGCGGTGGCTCATGCTGTCGGCCGACATCAGGCGCTTCGGCCGAGGCTGGAGCTGGCGGTGCTCGCGGCGACGACGCCGTGGCGAGTGGTGGTGGCGACGTTCCGCGGCGTGGGCCGGGCGTTCGCCTGGCTTCCGTTCATGCGGCTGGCCTGGAGGCTGCGGGGCGTCGTGGGGGTCATCTGCGTGGTGCAGTCGGTCGCCGAGGGACGTGCCGCGCCTGGGCTGCTCGGCGGCGCGGTCGTCGCGTTGACCTACCTGGTGCCAGCAGCAGGCCGGCAGATCGGGCCCCGCATTGAGGCCGAGGCCGACCGGTTCGTGCTCGCGCGCGGTCTCGGTCCCGTGCTGGCAGGTCTGCTGCGGCGCTTCGGGCACCCGATGACGCTCGAGCGGATGCGGCAGCTGGAGGCCGCCGTCGAGCAGCCTCAGCGGCCGCGGCTGCACCTGGTGCACGGCTGAGGCTGTTCGCTGGCGGGTCGCGCGGCGGCCCGACGTGGGCTACTCGTCGTCGACGAAGCCGGACGTGGAGTGATGCACGCAGCCGCGGCCGTCGCCCTCGTGCGGCTTGTGGTTCATGCACGGCAGCGAACCCAGCTTGTGCGAGCAGTCGACCCAGCGGACGGTCGAGGGGCCGGTGGTCGGCGCGAGTGCGGTAGCCATCGCGGCCTCCTACCGGCGCGGGCCGCGGCGGCGGCCGAGCTGGGGCCGTTGGTATGCGGCGGTGTCGGTGTGGTCGTGCTGGCGGCCGGACCGGTGAACCTGCGCGATCTCGGCGTCGGGGGAGGGGCCGGTGTCGGCGGCCGCGGCCTGGGCGGCTGCCTCCTCGCTGGCCCTGATCTCCTCGGCGCGCTGTCGCGCCTCTTCCTCGAGCGCGGCTTCCTCGCGAGCGGCGTCACTCATTGTGAACCCCCATGGATCCCGTGGACCGGCACCAGCTGCGCCGGTCCTCCTGGTCACCTATGTGCGGACCGAGGGCCCGGGCGATCACCGCGGCCGAACTGGGTTGAACGCGGGGCCTGGCCGGTGCTCAGGCCGGCTGGGCCAGCAGTGTGGCGGCGAGCATCTGTGCCGTGTGCTCGAGGACGGCCTGGGAACCGGTCGTGTCCGGGCGGTCGCAACACGGATGGGTGTCGTAGCCCTCGTCGACGACGATGCGGTGCAGCTGGCCACCGCAGGCACGTCAGGGCCGGCCGGCGTGGGTGGGGCACTGGTCGACCGCCACGGCGCAGGGCAGACACGGGGCGGGCGGCGGAGGAGTGACCGCGTTCGTCAACCGGTTTTGGTGCTTGCTGTCCTGGGAAGGGAATGTGGTTCCCGACGGCCTGAGCGAAAGGCCAACGAATGTGAGGGGAAGTCACGACTCGACTCGAGCACTGGATCGGCATCCTCGCCTTGGCAGGATCCGTTGTTGGTTTGAACCTCGGCCAGATCTTCGAGGGGATTGACCTGTTGACGCCCGGCATCGGCACTGCCCTCGCCGCGGCTGCCGGGACCGCGGTGTACGCCGCGAAACAGAGACAGTCTGGCGATGACTCCGACGCGGATCGAGTCGATGCAACTCTTCTGCCGTTTGCGCTGGAGGGCAACAGGAGCAAATTCGGCTCTTGTGACTGATCCGTGGGTCATCGGCCCGGCAGGGTGGGCCGGTGGCCGCCGAGGTTGAGCATGGCCAGGGCGATGAGGGCGTCGGGGCTGGCGAACCCGAAGGCCATGCGGGTGATGAGGCGGATCTTGGTGTTGACCGACTCGATGAGTCCGTTGGACAGGCCGTGCTCGATCGAGGCGAGGATCTCGGTGCGGTAGGCGACGATGGTGTGTTGCAGTTTCACGAACCGTTCGATCCGGCAGCGGCGTGCCCACTCGATGCAGGCGTCCAGCGCCACGATGGCCTCCTCGTAGGGGAGTTGGAACACCAGCCGCAGACCTTCTTTGAGCAGGTAGGCGCGGTGCAGGGTCGGCTCGGCCTTCGCGATCCACGCGAGTTTCGCGGCTTGGCGGGTGGTGAGGTTCTCGGGGTTCTTCCACAACGCGAACCTCGAGCTCTTCAGCGCCTTGGCATGACCACTCGACCGGTTCGTGCGGCCGAGTGCGCGTTGGGCTCGCAGGGCGCGGGTGTCGCCGCGGGCAGCGTTCCATGCCTGGCGGCGGACCTCGTCGAGTGCCGCGCTGGCCCACTTCACGACGTGGAACGGGTCCGCGCATCTCACCGCGTTGGGGCAGCGTTCGGTCACGACCTGCCCGATCCAGTCCGCGCCGTCGGCTGAGACGTGGGTGATCTGGGCGCTGCGTTCTTCACCGAGGGCGTCGAAGAACGCCCTCACGGTGGCCTTGTCGCGACCGACGCCGGCCCAGATGAGTCGGCCGGTGTCGTGGTCGACCACGATGGTCAGGTACTTGTAGCCGCGCTTGTAGGAGCCCACGACTCCACGCGCACACCGGCCTAGCGAAAATGGGCCAGGCGCGATCAACGCTCACTACGACAGCCCGCAGTCGGTAGGGCGCTTGGATGGCGCCCCGTCAGCTGACGATCCGGCGCAGCAGTGCCGCGACCCGCTGGGCGGCCGGACTGGGATTCGGTCGGTGGGCGAGGGCGAGCGGCACGGTCGGTCGCAGGCGGGCCGGTCCGCGCAGTGGCAGGTAGGCGACGCCGTCGAGGCGCAGCGCGCGGACCGAGGCGGGGACGAGGCCGAAGCCCAGGCCGGCCGCGACGAAGGTGACCAGGGTGCTGGTCTCGCCGACCTCGATCACGTCGGGCTCGAAGCCCGCGGCGCGACAGGCCTCCAGCGCGAGCGGCTGCATCGTCGAGCGCTGGCCAGCTGGGTGAGTGACGAGGGGGTCGCCGGCGAGGTGGGCCAGCGCGACCTGTTTGCCGAGTGCGCGGGGATGGCGCGCGGGCAGCACGGCGACGAGCGGCTCGTCGCGCAGGTGCTCCACGACCAGGTCGGCCGGCAGCACCGGGCCGGGGCGGACGGCGGCCAGGTCGAGCTCGTCGGTGCGCACCCGGTCCAGGAGGTCGGGGCCGAGCAGCTCGCCATGCAGCTCCAGCTCGAGGTCGGGCAGCTCGGCCCGCACCTGCTGGGCGACCTCCGGCAGCACCTCGTACGTCGCCGTACCGACGAAGCCGATCCGGACCCGGCCCGACCGGCCCTGGCCAAGCAGGTCGAGGTCGGCGCTCGCCCGGTCCACCTCGGCGAGGATCGCCCGCGCCCGCCCCGCGAGCAGACGCCCGGCCTCGGTGAGCTCGACGCGGCGGGTGGAGCGGTCGACGAGGCGCTGCCCGACCCGTCGCTCCAGGCTCTTCAGCTGCTGCGAGAGTGCCGGCTGGGCCAGGTGCAGGCGCTCGGCGGCGCGGCCGAAGTGCTGCTCCTCGGCGAGCGCGACAAAAGATCGGAGGTGTCGGATCTCCACGATCCAATTATGCATTAGGGTTATCAATCACGTGGATATCCGTATTGGACTGCATCAATTCTGGCTCCTACCGTGGCGAGGTGACCGACAGCTACCTCTACGCCAGCGCCCGGACCTCCTTCGGCCGGTTCAACGGCGCCCTGGCCGGGCTCCGGCCTGACGACCTCGCCGCCGCCGTCCTGTCCGGCGTACTGGCCAAGGTCCCCGGGCTCGACCCGGCCGGGATCGCCGACGTGCTGTGGGGCTGCGCGAACCAGGCCGGCGAGGACAACCGCAATGTCGGCCGGATGGCCGTGCTGCTCGCCGGGCTGCCGACCTCGGTGCCCGCCACGACGGTCAATCGCTTGTGCGGCTCCTCGCTGGACGCCGCGATCTCGGGCTCCCGTGCGATCGAGACCGGTGACGCCGAGGTGGTCGTTGTCGGCGGCGTCGAGTCGATGACCCGGGCGCCGTGGGTGCTGCCCAAGCCCGACCGCGCCTTCCCCGCCGGCAACGCCACCGCGGTCTCAACGACGCTCGGCTGGCGGCTCGTCAACGAGCGGATGCCGGAGGAGTGGACCCTCTCGCTCGGCGAGTGCAACGAGCGGCTGGCCGAGCGGTTCGCGATCTCTCGCGAGCGTCAGGACGCCTTCGCCGCGCGTTCCCACCAGCTCGCCGACGCGGCCTGGGGGGCCGGGTTCTACGACGAGCTGGTGGTCCCTGTCGGCGACGATGTGCTCCGCGACGAGGGCATCCGGCCCGGCAGCACCGTCGAGTCCCTCAGCGGCCTGAGGCCCGCCTTCCGCAAGGACGGCTCGATCACCGCCGGCAACGCCAGCCCGCTCAGCGACGGCGCCGCCGCGCTGGTCCTCGGCTCGGGTGCCGCCGCCGAGCGGATCGGCGTCGAGCCGCTCGCCCGGATCGCCGGCCGCGGAGTGCACGCGCTGGACCCGCAGGACTTCGGCTTCGCGCCGGTGGAGGCCGCGAACAAGGCGCTCGCCCGCGCGGGCATCGCCTGGGAGGATGTCGCGGCGGTCGAGGTCAACGAGGCCTTCGCCGTGCAGACCTTGGCCTGCCAGGACGCATGGGGGATCGACCCGGAGATCGTCAATGCCAAGGGTGGTGCGATCGCCCTGGGTCATCCTCTCGGCGCTTCCGGTGCGCGGTTGCTCGGCACTCTGGCCGCCCGGCTGGTGGAAAGTGGCGGGCGATGGGGCGTGGCCGCGATCTGTATCGGCGTGGGGCAGGCCCTCGCTGTCGTCCTGGAGAATGTCGCAGCCACCGACCACACCGGGGGAGGCGTCCGATGAGCCGCACCGCCGTGCTGGAGACCGCTGACGAGGCGGTCGCCGGGATCGAGGACGGCGCCACCGTGCTGGTCGGCGGGTTCGGTCTTGCCGGGATGCCCTTCGACCTGATCGACGCGCTGATCCGACAGGGCGCTAAGGACCTGACCATCGTCGCCAACAACGCCGGCAACGGCGAGGTGGGCCTGGCCGCGCTGCTCAAGGCGGGCCGGGTGCGCAAGGTGGTCTGCTCGTTCCCGCGGCAGGCCGACTCCTACGTCTTCGACGAGCTCTACCTCGCCGGCAGGGTCGAGCTCGAGGTCGTCCCCCAGGGCAACCTCGCCGAGCGGATGCGCGCCGCGGGGGCCGGCATCGGTGCCTTCTACTGCCCGACCGCGGTCGGCACCCCGCTCGCCGAGGGGAGGGAGACGCGCGAGATCGATGGACGCAGGTACGTCCTCGAGCACCCCATCAAGGGCGACTACGCGCTGATCTCCGCCCATGTCGCCGATCGGATGGGTAACCTCGTCTACCGCAAGACCGCCCGCAACTTCGGGCCGGTCATGGCCACCGCGGCCGCCACGACCATCGCCCAGGTCAGCTTGGTAGTCCCCACCGGGTCGCTGGACCCCGAGGCCGTGGTCACCCCCTCGATCTACGTCGACCGGGTGGTCGCAGTCGAGGCCCGCCACTACACCGTGCAGGGAGCCCGTTGATGACCAGCGTGCTGCGCACTTTCGAGCACACCGACCCCGGCCCGCTCTCCATGGACAAGTTGGCCGCCGTGGTCGCCGCCGACATCGCGCCCGGCTCCTTCGTGAACCTCGGCATCGGCCAGCCCACGAAGATCGCCGAGCATCTCACCGCCGAGCAGGAGGTCGTGCTCCACACCGAGAACGGCATGCTCGGCATGGGTCCCGCCGCCCACGGCGACGACGTCGACGCCGACCTCACCAACGCCGGCAAGGTCCCGGTCACCGAGCTCCCTGGGGCGTCGTACTTCCACCACGCCGACTCCTTCGCCATGATGCGCGGCGGTCACCTCGACGTCTGTGTCCTCGGCGCCTACCAGGTCGCCGGCAACGGCGACCTCGCCAACTGGCACACCGGCAAGCCCGGCGCGATCCCCGCCGTCGGCGGCGCGATGGACCTCGCCATCGGCGCCAAGGACGTCTTCGTGATGATGACCCTCTTCGGTAAGGACGGCTCGCCCAAGCTGGTCCCCGCCTGCACCTACCCGCTCACCGGCGTCGGCTGCGTGAGCCGGGTCTACACCGACCACGGGGTGTTCGACGTGGGCCGGCCCGAGGGGGTGGTGGTGCGGGCCACGTACGGCGTGACGGTGGACGAGCTGCGCGACCGGCTCGGCGTACCGCTCGTCACGCTCTGACCTCGACGCCGTCGACCGGCCCGGTCCGGTACGCCGAACGCACCGCCTCGTGGCAGCCGAAGCACGCGCGTTCGCCCGACGACGAGAACACCAGGCTCGAATCGGTGCGAGTCCTGACCGAGTTCGGTCTCGCGCCGCCGCCGATACGCCCCGGGGCCACAGCAAGCGCGACGAGAACGGCGAGGAGCTCTTCCGCGCCGACAACGACCTCCCCGCCGACTGCATCGCGCAACGGCTCACACCGCGCATCCGCGAACGCGGGGGGCGCACGTCGGTCGCGACCTGGCTCGACACCCGGCAGAAGGTACGGCGTGTGCCGACCCTGTGGCCGATCCTCCCGCGCACGCCGTACTTCTGCTCCGGCTGTCCCCACAACAGCTCCACCCGCGTGCCCGACGGCGCCCTGAACGGTGCCGGCATCGGATGCCACGGCATGACGACGTTGTTCCCGGAGGAGCGTGTCGGTGAGACTATCGGCCGCGCCTGGAGGGGGATGGCGCCGTTCGTCACCCGCAACCATCTGTTCCAGAACCTCGGCGACGGCACCTTCCACAACTCCGGCTCGCTGGCGATCCCCAACGCGATCGCGGGCGGCAGCAACATCACCTACACGCTGCTCTACAACGACACCGTCGCCATGACCGGCGGGCAGGACGCCGTCGACAAGATGACCGTCCCCCGGATCGTCACCGAACTGCTGGCCGCAGGAGTCCAGCAGATCGTCGTCGCCTCTGACGACCCCCAGCGCACCAGGCGCGCCTTCGGACGCGGCCGCCTCCCGCGCAGGACCAGCATTCGCCACCGCGACGAACTGATCAGTGTTCAGGAGGAGCTCGCCGCGAGGTCAGCGGTGTCACCGTCCTCATCCACGAGCAGGAGTACGCAACCGAGTTACGGCGCAAGCGCAAGCGCGTTCTGGCTACGACACCCAAGAAGCGCATCATGATCAACGAGGGCATCTGTGAGGGATGCGGCGACAGGTCGAACTGCCTGTCCGTCCACCCCGTCGAGACCGAGTTAGGCCGCAAGACCCAGATCCACCAGGGCTCGTGCAATCTCGACTTCTCCTGCATCAAGGGCGACTGCCCGTCGTTCGTGGAGGTCATCCCCGCGTCGACCAGCACAAGGAACCAACCGCGGCGGCGCTCCTGACGATCGGGGCCTCGACCCTGCCAGAGCCGAAGGTGCGGGTCGGTACCGATGGCTTCAGGATGCGGATCACAGGGGTGGGCGGAACCGGTGTGGTGACCGTCGCCCAGGTGTTCACTGCGGCCTCTTCCCACGCAGGCCTCAACTCGGTCGGCCTGGACCAGCTGGGCCTAGCCCAGAAGGGTGGCGCCGTCGTCTCCCATCTACGGCTGTCGAGCTCCGAGATCGTCGGCAACAACAAGATCGGCCCCGGGCACTGCGATCTCTACCTCGGCTGCGACGTTCTCGTCGCCGCAAGCCAGAACAACCTGGCCGTCATCGCCCCGGAGCGTACCTTCGCCGTGGTCTCCACCTCGGTGTCCCCGGCCGGCGCGATAGTCTCCGACCCGTCGATCACCTTCCCCCGCAACAGGAGCTCACCGACCGGATCGAGTGGGGCGGGCACCGTTCCGACAACGTCTTCGTCGATGTCCGTGCCGAGATCGGAGACATTCTCAGCGACGGCGCCTACGCAAACGTCTTCCTGCTCGGGGGCGCTGTTCATGGGGCGCACTGCGGATCGCGCCTGCGCACATCGAGTGGACGCTCGACCTCAACGGCGTCCAGGTCACACGCAACGTGCAGGCCATCCGGCTAGGCCGGAAGTACGTCGCCGACGGGGCTGTTCCAGCGAGGCTAGAGCAGACCCCTCCGCAGGACATGCGGGACGCGGATCTCGTCACTAATTGCTGACTACGTCGAGTCAATGCGCGCGGCAACGGATCGGCTATCAGAAGACAATGCGTCACAGGTACTCGAGTTCGCCGCGCTTCCCGAGCACATACGCGGCTACGAGGACATCAAGCTGCGCGCCCTCGAGACGTATTACGAACGTCGCGGCGATCTCCTCGACGCGCTGGCAGAGGATGGCCGAGCACACGATTGAGCCCCAGTGCGGCCACTGCCACGAACCAGTACGGGTCGCCGGACTGCTGCGCCGCAAATCGTCGATTGGCCTGACGTCAACACCACGGTCCTAACTGCTCCGGTGAGCCCGCCGAAGCATTCACCGTCGAGACGCGGCCATCACGACCGTCATTGCGTCCTTCACCGTCATTGCGTCCTTCGTCGTCGTGCCGTGATGCCCGACCGCGGTCGGGCACTCGGTGCTCAGCGGCTGGGGGCAGTCCCTCGACCCGGCGCCTGCCGGTGGATCGACTTGTAGCTGACGTACTGCGCCAGCCCCTCGATCCCGTACTCCACACCCAACCCCGAGTCGTGGCGGCCACCGAACGGCGCGTTGTGGTTCGACCCGAAGAAGTTCACCCCGACCGACCCGGTGTCCATCCGCTCGGCAACGGCCTGCGCGGCGACCGGGTCGGCGGAGAAGACCAGCCCGCCGAGCCCGAACCCGGTGTCGTTGGCGAGCGCGATCGCCTCGTCGAGGTCGTCGTAGCGCAGGACGCTGACCACCGGGCCGAAGATCTCCTCGCGCGCGATCCGCATGGACGGCGTGACGTCGGCAAAGACGGTCGGCTCGACGAACCAGCCCGGCGAGTCCTCGACCGGACGGCCGCCGGTGGTGGCGCGGGCGCCCTCGGCATGGGCCGACTCGAGGAAGTCGCACACGACGTCGTACTGCGCCCGTGACGCCATCGGCCCGAAGACCGTGTCCTCGTCGAAGGGGTCGCCCTGCGGGGCGGCGGCGACGGAGCGGGTGACCATGTCGACGACCTCGTCGTAGCGCGACGCGGGGGCGAGGATGCGGGTGGAGATGTAGCAGGTCTGGCCGGTGTTGCGCAGGCAGCTGCGGATCAGCACCGAGGCCATCTGGTCGAGGTCGGCGTCGGGAAGGACGATCGCTGACGACTTGCCGCCGAGCTCGAGGGTGACCGGACGCAGCAGCTCGCCGCACGCGGCGGCGATCCGGCGGCCGACGGGGGTGGAGCCGGTGAAGGCGACCTTGGCGGCCAGCGGGTGCCGCACCAGCCGGTCGCCGACCTCGCCGCCGCCGGTGACCAGGTTGACCACGCCGGGCGGGATGCCGGCGGCAGCACACGCCTCGACGACGTACCTGATCGACAGCGAGGTCGACGGCGCTGGCTTCAACACCACGGTGCAGCCGGCGAGCAGGGCCGGCGCGAGCTTGACCACCATCAGGTTGATCGGGAAGTTCCACGGCGCGATCAGCACGCACGGCCCCACCGGTTCCCTGCGTACGACGGTCTCCGCCCCCCCGGCGGGGAAGGGCCGCACGTCGTCGTCGGCCAGCCACGGCGCCAGCGAGGCGACATGGCGCAGGATGCCGGCCGCGTTCGCCGCGGCGCCGCGGGTCTCGGCGATCGGGGAGCCGTTCTCGAGGGTGTTGATCACCGAGATCTCGCCGGCGCGCTTCTCGACCTCGTCGGCGACCCGCAGCAGCAGCGCGGCCCGGTCGGCGGGCGTCGTCGAGGCCCAGGGGCCGGAGCGGAGGGCCCGGTCGGCGGCGGCCATCGCGGCGTCGACGTCCTCGGCCGAGCAGTCCGGGACCGAGCCCCACTCCTCGGCGGTGGCCGGGTTGATCAGGGGCAGCCGCGCGGCAGTCGAGCTGGACGGCACCCACGCACCGTCGGCGTAGAAGTCGTCGACATGGCTCACCGGATCACCGCGGTCTTCAGCAGCGCGCGCGAGCGCTCGAGGTCGGCGGTCGCCATCGCGATCGCGGCTTCGGTGATCAGCTCGGGGACGATCTCGGTCTCCAGCCGGTCGGTGTAGACGGCGGGGTCCATGCCGAACCAGCCGGACGCGAGCGCGATGCCGGCGTGGTCGAAGCGCCACAGGCGGTCGGCGTCGCGGACCATCGCGTCCTCCAGGGAGTAGGCCTCGGCGCGGGTGTCGTGCCCGTCGATGATCGCGCACACGGCGTCGACGAAGGCGTCGTCGTACCCCAGCGGGGGCAGCACCTCGCGGGCGATCAGGCAGCCCTGCCTCTCGTGCTCGAACCGGATCGCGGCCTTGCGCCAGTCACCGGAGAAGCCCTCCGAGATGATCCGCGACTCGTCGACCCGGCCCCAGCCGACGTCGTGCAGCAGGATCGAGACGCGCACCAGCGGCGCGTCGGCCTCGGGGAAGACCGCGCACAGCCGCTCGGCGAAGGCCAGCGAGATGGGCAGGTGGATGTCGTTGCCCCGGGTGCGGGTCTCGGTCACGACCGACCGCCAGATCGGGTCGAGGTCGGTCCCGGCCGCGGGGGTGAGCGCGATCGGCGAGGTGTCGACCGGGCCGCTGCCGCGGACCGGTCGTACGTCGGGCAGCGGCTGCGTGGTCGTACCGGACGTCCTGCTCTGCTGGGTTTGGCTCATGGGATGGCTCCTCAATCGGCCCCGACCAGCGCGGCCGGGTCGACGGTGACGGACTTCAGGGGGACGGCGGGATCGACGGCGTCGTCGTACGGGATCGCGAGACCCTTGGCCAGCGCGTTGCGCACGGCCATGAAGTCCAGGGGGTGGTTGATGCAGTCGGCCGCGATGATCGCGTCGCCGCGGTAGTGGAGGACGGAGTGCCGTCCCTTGTCCGGATCGGCGCGGACGATGGTGCGGTCGTGGCCGGTGGACAGGCCGGCGATCTGGAGCTTGATCTCGCCCTGGTTGGACCAGAACCACGGGATGCCGGCGTACTCCTCGCGCCGGCCCATGATCGCGTAGGCCGCGACCTTCGCCTGCTCGATGGCGTTGTTGACGCTCTCGAAGCGCACCCGGTCGCCGGGGGGCGCACCGGGCACCGGGTTCGGCAAGTTGGCGACGTCGCCGACGGCGACGGTCACCCCGTCGGACGCGAGCGCGGACTCGTCGACCCGGATCCCGTTGTCACACGCGAGGCCGATCGACTCGGCGAGCTCGGTGTTGGGGATGACGCCGACGCCGACGAGCACCAGGTCGGCCGGCACGATCCGCCCGTCGCCCAGATCGACGCCCGCGACCCGGTCGCCGTGCGGCACGATCCGCCGGACGCTCGCGCCGAGCTCGACGGTGATCCCGGCGGCGCGGTGGTGCTCCAGCAGGTACGCCGACGTCTGCTCCCCGACCGCGCGCGGCACCAGCCTGTCGGCGGCCTCCACGAGCGTGACGGTCCGCCCCATCTTGTTGAGCGAAGCGGCAGCCTCGATGCCGATGAACCCGCCGCCGATCACCACCACGTCCCGGACTCCGGGCACCCGGGTCTTGAGCTCGAGCGCGTCGTCGGCATTGCGCAGGTAGAGCACTCCCGGCAGGTCGACCCCGTCGAGCAGTAGCCGCCGCGGCCTAGCGCCGACGGCGAGCGCGAGCCGGTCGAAACCGAACTCCGCGCCGCTCATCGAGTACGCGACACCGGAGCCGTCCTCGGCCTTGTCGATCCGGATGATCCGCTCGTTCTTCACCACGTCGATCCGGTGCTCGCTCCAGTAGTCGGCCGTGCGGAACATCAGCGACTCGTTGGTGATCTCGCCCTGCAGCCACTCCTTGGAGAGCGCCGGACGCTGGTAGGGGCGGTGGTTCTCGTCGCCGAGCAGGGTGATCGGCTCGTCGTACCCGAGAGCGCGAAGGGAGGTCGCCAGCGCGACCCCGGCCTGCGAGGAGCCGACGACGAGGAGTCCCTTCCGGTCAGCCTGCTCAGTCATGGCCGGTCACACCTGGGTGTCGGGGGTGGTGACGTGCAGGTCGCAGCCCTCGCCGATCCGGAGCTGGCAGGAGAGCCGCGAGTTGTCGCGGCGGTCGGCGGCGGTCCCCCAGAGCATCTCGTCCTCCATCTCCTCCATCGGCGGGAGGTCCGCGAGGTCGGCCTCGTCGACGTAGACGTGGCAGGTGGCGCAGGACAGCGAGCCGCCGCACTCGGCGACGATGCCGGGGACGCCGTTGCGCACCGCGGTCTCCATCACGGAGTCGCCGACGGTGGCCGCGACCACGCGGGCGGCGCCGGTGCTGTCGACGTAGGTGACCTGGGACATGGGGTGTTCCTCCTGGGATCGGGACGGGGCGCTCAGACGAACTGGCGGCCGCCGTCGACGACGAGGGTCTGGCCGGTGACGAAGCTGCTGTCGGGACCGGCGAGGTAGAGCGCCGCGCCGACGACGTCGTCGGGTTGGCTGGCGCGACGCAGCGCGCCGCGGTCGACGCCGTACGACGCTGCGTCGTCCATCAGCGCCAGGCTGGCGTCGGTGAGGGTGAATCCGGGGGCGATCGCGTTGACGTTGACCGACCTGCGACCGAGCTCCTTGGCCATCACCCGAGTCAGGGCGATCACGCCGCCCTTGGAGGCGACGTAGTGCGCCCACTGCTCGGAGCCGGAGTAGACCGTGGCCGACGACAGGTTGATCACCCGGCCGCCCTCGGGCAGGTGCGGGCTGACCGCACGGGTCATCAGCCACGGGCCCTTGAGGTTGACCGCCATCACCAGGTCCCACTCGGCCGGGTCGATCTCCTCGAGCGGGCTGCGGGTGACGCCGGCGTACACCGCGGCGTTGTTGACCAGTACGTCGACGACACCGCCGCCGAAGTCGGCGACCGCCGCCGCGAGCTCCTCGGTCGAGGCCGGGGCGGTGACGTCGACCCGGCCGGACCACGCGTCGGCGCCGGCGTCCTTGACGAGGCGGGCGGTCTCCTCGGCGCCGTCGGCGTCGAGGTCGGCGACGGCGACGCGGTAGCCGCGCCCGGCGAAGCCGAGCGCGAACGCGCGCCCCAGGCCCCCGGCCGCACCGGTCACCAGCACGGTGCGGTCGGGGCGGCCGGGAGTGCCCTGGGCGGTCGAGGTCATCTCAGTCCTCGAGGATCTCGACGCGGCCGGTGTTGCCGTCGACCCGGATCAGCTGGCCGGTGGTGATGGTGGTCGAGCCGTTGCCGGTGCCGGTCACGGCGGGCAGGCCGTACTCGCGGCAGACGATCGCGGCGTGGCTCATCATGCCGCCGATGTCGGTGACGGTGCCCTTGATCTTGCCGAAGATCGGACCCCACGACGGGGCGGTGATGGTGGCGACGAGGATCTCGCCGTCCTGCACCTCGCCGAGCTGGTCGGCGTGGTAGACCACGCGGGCCCGGCCCTCGGCGACGCCCGGCGAGGCGGCCATCCCGGTGATGGCGCCGTCCTCGCCCTCGTCGTCGCTGAGCCACTGCTGGACCTGCTCGGTCGTGATCCCCCACAGCATCTGGGTGAACGGCTCGGTGATCTGCTCCGGCGGGGTGTTCAGCGCGGGCTGCGGGCGCTGCGTGTCGAGCGCCTCGAAGATGCGGCGGCGGCGCTCGATCTCCGCCGGCCAGTACGTCGGGCCGGACGCCGTGGAGCCGACCGCCCAGCCGGTGGCGAGGTCGAAGAGCGCGTCGCGCACCTCGTTGCGGTTGAGGTAGAGCATGTCGGCCGGGTCGCTCCAGAAGCCGGCCTCGACGAACACCCCGGCGAGCTCGCGCACCTTGCGCCAGAAGACGCCCATCGTCCAGTGCTCGATGTAGAAGTTGTGGTTCTCGACGTACGGGTAGGCCGTGGCCGCGAGGCCGAGCTTGGCGTCGAACTGGGCCTGCGCCTCGCCGTCGAGCAGGTCGCGGTACTCCCCGACGATCCGCTCCTTCTCCGCGGTCAGCTCGGCGACGGGACGCATGATGTCCTGGCCCGCGTCGACCCGGCGGATGTAGTCCTTGATGTAGCCGAGCGGGATCTCCTGGTGCTCGAGCCAGTACTTGTCGTGGCCGTAGAAGCCGTTGCCGACGGTGAAGTTGAACCACGGGTCCTGCGCGCCCTCGTAGGCCTCGACCCACGCGGCGCCGCCGGCCTCCCGGATCCGGGCGATCGTGCCGTCCACGTCGTCGGTGTCGGCGAAGGCGCCCTGCAGGCCCAGCTCCACGGCCTTGACCGCGAGCTTCTTCAGCTCGTCGTCGGGACGGAACAGCTCCATGTCCACGCCCTGCACCATCTTCGCGACCGCCTGGTCGGGGATGCCGGGGAAGGCCTCCTTGCAGAAGGTGAAGAAGTCCAGGTAGGCGAGGTAGCCGAGGTTGAGGAACTCGAAGTGGTACTGCCAGTTGCGGTAGAGCAGGGAGATCAGCCGGTCGTAGCTGTCCATCAGGACCTCGGTGCCGTCCATCGCCTTGCCGGAGACGATGTCGTCGAAGGGCACCACGTCGGGGAGCGGCGCGAACTGCAGCTCCTCCATCTCCGCGATCGTGGCGCGCACCTTGGCGTGCCAGGCGTCGAGCAGGCTGCCCCAGTTCTGGAAGTAGTGGCCGACCCGCTTCTCGAACTCGGGGACCCGCGCGGGGATCTCCTGCTCCGGCACCGGGACCGGGCTCATGTAGAGGTAGCCGAGGTGGATCTTGAACTCGATGCCGTTGGCCGGCGGGATCAGCAGGTGCCGGGTGTTGTACTGCCCGAGGCACTTGACCGCGAACTCCCCGCCGATGGTCTCGAACGGCTTGAACACCGTCGGCCAGTGCTGGCTGTCGCAGAACCAGAACTTGTCGTCGCTGCCGGGCGTGTTCTCGAACAGCAGGTTGTAGGGGTAGAGCTCCTCCCAGCCCTCGGCGCCGGCGGGCACCGCGAGGTCGGAGGGCTTGGGGAAGGACTTCATGGTCGGTGCGGTCTGCTCGATGGTCATCTGCTCTGTTCCTTCGGGAGGGGCTCAGCGGCCGGTGAGGGATGCGGTGATGCCGGCCATGGAGAAGCCGGGGGTGCCCGAGGTGGTGGTCGTGGTGGTGGTGGTCGTCGGTGCGGTGCTCTTCGGTGCGGAGTGGACCGTCTCCGGCCGGGACTGCAGGAGCAGCAGGTTCTCCCCGTCCGGAAGGTCGGCGTCGATGGCCCACTCGATGTCCTGCGGGCAGCCGTAGTGCTTCTCGGCGCGCTTGGCCATGGTGGCCACCGCGGTCAGCTGGGCGTCGGTGAGGCAGCGGACGGTCCGGCGCTCGCGCTCCACCTCGCGCTCGACGAGCCCGCCGGTGGCGGCGTCCGGAACCAGCTCGGCGTGCTTGTCGCCGACGACCTCGCGGACCGGCGTCAGCATGACCTTGTCGAGCAGGACGTGGTCGGGGGTGACCTGGCCGGAGACGACCATCTCGCCCACGCCCCACGAGGCGTCCACCGCGACCTTGGACCGGTCGCCGGTGGTCGGGTCGATGGTCATCGCGACGCCGGCGGCGCGGGCGTTGACCATCTTCTGCACGGCCACCGCCATGGACAGGTCGTCCTCGGGGATGTCGTTGCGCAGCCGGTAGGTGATCGCCCGGCTGGTGTAGAGCGAGGCCCAGCAGGCGCGGACGTGCTCGCGCACCGACTCGTAGCCGGTGAGCCACAGGTAGGTGTCCTGCTGGCCGGCGAAGCTGGCGTCGGGCAGGTCTTCGGCGGTCGCGGAGGAGCGGACGGCGACGGGGACCTCCACGGCGAAGCGGGCCTGCAGCTCGTCGTACGCCGTGTGGAGGACGCCGTGCAGGTCGTCGGGGACCTCGCGGGAGCAGATCTGCTCGCGGATCTCGGCCGAGAGGCGGTCCACTCCGGTGACGTCCTCCGGGTCGATCGCGGCGAGCCGGGTGACGATCTCCTCGCGCAGCCCGGTGGCCTCGACGAAGTGGTCGAACATCGCGGTGGTGACGGCGAATCCCGGTGGGACCGGCATGCCCGCCGCGGTCATCGAGACCAGCGAGGCGCACTTGCCGCCGAGCAGCGCCAGCGTGGGCTCGTGGCCGGCGTCGAAGTGGACGATGTAGTCGTGACTGTCGTGATTGGTCATGGCCGGGTCCTCACGCGCTCGCCGGCCAGGTGACCGGGACGGCGAGAGGTGCCCGGAAGGACAGGTTCTCGCCGAAGTGGATGTCCGCGTCCTCGGCCAGCCGGAGGCCGGGCGCGAGCCGGGCCAGCTCCTCCAACGCGATCCGCGCCTGGAGCTTGGCCAGCATGTTGCCGAGGCAGTAGTGGATGCCGTACCCGAACGCGAGGTGCTCGCGGGCGTTGGGCCGGTCGATGTCGAAGACCTCGGGGTCCTCGAACTGGGACTCGTCACGGTTGGCCGAGCCCATCAGCAGGAGGATGTCGGCGCCCTCGGGGATGGCGACGCCGCCGATCTCGGCGTCCTTCAGCGCGCGGCGGCGCCACCCCACGATCGAGGGGCTGTAGCGGAGCGTCTCGTCGACCGCGCCCGGGATCCGGCTCGGGTCGGTGACGACCCGGCTCCACTGGTCCGGGTGCTCGAGGAGCACCCGGACCAGGTTGGAGATCAACGTCGTGGTGGTCTCGTGGCCGGCGAAGAGCATGGAGTAGCAGAGCGAGGCGATCTCGTGGTCGGTGATCTCCTCACCCTCGCGCTGCATCCGGACCATGTCGCCGACCAGGCTGTCGCGCTCGGTCTCGTGCGCCTCCGCGACGAGGCGGCGGCACTCGGCCCAGTACTCCACGAGGTTGCGCGCGTGCGGCACCTGCTCCTCGTCGCTGAGATCGCCCCAGGTCATCGCGGCGCGCGAGTCGGACCACCTCTTGAAGGTCTCGATCTGGCTCACGTCGGCGCCGATCAGCGTCAGGATCGTGATGGTCGGGACGTCGTACGCGAGGTCCCGGACGATCTCGCCGCGACTGCCGGGCTTCGCCAGCATCTGCTCGACGAGGCGGACGACGTTGGCGCGGATCGCGGGCTCGAGCACCTTGAAGCGACGCGGGGTGAACGCCTTCCCGGCGACCTTGCGGATCCGGGTGTGCTCCGGGGGGACGCGGGCGGAGAGGCCGGAGTAGGCCGTGAAGCCGCCCTCCTCCATGATCCGCCTGGCCTCCGGGCCGCGCTCGCGGACGGGCGCCTGGGCGTTCTCCGAGGAGAAGGTCTCCCAGTCCGCGAAGGCGGCCTTGATGTCGTTGTACCGGGTGACGATCCAGTAGCCGATCCGGTCGTCGAAGGCGACCGGCGCCTCGGCACGCAGTGCGGCGTATGACGGGAACGGGTCGTCCTGCGCGAAGGGCTCGTAGCCGTGTTGTAGCGGACACCCGTCGGTCTTCGTGGACGTCATCCCGCCTCCTCTTCTGATCGGTCACCACTGCTGTGACGACAACCTCATCGTGACGCCCGCCACAACGGCGCGTCCACGCACTACTTCCGTCAGACGGAAGTATGGTGCGCACGGCTTCAGCCGCGCCGGCGGGGGATGCGGACCAGACTGGGCTGGGGTCGGGCAGCCGCCGCCTCGATCCGCTGCGCGACACCGCGCAGGGTCGGCAGGTGACGGGTCATCGTGCCGGCACGGCTGGAGAGCATGACCAGCCCGATCGCCGCCGGGTGCGGATCGAGGCGGACCGGCACCGCGATCGAGCAGGAGCCCTCGCGCACCTCCTCCGCGGTGGTCGCGTAGCCCTCGTCGCGGACCTTTCTCAGCTCCGCGGCCAGCCGCCCCGGGTTGACGTGGGTGTGCCGCGTCGCCGCCTCGAGCCCGTGCGAGAGGTAGGCGTCACGGACCCAGTCCTCCTCGAACGCCAGCAGCACCTTGCCCACCGCGGTCGCGTGCAGCGGCAGCCGCCCGCCGACCCGTGAGGCACGCGGCACCCGTGTGGAGCCGTAGATGCGGTCGATGTAGAGCGCCTCGTCACCCTCCCGGATCGCGATGTGCGACGTCTCGTGGGTGAGCGAGAAGAGGTCCTGCAGGTGCGGACGGGCGGTGTCGCGCAGCTGCCTGCCCGCGTTCTGCGCGACCTCCCACAAACGCAGGCCCACCGAGTAGCGGCCCTGCTCGTCCCGCTCCAGCGCGCCCCATGCCACCAGCTCCCCGACCAGCCGGTGGGCGGTCGGCAGCGGTACGTCGGCGTGAGCCGCGAGATCGCTGAGGGAGAGCGCGGTCGGGCCCTGCTCGAACGCGCCCAGCAGCGCGAGTGCCTTGGACGTCACCGTCCGCCCGTCACCACGCATGGATGAATGGTGCCGCAGTCGGCTCGATCAGCCCAGCGCGATCCGCTGCGGGGTGCTGTCGATCGCGGCGAGCGCCGCCAGTCCGCGAGCGATGCTCCGGGCGGCGTCGGTGAACAGGTGGTCGTGCACCCGCGACCCGATCAGCGCATGCGCCTGCGCCCGGTCGAGCCCGAACCAGTCCATCACCGTGTCCACCCCGTGCGGCGTGAGCCGCCAGAGCTTGTCGGCGTCCTTGACCAGCGCGTCCTCCAGCGAGAGCGCGGTCCGACGGGAGTCGTGGCCGTCGATGATCTCGACGATCCGCGTCGTTCTGCCCGGGTTGTGGGCCAAGCCCGCGAGCACCTCCGCCGCGATCGCCGCGCCCTCCTTCTCGTGCCGGATCACCAGGTCCGGCCGTCCGCCGCCGGGCCGGATCGCCTCCAGCACCTCGTCCGCCGGCACCCGGGACCAGCCGGTGTCGTGCAGGATGATCGCCGGCAGTACGACGTCCCGGTCAGCCTCGGGGTGCAGGTCGCACAGCGCGGCCGCCAGCCCGTAGGCGTAGACCGTGTGCCCGTCGTTGCTCCGCACCCGCAGGTGCTCGACCGCCAGGTCCCACACCGCCGCATCCTCCGGCCGGAAGCCCGCCGTCCCGGGCACGCTCGCCGGGTCGGGCAGCGCGCCGGTCACGTCGGCCCCGAGCTGGTTGGCCTGCGGCTGCTGCCGGGGCAGGGGCTGGGACTGTCCGGGCATGCCCGCATGGTGCGCGAGGCGGCCCGGCGAGTCCACCGGCGGCTTCCGCTCAGCGGAAGCGACCCCGCGCCAGCTCCCGCCGGATCCCCTCGGCCGCGACCTGCAGCGCCGCCACCAGCCGCGGGCGGTCCCGCCGCAGTGACGCGACGACGATGCCCAGCGAGGCGACCACCTGGTCGTCGCCCGTGCCGTTCCGGATCGGTACGGCGGCGGAGCAGGCGCCGAGGGTCATCTCCTCCGCGGTGGTGGCGTAGCCGTCGCGCAGGACGCGGGCGAGCTGCCGGGACAGCACGCCAGGTGAGGTGACCGTGTAGGGCGTGATCCGGGACAGGTCGGCGAGCACCTGGCGTCGTACCTCGTCGGGGGCGTGGGCGAGCAGCACCTTGCCGACGCCGGTGGCGTGCATGGGCAGCCGGCTGCCGACCCGGCTGACGACGGGCACGGACGCGCGGCCGGAGAGGCGGTCGAGGTAGAGCACCCGGTCGCCGTCGCGCTGGGCGAGGTGGACGGTGGCACGGGTGGCTGCCTGCAGGTCCTGGAGGTACGGCGCCGCGACCTCCCGCAGCCCGGTCTGGACGGGCGCGAGCAGGCCGACGTCCCAGAGCAGCCGGCCCACGGCGTACCGGCCGTCGGCGCCCCGCTCCAGCGCCCCTCGCTCGACCAGTCGGCGCAGGATCCGCAGCGCGGTCGGCGGCGCGAGCCCGGCGCGCTCGGCGATCTCGCCGAGTTTCAGCCGGCGGTGGGTCTCGTCGAAGGCCCCGAGTACGTCGAGGGTGCGGTCGACCAGCGATGCGCCCGGTTGTGAGCCACCCGCCATGGCCACCCGTCCCCTCACATCGATTTCACTGAGTGAAAGATAGCCGATGACGGCACGACCTGCGGCTCTCTACCGTCGGCCCATGAGCGCACCGAGCACGACCACCCACACCCGCGTCGCCGTCGTCGGCGGCGGGCCGGCCGGCCTGATGCTGTCCCACCTGTTGCACGTCGCCGGCATCGAGAGCGTCGTCGTCGACCACCGCGCGGTGCACACCATCGAGACCACCCACCGCGCCGGCATCCTCGAGCGCGACAGCGTCCGGCTGCTCGTCGACAGCGGCGTCAGCGACCGGGTACTCACCGACGGCGACCGCCACGACGGCATCTTTCTGCGCTTCGACGGCGTCAGCCACCACATCGACTTCCAGCGCCTGGTGGACGCAGCGGTCTGGCTCTACCCGCAGACCGAGGTCTTCGTCGACCTCCACCGGGCGCGGCTGCGCGACGGCGGCGACATCCGGTACGACGTACGCGACGTCGAGGTCGCCGACGTGACCACCACGCCGCGGGTGACCTACACCGACGCCGACGGCGCGACCCACGAGATCACCGCCGAGATCGTCGTCGGGGCCGACGGGTCGCGCAGCATCTGCCGCGACCTGGTGGCGGACCACCGGCGGTTCGGGCGGGAGTACCCGTTCGCGTGGTTCGGGATCCTCTGCGAGGCGCCGAAGAGCGCGCCGGAGTTGGTCTACGCCCGCTCCGACCGCGGCTTCGCGCTGATCAGCCAGCGCACCGAGGACGTGCAGCGGATGTACTTCCAGTGCGATCCCACGGAGAACCCGGACGACTGGTCCGACGACCGGATCTGGTCCGAGCTGCAGGCGCGGGTGGCCGGCGAGGACGGCTTCGTCCTGCAGGAGGGGCCGATCATCGAGCGCAGTGTGCTGCCGTTCCGCAGCTTCGTGCAGACCCCGCTGCGCCACGGGCGGCTGATGCTCGCCGGCGACGCCGGGCACACCGTGCCGCCGACCGGCGCGAAGGGGCTCAACCTCGCGCTGGCCGACGTACGGGTGCTCGCCGAGGTGCTCGAGCGGGCGCTGCTCAAGGGCGACGACGACGCGCTCGACGCCTACACCGGCCTCGCGCTGGGCCGGGTCTGGAAGGCGCAGCACTTCTCCTACTGGATGACCACGATGCTGCACAGCGTGCCCGGGTCCTCCGACAGCACCGCCTTCGACGAGCACCGCCAGCTGGGCGAGCTCGCCGGCCTGGTCTCGTCCGAGGCCGGAGCCACCTACCTCGCGGAGGGATACACCGGATGGCCGACCCGATGACCACCCTGGACAGCCAGCAGGCGATCAGCGACGAGATCGCCCGGATCGCCCAGGACTACGAGCGCACTGGCGCGGTGGAGACTCAGCCCCGGACCGACTACCCGCCGTACCGCAGCAGCCTCCTGCGGCACCCCACCAAGGACCCGCAGCCTGCCGACCCGGAGGGGATCGAGCTGTGGGCGCCCTGCTTCGGCGAGCGCGACATCGACCCGCTCGAGGCGGACCTGACGATCGCGGGCAAGGGTGAGCCGATCGGCGAGCGGATGGTCGTCACCGGCCGGGTCCTCGACGGCGAGGGCCGGCCGGTACGACGCCAGCTGGTCGAGATCTGGCAGGCGAACTCCGGCGGGCGCTACGTCCACAAGCGCGACCAGCACCCCGCGCCGCTCGACCCCAACTTCACCGGCGTCGGCCGCTGCCTGACCGACGACGACGGCGCCTACCGGTTCACGACGGTCAAGCCCGGGCCGTACCCGTGGCGCAACCACCACAACGCCTGGCGGCCCGCGCACATCCACTTCTCGCTGTTCGGCACCGACTTCACCCAGCGGATGGTCACCCAGATGTATTTCCCGGGCGATCCGCTGTTCGCGCTCGACCCGATCTACCAGGCGATCGTCGACCCGTTGGCGCGCGAGCGGCTCGTGGCGTCGTACGACCACGACCTGACCACCCACGAGTGGGCGACCGGCTACCGCTGGGACATCGTGCTGACCGGCGCCCACCGCACCCCGCTGGAGGAGGACTGATGGCCACCACGCTGCCCGCGACGCCCGGCCAGACCGTCGGGCCGTTCTTCCACTACGCTCTACCGTACGACGGCGACCGCGACCTGGTCGCGCCCGGGACGCCCGGCGCGGTGCTGCTCCACGGCACCGTCCACGACGGCGCCGGCACGCCGATCCCGGACGCGCTCGTCGAGATCTGGCAAGCCGATCCGGCCGGCCGGGTGCTCCAGCGCACCGGCTCGATGCGCCGCGACGGCGCCACCTTCACCGGCTTCGGCCGCTCCTCGACCGACCGGACCGGACGGTTCGCGTTCACGACGCTGCGGCCGGGGCCGATCGACGGCGGGCTGCCGTTCTTCGCGGTGACGGTGTTCGCGCGCGGGCTGCTGAACCGGCTGTTCACGCGGGCCTACCTGCCACTGGAGGGCGCGGCGCCCGACGCGGTACTCGTCGCCGCCGGCGATCGGGCGACCACGCTGCTCTGCGTCACGGACGACGAGTTGCCCGGCGCGCTGCGCTTCGACATCCGGCTGCAGGGAGGCGACGAGACCGTCTTCCTCACCTATCCGGGACACTCGGAGGCGTGATCTCCTCGCTGTGGTGGCCCGGCGACCACCGGGCCGGTGACCTGATGGCCGACGGCGCCTTCCTCGCGGCGATGCTGCGGGTGGAGGCGGCGTGGTCGTCTGTACTCGTCTCGACCGGGATCGCGCCGGCCAGTGCCGTGGTCGCTCCGGCTGACCTGTCGGGAGTCGCAGTGGACGTCGCCGCGCTCGCAGAGGAGGCCGAGGCGGGCGGCAACCCGGTCATCCCGCTCGTGGGCCTCCTGCGCTCGGCGCTGCCGGAGCCGGCCGCCACCTGGCTGCACCGCGGGCTCACCAGCCAGGACGTCGTCGACAGCGCGATCCAGCTCTGCGTGCGCGACGCCCTGGCCGTCGTACGACGGGGCCTGGTCGCGCAGGTCACCGCGCTCGCCGCGCTGGCCGACGCGCACCGGGCGACCCCGATGGTCGGGCGCACCCTGACCCAGCCGGCCGTGCCCACGACGTTCGGCGCGAAGGTCGCCGACTGGCTGGCCGGCCTGCTCGACGCGGCCGACGACCTGCTGGCGCTCGACTTCCCGGTGCAGCTCGGGGGTGCCGCTGGGACGCTCGCCGCGGTCGTCGAGCTCGGCGGTCCCGAGGCGGCCCGCGCGGCCCGTTCTGCCTTTCCCCTTGCGCTGGGCCTCACCCCCTCGGCCCCCTGGCACACCCGGCGCGCGCCGGTCACCCGCACCGGCGACGCCTGCGCCCGGCTGGCCGGCGCGTGGGGCCGGATCGCCAATGACGTCCTCGTCCTCGGCCGCCCCGAGCTGGGCGAGGTGGTCGACGGGGCCGGCGGCGGGTCGTCGACCATGCCGCACAAGACCAACCCGACGACCGCAACGCTGCTGCGCCGGCATGCGCTCGCTGCGCCCTCGCTGGCGGCGAGCCTGCACGCGGCCGCCGCGGCGCAGGTGGACGAGCGGGCGGACGGCGGCTGGCACGCCGAGTTTGCACCGCTGGCGACGCTCGTCCGTCGTACCGTCGTCGGGGCGGGACAGGCCACCGACCTGGTCTGCGGCCTGCGGGTCGACGCGGCCCGGATGACCGCCCGCGTCGCCGAGCTCGACGCCGCCCTGCGCGCCGAGCAGGAGACCATGGCCCGGCTCGCCGACCACCCGCCCGCCGACGCCTACCTCGGGCTGGTCGACGACCTGGTCGACGAGACCCTGGCCCGCGCCGCCCGCCTCACCGAGGAGAACCCACGATGACCGTCACCCTCGTCGACCTGGGCGGCCGGCCGGACCTGCCGCTGCTCGTGGTCGGGCCGTCCCTCGGCACCACCGTGACCACGCTGTGGGCCGATGCTGCCGTGGAGCTGGCCGCGGACTTCCGGGTGGTCGGCTGGGACCTGCCCGGCCACGGCACCAACCACGCTCCTGCCTCAGGTCCGACCACGATGGCCACGCTGGCGGCCGACCTGCTCGCGGCGCTGGACGAGATCGACGTCGTCGCCACCGGCTTCCACTACGCCGGCGACTCGGTCGGCGGCGCCGTCGGCCTGCAGCTGCTGCTCGACGCGCCCGATCGGATCCTGTCGGCCACCCTGTGCTGCACCGCCGCCCACTTCGGCGGCCCCGAGCCGTGGGACGAGCGGATCGCCACGGTGACCGCCTCCGGCACGCCCGCGCTGGTCGCCGCGTCGGCCGGGCGCTGGTTCGGGCCGGGCTTCCTCGACCGCTCGCCTGAAGCGGGCTCCGCCCTGCTGCACGCCCTCTCCGACGCCGACGACACGGGCTACAGCGCGGTCTGCTCGGCGATCGGTGCCTTCGACGTCCGCGACCGGCTGCACGAGATCGTCACCCCCGTGCTGACCATCGCCGGCGACGCCGACCCGGCCACCCCGCCCGAGGCCCTGGCACTGATCGCGTCCGGCGTCCAGCACGGCCGCGCCGTGGTGCTCCCGGGCGTCGCGCACCTCGCCCCCGTCGAGACACCCGCCGAGGTGGCCGGACTGATCCGCCGGCACGCCCTCGGGGCCGCTCGGGACGAGCTGACCGTGGGGCAGGTGCGCGCGGCGGGGCTCGCTGTTCGTCGTACCGTCCTCGGGGATGCGCACGTCGACCGCGCCACCGCCGCGACCACCCCGATGACCGAGGACTTCCAGCGGCTGATCACGGAGTACGCCTGGGGCAGCATCTGGACCCGCCCCGGCCTCGACCGCCGCTCCCGCTCGATGATCACGCTCACCGCACTGATCGCGCTCGGCCACCACGACGAGCTGGCCATGCACCTGCGCGCCGCTCGCACCAACGGCCTCACCGACGACGAGATCAAGGAGGTGCTGCTGCAGTCGGCCATCTACTGCGGCGTACCCGCCGCCAACACGGCGTTCCGGGTCGCGCAGGAAGTCCTGGAGTGACTCCTCACACCGCTTCGTGAGCTTGGCGCGAGGCGACCACCTTGCCGCGCTGGTACGCGACGGGTACATCTGTTCGGTCTTGTCGGCAGCAAGTCGTGAAGCACTGCTTCTAGGTCGCCGATCTGGCGGCCGATCTCGGCCGGGCTGAGGCTGTGGAATGCGTCCATCCGGAGACGGCTCAGGACGTGCCCCGGCCTCAAGGGCGCTGCCGAGCACTCACTGACACGAATCGGGTCACAAACGGGGCAAGGGTCTGCTGCACGATCAGGTGACAGGTTGAGTCACGCGGCCTGAGTGGCCGGTGCGGTCATGATGGTCTCGAACTCGATGGGGGTCAATCGGCCCAGGGAGTCCTGTCTGCGGCGACGGTGATAGGTCCGCTCGATCCAGGTGACGATCGCGATCCGGAGGTCCTCGCGGGTGGCCCAGGGCTGTCGGTTGAGGACGTTCTTCTGGAGCAGGCTGAAGAAGGACTCCATGGCGGCGTTGTCGCCCGCGGCGCCGACTCGGCCCATGGATCCGACCATGTCGTGACGGTGCAGAGCGCGGACGAACTTCCGACTGCGAAATTGCGATCCTCGATCGGTGTGGACCACACAGCCGGCGACGGCGTCGCGCCTGGCGACGGCGTTGTTCAAGGCAGCAACTGCGAGGCGGGACTTCATTCGGGAGTCGATGGAGTAGCCGACGATCCGGTTGGAGTAGACGTCTTTGAACGCACAGACGTACAGCTTCCCCTCACCAGTCCAGTGCTCGGTGATGTCGCCGAGCCACAGCTGATTCGGCGCATCGGCGGTGAAGTTCCGCTGGACCAGGTCGTCGTGGACCGGCGGCCCCGGTCTCTTGGCCTTCCCGCGCGCCTTCTTCTTCCCGAACGCGCTCCACCAGCCGTTGTCCGAGCAGATCCGCCACGCGGTGCGATCGGCCATCGACTCGCCGGCGTCACGGGCCTCGTCGACCAGGAACCGGTACCCGAACTCCGGGTCGTCGCGGTGGGCGTCGAACAACGCGTTGGCCCGGTGAGCCTCCTCGACCTCGGCATCGGTCACCGGAGCAGCCAGCCAGCGGTAGTAGGGCTGGCGGGCGATCTTGAGGACCCGACACGTCACCGTGACGGGGATGCCGTCCTCGGCCAACTCGCGGACGAGCGGGTACATCTGTAATGGGTGCTGGCTGGCCCGTGGCCGGCTGGAAGGCTGACCTCGGCCGGCGTGCGTGACTCCGGGTATATCCGACCCACCAGCCGTGGTGGTGTCTTGAAAATGACATGTCCGCACGCCGACCGAGGTTCGGCCCCCACGCGCAGATGCCTTGATTAGAAGCCTGTCCGACCACCAGCGGCATCGTGGTCGTGACTCATTACAGATGTGACTCTGAGCGACCCACGGGCTCGAGCCGGAACGTCCGCATCCCCTTTCGCGTCAGGAGTCCCGTTGACCATCGTTGCCCAGCTGTTCCAACACGTCGTCGGCATCGACACCCACGCCCGCACCCACACCTACTGCCTCCTCGCCGCCGCGACCGGAGCGGTCATCGACACCGCGACCTTCCCCACCACCCAGTCGGGCAACGCCCGAGCAATTAGCTGGATCGTTCACCGGACCAGGGGCAGCGTCCTCGCAGCGGTCGAAGGGACCTCGTCCTACGGGGCCGGGATCACCGCGGCCCTGAGCGAGGCCGGCTTCGACGTCGCCGAGGTACGCCCAGCAGCTCGCAGCACCCATGCACACCGTGGCAAGTCCGACACCCTCGACGCAGAAGCTGCAGCACGAGCGGTCCTTGGTCGAGAGTTCGATCGCCTGGCCAAGCCCCGACAGGCCGGTCAGCGCACCGCGCTGCGAGTCCTGCTCGCCTCGCGATCGATCCTTGATCAGCAGCGCACCGCGAACCGCAACGCCCTCCTGGCGCTGCTGCGCAGCGTCGACCTGGGGATCGATGCGCGCAAGCCCCTGTCCGACGCGCAGGTCCGCACGATCGCGGCATGGCGGACCAGCCGCGTCACCGCACAGCACGACCCTTTGGCAATCGCCCGACGTGAAGCCCGTCGCCTTGCCTGTTCTGTCGTCGAGCAGGGCGAGCTCTTGAAGCAGAACCACCGCGAGCTGCAGCAGCTCGCAGAGGCCCTCGCTCCCGGCCTTCAGGTCCAGCCAGGCGTCGGCCCAGTCACCGCAGCGATCATCATCTGCGCCTACTCCCACCACGGCCGGGTCCGCTCAGAAGCAGCTTTCGCTGCCCTCGGCGGGATCGCGCCAGTCCCCGCGTCGTCGGGCAACACCGACCGTCACCGCCTGTCTCGCTCAGGCGATCGCCAACTCAACCGAGCCTTCGACGTCATCGTCCGCACGCGGATGAGCTACGACGAAACCACTCGCGACTACGTCGCCCGTCGCCGATCTGAAGGCCGCTCCAACCGCGAGATCCGCCGCTGCCTCAAGCGCTACGTCTGCCGCGCGATCTTCCGCGAACTCCAGACCGCGATGGCTTGACGAGAGGCATAGAAGCGTCATTTTCCCGGCAGATTGGCCTGCGACAGGTAGGCAGCGGCGCGGCGCAGGACCTCGTTCTCCTGCTCGAGTAGCCGGATCCGCTTCTTGGCTTCACGGAGCTCGGCGTGCTCGCCGGAGGTGACGCCCGGCTTGACGCCGTCCTCGACATCGGCGGCCTTGAGCCACCCGTTCAGGCACGACTCGCTGATCCCGAAATCTGCGGCGATCTGCTTGAGGTGGACGCCAGGCTCACGGTTCCTCGCGACACGAACAACGTCGTCGCGGAACTCTCTGGGGTAGGGCTTCGGCACGGTGTACATCCTTCCAACGGCACCTCTCGGCACCACAAGTCAGGTGTCACCTATCCGTGCAGCAGACCCTACCAGCAAGAAGTGCGGGCTCGGTTCACCGTCCTGTGCCGAGTTCGCACAGGTCAGCGCACGAGTGCTCATATGCCAGCAATGTCAATGGCCAAGTTGAGGTCCCCGCTGGTGGCCAACTAAAAGTCCCCACCCTTCGCTGAGGTTCAGCTGGTTTTGAGTCGGGTTCCTCCCTTCGCCCGGGCCTGTCTCATCCGGTAGGAGTCGCCGTCGGTGACGACGGTGTGGCAGTGGTGCAGGAGCCGGTCGAGCATGCTGACTGCGGTGGTGTGCTCGGGCAGGAACCGTCCCCAGGACTCGAACGGCCAGTGGGATGCGATGCCGAGGGAGCGTCTCTCGTAGGCGGCGGCGACGAATCGGAACAGCATCTGGGCGCCGGTGTCGTCCAGGGGTGCGAACCCGAGCTCGTCGACCAGGATCAGGTCGTTGCGGAGCAGGGTGTCGATGACCTTCCCGACGCTGTTGTCGGCCAGTCCGCGGTAGAGGGTCTCGACGAGCTCGGCGGCGGTGAAGTATCGGACCCGGTGCCCTGCTTCGACGGCGGCGATCCCGAGTGCGATCAGGGTGTGGGACTTCCCCGTGCCGGCGGGGCCGATCATGCACACGTTCTCGGCCGCGCGGACCCACTCCAACGACGAGAGGTAGTCGAAGGTGGCCGGTGGGATCGAGGACGCAGCGACATCGAACTCCTCGAGCCGCTTCACGACGGGGAAGGCTGCTTGCCGCATCCGGGTCCGCGCGTTCGATGCTTCACGTGAGGCGATCTCGGCCTCGACCAGGGTGCGGAGGAACTCCTCGGGCTTCCAGCGTTGGGTCTTTGCGGTGACCAGCAGCTCGGGTGCCAGCCGGCGCATCGCGGCCATCTTCAACCGCTTCAGGCCCTCGTTCAGGTCCGCGGGCAGCGGCGGTGGAGTCGTGGCGGTCACGACACCTCACCCCCCTCGGTCCCGTCGATCCGGTAGGCGTCCAGCGATCTGGTCGGGACCGTGGGCAGCGTCATCACCAGTGCCTTCCCCGCGGCGGTGGGCCGTGGTGCGTGGCCGTTGGTGGCCAGGATCGATCGCACATCGTCGGCCCGCCACCGCCCGAACGCCACCGCGCGTTCCAGTGCCGCCAACAACGCTGCGGTGCCATGGGCGGCGCCCAGGGTGAGGATCTCGGCGATCTCGGTGCCCAGCTTGGTGACACCCGCGGCGGCGGCCCCGGTGAGGAACTGCTCGGCGACCGGACCCAGGGCCAGGAACTCCCGCTCCACCGCCGTCCGCGGACGCGCACCACGGCGCGGGGCGTCGGGACGTGGCCGGCCGTAATGGGCGTCGACGATCGACGTCTCACCAGGCGCCACCAGTTGGTGTTCGGCATGGACCTCGCCGGTGACCGGCTCGATAACCCGCAGCACCCGGTCCCGCTCGTCCACGACGACGGTGACGGTGGTGCCGATGAGACGGTTCGGCACCGAGTAGCGCGCCGATCCGAACCGGATGCAAGAGAGCTTGTCGACCTTCCGAGTGGTCGGCTTCGGCCCGACCTCCAGCCGCAGCGACGGCAGCTCGCCCAGCAGCTTCTGTTCCGATATCAGCCGCTCTGTGGGGATCTCGTGGATCTCGCTGTGACGGCGGCCATTGACCTCACCGCACCACGCCTGCGCACGGGCGTTCAGCCCGGCCAGGCCGTTGGCCCAGGGGTCGTCGTCGAGCTCGAGCGGGACCAGCAGGTCGTCCTTGGCATAGCCGACCAGGTTCTCCACGATGCCCTTGGACTCCGGATCAGCTCCATGACAGAAGTCGGGCCTGAACCGGTAATGAGTCGCGAACCGCACGTAGTCCGGGGCCGGGACGACGACGTTCGCGACGACGCCGCCCTTCAGACAGCCCATCCGGTCCGCAAGCACGACCTTCGGAACACCGCCAAGGACCTCGAAACACTCCGCCAGCAGGCCCAGCGTGGTGGCCTGCTGCTCATCGGCAGCGAACCGGACGAACCGGAACCGCGACCAGGCGAGCACCGCGCAGAACACGTGGACCTTCCGTCCGGCGACAATCTCCTCGCCCCAGTCGATCGCGAGGACTTCGCCGGGCGACCACACCGCCGGCCTGCGGCCACCAGCTCGCGCCTGCCCAAGCCGCCATTCCCGCTTCGCGGTCGCGACCAGCCGCCGGAAGTTGCGGTCCGAGCCCGCATAGCCAGCGGCGCGTGCGGTCGGCAGCAGCCGCTTGGCGCTGATCTTCCCTGCCGTCTTGGTCACCGCCTCGGCGACCAGGTCGGCGACCTCGTCGTAGTTCCTCGCCCGCGGCACCCGTTCCGGCGGGCGACCGCCCCGGACGGCCAGCTCATGCGCGGCGATGATCCTCTTCACGGTCTTGTGCGTAGTGCCGCAGATCTCCGCGGCTCCTCGGAAGGTGCCTACATCTCGGTAGGCGGCAATCACGTCCATTCGTTCCTGCGCGTTCTTCAATGGAAGCCCCTGCGTGGTGTTCGGTGACTCGGTTGGCACCGCCACCGTCACCACGCAGGGCCCTCGCTGTTGGCTACGACACGACGCGAAGGGTGGGGACTTCTATCTGGCCACCAGTGGGGACTTTTTCATGGCCACGGACACAGCAAACGCTCGACCAGATGAGAGCGCTCGCGCCGGATGACCAGAGGTCGCTGGTTCAAATCTCTTCGGATCCTCCTCCCGACCTCAAGTGTCCGATCTCTTATCGGCGCCGAGGCGGTCTCTGGATGGCTCTGGAAACCGACCGCGGCGACCTCCTTGACACGCGTGGCCAGCAACCTTCAGGCAGGCAGCGCACGCACACGACGAGGAGATGCGCTTCGCGGCGGAGACTTGAAGGTGTCCATAAACAGGCCAGAAACTCTGTCAAGGGCTGTCAACCAGCGTCAGCGCGACACCACTAGACGCCAGCGTTTGCCCAGTTCAAGTGGCGTTTATCGGCAGAGAGCGTCAACTGGCGTCATGCGCTCATCGCACTCGCGGCGGCATCGGAGGGTTGTTGGTTCGAGTCCAACCGGGGGAGCTGGGAACGAGGCCCCCACCCGCACACCCGGGTGGGGGCCTCGCCCGTTCCCCGGTGGTCAGTTGATGATCTCGCCGCGCTCCGCCTCGATGGCGGCCAGCCGGGTGCGCCAGGTGGCCAGCGCCTCGGGGGTGAGCCGGGTCCAGTCGTGCACGACCTCGAGGACCCGCAGCGGAGCCCGGGTGCGGTAGGAGCGGGTCGGGTTGCCGGGGAACTTCTTGTCGGTGACGTTGGGGTCGTCCTCGTACGGTCCGGTCGGCTCGACCCGGTAGACCCGCGGCTCCCGTGGCCCGGGGGCCAACTCGGCGGCCAGTCCCGCGCCGTCGACCAGCGCGGTGAAGTAGACGTGGTTCATCACGATCTCGGGGCGGTAGTTCGACGGGAAGCCGGCGGTGAGCTCGTCGCCGACCTCCAGGTCCGCCTTGGTCCCGTGGAAGAACGGCCCCGGGTCCAGCACCTGCTCAGCCATGCCACCAGCCTAGGCACGCCCCGGGTCAGTCGCTCAGAACCGGCGCCACTCACCCTCGCTGACGACCTCGACCACCCCGTCGACGACGGTCAGTGCGGAGTCGTCGTCCAGCGCCCACGCGGGCCCGCCGATCCCGGCCGCCCAGCGCTCGGCGTCGGCCATCTGGTTCTGCTCGAACAGGCCCAGGTGCGGGAAGATCGAGAAGTCCACGAGGCCGAGTGTGGTGTCGTCGGGGGCGTCGGCCCACTCGGTGAACTCGGGCCCGATCCGGGGTGTCAGCACCATGCTGCCTGCGCTCACCCCGACCCAGACCGTCTCGTGCAGCTCGGGCAGCAGGTCGCCCAGTCCGGAGGCACGCACCCAGTGCGCCAGGTAGGTGGCCTCGCCGCCGTCGACCAGCAGCACGTCGGCCTCGCGGACCCACGGCTGCCACCGCTCCGGTGGCATGGTCGGCAGGGCCAGCAGTTCGAGCACCCCGACGGAGCGCCAGCCCAGTCCGGTCATCGACGGGCCGGCGGTGTCGGCCACGAACCGGTGCAGCGAACCGGGGGTGCAGAACGGGTGACCGTACTGGGCCGTGGGGACGGCCAGCGCCACCGACTCCTCGACCGGCTTGCCCAACAACTCCTCGAGGGCGGCGCGGATGCTCGGGTTGCGCACCCCGCCCGAGGTCAGCAGCAGCTTCACCGCAGCCCGTCCTGCATGAGCCGGCCGACGGCGCGTGAGGCGTCGCCGGGTTCGGCTGCCAGTCCCGCCACCACCCCGGCCCGGTCGGCCTCGGAGCGGTTCTGGCTCAGCTTGGCCTTGGCGTGCACCGCGGTCACCGTGAGCTCGACCCCGACGATGCCGCGCAACTGTCCCCGGGCGAACGCCTCCGGGGCGTCCTCGACCGACCACGGCGCCGCGCGCCCGGCCTCGTGCCGGTCGCTCAGGTCGCTGACCAGCGCCAGCAACCACGCCGGGTCGTCGTGGACCCGGACGGTCCCTTCCAGCTGGACCGAGGTGTAGTTCCAGGTGGGCACCACCCGACCGTGCTCGGCCTTGGTGGCGTACCAGCTGGGAGAGACGTACGCCTGGGGTCCGGTGCACACCAGCAGGCCGGGGGAGTCGGGCGCGATGCGTGCGCCCTGCGGGTTGGCCCGGGCCAGGTGCATCCGCACCCTGTCCCCGGTCCACAGCACCGGCACCAGCGTGACGTCGGGGCGACCGTCCGGGCCGACCGTGACGAGTTCGCCGGCACCGATCCCGGCCACGTGGGCACGGGCGGTGGCCTCGTCGGCGGCGTTGGCCGGGGGGACGTACATGGGTGCTCCTCGGATGCCCGGATGCTGGAGTCGTGCTGGTCGTGTGGCGTGCGTCGCACGCCGGCGTTCACCGGCAGGGTATCCGCGCCACGCTGTTCGAACACGTGTTCTAATGATGGGGTGGCGCGAGGTGGGTACGGCAACGGTGGCGGGCTCCCGCTCGCCGAGCGCCGCCGTGGGCCCGCAGCCGCACCCGGGGGCGCTCCGGTGCCCCCGACACCGGGGGAGGACGCCGGGGCCGCGACGGCGGACGGCCCGTCCCGGGAGGCCGGGCCACCGACGGCCCCCGGCGAGCCGACCGCGGCCGCGGACCGTCCGGACC
>JAEWXC010000090.1 GCA_023396115.1 Actinomycetes bacterium | reverse complement strand
CGCCGACTCCCTGCTGCGGGCCGCGCGGGCCGAGCGGGAGAGCCGGGCCAAGGCCGCCCAGCGACGGGAGCGGCTGGTGCGCGAGGGCCGGGCCGCCACGGCGGTGCACGCGGCCTGCGAGGTGGTGCTGCGGCGGTTGGAACGCTCGGTGATGGCGGCCGCGGACGAACGGGCCGCGGTCGAGCACGCCCGCTCCGAGCGCGAGACGGCGCTCCTGGACGTCCGGGCCCGGCTCCGCGACCTCACCCGGGAGCACGACGAGCTGGTCAACTCGGTGCACCGCGACGAACTCGCCCGGGCCCAGCAGCGGATGCGGATCGAGCAGCTGGAGGACCGCGCCCTGGACGAGCTGGGGCTCGACCCGGCGGCGCTGGTCGCCGAGTACGGACCGGACCAGCCGGTGCCGTTCGTCGGTGTCCTGGCCGAGGGTGAACCGACCCCCGACCCGACCCCGTTCGACCGGGAGACCCAGACCAAGCGGCTGCGCGCCGCCGAGCGGGCGCTGGCGGCCCTGGGGCGGGTCAACCCGTTGGCCCTGGAGGAGTTCAGCGCGATGGAGGAGCGGCACCAGTTCCTCACCACCCAGCTGGAGGACCTCAAGCAGACCCGCAAGGACCTGCTCGACATCGTCGCGGAGGTCGACGCCCGGGTGGAGCAGGTCTTCACCGAGGCCTACGCGGACGTGGAGAAGGCGTTCGACGCCACCTTCGCGCGGCTCTTCCCCGGCGGCGAGGGCCGGCTGGTGCTGACCGATCCGTCGAACATGCTCACCACCGGCATCGAGGTCGAGGCCCGCCCGCCGGGCAAGAAGGTCAAGCGGCTCTCGCTGCTCTCGGGCGGGGAACGCTCCCTGGTCGCGGTGGCGTTCCTGGTGGCGCTGTTCAAGGCCCGGCCCTCGCCGTTCTACATCCTCGACGAGGTCGAGGCGGCCCTCGACGACACCAACCTCGGCCGGTTGCTGGAGATCTACGAGGAGCTGCGGGAGAACTCCCAGCTGCTCGTCATCACCCACCAGAAGCGCACGATGGAGGTCGGCGACGCCCTCTACGGCGTCACCATGCGCGGCGACGGGGTCTCCGCGGTGATCAGCCAGCGGCTCCGCGAGAACGAACCCGCCTGACCCGGCCGGGCCCCGCGTTCCTGCACGCGGTACCTTGTTGCGAACAATTCGCAGCAAGGTGGAGGTTCCTGCATGCCCGTCCCGTCCCGCCCGCGTCGCACCGTGCGCGTCGGCCTGGCCCTCACCCTGCTCGCGGCGCCGGCGCTGGCTGCCTGCGGCGGTGGGGGAACGCCCGAGAAGAACACCGGGGGAGCCGCGCCCGAGCAGCTCACCCTGGCCCTGGGCGGCGAACCGGACGAGGGCTTCGACCCCACCCTGGGCTGGGGCCGGTACGGCTCGCCGCTGTTCCAGTCCACGTTGCTGCAGCGCAACCCGGACCTGAGCATCGCCGGTGACCTGGCCACCGACTGGAAGGTCAGCAAGGACGGGCTGACCTGGACCGTCGACCTGCGCGACGACGCCGCGTTCACCACCGGGGAGCCGGTCACCGCCGCCGACGTCGCCTACACGTACACGACCGCGGCGAAGTCGGGTGGCCTCACCGACCTCACCATGCTCGAGAAGGCCAGCGCAGTCGACGAGGACACCGTCGAACTCACCCTCACCCGGCCCACCAGCACCTTCGTCAACCGGATGGTGGCACTCGGCATCGTGCCCGCCGAGGGTCACGACCGCGGTTACGGCCGGGCCCCGGTCGGCTCGGGCCCCTACGAGTTCGTCTCCTGGCAGCCCGGCCAGCAACTGGTCGTGGAACGCAACGACGACTACTACGGCACCATGCCGGCCTTCGAGCGACTCACCTTCTTGTTCACCGACGAGGACACCTCGCTGGCGGCACTGCGCACCGGGGAGGTCGACGTGGCGGGTGTCCCGGCCTCGATGGCCGGGGAGAAGATCGACGGACATCGCGTCGTCGCCGTGCCCAGCCTGGACAACCGTGCCGTGTCGTTCCCGACCGTGCTGGACACCGGGCGCACCTCCTCGACCGGTGCGCCCGTCGGCAACGACGTCACCGCCGACGTGGCCGTGCGCCGCGCCGTGAACGTGGCCGTGGACCGAGCCGCCCTGGTCGAGGGCGTCCTGGACGGGCACGGTTCGCCCGCGTTCGGCCCGGTCGACGAGGCCCCCTGGTTCGAGCCGTCCACGACGATCACCGACGACGACACCGCCGGTGCGCAGGCCCTGCTCGAGGACGCCGGGTGGACCGACGGCGACGGCGACGGGGTCCGCGAGAAGGACGGCACCCGCGCCGAGCTGACCCTGCTGTACCCGGCCGGCGACACCGTCCGGCAGAACCTGGCGCTCGCCGTGGCCGACATGCTCGACCCGATCGGCCTGGACGTCACCGCACGCTCGGCGAGCTGGGAGAAGATCGAGGAGCGGATGCACGCCGACCCGGTGCTCTTCGGCTGGGGCAGCCAGGACCAGACCGAGCTCTACAACATCCTCTCGGGCACCCAGCGCGGCGTGGAGTACAACAACCCCGGCTACTACGCCGACGCCCAGGTGGACCGCCACCTCGAGGCCGCGATGCGAGCCACGGACCCGGAGACCGCCGAGCGTGAGTGGAAGGCCGCCCAGGTGGAGTCCGGCCCGGCCGCCGACGCCCCGTGGGCCTGGCTGGTCAACCTCGACCACACCTACTACGTCGACGAGTGCCTCGACCTGGGCGAGACCGTCACCGAGCCGCACGGTCACGGCTGGCCGCTGACCGCGGGGATCACCGGGTGGTCGTGGACCTGCTGACCCCGCCCGCAGCCACCGACCCCTCCGCACCCGCCGAGAGGTCGGCGGGTCGGCGCGTCCTGGGCCGGGTCCTGGGACGACTCGTCCGCCTGGTGCTGCTGCTGGCCGCTGTGGCGGTGGCGTCGTTCGCGCTGATGAGCGCCTCGCCGGTGGACCCGGTCGACGCCTACATCGGCGCCGACCTCACCGCGGTCGGGCCCGAGCAGCGGGCCCTGATCGAGGAACGCTGGGGCCTGGACGACCCGGCACCCGAACGCTTCGTGAAGTGGGCCGGCCAGGTGCTGCAGGGCAACCTGGGGGAGTCGGCGGTCTACGGCCAGCCGGTGGCCGACGTGCTCCGCGAACGGCTCGGCCCGTCGCTGGTGCTGATGGCCAGCGCCTGGCTGCTCTCCGGTGCCCTGGGGTTCGGCCTGGGCGTGCTGGCCGGCTCCAGGCGCGGGAGCTGGGTCGACCGCACCATCACCTGGTGGGCCTACACGATCGCCTCGGCGCCGACCTTCTGGGTCGGGCTGCTGCTGCTCTACGTGTTCGCGGTCTGGTTGCAGGCCGCGCCGGTGTGCTGCTCCGGCCCGATCGGGGTGCTGCCCGAGGACGTCACGGTGCTGCAGCGGATCCAGCACCTGGTGCTGCCCGCCCTCACGCTGTCCCTGGTCGGTCTCGGCCCGGCCACGCTGCACACCCGCCAGGCGGTGGTCGAGGTGCTGGCCGAGGACCACGTGACGTTCGCCCGGGCACTGGGGGAGCGGCCGGCCGGGGTGCTGCGCCTTCGCGTGCTCCGCAACGCCGCGGCACCGGCGCTGACGTTGCAGTTCGCCTCCATCGGCGAACTCATCGGCGGATCGGTCCTGGCCGAGCAGGTCTTCCGCTACCCCGGCCTGGGACAGGCCACCACCCAGGCGGCACTGCGCCAGGACGTGCCGCTGCTGCTGGCGATCGCGCTGCTCACCGCCGTGCTGGTCTTCGTCGGCAACGCCGTCGGAGACGTGGTGCTGCGCCGGGTCGACCCGCGCACCGTGCCCCGCGACACCCGGCTGCCCCGGCCCGACCGGGCCGCCCCCGCGGAGGTGGTCCGGTGAGTGCCACCGACCTGGGCGTCGACACGCCCACCACCGCGACGCCGCTGGGGGCCGGCGCCCGCCGACGCACCCTGGTGGTCACCGTCCTGGCCCTGGCCGCGGTGCTGGCGGTCGTGGTGGCCGCGCAGTTCCTCGGCGACGCGGCCCGGATCACCCACCTGGACCGCAAGCACCTGCCGCCGTCGACCGAGCACCTGTTCGGCACCGACTGGCTCGGCCGCGACATCCTGGCCCGCACCGTCGTGGGGCTGCGGCTCAGCCTCGGGGTCGGGTTGCTGGCCGCCGCCGGCTCCACCCTGATCGCGCTGCTGCTGGCCGCCCTGGCCAGCACGTTCGGGGGCTGGGTCGAGCGGAGCGTCATCTGGCTGGTGGACCTGTTCCTGGCGCTGCCGCACCTGGTGCTGCTGATCCTGCTCACCTTCGCCCTGGGCGGCGGCACCTGGGCGGTCGTGGTGGCCGTGGCCGTGACCCACTGGCCGTCCCTGACCCGGGTCCTGCTCAGCCGGGGCCGGGTGGTCGCGGCCAGCGACTACGTGGCCCTGTCCCGCGGGTTCGGCCACCGACGCACCTGGGTCGCCCGGCACCACGTCCTGCCGCACCTGCTGCCGCACGCCGTGGTCGGTGGGGTGCTGCTCTTCCCGCACGCGATCCTGCACGAGGCCGCGTTGTCCTTCCTCGGCCTGGGGGTCGACCCCTCCGAGCCCGCGGTCGGGGTGCTGCTGCGCGACTCGATGAAGTTCCTCTCCACCGGCCAGTGGTGGCTCGCACTGCTGCCCGGGCTGTGCCTGCTCGTGCTGGTCAAGGTCGTCGACACCATCGGCGACAACCTGCGCACCCTCACCGACCCCAGGAGCCACCACCGATGAGCGACCTGCTGCAGATCACCGACCTGTCGGTCTCGTTCACCCAGTACGAGCGCGGACTGCGCCGCCGGGTCGTCACGCCGGTGCGCTCGATGTCGCTGACTGCCCGGGCCGGCGAGGTGACCGCCCTGGTCGGCGCCTCCGGCTCCGGCAAGACCCTGCTGGGCCTGGCGGTGCTGGGCCTGCTGCCGCCCAACGCCTCCACCGGCGGCACCATCCGGTTCGACGGGACCGAGCTCACCCCGCAGCGCCGGGTGGGGCTGCGCGGCCGGGAGATCACGATGCTGCCCCAGGCCGTCAGCCACCTCGACCCCACCGCCACCGTCGGCGCGCAGGTGGCCCGTGCCCTGGAGCTGGCCGGCCGCCCGGCCGGCGAGGCCGCCAACGAGCTGGCCGAGCGCGGGCTGGGGCCGCAGGTGCTGGACCAGTACCCGCACGAGCTGTCCGGCGGCATGGCCCGGCGGGTGCTGGGGGCGATGGCCCTGGCCGGTTCCCCGCGGCTGCTGGTCGCCGACGAACCGACCCCGGGCCTGGACCCGGCCGGCGCCGCGGCCACCCTGGACCGGCTGCGGACACTGGCCGACGACGGCACCGCCGTGGTGCTGGTCAGCCACGACCTCCCCGGGGTGCTCGGGGTCGCCGACCGGGTGGTGGTCACCCACCACGGCCGCACCCTGGAGACCGCCGCCCCCGAGGCCTTCGCCGGCGACGGGGACGCGTTGCAGCACCCCTACAGCCGGGCCCTGTGGCGGGCGCTGCCGGTCAACGGGATGCAGCTCGACGCACCGGAGTCGTCCTGGGCGGACCCCGAGCTGGTGGAGGTGGCCGGGTGAGTCTCGTCGGGCAGGACCTGTGGTTCCGCCACGACCGCTCCGCCCCGTGGGTCCTCTCCGGCGCCGGGCTGGACGTCGGGGCCGGTGAGGTGGTGGGGCTCCGCGGGCCGTCGGGGGCCGGCAAGTCCACCCTGGCCCGGGCACTGACCGGGTTGCTGACGCCCGCGTCGGGTGTGGTGCGGGTCGACGGGACCGAGCTGCGCGGCCCCGACCGTCGCGCCCAGTACCTGGTCCAGGACGCCGCCGCGGGGATGAATCCGCGGTGGACCGTCGCCCGGCTCCTGGCCGAGGCGGGGGAGCCGACCGACGCCGAGGAGAGCCTGGTCGACCCGGTCTGGCGGGACCGCTACCCGCACGAGATCAGCGGCGGACAGCTGCAGCGGGTCAGCCTGGCCCGGGCACTGCGGGCCGGTCCGGCCTACCTGGTCGCCGATGAGATCACCGCCAGCCTGGACGCGCTCACCCAGGCCGAGGTCTGGCGTGACCTGCTGGGCCTGGCCCGCGACGCCGGCATCGGGGTGCTGGCGGTCTCCCACGACGCGCCGCTGCTCGACGCGGTTGCCGACCGGGTCGTCGAGTTCGCCCCCACGGCGCCGGTCGCCCCGGGTCGCTGAGCCCGGCGTCCTGCGACGGCCGGTCGCCGGGTCGACCCCGCTCGGCGGTCGGGTACCGGGGTGCTTGACTGGGCCCGTGGCTGAGAAGAACGCACGTCCGACCCGCTCCGACTACGTCACGTGGCGCACCGTCACCACCCGCTGGCGCGACGACGACGCCTACGGGCACCTCAACAACGCCACCTACTACGAGCTGTTCGACACGGCGGTGAACGCCCACCTGTTCGAGGCGACCGGGACCAACGTCCGGCTCCTGGACCGGATCGGGGTGGTGGCGGAGACCTCGTGCCGGTACTTCCGCGAGATCGGGTTCCCCGAGCCGATCGAGACCGGGATGGTGGTCGACAAGGTCGGCACCTCCTCGATCGTCTACCGGATCGGGCTGTTCCAGGGCGACGACGAGGAGGCCGCGGCCGAGGGCCGGTTCGTGCACGTCTACGTCGACAACTCCCACGGTGCCGGGCAGCGTCCGGTCGCGCCGATGCCCGATGTGATCCGTGCCGCAGTCGAACCGCTGCTGCGCCCCGCTGCCGACTGAACGCCCGCCGGGTTCGTAGGGTGGGGGAGACAGCACCGCCCCACCCTCTCGGGAGTGTTACCGCGTGACCTTCATCATCGTCTCGATGCTCGTGATCCTCGTGCTGGCGGCCCTGGTGGTCGTCTACGTGGCCTACCCGCACCGCGGGGAGAAGGTGCCCGGCGCCCCCTGGGCGGGTCGCCTGATGTCGCGCGGCGTCGACCGCCTGCCCACCGTCGAGGAGCTCGACGAGCCCCTGCTCCCCACCCCCGACCTGCGTCGCCGCTGAGCCCCGCCCCCTCGCCGACCGGGCACTTGTGTGGCGCCGACCGGGCACTTAAGTGGCCCTGACCGGGCGCTTAGTCGCTGACCGGGCACTTGCGTGGCCCTGACTGGGCACTTACGCGGCCCTGACCTCCCCCTCGCGCGGCCCGCGGGGGCGCTGAGGCCCGTCCGGGCACAACGGGCGCCAGCCCGACCCGGCCCGGTCCGGGGGCCGGCGGGGTGGATGGAAGGATGCCCCCATGGAAACAGTCGTGCTGCTCGTCGTCGGGATCGCGATCCTGGTCCTGGCCCTCGTCGGTGTCGGGATCGGACTGCTGCGGGGTGGCCGCGGGAAGGTCGAGGCGCCGCCGGCCGGCACCACCGCCCCCGACCTCACCGCCCCCGCGCCCGAGGTCACCGACGAGGAGGCACCGGCCGTCCCGACGCCCGTCGAGGAGCCGGCTGCCCCGACCGTCGAGCGTCCCGAGGGGACCGCGAGCCGACTGGTCCGGCTGCGCCAGCGGCTCTCCCGCAGCCAGGGCGGCCTGGGCAAGGGCCTGCTCGCCCTGCTCTCGCGCGACCGGCTCGACGAGGACACCTGGACCGACGTCGAGGACACGCTGCTGACCGCCGACATCGGCGTGGCCCCCACCCAGGAGCTCGTCGCCCGGCTGAAGGAGCGGATGCGGGTCGAGGGCGCCGACGCCGCCGACGTGCGCACCGTGCTGCGCGAGGAGCTCGTCACGCTGGTGGACCCCTCGATGGACCGCCGACTGCAGGTCAGCGGCGCCGACGGGCAGCCCGGTGTGGTGCTCGTGGTCGGGGTGAACGGTGCCGGCAAGACCACCACCGTCGGCAAGATCTCCCGGATCCTGGTCGCCGAGGACCGTTCGGTCGTGCTCGGCGCGGCCGACACCTTCCGCGCCGCCGCGGTCGAGCAGCTCGCGACCTGGGGTGAGCGGGTCGGCGTCGACGTGGTCCGCGGCCCCGAGGGCGGCGACCCCGCCAGCGTGGCGTTCGAGGCGGTCAAGGCGGGCGTCGAGCAGGGCGTGGACACCGTGCTGGTCGACACCGCCGGTCGGCTGCAGAACAAGGCCGGCCTGATGGACGAGCTCGGCAAGGTCAAGCGGGTCATCGAGAAGCAGGCCCCGGTCACCGAGGTGCTGCTCGTCCTGGACGCCACCACCGGACAGAACGGGATGATCCAGGCGCGGGTCTTCTCCGAGATCGTCGACGTCACCGGCATTGTGCTCACCAAGCTCGACGGGTCGGCCAAGGGCGGCATCGTCGTGGCGGTGCAGCGTGAGCTCGGCGTCCCGGTCAAGCTGGTCGGTCTCGGCGAGGGCCCCGACGACCTGGCTCCCTTCGACGCCGAGGCGTTCGCCGACGCGCTCCTGGGCTGACCCACCCCCTGCACCCCGCCGAGCCGGACCGACGGGTCCCGGCGACCACGACCCCGGAAGAGACCACCTGATGCCGCACCTGCACTCCGACGACTGCTGGCTGCCCGCCGGCTGCCTGGCCGACCTGCCTGCCGCCGACACCGCGGCGCGTGAGGCCCTGGCCGCGCGGGCCGGCGACATCCTGCGACCGGCCGGAGCGTTCGCCCGGCTCGACGAGGCCGCGATCTGGCTCGCCGGCTGGCAGGGCCGCCCCGACCCGGACGTGCGCCGCCCGAGCGTGCTGATCCTGGCCGGCGACCACGGCGTCGCCGCCGACGGCACGGTCAGCGCCTACCCGACCGAGGTCACCGCCGCGATGGTGGCGGCGTTCAACGCCGACCGATCGACCGTCAACGCGCTGGCCCGCCGGGCCGGGGCGACCGTGCACGTGATCGACCTCGGGGTCGGCGCTCCGTGCGGCGACATCCGCAGCACCGACGCCGTGTCGGTGCCCCGGGCCCGCGAGATCGTGGCCGAGGTGACCGCCCATGTCGACCAGCTCGACACCGACCTGCTGGTGATCGGCGAGATGGGCATCGGCAACACCACCCCGGCCGCTGCGGTCGTCACCGCCCTGCTGGGTGGGTCCGCAGCCGAGTGGACCGGGCCCGGGACGGGGGTGGACCCCTCGGCCGGGAAGGTGGCGGCGGTCGAGGCCGCCGTGGCCCGGGTGGCGGAGGAGGCCGACCCGCTGGAGGTGCTGCGCCGGATCGGCGGCAGCGAGCTGGTGGGGATGGCGGCCGCCTGTCTCGCCGCGCGGCGCCGGGGGATCCCGGTCCTGCTCGACGGCTACGTCGTGACCGCCGCGCTGCTGCCGCTCGAGGCGGCCCAGCCGGGCGCGCTGGACCACTGCTTCGCCGGGCACGCCTCGCCCGAGCCCGGTCACCGCCGCCTGCTCGAGCACCTGGACCGCCAGCCGCTGCTGGACCTGGGCCTGCGTCTGGGAGAGGCCTCCGGCGCGATGGCCGCGGTGCCGCTGCTGGCGATGGCCTGCGCGGCGCTCACCGAGGTCCCGACCTTCGCCGAGTGGTTCGGCCACGCACCGCAGTGACCCGCTGATGGCCCTCCTCGCCGCGTTGCAGTTCCTCACCCGGCTGCCGATCCGCCTCCCGCGGCCGGTGCCCGGGCACCGCTACGTGGTCTGGTGCGGGGTGGCCGGCGCCCTGGTCGGCCTGCTCACCGGCGGCGTCGCGTGGCTGGTCGCGCAGGTGCTGCCGCTGCCGGTGTCCGGCGCCGTCGGGGTCGTGGTGGGACTGCTGGTCACCGGGGCGTTCCACGAGGATGGCCTGGGCGACGTGGCCGACGCGTTCGGCGGGGGATGGGACGTCCAGCAGCGTCTGGAGATCCTCAAGGACTCCCGCCAGGGCACCTACGGGGTGACCGCGATCGTCGCCTCCGTGGGTCTGCGGATGCTGCTCGCCGGTACCGTGCCCGACCCCGAGGCGCTCCTGGTCGGCTTCGTCGTGGCGGGAGCGCTGGGCCGGGTCGCGTTGCTGGTCGTGCTCGCGCTGGGGCGTCCGGCGACGACCTCGGGGATGGCGGCGTCGCTGTACCGCCGGCTCAGCCGCCCGATGTGTCTGCTCGGTGCCCTGACCGGCACGTTCCTGGCCGGTGCCGCGCTGGCCCTGGGGTGGGCGCCGGACCTGCTCGGGACGCCCGCCTGGTGGCCGGCTGGGGCGCCGATCGTGTGGCTGCTGCTCCTGCTCACCCTGGCCACCCTCGTCGCGGCGCTGGCGGTCTGGCGTCTGGCCGTCGCCAAGATCGGCGGGGTCGTCGGGGACGTCCTGGGCGCAACCGAGCAGGTGGCCGAGGTGGCCGTCTGGCTCGTCCTGGCCGCCGCGGTCCACTCCGCCGCCTGACCACCGGAGCGCGCCCCGCGCGCTGCTGCGGCGTGAAACACAGCCGTAACACCGGGTCCGGAGCCGTTGCACCGATGCAACACGTGACCGTTCCGGACGAAACGTCGCAGGCGGAACGTTGGGCCCACGAGACGCCGGACCGGTGACAACGCGGTCCACGGAACCCGGACGACTCTTCCTGCGAAACATGGAGGTTCCATGGACGGCTACCACGCCTGGATGCTGATGGCGGCATCCCTCGTCCTGCTGATGACCGCCCCCGGTCTGGCCCTGTTCTACGGCGGCATGAGCCGCTCCAAGTCCGTGCTGAACATGATGATGATGTCGTTCAGCGCTCTCGGTGTCGTCGGCATCGTCTACGTGCTGTGGGGCTGGTCGATGTCCTACGGCGGCGGTGACGTCGCCGGGCTGTTCGCCAACCCGTTCACCACGTTCGGCCTCAAGGACGTCGCCCCCGAGTCCTACATGAGCGTCGCCTTCCAGCTCACCTTCGCGGTGATCACCGCGGCCCTGATCTCGGGCGCCATCGCCGACCGCGTGAAGTTCTCCGCCTGGCTGGTCTTCCTGCCGATCTGGGTCACCCTCAGCTACTTCCCGCTGGCCCACATGGTGTGGGGCGGTGGCTTCCTCAGCGACGCCGCCAACGGTCTGGCCGCGAAGCTGACCGGGATCGTCGACGGCGCTGCCGCCGTGGCCCCCGTCGACTACGCCGGCGGCACCGTGGTGCACATCAACGCCGGTGTGGCCGGCCTGGTCCTGGCGATCCTGATCGGTCGCCGCATCGGCTTCGGCAAGACCCCGATGAAGCCGCACAACCTGCCGCTCACCATGATCGGCGCCGGCCTGCTGTGGTTCGGCTGGTTCGGCTTCAACGTCGGCTCGATCGTCTTCAGCTCCACCGACCCGGCCGAGATGTCGGCCCAGTTCCAGACCGAGACCGCCCTGGTCTGGCTGAACACCACCGTCGCCACCTGCGCGGCGATGATGGGCTGGCTGCTGCTGGAGAAGCTGCGTGACGGTCACGCCACCAGCCTCGGTGCCGCCTCCGGTGTGGTCGCCGGTCTGGTCGCCATCACCCCCGCTGCCGGGGCGCTCTCCCCGGTCGGCTCGATCATCCTCGGTGGCGTCTCCGGTGTGCTGTGTGCGCTGGCCGTGGGCCTGAAGCACCGCTTCAACTTCGACGACTCGCTCGACGTGGTCGGCGTCCACCTCGTCGGTGGTCTGGTCGGCACCGTGGGCATCGGCTTCCTGGCCACCTCCGGCGGTCTGGCCTACGGCGACGGCCTGAAGCTGCTGCTGGTCCAGGTCGCGGTCGCCCTGTTCGCGATGCTCTGGGCCGGTGTGGCCACCCTGATCATCGGCCTGGCCATCAAGGCCACCATGGGCTGGCGGATCGACGCCGACGACGAGGTCAGCGGCATCGACACCTCCGACCACGGCGAGTCCGCCTACGACCTGGGTGTCAGCGGCGCCGCCCGCCGCAGCATCCTCACCACCCCCGTCGCGGCACCGGCCGGCGACGAGGCCCCCACCAGCAAGGAAGGTGCGAACGCATGAAGCTCGTGACCGCGGTGATCAAGCCGCACAAGTGGGACGAGGTCCGCGAGGCCCTGGAGACCTTCGGGGTCGCCGGGATGACCGTCAGCGAGGTCTCCGGCTACGGCCGGCAGAAGGGCCACACCGAGGTCTACCGGGGCGCGGAGTACGACATCGCCCTGGTCCCCAAGATCAAGATCGAGATCGTCGTCGACGACACCGACGTCGACGACGTGGTCGGGATCGTCGTCAAGTCCGCCCAGACGGGTCGGATCGGCGACGGCAAGGTCTGGGTCAGTCCGGTCGACACGGTGGTGCGGGTGCGCACCGGGGACACCGACGAAGCTGCCCTCTGAGGGCGCACGGCTTCGACAGACCGCACCAGCCGGAACTGACCCGGTACGCGTCCGCCGCCCGGTGCACCGGGCGGCGGACGCTGCGGCGTGTGCCGGGCACGCACCGCAGCGTCCAGGAGAGGGGATCACGATGACCGGAGACCAACGGGCCGCACGGGTCCGCGAGATGGACGCCCTGGCCACCCGGGCCTTCGAGGCCCTCGTGCCGGGCAGCACGACCGGCCTGGCCCTGGTGGCGGTGGGCGGGTACGGCCGCGGCGACCTGGCCCCGGCCTCCGACCTGGACCTGGTGCTGGTCCACGCCGAGGACGTCGACCCGGGGCCGGTGGCGACCGAGCTGTGGTACCCGTGGTGGGACGCCGGTCTCAAGCTCGACCACGCCGTCCGGTCGCTCGACGGGATGGTGGCGGCGGCCCAGCAGGACGTCCGGGTGGCCCTGGGTCTGCTCGACGCCCGGCACGTCGCCGGCGACCCGCACCTCACCCTGCAGCTGCGCACCCGGGTGCTGGCCGACTGGCGCCGCGGGGCCCGGGCCCGGCTGCCGAAGCTGGCGAGCATGACCCGCCGACGGCACGAGCGTTCCGGCGAACTGGCGCACGAGGGGGTCCCCGACCTCAAGGAGGCGCACGGCGGTCTGCGGGACTTCGTGGTGCTCGACGGGCTCCGCGCCACGTGGCTGGTCGACGTGCCGCACGCTGACCTGGCCCGCGCCCGCCGGGGGATGCTCGACGTGCGCGACGCGCTGCACACCGTCACCGGGCGTGCCGGCGACCGGATCGCGCCCGAACTGTGGGGTGAGCTGGCCTCGGAGCTGGGCCTGCCCGACGCGCTGGCCGCCCAGCGTCACGTGCGCGGCCTCGGTCGTCGCGCCGCCCACCTGTCCCGGCTGACCTGGCGCCGGGTGGAGGCCCACCTGGCCGGCCCCGCGCACACCGCCGGCCCGCGCCGTCCCCGGCTCGAGCAGCTCGCCCCCGGGGTGGCGCTCTCGGCCGGTGAGGTGGTCCTGGCGCCCGGTGCCCGGGTGGCCGACGCCCCGCTGCTGCTGCTGCGCGCCGCGGCCGTGGCGGCCGAACAGGGCGTGCCGCTCTCCCCGGCCACCGCGGCCCGCCTGGTCCGCGACGGCGCCCGAGTGCCCACCCCGTGGCCCGAACCGGCCCGCGGGCTGCTGGTGCGCCTGCTCGGCGCCGGAGCCGGACTGCGTGAGGTGTGGGAGACCCTCGAGGAGACCGGAGCGGTCGACCTGCTGCTGCCCGAGTGGGAACAGGTGCGCCTGCTGCCGCACTCCAGCACCGCCCACCGACACACCGTGGACCGGCACCTGGTGGAGACCTGCGTGGCCGCCTCCGACCTGCTGCGGGCCGTCGCCCGCCCCGACCTGCTGCTGGTCACCGCCCTGCTGCACGACCTGGGCAAGGGCCAACCCGGCGACCACAGCCTGACCGGGGCCCCGATGGCCGCCGAGGTGGCCCGCCGGTGGGGATTCGGCCCGATGTCGGTGGGTCTGGTGGAACGCTGCGTGCGAGAACACCTGCTGCTCACCTCCACCCTCACCACCCGCGACCCCGAGGACCCGGCCACCGCCGAGTGGGTCGCCGAGCGGGTGGGCCACGTGGAGGCCCTCGACCTGCTCGGCGCCCTCACCGAGGCCGACGTCCGTGCGGTCAACCCGACCGCCTGGAGCACCTGGCGGGCCGGACAGGTGCGAGACCTCGTGGCCCGCACCGCGGCGGTGCTCGGGCCCGGCCAGGTTCTGGAGCCGGAGCCGGAGGAGGTGCCGGAGTGGATGTGCGACGGGGAGCTGCACGTGGAGGTGGCCGGGGCCGGCGGGGGACTGGAGGTGCTGGTCGTGGCCCCCGACCGGGTCGGGCTGGCCGCGGAGGTGGCTCGTCTGCTGACCCGCAGCGGCGTGCACCGGGCCCGGGCCGGCCGGGTCCCCGGGTCGGGTGCCCTGGCCTGGTCGCGCTGGTGGATCGACGACCTGAGCGTCGACCCGGCGGTGCTGCGACACCACCTGCGGCTGCCGGCCGACACCCCGACCGCGACCCCGCCGGCACCGGTCCGGGGCAGCGCTGCCCAGGTGCTGGTGCACGAGGTCGAGGGGGCGCGCAGCACGGCGCTGGAGGTCCGGGCGGCCGACACCCCCGGCCTGCTGCACCGGCTGCTGTCCCAGGTCGCGGCCACCGGCGCCGACCTGGTTGCCGCGCACGTCGAGACCCGCGGGCCGCAGGCCGTCGACGTGCTGCACCTGCGGGGCGCCGACGGACGTCCCCTGGCCGGGCGCGAGCTGGACCGGCTGGTGGCGGCGCTGCGCAGCACCCTGACCCCGCCCGAACCCGCCGCGCTGGTCTGAGAAGCACCCGCGAGCCGAGGGGACGGGGGACCACCCGCAGACCGGTGTCGCGGCAGCACCAGCCGGCCCGGGATCGTCGTGGGTGCGGCACCGCCACGACCGGCCGGTTAGGCTGGGCCGTCGGCCCAGCCGGCGCCACCACCCGACGCACCAGACGAGGACTGACGTTGTTCGCCACCCTTTCGGACCGCCTTGCCACGACGTTCAAGAACCTGCGTGGCAAGGGCCGGCTCTCCGAGGCCGACATCGACGCCACCGCCCGAGAGATCCGGATCGCGCTGCTCGAGGCCGACGTCGCGCTGCCGGTGGTCAAGGAGTTCGTCGGGGCGGTCAAGGAGCGCGCCCGTGGCGAGGAGGTCTCCGGTGCGCTGAACCCGGCCCAGCAGATCATCAAGATCGTCAACGAGGAGCTCGTCAACATCCTCGGCGGCGAGACCCGCCGGCTGCGGTTCGCCAAGACCGGCCCGACCGTCATCATGCTCGCCGGCCTCCAGGGTGCGGGCAAGACGACCCTGGCCGGCAAGCTGGCGCTGTGGCTCAAGGAGCAGGGCCGCACCCCGATCCTGGTCGCCTGCGACCTGCAGCGCCCCAACGCCGTCCAGCAGCTCCAGGTCAACGGCGAGCGGGTCGGTGTCCCGGTCTTCGCGCCCGAGCCCGGCAACGGTGTCGGTGACCCGGTCGAGGTCGCCAAGACCGGTGTCCGCGAGGCGAAGGCCAAGCTGCACGACGTGGTCATCATCGACACCGCCGGCCGCCTCGGTGTGGACACCGAGATGATGGCGCAGGCGCGGATGATCCGCACCGCCACCCAGCCCGACGAGGTCCTGTTCGTCGTCGACGCGATGATCGGTCAGGACGCGGTCACCACCGCGCTCGCCTTCTCCCAGGGTGTCGGCTACGACGGCGTCGTGCTGACCAAGCTCGACGGTGACGCCCGCGGTGGTGCGGCCCTGTCCATCGCCTCGGTCACCGGCAAGCCGGTCATGTTCGCCTCCAACGGCGAGAAGATGACCGACTTCGACCTGTTCCACCCCGACCGGATGGCCTCGCGCATCCTCGACATGGGCGACATGCTCACCCTGATCGAGCAGGCCGAGAAGGCCTTCGACGCCGAGGAGGCCGCCAAGGCCGCCGAGAAGCTCACCGGCTCCGGTGACTTCACCCTCGACGACTTCCTCTCCCAGATGCAGCAGATCCGTAAGCTCGGGTCGCTGTCCAAGATCATGGGGATGCTGCCCGGGATGGGGCAGTTCCGCGACCAGCTCGACTCCTTCGACGAGCGGGAGATCGACCGGATCCAGGCGATCATCCAGTCGATGACCCCCGCCGAGCGGGCCAACCCCAAGCTGATCGACGGGTCCCGGCGCGCCCGCATCGCCAAGGGCTCGGGCCGCCAGGTCTCCGACGTCAACACGCTGGTCGACCGGTTCTTCGAGGCCCGCAAGATGATGCAGCAGATGGCCCGCGGTGGCGGGATGCCGGGCATGCCCGGGGTTCCCGGCATGCCGGGGCTGCCCGGTGCCGGCAAGCGGGGCAAGGCCAAGCAGGCCCCGAAGAAGGGCAAGGGCAAGCGGGTCTCGGGCAACCCCGCCAAGGCCGCGCAGCAGAAGGCCGCCGAGAAGAAGGCCGCGGCCCCGGGCAGCGCGTTCGGCGTGGGTGGCGACATCGACTACGAGAAGGCCGCCGAGCAGCTGAACCTGCCCAAGGACTTCGGCCAGTTCCTCAAGTGAGCCGCACCCCGCGGCGCGTCCTGGTCGTCGACGGTGCCAACGTCGTCGGCGCGCGCCCGGACGGGTGGTGGAAGGACCGGGCCGGGGCAGCCCGCCGGTTGCACGAGGCGCTGCTGGTGGCCGACCTGGTCCACGACCGGGTCGTCCTGGTCCTCGAGGGTGCCGCCAAGGCCGGGGTCCGGGCCGGCACCGACGCGCACGTGGTCACCGTGCACGCACCCCGCGACGGGGACTCCGAGATCGTCCGCCAGGCCCGCGTGGCGCGGGAGGCCGGGTCCGAGGTGGAGGTGGTCACCGCGGACCGGATGCTCGGGGCCAACGTGGCGATGCACGCGCGCACCCTGTCACCGACCTGGCTGTGGGACCGGATCGGCTGACGGGTTCGTGGCTCGCTGCGCTCGCGCCTCACCGAGCGAACGTCGGCCCGTCCCGTTCGGTGAGGTGCCCGACGGAGTAGGGCCCCGAACCGGGTGTCGACCGGGGTAGCGTGCCGGCATGGCTGACTCCGGGGTGCTCAGGTTCCACGGCCCGGTCCTGCCCGACGAGCAGGTCCGGGACGTCTACGTCGTCGACGGGCGGGTGACCTTCGAGCCACACCCGGGGGCCGGGACCGTCGCCCGGGGCTGGATCGTCCCCGGGCTGGTCGACGCCCACAATCACCTGGGCCTGGAGGACCACGGCGCGATCTCCGCCGACGAGGTCGTCGCCCAGGCCCTGGCCGACCGCGACGCCGGGGCGCTGCTGCTGCGCGACTGCGGGTCACCCACCGACACCCGGTTCGTGCACGAGCGCGACGACCTGCCCCGGCTGGTCCGCTGCGGACGCCACCTGGCCCGGACCCGCCGCTACCTGCGCAACTTCGGTTTCGAGATCGAGCCCGAGGAGCTGGTCTCCTACGCCACCACCCAGGCGCGCGAGTCCGACGGGTGGATCAAACTGGTGGGGGACTGGATCTCCCGCGAGGCCGGCGACCTCGCGCCGTCCTTCCCGTCCGAGGCCTTCGCCGCCGCGATCGCCGCCGCCCACGCCGAGGGCGCCAAGGTCACCGCGCACTGCTTCGGGTCCGAGGTGCTGCCGGGACTGCTCGAGGCCGGCATCGACTGCATCGAGCACGGCACCGGGCTCTCCCCGGACCAGGTCGGGTTCATGGCCGAGCACGGGGTCGCCCTGGTCCCCACCGTCCAGCAGACCGCCAAGTTCCCCGGCTTCGCCGACGGCGGTCGGGACAAGTTCCCCGCCTACGCCGCCACCATGACCGAGCTGTACGCGTCGCGCCGTGAGGTCCTGCTCAGTGCCCACGAGGCCGGGGTGCCGCTCTACGTGGGCTCGGACGGCGGCGGCGTCGAGCGGCACGGTGAGCTGGCCGGGGAGATGGAGGCGATGGTCGAGATGGGCCTGCCGGCCGCCGACGTGGTCGCGGCCGCGTCCTGGCGGGCGCGGGAGTGGCTCGGGTTCGACACCGTCACCGAAGGGGCCAGTGCGGACTTCGTCGTCTACCCCGACGACCCGCGCGCCGACCTGTCGGTGCTGCGCCGGCCCTCGGCGGTCGTGCTGCGGGGACGTGTCGTGGCCTGAACCCCGCGACCGGGGGACCGGAGACCGGCCCCCCGGTGGGTGGTCAGACGGCGTTGCGCGGTCGCCTCGGGCCCCGCACGGCCATGAGGATGCCGAGCACGATGGCCCAGATCACGGCGATGGAGCCCAGCACCAGCGGCACGATCGTGGCCACGATGATGCCGCCGACGGCGCGGCCGATCTCGGGGGCCTCCCCGACGATCACCTCGGTGCCCGCGCCCGCCGACGGGTCGGCGGGGTCGGAGGTGCCCGGCTGGCAGGTCACCACCACGTCGGGGGAGATCGGTCGGAAGGTCTTGGTCACCTCCCAGCCGTTCACGGTGACGTCACCGGTGGGGGAGTTGATCGTGAGCTGCTCCCCGGACCCGGCGTCGGTGACGGTGCAGTCCGCGGTCCAGAACTCGTCCTCGTCGATGGCCAGCATCTGCTTCTCGGTGTTCTTCAGGGTCACCTGGTGCGGCTGGCCGTCGGCCGGGAGGCTCTGGGTGTCGGTGACCAGGCCGCTGAAGCCGGCCACGAGGGCCACCACGAAGACCGCGACGGCGGCCGCGACCAGGGCGACCGGTCCCAGGAACCACCAGGCACTCGGCCGGGGCTTCTTCGGGGCGGTCGGCGGCGGGGTCCAGGCGGCGCCGTACCCCGGCTGGGGCGTGGGCTGGGTCTGGTAGGGGTTCTGGTCGGGGCCGCCCGGGCTGGGCTCGTGGTTGCTCATGCCTCCATCCTCCCTGCCGAGGTGCTCCGCGGCATCCGTCGAACCCCTGAGACGGACCCTGAACCCGGGCCCGGCTCTCAGGGGAGGCTGACGGGCGCCGCGACCGGTCGGGGCACTCCACCGCACGTGACCCCGATTGGTCCACTCCGCGACCCTCTGGCAGACTTCATCCCTGAGTCCTGTCCGTCCGGTCCCTCTCACCCGGCGCGGCGGGCCCCATCGAGGTCGACGGCCCGTGTGTTCCCCACCCGGTCCGGAGCCCTCACACCACCACAACGTTCGAGGAGACACCACAAACGTGGCCGTCAAGATTCGCTTGAAGCGCCTGGGCAAGGTCCGGGTCCCGCAGTACCGCATCGTCGTCGTCGACTCGCGCAAGAAGCGCGACGGACGGGTGATCGAGGAGATCGGCAAGTACCACCCCAAGGAGGAGCCCTCCTTCATCGAGGTGACCGGCGAGCGCGCCCAGTACTGGCTCTCCGTCGGCGCCCAGCCGACCGAGGCCGTCGAGGCGATCCTCAAGGTCACCGGCGACTGGCAGACCTTCAAGGGTGAGCCCGGCACCGAGGGCACCCTGAAGACCGCGGCCCCCAAGGCCGACAAGCTCGCCATCTTCAACGAGGCCCTCAAGCAGGCCGCCTCCGAGCCGAAGGGTGACGCGGTCACCAAGAAGGCGAAGAAGGCCGAGGAGAAGGTCGAGGAGGCCGCCGCCGAGGCGCCCGCCGAGGCCGCTGCCGAGGAGCCGGCCGCCGAGAGCACCGAGGCCTGAGCCGGTGCTGGCCGACGCGCTCGAGCACCTGGTCCGCGGCATCGTCGAGCACCCTGACGACGTCACGGTCCGGGACAAGCAGCTGCGCCGCGGCTCGATCCTCGAGGTCCGGGTGCACCCCGACGACCTCGGCAAGGTGATCGGCCGCAACGGGCGCACCGCGACCGCCTTCCGCACCGTCGTCGGTGCCCTGGCCGGTCGTGGTGGGGCCCGCGTCGACTTCGTCGACGTGGACCGCCGCCGCTGAGCGTCACCAGACGGCGCCTGAGGGCGTCACCCCCGACCCGGGGGTGACGCCCTCAGCGCTTTTCAGGCCCTCCCACGGCCTCAGCGGCCGGTCGGGGTCGGGTCGTCGCCGTGGTCGTGCCGCTCCGGCGGGGCCAGATGCGGGTCCGCGAGGAGCCACTGGGTGAACAACCCGTCGTGCTCCCGGTCGTGGTGCGGGGCAGGCACGGGCAGCATCCGGCCCTCGACGGTGTCGTAGAAGGCGTCCAGCCGTCGGGCCACCGCACGCGCCGCCGGCGCCAGCGGCCCCTGGTGCGGGATCCACGGGTGCGGTCGCGACGGGGCGCGTTCCTCGGCCCGGTGCAGCGCCGCCACGTGGTCGGCGCCGCTGCCGGGGGCGCTGGCCAGCAGGGTGCCGGCGGCCGTCTCGGCCCGCACCAGACGGTGCAGGGTTCCGGAGACCTCGTCCCACACCTCGTCGTAGTGGCGACGGGCCATGAAGGTGTTGCCGTAGGTCTTGCCCTTGAGCTGGTGCAGGGCCACCTCCAGGTCGCGCACCCGGTGCACGAGCTCCTCGGCCGCGGCCGGACCGTCGGGCACCACGGCGTGCGTGCGCGGCACCAGCACGGCGAGCACCGCCCCCGCGTGCTGGCTGGCACTGGTCAGCAGCACGTCGACCGGCGCACGCGCCGCCCGTGGCTCGCTCGGATCGCGTCGGCTCACCGCCCGACGTGCCCGCTCGAGCTGGTTGCGCAGCAGCGCGTGGCTGGCGCACACGTCTCGGCCCAGGACCCCGGCCGGTCGGGGATCGGCGCCCCCGGGGTGCTGCTGGAGGGGTTCGGTCATGTCGTCCACCGCCTCGGGTCCGGCCCGGGCGGCGCTCGGGCCGTCCCTCCAGCATGCGCCGGCCCGGGAGGGTGGGCAAGGCTGCCGGGGCCCCGGTGCCCTGATTCCGGAGAACCGACCCAACCGGGACCACGGCAAACGGGCCCGACCGCGCTGCACACGCGGTCGGGCCCGTCAGGTGGTCGGTGGGGCTCAGGCCTCCTCGGGCGCCTGCGGGGTCTCGGGAGCGGGCGGTGCGGCCGGTGCGGCCTTCATCGCCTGGGCTGCCTCGAGCAGCGGCTTCGCCTGCACCGCAGTCACCGCGCCCCAGACCACGACACCGATCAGGGTCAGGAACAGGCCGATCCCGCGGGAGGCGTCGACCAGGTTGGCGGTGCCGGAGTCGATGAAGCCGACCAGAGTCAGCAGCAGGGCCGGGACAGCCAGCGCCGCCTGGAAGATCGGGGTGCCGAGCAGCGGCATCTGGATGTTCTCCGGGAACGCCGCGATGAACAGCGTCGCCACGAACAGGGCGAGGGCCAGCAGCGACAGCAGCAGCACCAGCACGCCCTTGGAGTAGTCGGTCCCGGCGATCCCGACCGTGCCGATCAACTCGATGCGCCACCAGGGCAGCAGCGTCCCGATGAAGGCGAGCAGCATCGCGCCGGCGGCCACGAGGCTCAGGGTGGAGGGCTTGGTGATGGTCATGGCAATACCTTGGCGCACCCGGGGCCGCACCACCAGAGGAATCCGAGGGTCGGTCAGGTTTCCTCGGAGCTGAGTGGGTCCGGAGTGGACCCCGGAATGGATCACGGTGGCAGTTCCGGTGACGGGGCGGTGAGCGACTAACCTCGTGGCTCGTGGAGAGCCTGGAACTTCTCGTCGGCCGGATCGGCAAACCGCACGGCATCCGTGGCGAGGTCACCGTCGACGTGCGCACCGACGAACCCGACCGACGCTTCGCCGACGGCGCGGTGCTGGCCGCGGAGCCGCCGCGCGGGGCGAGCGGGGTGCCGGCCCGGTTCACCGTGACCCGGACCCGCTGGCACCAGGGCGTGCTCCTGGCCCGGTTCGACGAGATCACCGACCGCAACGCCGCCGAGGCCGCGCGGGGCACCCTGCTGCGGGTCCAGGTGGCCGCCGACGAGCGGCCCGAGGACCCCGAGGAGTTCTACGACCACCAGCTCGTCGGGCTCGCGGTGGTCGACACCGACGGCACCGCGCTGGGCACCCTGACCAAGGTGGTGCACAACGCCGCGCAGGACCTGCTCACCGTGCGGACCCCCGACGGCCGGGACGCCCTGGTGCCGTTCGTCGCGGCCCTGGTCCCGGAGGTGGACCTGGCCGGTGGTCGGGTCGTCGTGGCCGACCGCCCCGGCCTGGTCGCGCCGCACCCGGAGGACTGAGTCGTGCGCATCGACGTGCTGTCGATCTTCCCCGGCTACCTGGCGCCCCTGGAGCTCTCCCTGCCCGGCAAGGCCGTGGCCTCCGGCCTGGTCGAGATCGCCGTGCACGACCTGCGCGAGTGGGCCCACGACAAGCACCGCACCGTCGACGCGACCCCTTACGGCGGGGGAGCGGGGATGGTGATGAAGCCGGAGCCGTTCGGCGAGGCCTTCGACGCGCTGCTCACCGACGACTCCGTGGTCGTCTTCACCACCCCCAGCGGGACGCCGTTCACCCAACGTGAGGCCGAGGAACTGGCCGCCGAGAAGCACCTGGTCTTCGCCTGCGGGCGCTACGAGGGCATCGACCAGCGCGTCATCGACGAGGCCCGGTCCCGTGGCCGGGTGCGTGAGATCTCCCTGGGCGACTACGTCCTGAACGGTGGCGAGGTCGCGGCGCTGGCCGTCACCGAGGCGGTCATCCGGTTGCTGCCGGGGTTCATGGGCAATGCCGAGTCGCTGGTGGAGGAGTCGCACGCCGACGGCCTGCTGGAGTACCCGGTCTACACCAAGCCCGCGACCTGGCGCGGACACGAGGTGCCGTCGGTGCTGCTGTCGGGCAACCACGCCGCGATCGCCGCCTGGCGCCACGAGCAACGGGTCGCGCGGACCGCCGTCCGACGCCCCGACCTGCTGCCGGTCGGTTCGGTGGCCGACCCCGACGACACCACGCTGCGGGCGGCCCGAGCCGGCGACGCGGGGGAGCTGCTGACCCTGCAGCTGGCCTGCTGGGTGGCCGAGCAGCAGGCCAACCCCGGTGTCGAGATCCACGCGCTGCACGAGACGCTCGCCGACGTGCGGGACTGGCTGGGGCAGTGGACCGTGCTGGTGGCCCACCGGGGCGGGCGGCTGGTCGCCGCCGCGCGGGCCCGGAGGACCGACGAGGGGGCGTGGGACGTCGGCCGGTTGATGGTCGCCCCGGACCTGCAGGGCCAAGGGCTCGGGCGGTGGATGCTCGAGCGGATCGAGGCCGCGGCGCCGGCCGACGCCACCGGCTTCGAGCTGTTCACCGGCGCCGGCTCCACGGCAAACCTGCGCCGCTACAAGCGGGCCGGCTACCGGCCGGCCGGCTCGCCGGCCCCCGGCGTCGTGCGCCTGACCAAGCGCCGTCGGGGCTGATTGGCGTCCGGGCGCGCTGCTCTGGCAGACTTCACCCTTGGTCCACGTCGACCGCAGGGTGGTTCCGCCGGAGTTCCGGACGGAAGGCCCGCAGGAGCTCTCTGCCACAGGGGAGACCCTGCCGCGGAGACCGGCACGGACCACCGAATCATCACGAGAACACACCTGCGGCCGACCTGTGGCGCCCGTGTAGGAGAGAACATGACCAACGTCATTGCCGAGATCGGCAACACCGCCAAGCGCGACGACGTCCCGGACTTCCGCGCCGGTGACACCGTCAAGGTCCACGTCAAGGTCATCGAGGGCAGCCGTTCGCGTGTCCAGGTGTTCCAGGGCGTCGTGATCCGCGTCCACGGTTCCGGCGTCGGCCGCACCTTCACCGTCCGCAAGGTCTCCTTCGGTGTCGGTGTCGAGCGGACCTTCCCGCTGCACTCCCCGATCTTCGAGACCATCGAGGTCGTGACCCGCGGTGACGTGCGCCGCGCGAAGCTGTACTACCTGCGCAACCTGCGCGGCAAGGCCGCCAAGATCAAGGAGCGCCGCGAGGGCTGAGTCGGGTTCTCCCGACCACTCGCTACGCTTCCCGCGTGACCACACCAGACCGCGATCCCGTGTCCGATCAGACCGATCAGACCCCGGGGTCGCGGTCCGGCGTTTCTGGGGCCGAGGAGCCCGCCCGGGCCCCCGGGAAATCCGGCAGGACCGGGAAGGCCGGCAAGACCCGCAAGCCGCGCAAGGACCCGCTGCCGGTGTGGCAGGAGTCCATCCTGCTGCTGGCCGTCGCGCTGGTCCTGGCCGTGGTGGTCAAGGCCTTCTTCGTGCAGGCCTTCTACATCCCCTCGGAGTCGATGGAGCCCGGGCTGGTCGAGAACGACCGGATCCTGGTCCAGAAGGTCTCCTACTGGGGCGGCGGGGAGCCGCAGCGCGGTGACGTCGTCGTCTTCAAGGACCCCGGCAGCTGGCTCAGCGCCGCGGACAAGGCCGGGCCCACCAACCTGCTCACCACGGTGATGAGCAAGGTCGGGCTGTACCCGACCGGCGGCCACCTGGTGAAGCGCGTCGTCGGCGTCGGGGGCGACGTCATCGAGTGCTGCGACGAGAAGGGGCGGCTGAAGGTCAACGGGGTGCCGGTGACCGAGGACGCCTACGTCAAGACCGACGACGCCGCCGAGTGCCGCGGGCCCATGCCCGGCGGCGACCGTCGCTGCAACTGGAAGGCCGGTCCGGTCCCCGAGGGCTACGTCTTCGTGATGGGCGACAACCGCGCCAACTCCGCCGACTCCTCCTTCCACATGTGCAACCCCAAGACCTCCGCGGTGGAGTGCACCCAGGGGGAGGAGTACGTCCCGGTCGACCTGGTGGTCGGCAAGGTGTTCGTGCTGCTGTGGCCGAAGGACCACTTCGGCTGGATCAAGCGCCCCGACGCGTTCGACGACGTCCCCGATGGCTCCTGACCCCACCCGACGCACCACCGGTCCGACCCTGCGGTTCGAGCGGCGGCTGCTGCGTGAGCGCGGCCTGACCCACCTGGCCTGCGCCGACGAGGTCGGCCGGGGTGCCCTGGCCGGGCCGGTGACCATCGGGGTGGTGGTGCTGACCGTGCACACCCGCAGTGCGCCGCAGGGGGTCAAGGACTCCAAGCTGCTCGCCCCTGCCGTGCGGGAGCGCCTGGCGCCGCGGGTGCGCCGCTGGGCCGCCGGACACGCGGTGGGACACGCCAGCGCGGCCGAGATCGACCGGCACGGGATCACCGCCGCCCTGCGCCTGGCCGGGCACCGGGCCCTGGCCGCCCTGGACGTGGTGCCCGACCTGGTCCTGCTCGACGGCAACCACGACTACCTGACCGCCTCGGGCCAGTTCGCGCTGCTCGACCCCTCGGCGGGGTTGCTGGAGACGGTGCCGCCGGTGCTCACCCGGATCAAGGGGGACCTGCTGTGCGCGGGCGTGGCCGCCGCCTCCATCCTCGCCAAGACCGAGCGGGACGCGATCCTCGCCGACCTGGACACCGAGCACCCCGGCTACGGGTGGGCCGGCAACAAGGGCTACTCGGCACCCGAGCACACCAGTGCCCTGGCGCAGCTGGGCCCCAGCGCCCAGCACCGCCGGTCCTGGAGCCTGCCCGGCGTGGACCGGCCGCTGCCCCCGTCCACTGCCCTCCCGCTGGGGACCACGGCGCCGCCGCTGGCGGGCCCGGCGGAGGAGGAACCCGACCTGTTCGGACTGGTCGGGGCGGACACGCTCACCACACCGGGCGGATGGGCCTCGCTGCGCCCGGTGGCCGACTAGGCTCGGCTCCGTCAGCCACCACCGGTTCAGGAGCGTTGTCGATGAGTGCTGAGGATCTCGAGAAGTACGAGACCGAGATGGAGCTGACCCTCTACCGCGAGTACCGCGACGTGGTGGGCATCTTCAAGTACGTCGTCGAGACCGACCGCCGCTTCTACCTGTGCAACCAGGTGGACGTGAAGGCCCGCTCGGAGAACGGTGACGTCTTCTTCGAGGTCTCGATGAGCGACGCGTGGGTGTGGGACATGTACCGCCCCGCCCGGTTCGCCAAGAACGTCAAGGTGCTGACCTTCAAGGACGTCAACGTCGAGGAGCTCGCGCCCCAGGACTTCGAGCCCCCCAAGGACTGATCCCCGGGGCCTGGGAACGCGGGCGCCGGCACGGTCAGGGAGCCGTGGCGGTAGACCCTCCGGGGTGCGCGCGCGTGATGGTGCAGGATCGCGAACGACTCCGTGTCCAAATTGTCACGTTCGGTTGGAACATTTTGCCCACGGTTCCCAGCGGTTACGGCATCCTGAGCACGTGCTGGGTGGCAGGTGGAGAAATGAGCGGGGCGCGGCGGCCATTGAGGCTGCCCTGGTGACGCCCGTGCTGTTGCTGATCGTGGTCGGGATCATCGAGTTCTCGTTCATGATGCGCAACCAGGTCGTGGTGGTCTCGGACGCGCGGGTGGGGGCGCGCATTGCGAGCGCGGGCGCCGGGTCAGGCGGCGGCACGTGTCGCACCGGCCCGGACGAGCCGCCCTGCACCACCGAGTCATCCCCGGCGCTGGCGCAGGCGGCTGCCGACGCGATCCAGCGCTCCGGCAGCGCCATGCCGATGGAGAACATCAACTACGTGCTGATCTACCGCGCCAACAGCGCGGGCTACCCGGGCATCGAGGGCACCACGACGATGCCGACCAGCTGTGCCGGCATCGCCGCGTGCGTCCGGTTCGAGTGGCGCGGCGGCGAGTTCCGCTACTCCGAGGGTGCCTGGGACTCGCGGTCCATCAGTGCCTGCTTCCCGGGCACGGCGGCCAAGCCGTTGGAACGGGTCGGGGTCTACCTGAACACCACGCACACCACCTTCACCGGCCTCTTCACCAAGGAGATCACGTTGGACGACCGGGCCGTGATGAACTTCGAGCCCCTGCCGACCGCCTCGTGCGGCTCGATGGAGCACACGTGAGCAGCACCGGGTGGCGGCAGCGGATCCTGCACCGCCTCGCGCGTCGCGGTGAGGGTGGCTACGCGGCCACGGTGCTCGCCGTCGGCTTGGCCAGCGGCCTGTTCATCGGGGCCGCCGCGATCGCCGTGGACACCGGCCGCTGGTATGCCGAGCAGGAACGGCTCCAGAGCGCGGCCGACGCTGCCGCCACGGCCGGCGTCCCCTACCTGCCCTACGACATGGCCAGCGCCAAGGCACTCGCCCTCGAGGTCGCGGCCCGCAACGGGTACGACCCCGCCACCAACCCGCAGGTGCGGGTCGACGTCAGCCAGGGTGAGGTGGCCAGCCAGTTGCGGGTGACCATCTCCAGCCGGGTGCGCAACGCCTTCGGCTCGGCGATCGGCGTCACCGAGGCGGCGGTGAGCCGCACGGCGGTGGCCGACTACAAGGGTGCTGCGCCGATGGGATCGCCCTGCAACACCTTCGGCAACGAACCCGACTCGGGCTCCGGGACCTCGCCCCGGCCCGAGGGCACGGCCCGTGACACCAGCGTGGCGAACTGCAGCAGCTTCCCGATGCTCTGGGCGGGTATCCAGGGGCCGCAGACCGACAAGTCCAACGGCGACCGGTACTCCAACATCAAGTGCTCCACCGGCGACACCTACGCGTGCACCGGCAACACCAACGACGAGACCGACGCCCGCGGGTACTTCTGGATCGTCCGCGTGGAGGAGGAGGCGGTGGGGCAGCCCATCCAGGTCCAGCTCTACGACCCTGCCTACGTCAACAGCGGCAACTACCTGTGCTCCAGTCTGCCGTCCAAGCCGAGCAACAACTCCGGCGGCGGCAACACCCTGCGCGACAACATGAACCCCTACGTGACTGATGACGGGCGGACCCGGTACAGCCGTTCAGCCGGCTACGGCAGCACCACGGCACCGTTCTGCAACGGTGACCACCGACCCAGCGCAGCCTCCACCTCGGGGATGGACCCGATGGTGACCTCCTTCGTGCTCCGGGCCCAGACCGACACCCAGGACCCGATGAAGGCCGCGCCGATCGCGGGCTGCAACCGCCAGTACCGGGGGACCGACACGGTGCCGACCGCGGAGATGCTGCGATCGCCCTCCACCGGGGGCAGCAACTCGCGCTACAACGACCACCTCGCCCAGCTGTTCCACAACTGGACCACGCTGTGCACCTTCACGCCGCCGCGGGCGGGCGACTACTACCTGCAGGTCCGCTCGAACGTGAGCTTCGGGGGCAGCATCCAGGCCAACGGGTCGAAGGACTCGATGATCTCGACGGGCAACCCCGCCGCGACCGCCGCGACCGGCAACATGACGAAGTCCTCGGGCAACAACACCTTCTCCATACGGGCGGTCGTGCCGGGCTTCCAGAAGTACGTCTCGGTCTCGGGCTACGAGCGGATGCCGATCTTCGCCAACGCGGAGACCTCGGCAGCGACCACGTTCCACCTGATCCGGGTCCTGCCCGGCGCCGCCGGCCAGTTCGCCTCCTTCAACTTCTTCGACGTGGCCGACGCCGACAACGCCTCCGGGACGATGACGGTGCTGCCGCCGACCGACGCGGAAGGGTCCATCAAGACCAACCCGTTCCCCGGGGGCTGCACCACCCAGGGCGGCATGTACACGGACAAGACCACGGTCTCGAACTGCTCGGTGACGATCCGCCAGGACTCGAACAACAAGAAGCTGCACACCATCTCGATCCCGATTCCCCGGGACTACGACTGTGCCTACGAGCGCGGCGACGGCTGCTGGTACCGGGTCCGGGTGAACCTGAGCGGGGGCGTGCACGACTTCACCACCTGGGAGGCCTCGATCACCGGGGACCCGGTCCGCATCATCGAGTGACCTGAGCCGCCGGTTCTCCACACCCGCCTGCACGGGACGGAGCCTCCACCGCTGGCCGGGTGGCTCCTGCGGGCTGCTCGGCGCCACTCCACGCTGGTCGTGGAGGTGGTGCACATGGACAGCCCGAGAACGACGACCGCACAGCAACCCACGCCGACGGCCGAGCCAGCCGCACGGATCCCGCGGAGCAAGGCGCTCGGCAACTACGGGGAGCGGTTGGCCGCCCGGCACCTGGTCGCCCAGGGCCTGGTGGTGCTGGAGCGCAACTGGCGCAGCCGTACCGGTGAGATCGACCTGGTGCTGCGCGAGGACGACGTGCTCGTGGTCTGCGAGGTGAAGACCCGCACCTCGACCGCCCTGGGAACGCCCCACGAGGCGGTCAACGAGACCAAGGTGTCCCGACTGCAACGGCTCGGTCAGGAGTGGCTGGGGCAGCACCCGTGGGTCAGACCTGCAGGTGTGAGGGTCGACCTGGTCGCCGTGCTGCGACCGCGGCGGGGTCCGAGCGTCGTGGAGCACGTCCGGGGGATCGGCTGATGCCGGTCGCGAGCGCGCGGGCGGTCCACCTGCAGGGAACGATCGGGCACCGGGTCGAGATCCAGGTCGACCTGTCCCCGGGAGTGCCGGGCACCCAGGTCGTCGGCCGGGCCGATCCCTCGCTCTCCGAGGCACGGGACCGGGTCCGGATGGCGGTCACCAACTCACACCTGCCGTGGCCCGCGACCCGCCGGATCACGGTCCTGCTCACCCCGGCCGACCTGCCCAAGGGTGGGTGCCACCACGACCTGGCGATCGCGATGGCGTTGCTGGCGGCCGACGGCCAGGTCCGTCCGGTGACGTTGGAGGGCACCCTGTTCCTGGGGGAACTCACCTTCACCGGGGCGTTGCGACCGGTCCCGGGGGTGTTGCCGCTGGTGCTTGCGGGTCGCGAGCACGGGGCGCGCCGGGTGGTGCTGCCCGAACCGCAGGCCGCCGAGGCACGGCTGGTGGACGGGGTCGAGGTGCTGGGCGTGCGGTCCCTGGCCCAGGTCGTCGCGCTGGTCAAGGGGGTGGAGGTGCCGGAGGCCGAGCCGGTGGCCGAGGGCGACTCGACCCGGTTGCTGGCCTGGCGGGGGCAGGACCAGCGCGAGGAGGTGGACCTGGCCGACGTGGAGGGCATCCCGGATGCCCGCTACGCCCTGGAGGTCAGTGCTGCCGGCGGTCACCACCTGCTGCTCCAGGGGCCACCGGGGTCGGGGAAGACGACCCTGGCCGAGCGGATCTCCTCGATCCTGCCGGACCTGGCACCCGACGAGGCGCTGGAACTGACCGCCCTGCACTCGCTGGCCGGCGTGCTCGACCCCGGGCAGGGGCTGCTGCGTCGCCCGCCGTACGCGGCACCGCACCACGACGCCAGCCGTGCCAGCCTGCTCGGTGGAGGAACCGGGCGGGTCCGGCCGGGCGAGATCAGCCGCTCGCACACCGGGGTGCTGTTCCTGGACGAGTTCCCGCTGCTGCGTGCCGACGTCGTGGAGGCGCTGCGCGAACCCTTGGAGTCGGGGCAGGTCACCCTGGCCCGCGGGGAGGAGACGCTCTGCTTCCCGGCCCGCTCGATCGTGGTGCTGGCCGCGAACCCATGCCCGTGCGGGCACTGGACCAGTGATCCGGGGGCCAACCGGTGCACGTGCAGCGAAACGGCGCGGCGGGGGTACCGGCGCAAGCTGGCGGGACCGGTCGCCGACCGGGTCGACATCGTGCGCCACGTGCTACCCCGTGGGCCGCGGGACGCTCGGATGCCCTGGGAGGAGACGGAGTCCTCGGCGGTGGTGGCCGCCCGGGTGGCGGCGGCACGGGAGCGGCAGTTGCGGCGCTACGCCGACCGGGGCTGGCGCCTGAACGCACACGCCCCCGGACCGGTGCTGGCCCGGGAGTGGCCGTTGCCTCCCGAGTGCCGTTCGCTGCTGGACGCCGAAGTGCACGCGGGCCGGCTCAGTCAGCGTGGCGCCGTACGGGTGCACCGGCTGGCGTGGACCGTGGCCGACCTGGCGGAGGCCCCGGCTCCCACCTCGGACCACCTGGCCACGGCGTTGCGGTTGCGCACCGGCGAGCCGCTGGTCATGTCCCAGGTGCACCGTGCGGGCTGAGCGGACGACCGGGCCGGCCGTGGCCGAGGAGGAGCGTCTGGCCAGGGTGCGACTGGCGCTGACCGTCGAGCCCGGGCACCCGGGCATCGCGGCGGCGGTCGCGGCACGGGGAGCGTGTGAGGTGGTGGACCGGTTGCGCGGTGACCCGGCACTGCTCGACGCCCCGGAGGCGGCCGGTGACCTGCGGGGGCGGCGCGCCGAGGAGGTGCTGGAGCAGGCGCGGGCGAGCGGTGTCCGCTACCTGGTGCCCGGCGACACGGAGTGGCCCGGGTCCCTGGCGGACCTGGACACCTGCGAGGTTGCCGAACCGGTGCAGGGCTGTCGTGGAGCCCCGCTGGGGTTGTGGGTGCGAGGGCCCCACGACCTGCGCGGGCTGGCGCGCTCGGTGGCGGTCGTGGGGTCGCGTTCCGCGACGGCGTACGGCGACCAGGTGGCTGCCGACATCGCGGCCGGGTGTGCCGGAGCTGGTGTGCCGGTGGTCTCCGGTGCCGCGTTCGGCATCGACGTCGCGGCCCACCGCGGGGCGCTGGCCGGGGGCGGAGCCACGGTGGCGGTGCTGGCCTGTGGGGTGGACCGCGTCTACCCGAAGGCTCACGCAGGGCTGTTGGAGCACCTGGCGGCCACCGCCGCGGTGGTCAGTGAGAGCCCACCCGGGGCGCAGCCATTGCGGCACCGCTTCCTGGCGCGGAACCGCTTGATCGCGGCACTGACCACCGGCACCGTCGTGGTGGAGGCAGCCTTCCGGTCCGGTGCGTTGAACACCGCCAACTGGGCCCGCCAGATCCTGCGGCCCGTGATGGCCGTCCCCGGACCCGTGACCAGCCCGGCCTCGCAGGGGACGCACGAACTGGTCCGCAACCAGGGCGCGGTCCTGGTCACCTCGGCCGCCCACGTCCTGGAGGTGGTCAGCCCGGCGGGGGAGCGGCTGGTCCCGCTGCGTGGGTGAGCACGTGGGGCGGGCGGGCGTCCACCAGGTGGAACGCGTTCTGATTCTTTGCCGTGATCTTCCCGCAATCGGTGCCCAGCCTCGCTGACATACCCCTAGTTTGGTCGCGGTCGGGCGGAGGGAGCCGCTCGCCGGCGAGGGTTCTGGGAGACCCTCGTCGAGAACGAGGGGTGGACCAGAGTGAACAAGTTGCGTGCGTACCCGGAGCGTCGTGGTGAGCGTGGAGCTGTCGCCGTCGAAGGTGCCATGGTGCTGGCGGTGCTCCTCATCCCGCTGCTCATGGGGGTCCTGAAGTACGGGGACATCTTCCACAAGGCGCAGTCGGTCGACATGATCACGCCTCCCATGGTCCAGACCGACGTGAACGGTGAGCCCTTCTGGGCTCCCACCGGCAACTGCCAGGTGCTCGCGAACCGGATCAAGCAGTCACTCATCAACAGCTTGATCCAGACCAACGCCGACCTGTTCGACGGCTCCTCCTCCTTCCTCAACTCCATGACCGTCTCCATCCAGAGCATCCCGAACTCCCAGTCCGTCTACGTGAATGCAGGTCTGTCCGCACCGATCACGGAGTGGCTCGCCGCGAACAGCAACGACCAGGGGTACAAGAACTGGGCCAACGACTGGATCGGCGTCGTCCACAACGCCTGGGTCGAGGCTCCCGGTGGCGCGGGCGGGTGCCGCGTCTGATGGCCCGCCTCGGAGTGCGGCTGCGGGATCGGGACGAGCGGGGTGCCATCGCCGTGATCGTGGCGATCACTGCGGTGATCCTGCTGGTGATGGCGGCCTTCGCCGTGGACATCGGCAAGACCTGGGCCAAGCGCGGCGAGCTCCAGGTGCAGGCCGACCAGGCGGCTGTCGCCGGAGCCAACGGACTACCGGTGGTCCCCACGGACAGTGCCGACAAGCGTCGGGTGGCCCGGCACGTGGCGCACTACCTGGCCTGCAACAAGGTCAGCGGGCAGACCTTCAACCTGCCGGCCTGCAACGACGCCTTGACCCCCGACAGCACCAGCCTGAACACGGCGGCGGACGCCATGCTGGCCAACGGCGCGTCCGGGTTGGCGCCGGGCGTACGGTTCCCGAAGACGTCATCGATCGAGGTGCTCACACCTGCCGCAGACATCGACTACACGTTCGGGGCTGTGGCCGGAGTGTCCGGGGTCTCCGAGGTGAAGCGCGCCACCGTGCAGGTGTCCTCTCCCGGTCAGACGCTGCCGATCGCGCTCTCGCGGTACTGCGGCTACCCCGGAACGGAGCTGTCCTCGGACAAGCTGTCGGAGATCCGCGGGCAGGGGGACGCCAACCTGGCCACGCTGCCGACCCGGGTGATCGCCCTGGGCTGGCGCAACAACGCACCCACGCGCAACATCAACAGCATTCCGGCGTTGCCGCCGTTCTTCTACCCGGACAGCCGTCGGGTCGGCTCCAACATGCGGTTCCGGATCACTGCCCCGACGTTGCACCTGAACTCCAACACCTGGGAGCAGGGGGTCGCCGGCACGTTCTGGGCTGGTCCTGACGGAGGAGACACCTGGGGCAGCATTGCGGCGGGCGACGACGTGGAGTACTGGCGCAGGTCAGGCACGTCATGGGTTCTGGCAGGCGAGTCCAACTACGCGGGCCTGGCCGGTGGCGGAGCGACCACGATTCCAGCGTCGGTACGCAACGTGCCGGGTTCGTACTGGGTGACGATCTCGTCCCGGTACATCAGTGGGGACTGGTGGATTCCCGCCAGCCAGGCCAAGCAGATCAACATCGTCGGGCCGAACTTCCCGGCGGATGCGCAGACGCGGTTGGACATGGGAACTGGTCAGTCCGGCACCTGCGCCCGCTACGTCGACACCCCGCGCGCGGACACCGGCAACACGGTGGTCACCGGCGCGAGCCTGTCCGACTCCACGATGATCAAGAACGTCCTCGGAGGGACCGACCACCGCACCGCGACCTACAACGCACTGGGCCACACCTGCGGGGCCGGCGCTGTCCGTGACTACACCACCCACTCCGACGGGTCCGCCGCGGACCCCAACTGTCTGCGGATCGGCAGTACGAACGAACGCTCGCTGGAGATCACCCGGGCGTGGCTGGGTGACCCCGCGGGCACCATCAAGGGGCGGCTGGACTGCAACGCGAACCGGTACAAGGTCGTCAGCAACTGCGAGAACGGCACGTTCCAGCTCTGGGGTCGTTCCTTCAACAACGACGACCTGGTCGACTACTACACCTCTCCGCGCAGCTTGGTGGCCGACTACCGCACCATGGCCCAGGCCAACTACTTCAGTGACGGGTGGTCGCTCATCAGCCCGGCGCCCACCAAGTTGAGCAGTGACATCTACTACTCGCCGCGGATGTTCTGGGCGCCGGTTGTCAGCACCCCGGCCGACGGCATCCCGAGCGGGTCGATCGACGGGGCTGAGTACCCGGTCTGGACCTACCGTCCGGTGTTCATCACGCGGCAGAGCCCGGAGGTCGGCAGCTTGCAAGCGGGGACCGTCAGCAACTTCTGGTGCATCAACGACACCGGCGCAGGCAACGCCCGCGACCGGGAGTACTCGGAGTACCGCAGCGGGTTGGACACGGGCACGGGCGGGGACTACACGGGTGTCTTCCTCAACGGGATCGTGCGTGGCAACCAGGCAAACGACCAGCTGGACCTCATCTGCAACCGCAACGACCCGTGGCAGCGTCCCGGCTTCCTGGAGCAGGACCGCCGGATCAAGGGGTTGCGTTTCCAGACGATCGAGCCTGTCTCCATGCCCCAGCCTCCTGTGGACTACGACGGCCCGTTGACCGACTACGTCGGCACCGGACCCCGCATCGTGCGGTTGGTGAAGTGAGGCGCAGGCAGCGCGAGCGGGGATCGGTTGCGGTCGAGTTCGCGCTGATCTTCCCCGTCGTCGTCCTCGTCATCTTCGGGATCATCCAGTACGGCTACCAGTACTGGGCGATGTCGCAGGCGTCCGCGATCGCCCGAGAGGTCGCGCGCCTGGCCATCGTGAACACCCAGTGGAGCTGCGGGGAGACGTGGGGGGTGAGGCAGGCCAGGTCGGCCAACATCGGGGCCACAGCGCCCACGGTGACGCGCACCTTCCCGGGTGGTGGGGGACCGGGCGCCTCGGGCGTCGTCCCGGAGGGCACGCGGATCCGGGTGACCGTGCAACTTCAGTCGCTCGACCTGGGGTTCCTGCCGGTGCCCGCTGACGGGAAGATCGTCGAGAGTGCCGACGCCCGCGTCGAGTACGCACCCAACGCGCTCTCCGGAGGCGAGACACCCCAGCCCTGCCCGGCCGAGTACCAGTGACCCGGTGAGCCTGGTCCCCGTCGAGGACGAGGCTGCCTATCCTCGGATCCGTGGCTGAGCAGACGCAGCAGCCCACCGACCAGGTGCTGTCGGTGGCCCAGCAGCAGGTGGTGGAGGTCTACGTCCGCCACCTCACCGTCGAGCGCGACCTCACCGCACACACGGTCCGCGCCTACACCGGGGACGTCACCAGCCTCCTGGAGCACGCGGCCCGACTGGGGCAGAGCGAGGTGACCGAGCTCGACCTGCGGACCCTGCGCTCCTGGCTGGCCAAGCAGCAGACCACCGGCAGGTCCCGCACCACCCTGGCCCGGCGCGCCACCGCGGCCCGGGTCTTCACCGCGTGGCTGGCCCGGACCGGTCGGATCCCGGTGGACGTGGGGGCCGGGCTCGGGTCCCCGCGACCACACCGGACCCTGCCGGCGGTGCTGCGCGAGGACGAGGCGGCCGACCTGATCGCCGCGGCCGCCGAGCTGGCCGGCGACGGCAGCCCGGTCGGCCTGCGCGACGTCGCGATCCTCGAACTCCTCTACGCCACCGCGGTCCGGGTGGGGGAGTTGGTGGCACTGAGCATCGACGACCTGGACCGCGAACGCGAGCTGGTACGGGTGTTCGGCAAGGGACGCAAGGAACGCAGTGTCCCGTTCGGCCGCCCGGCGGCGCGGGCACTCGACGCCTGGCTGGCCCGGGGTCGCCCCGCGTTGGCGCACGAGCGCTCCGGCCCAGCGGTCTTCCTCGGCGTCCGCGGGGGCCGGCTCGACCAGCGGGTGGTGCGCGAGATGGTGCACCGCCGGATCGCGGCCGTCCCCGGGGCCCCGGACATCGGTCCGCACGGGCTGCGGCACACCGCCGCCACGCACCTGCTCGAGGGCGGCGCGGACCTCCGCTCAGTCCAGGAGCTCCTTGGCCACGCGTCGCTGGCCACCACCCAGCTCTACACCCACGTCACCACCGACCGGCTCCGTGCCGCCTACCGTCAGGCCCACCCGCGGGCCTGACCTGACCAGCAGGTCGGGCCGGCGGACCGGCGCATCGACCCACAACGGCAGCAGCCGGACCGGCCCGGCGCCGACCAGCAGCAGCGGGTCCAGGTAGGTCTCGCCCTCGATCCACCCCCAGTGCAGGCAGGTGCGGGGACGGCAGTGCGACGGCGAGGCCGTCAGCGTCCCGATCGGGTCACCGGCCGCCACCGTCGTCCCCCGCGGAGGCGGAGCGGACACCGGCTCGTAAGTGGTCCGGGTGGCGCCGTGGCTGACCACCACCACGCCGCGGCCGGCGAGCAGACCGGCGAACGAGACCGTCCCCGGCAGGGCTGCACGTACCACCTGCCCCGCCCGTCCGAGCAGGTCGACGCCACGGTGCCCGGCGCCGTAGGGCGTCGACGGGGGAGCGAACGGCCCGACCACGGCCGGTTCGGGGTCCAAGGGCCACACCCCGACCGGGACGTCACCCTCCACCGCTCCGGCCGGCGCCGGACTCCCGATCAGCACCGCCACCTGCACGGCGACCAGCACCCGCAGCAGGACTCGCACCAGCACCCGTGCCGACACCCCGGGCGAAGGGTCGGTCAGGAGTGGGGTCGGCACCGGGGGACGGTCAGTGGACGAACTCATGGAGCCACCCTGCGCGGCGGGCTGCAGGACCCTCGGTCCGCACCGTCCGGGCGGTGGACGGCGCGGGGTGCGCACCGGGCTGGGGAGACCGCAGGGCATCCCGGTTCCCGATTCACGCACCCCGGCGGATCTGGCCTAGGATTCCCGGTGCAGCCCGTATGGGTTGACTTCGCACGTCCGCGTACCGCGACGGCCCTCGTCCTGGGGGTCGAGCACTCGTGGGCGTCGGCCCTCGGTCCCGGCCCTGCCGGGTGGGGTCGGCGTGTGGGCGTCAGGGCGACCGGCACCCGCCGGGAGCATGAACTGAAAACGACCGGGTCTCCCGTCCGGTGCGTCCTGCTGAAGGGCGCGCACACGGATCGGGGCCCACACAACAGGAGACACACTCATGGCAGTCGTGACCATGCGCCAGCTTCTCGAGAGCGGCGTGCACTTCGGACACCAGACCCGTCGCTGGAACCCGAAGATGAAGCGCTTCATCATGACCGAGCGCAACGGCATCTACATCATCGACCTGCAGCAGTCGCTGGGCTACATCGACCGCTCGTTCGCCTTCGTCAAGGAGACCGTCGCCAAGGGCGGCGTCATCATGTTCGTCGGCACCAAGAAGCAAGCCCAGGAGGCCATCGCCGAGCAGGCCACCCGCGTGGGCATGCCCTACGTGAACCAGCGCTGGCTCGGCGGCATGCTGACCAACTTCCAGACCGTGCACCAGCGCATCCAGCGCCTCAAGGAGCTCGACGAGCTGGACTTCGACAACGTCGCCGGCTCGGGTCGCACCAAGAAGGAGCTGCTGCAGCTCAAGCGTGAGCGCGACAAGCTCGACAAGACCCTGGGCGGCATCCGCGAGATGTCCAAGGTGCCCTCGGCCGTGTGGATCGTCGACACCAACAAGGAGCACCTGGCCGTCGAGGAGGCCCGCAAGCTGCGGATCCCGATCATCGGCATCCTGGACTCCAACTGCGACCCCGACGTCGTCGACTACCCGATCCCGGGCAACGACGACGCCATCCGCGCGGTCGGCCTGCTGACCCGCGTGGTCGCCGACGCCGTCGCCGAGGGCCTCATCGCCCGCTCCGGTGGCAAGGCCGAGGCCGCTGCCGAGCCGCTGGCCGAGTGGGAGCGCGAGCTGCTGGAGACCCCAGCCGAGACCGCCGAGGCCCCCGCCGCCGAGGCGACCGAGGCTCCGGCCGAGGCCGCTGCTGAGGCCCCCGCTGCTGAGGCGACCGAGGCTGCTGCCGAGGCCCCCGCCGCCGAGAAGCAGGACTGAGCGGCCCACGCCGCTGAGTCCCACCACTGCGAAGACACAGGAAGAAGGAAGATGGCTAACTTCTCCGCTGCCGACGTGAAGAAGCTCCGTGAGCTGACCGCGGCCGGCATGATGGACTGCAAGAAGGCGCTGACCGAGACGGACGGTGACCTGGACAAGGCCGTCGAGCTGCTCCGCGTCAAGGGTGCCGCCAAGGCTGCCGCCCGCGGCGCCGAGCGCGAGACCGCGGCCGGTCTGGTCGCCACCTCCGGCGGTGCGCTGGTCGAGCTGAAGAGCGAGACTGACTTCGTCGCCAAGAACGAGGGCTTCATCACCAAGGCCCAGCAGATCGCGGACGCCGCGAACGCTGCCCAGGCCACCGACGTCGAGGCCCTCAAGGCGGTCGAGCTGGACGGCAAGACCGTCGGCGAGGTCGTCGAGGACCTGGCCATCACCATCGGCGAGAAGATCGAGCTGGGCCAGGTGGCCTACTTCGACGGCAACACCGTGGTGTACATGCACAAGCGTGCCGCGGACCTGCCGCCGGCCGTCGGCGTGCTGGTCGAGTTCGAGGGTGACGAGGCTGCCGCCCGCGGCGCCGCCATGCAGGTCGCGGCCATGAAGGCGCAGTACCTGACCCGTGACGAGGTCCCCGCGGACATCGTCGCCGCCGAGCGCGACGTGCTCGAGAAGAAGACGCTCGAGGAGGGCAAGCCCGAGGCTGCCGTCGCCAAGATCGTCGAGGGTCGCCTGGGCGGCTTCTTCCGCGAGATCGTGCTGCTGGAGCAGGACTCGGTCACCGAGTCGAAGAAGAGCGTCAAGGACGTTCTCGACGCCGCCGGCACCACCGTGAAGCGGTTCGCCCGGTTCGAGGTGGGCGCCTGACCCGATAGGGTCCGTCAGCAACGAGAGGAGGCCGGTTCGATGGATCACCCGTGACCCGTCGGACCGGCCTTCTTCTCTGCCCGCACCACCGCAGTACCCGTTCCACCGCTCCTCCCGCCCCAGACCGAAAGGCCCCGCCACGTGACCACCACCCGCTACAACCGTGTCCTGCTCAAGCTCTCCGGTGAGGTGTTCGGCGGCGGCAGCGTCGGGGTCGACCCCGACGTGGTGCAGAAGGTGGCCCGCGAGATCAAGGCCGTCGTCAACGCCGGTGTCTCGGTCTCGATCGTGGTCGGCGGCGGCAACTTCTTCCGTGGCGCCGAGATGCAGCAGCGCGGCATGGACCGCTCCCGCGCCGACTACATGGGCATGCTCGGCACCGTGATGAACTGCCTGGCCCTGCAGGACTTCCTGGAGAAGGAGGGCGTGGACACCCGCGTCCAGACCGCCATCACGATGAGCCAGGTCGCCGAGCCCTACATCCCGCGCAAGGCGATCCGTCACCTGGAGAAGGGCCGCGTGGTCATCTTCGGTGCCGGCGCCGGCATGCCGTTCTTCTCCACCGACACCGTGGCCGCCCAGCGCGCCCTGGAGACCGGGTCGGAGGTCGTGCTGATGGCCAAGCAGGGCGTCGACGGCGTCTACTCGGCCGACCCGAAGAAGGACCCCACGGCCACCAAGTTCGACACCCTCACCTTCGCCGACGCCCTCCAGCGCAACCTCAAGATCGCCGACGCCACGGCGTTCGCGCTGTGCATGGAGAACAAGATGCCCCTGATCGTCTTCGGCGCCGAGGACGAGGGTGCCATCCTGCGCATCGTGCAGGGTGAGAAGATTGGCACGCTGGTCAGCTGACCAGCCCCGTTCCACGCGTACCCGCAGCACCCCGCACCACATCGACGACCAGGAGCAGACGTGATCAACGGAATCCTCAACGAGGCTGAGGACAAGATGAAGAAGTCGGTCGAGGCGACCCGTGAGGAGTTCGCGGTGATCCGGGCCGGCCGTGCGAACCCGGCGGTGTTCAACAAGATCGTGGTCGAGTACTACGGCACCCCCACCCCGCTGCAGCAGCTGGCCTCCTTCACCAGCCAGGACGCCCGCACGATCATGATCCAGCCTTTCGACCAGGGCGCGATGGCAGGCGTCGAGAAGGCCATCCGTGACTCCGACCTGGGCGTCAACCCGGCTTCGGACGGCAAGGTTCTGCGCTGCGTGTTCCCCGAGCTGACCGAGGAGCGCCGCAAGGAGTACATCAAGCAGGCCAAGGCCAAGGCCGAGGACGGCCGGGTCGCGGTGCGCGCGGTGCGACGCAACGCCAAGCAGGCGCTGGAGAAGCTCGAGAAGGACGGCGAGGTCGGCAAGGACGACGTCACCGGTGCCGAGAAGAAGCTCGACGTCATCACCAAGAGCAACACCGAGGCGATCGACGAGATGCTGAAGAACAAGGAGGCCGAGCTGCTCGAGGTCTGACCTCGACAGCCTGCTCCGCGATGACCGACCTCACCTCGCCGCCGCCCGCCCCGCAGAAGGACCACGGGCGGGCCGGACGGAACCTGCCCGCCGCGATCGTCTCCGCCGTCGTGCTGCTCGGCGCCTGCGCCGGGTCCCTGCTGCTGTGGAAGACCGCCTTCATGGTGATCGTCGCGATCGCCATGGCGGTGGCGGTGTGGGAGCTGCACCGCGGGTTGGCGGCGAAGGGCATCGACATCCCCGAGCAGCCGCTCACCGTCGGCGGCGTGGTGATGGTGGTCGTCGCCTACTACTGGGGCGCCTCCGCCCTGGTGGTCGCCACCGCGGTCACCGGCTGGGTGACGATGCTGTGGCTGTTGCGCCGCGGCGTCGAGGGCTACGTCCGCAACGCCACCGCGGCGCTGTTCACGCTGCTGTACCTGCCGTTCATGGGCTCGTTCGTGGCGCTGATCCTGGCCGAGGGCGGCTCGCGCAACTTCTCCGGCATCGACGACGGCGTCAAGGGCGTGGTGCTGTTCATCCTGGTCACCATCGCCTCCGACACCGGCGGGTACGTCGCCGGTGTGCTGTTCGGCAAGCACCCGATGGCCCCGGTGATCTCGCCGAAGAAGTCCTGGGAGGGCTTCACCGGCTCGGTGCTGGCCTGCATCGGGGCCGGTGTCGGTCTGGTGATCTGGTTCTTCGACGGCGACTGGTGGATCGGTGTGCTGATCGGACTGGCCGCTGCGGTCATGGCGACCCTGGGTGACCTGTGCGAGTCGGTGATGAAGCGTGACCTGGGCATCAAGGACATGAGCCAGGTCATCCCCGGTCACGGTGGCCTGATGGACCGCCTCGACTCGCTGCTGGCCACCGTCGCGCCGGTCTGGCTGATCCTGCACTACCTGGTCTTCTGACCCCTGCCGCCGACCTCCCCCCTTGCGTGGTGCTGACCGGGCACTTGCGTGGCGCTGACCGGGCACTTGCGTGGTGCTGACCGGGCACTTGCGTGGCGCTGACCGGGCACTTGCGTGATGCTGACGGCGCTGCCCGCCGTCGTGCCGTGTCGCAGCCGGCTCCGGGCTCGAGGACCGTGAGAGGCTGGCCCACATGAGTGAGCAGGCCGTCGAGCACCGCGAGCCGGAGTCGTCGACCGAGCCCCGCCGGGACTGGTGGCACCGCGACCACCCGGTCTTCTACGCCCTCACCGGCTTCTTCACCGGCATGCTCTTCGTCACCGCCCTGCCCGGTGCCTTCGCCGCACTGCTGCAGGTATTCTTCCCCGACACCATGGACCGGCTCTTCCCGCTGGTCGGCGTGGCCCTGGTGCTCCCGGTCGGGCTGCTGGCCTCGCCGCGGACCCGGCGCTTCGGGCTGTACATGGTGATCGGGATGGTGCTGACCGCCCTGGTCGTCCTGGGGGTGGCGGTGCTGGTCGCCTACGTGCTGGTCAAGCGCGACGGCTGAGCCCCGCACCGCTGATCCGCCCCCGAATGTGCCCGGGTGGACCGGTGCTCCGGGCTGACGTTTCGCCACAGCGCCACCCGGGTGGGAGAATCGTGGTGATGTCCGAGCCCAAGCCCCTGCCCCTGGTATTCAACGAGCCCCGAGGGCGCAAGAAGCCGCCGCGCCACCTGGCCGACCTCGACGAGGCCGGCCGCAAGGAGCTGCTCACCGAGCTCGGGCTGCCCGGCTTCCGCGCCAAGCAGCTCTCCACGCACTACTTCGGGCGTCTGGTCGACGACCCCGAGGAGATGACCGACCTCCCCGCCGGCCAGCGCGCCGACCTCGTGAACGCGCTGCTGCCCAAGCTGATGGACCCGATCCAGGTCTCCGAGGCCGACAAGGGCACCACCCGCAAGACGCTGTGGAAGCTCTTCGACGGGTCCCTGGTGGAGTCGGTGCTGATGCGCTACCCCGACCGGGCCACGATCTGCATCTCCAGCCAGGCCGGCTGCGGGATGGCCTGCCCGTTCTGCGCCACCGGCGCCGGCGGGTTGCAGCGCAACATGTCCACCGCCGAGATCGTCGAGCAGGTGGTGGCCGGTGCCCGGTCGATGGCGCGCGGCGAGATCCCCGGCGGTCCCGGTCGGGTCTCCAACGTCGTCTTCATGGGCATGGGGGAGCCGCTGGCCAACTACAAGGCCGTGATCGGCACCGTCCGCCGTCTCACCGACCCCGCGCCGGCCGGCCTCGGCATGAGCGCCCGCGGGATCACGGTCTCGACGGTCGGGCTGGTGCCGCGCATCCTGCAGCTGGCTGACGAGGGCATCCCGGTCACCCTCGCGCTGAGCCTGCACGCCCCCGACGACGAGCTGCGCAACACGCTGGTGCCGATCAACACCCGCTTCTCCGTCGACGAGACCGTCGACGCCGCCTGGGAGTACGCCCGCAAGACCAAGCGCCGGGTCTCGATCGAGTACGCCATGATGCGCGACATCAACGACCAGGCCTGGCGCGCCGACCTGCTGGCCGACGTGCTCAACGCCCGCGGTGACTGGGGCTGGGTGCACGTCAACCTGATCCCGCTCAACGAGGTCCCCGGCTCGCGGTTCACCCGATCCCGCGACGAGGACATGGACGAGTTTGTGCGGCGCCTGGAGGCCAAGGGCATCCCCACGACCATCCGCGACACCCGGGGCAGCGAGATTGACGCCGCCTGCGGCCAGCTCGCCGCCTCCGCCCCCAACTGACTAACGCGTCCTGGGCATTGCGGGTCCTTGACGATCCGCTCCGCTCAAAGATCGCCTTCGTCCCCTCGCCTGGGGGCCGCGCGTCAGCAGGTGACGGCGCGTCCTGGGCATTGCGGCTCCTCGACGATCCGCTCCGCTCAGAGATCGCCTTCGTCCCCTCGCCTGGGGGCCGCGCGCGTCAGCAGGTGACGGCGCGTCCTGGGCGTGGCAGGTCCTCGACGATCCGCTCCGCCCAGAGATTGCCTGTCTCCCCGCGCATCAGCAGGGGCCGGTGAGTCCCGGCGGCGACCTCGCTGGTCGGCGGCTCAGACGCCCGTGACGATCGCGGCTGCCTCGACCTCGGTGTCGACCAGGTGGATGTGCTGCTCCATGGCCCGGCCGCGGGCCAGCGCCCGGAGCAGCGGCCACGCCGGCAGTGTCTCGGTCCAGTACTCCTGACCGACCAGCACCATCGGGGCGATGGAGGACTCGTCGGCGTAGTAGTTCTCGCAGGCGTCCTGGAAGATCTCCTGCACCGTGCCGCCGGCGCCGGGCAGGAAGACGATCCCCGCGTCGCAGACCTGCAGCAGCACCGCCTCGCGCTGGGCGTTGTGGAAGTACTTTGCGATCGCGGTCGCGAACGGGTTGGGCGGCTCGTGCCCGTAGTGCCAGGTCGGGATGCCGAGCGTGTCGCGCCCCGTGCCCAGGCCCTCCAGCACGTCCCAGGCGGCCCGTACCCAGGCGGCCGGGTCCGGGTGGAACCGTGGGACCGCGGCCAGCTGCTGCAGTGCCGAGGCCAGCACGTCGGCGGACTCGTGGGCGGTCCGCGCCCCCAGGTTCGCCGCCTCCATCGCGCCCGGCCCGCCTCCGGTGGCCACGGTGAGGTCGGTGCCCAGGGCCCGGCCCAGGGCGGCAGCTGCGGCGTAGTCGCTGCTGCCGCGGGGCAGCGCGTGCCCGCCCATCACCCCGACCAGCCGCCGGCCCCGGACCCAGTCCGCCAGCGCCGTGTCGACGGCGTGGTCGTGCAGGGCGGTGGCCAACGCGGTCTCGGTGTCGGCCGGGCCCCGCGACCAGGCGTAGGCGCGCGCATCCAGGGTGTCGGTGTAGCTGCCGGCCGCGGCCAGGGCGTCGTAGAGCTCCCCGGGGGAGTACAGCGAGCGTCGCGCCGGGTCGACCGGCAGGGCGGGGAGGCTGGCGTAGACGAGTGCCCCACCCCGGCGCAGAGCGTCGGCCGAGGCCTCGTCCAGCTGGCAGCCCAGGAACGAGGCACCGGCCACCGGCAGCTGCGCCAGGCCGTCGGGGTCACCGGTCAGGTCCACCCCGTGCACCGACCAGCCGGCCAGGGAGCGGGGCCCGGTGGCGAGCCGGGACCGGAACTCCTCCAGGGTGTCGACCTGCACGTGGTGACCGCGTCGTTGCTTCACCCGCGCGAACCTACCGGCTCACCGGGCGCCCGGACCCGTCCGCGCGCGTGACGCGGACGGGTCGGACCGCGTCACGAGTAGGCCCGCGCCATCAGCTCCCCGAAGAGTTCGTCGGGGTCCACCGGCAGCCCCCGCGCGTTGAACCACTTGGTCATGTTGGCGCAGTCACGCAGCAGGAAGTCGGGTCCGGCCGGGTTGCCGGCCAGGTCCACCACCTGGGGCAGGTCGATCACCACCAACCGGTCCCCGGCCACCAGCAGGTTGTACGGCGACAGGTCGCCGTGGACCAGCCCGTGCTCGGCCAGGGTGCCCATCGCCTCCACCAGCTGCCGGTACAGCTCCGCGAGCAGGTCCGGGTCCGGGCGGGTGGCTGCCAGCCGGGGCGCGGTCTCCCCGTCGTGGGTGATCCACTCCATGAGGATCTCGTGCTCGTCGACCTGCACCGGGTAGGGGACCGGGAGCCCCAGCTGCCAGGCGCGGACCAGCATCGACCACTCCGAGGCGACCCACTCGCCGGCCGCGACGACCTTGCCCCACGTGCTCTTGCGCTTCAGCGCCCGCTCGTCTCGGGAGCGCTTGACCGAACGGCCCTCGGTGTAGCCGGCGGCCCGGTGGAACTGCCGGTGCTCGGTGCTCCGGTACCGCTTCGCGGCCATCACCACACCCGGTGACCCGTCGTGCGGGTCGCGCCGTTCGACCAGGTGGACGTCGGCCTCCTTGCCGGTCTTGAGGACGCCCAGCTCGGTGTCGACGGCACCGGCCGAGGTGACCACCCAGTCGGGTCGAGGGGTGGGCCCCTTCAGCAGGGGCTCGAGGTCGGGCCAGGCCGACCAGCGTTGGCAGCTCTCGTCGAGGTCGTCGTAGCTGCGGAAGGTGAAGTCGAAAGTGCCGGTGTCAGGTCCGGCGGTGTGCATCTCCATGCGTGCGGGTTCTCCCGTGGGTGTGGTGCTCGGTGGGGGCGCGGTCGTACACCAGGACAGTCATCGCGTCCTCCTCACCTCAGCACCGGCGGACCCGGCACGTGTGCCCCCATCGTCGTCCGGGCCCGACACTGAGGCAACAGGTTTTCCGCCCCGTGCCTCCCCGGCCCGCGCGGGCCCCTACATTGACCCCATGCCGGTCGACTCCCAGCCCACCCGCCACCGCTGCGTGCCCAGGACCCTCGCGCCGGCCGTGCTCACCGCCCTGGCCGTGGCGGCGGGCACGCTCGTGGGGGTCGTGCCGGGCAGTGCCGTGGCGGCGTCGGCCGCACCCGCGGCGGACCACCGCGCGGTCCGCGGCAGCAACGGCATCGGGGACAGCTACTTCCCGCTCGACGGCAACGGCGGCATCGACGTGCGCCACTACCGCATCGACCAGTCCTACGACTTCGCCCGGGGCCGGCTGCGCGGGCGCACCACCCTGCGGCTGAGGACCACCCAACGGTTGCGTTCCTTCCACCTCGACCTGCTGCTGCCGGTGCGGTCGGTGCGTGTCGACGGACGCCGGGCCCGGTTCCGCAGCACCCACCACGAGCTGCGGATCCGTCCCGCGCGGCCACTGGCCGCGGGCCGGACGGTGCGGGTGGTGGTCCGCTACGCCGGGCGACCGGGCACCCGGCGTTACGCGGGGGAGCAGAACTGGCTCGCCAGCCGTGACGAGGTGGCGGCGGTGAACCAGCCGCACATGGCGCCCTGGTGGTTCCCGGCCAACGACCACCCCAGCGACCGGGCCACCTTCGACGTGCGGACCACCGTGCCGCGCGGGATGCAGGTGATCTCCAACGGGCGACCGGTCTCCTCCCGGGTGCACGGTGGTGCGGTGACCCACCGGTGGCGCAGCACCGAGGAGATGACCCCCTATCTGGCGTTCTTCGTGGCCGGACGCTTCCAGCGGGTCCGTGCCGACCACGGCGACGTCCCGGGCTACCTGGCCGTCTCCCGCACCCTGCCGTCCGGTGCCCGGCGGGAGGCGATGTCGATGCTGCGCCGCACCCCGGCGGTGCTGGGGTGGCTGGAGGACCGGATCGGTCGCGAGTACCCGTTCTCGTCCACCGGCGGCGTGGTGACCGGCCTGCCGCTCGGGTTCGCCCTGGAGAACCAGACCCGACCCGTCTACGGCGGACTGGGGCACAACCAGGAGTGGCTGCTGGTGCACGAGCTGGCCCACCAGTGGTTCGGCGACCACGTCACCGTGCACCGGTGGCGCGACGTGTGGCTCAACGAGGGCGCCGCGACGTTCTTCGAGACCGAGTACGGCGCATCCCGCGGCGGACCCTCGGCCCGCGACTGGCTGCGCGGCCAGTGGACCACGCCCTCGGGAGGCGCGACGTTCTGGAAGCTGCGCGTCGACGACCCGGGCGCCGCCCGCCTCTTCGACCGCCGGGTCTACACCCGCGGAGCGATGGCACTGCAGGCGCTGCGCCACCGGATCGGCGAGGACGACTTCTGGGCCGTGCTGCGGACCTGGCTCGACGAGCGCGGTGGCAGCACCGGCAGCACCGCCCAGTTCGAGGAGCTCGCGCAGCGGGTCTCCGGGGAGGACCTCCGGTCGTTCTTCGACGCCTGGTTGCGGGGCCGCACCGCCCCGGCGCGCACCGTGCTCAACGGGTGGTCGTGACCGGCTTCGCGGGGCGTCCGGCGTCGGTCAGCGGCACGAAGCAGTAGCCGCGGCGGCGGGCCTCCCGCACGATCCGGGGGACGGCCGCCACCGAGGCCCCCGAGGTGAGCACCCCGTCGTGCTGCAGCACCACGTTCGGGCCGCGGCGCAACTGCGACAGCACCAGGTCGGCGATGCGGCGCGGCGGACCACCCTCCCAGTCGCGGGAGTCGACGTTCCACAGCACCGGGATCAGCCCGGCGCGACGGATCGCGCGGCGTGCCTCGGGGTCCAGGGCCCCGTAGGGCGGGCGCATCAGCGGGCTGGGTCGGGCGCCGGCGCGGCGCAGGGCACGCTCGGTGTCGCGCAGTCCCCGCCGGATCGCGTGCCCCGGGATCCGGCGCAGGTCGCGGTGGGACCAGGTGTGGTTGGCCACCCGCAGCCACTGCGGGTGCCGGGCGACGGCGCGGACCGCGCCGCGGGCCCCCTGCACGCGGGACCCGACCATGAAGAACGTCGCCGGCACCTCGTGCTCCACCAGCCACCGGGCCAGGTTCGCCGTCCAGGCGCGGGAGGGACCGTCGTCGAAGGACAGGGCGATCCGACCGGAACGGCACCGACGCGCCGTCGCACGCCGCTCCCGGTCCCGTTCCTCGGCCTCCGGCCAGGTCCGGGACGGGCCGGTCCGGCCGGGACGCCGGACCGGGGTGGCGGCCTGGATCGGGGCGCGCCCGGTCAGCAGCGGTGCGGTCAGCAGCATCGTGGACAGTGCGGGTCCGGCCGCCGTGTCGGAGCCGGCAGGCGGCGGGGGAGCGTTCCCGTCCCGCTGGGTTGCCGGGGTCACGGCACCGGGCCCGGAGGACGGGACTGCGCCGTCGCCGGGCAGCAGCACGGCGGGGGCCAACAGGGTCGTCAGGACCAGCAGGAGGAGTACTCTGACCGGCCGACGCACCGGGCAAGTCTGGACCACCGCCCCCGCAGCCCCGCGGCCGGGTCCGAGGCCCGGGACCCGGAGCCGGGACGGCCGCCCGGCGACCACGTGGTCGACCGCCTGATCGACTGCCTCGTCGACGGTCGGGGCGACCGCCCGCCGACCTCCCGGCGCCGTTCACCGACCCGCGCGCGGGTCGGTGGTGGACGACCGCGCCCGCACGCGTGACGATGGCCACATGTCTGCCACCAGTGCTCCCAGCGGCCTGCCCCGCCACCGCGCCGCGTTCGACCGCTCGATCACCGATCCCGAGGGGTTCTGGGGCGAGCAGGCCGGGCTGATCGACTGGATCCGCAAGCCGGACCGGGTGCTCGACACCAGCCGGCCACCGTTCTACCGCTGGTTCCCCGACGCGACCCTGAACACCTGCTACAACGCCCTGGACCGGCACGTGGTGGCCGGCCACGCCGACCGCGCCGCCCTGGTTCACGACTCCCCGGTGACCGGCACCACCACGACGCTGAGCTACGCCGAGCTGCTCGAGCAGGTGGCGGCGTTCGCCGGCGTGCTGCGCACCTGCGGGGTGGAGAAGGGTGACCGGGTCGTCATCTACATGCCGATGATCCCCGAGGCCGTGGTGGCGATGCTGGCCTGCGCCCGGCTCGGGGCGGTGCACTCGGTGGTCTTCGGCGGCTTCGCCCCGCACGAGCTGGCGATCCGGATCGACGACGCCGCCCCCAAGGTGGTGGTCTCGGCCTCGTGCGGCATCGAGCCCAACCGGGTCATCGCCTACAAGCCGATGCTCGACAAGGCCCTGGAGCTGGCCACCCACGCGCCGGACGCGGTCGTGGTCAAGCAGCGCCCGCAGGTCACCGCCGAGCTCGTCGAACCGCGCGACCTCGACTGGGACACCGCCATGCGGTATGGTCGTGAGAACCCGGCCGAGTGCGTCGAGGTCGCCGCCACCGACCCGCTCTACGTCCTCTACACCTCCGGCACCACCGGCACCCCCAAGGGCATCGTGCGCGACAACGGTGGGCACGCGGTCGCGATGGCCTGGACGCTGCCCCACATCTACGGCGTCGGTGCCGGTGACGTGTGGTGGGCCGCCTCCGACGTGGGCTGGGTGGTCGGCCACTCCTACATCGTCTACGCGCCGCTGATCAACGGTGCCACCACGGTGCTGTACGAGGGCAAGCCGGTCGGCACCCCCGACGCCGGAGCGTTCTGGCGGGTGGTGGCCGAGTACGGCGTCAAGGCCCTGTTCACCGCGCCGACCGCGTTCCGGGCGATCAAGAAGGACGACCCCGACGGCGCGAAGATCGCCGAGCACGACATCTCCAGCCTGGAGACCCTCTTCCTGGCCGGGGAACGGCTCGACCCCGACACGTTCGCCTGGGCCTCGGAGAAGGTCGGGGTGCCGGTGGTGGACAACTGGTGGCAGACCGAGACCGGCTGGCCGATCGCGGCCAACCCCCGCGGCATGGTCGGCGACGACGGCGAGCCGCTGCCGCTGAAGGCCGGCAGTCCGTCGGTGCCGATGCCCGGCTTCGACGTGCAGGTGCTCGACGAGCGCGGCCAGCAGGTGGGCCCCGACACCGAGGGCGCGATCTGCATCAAGCTGCCGCTGCCGCCGGGCACGCTCACCACCCTGTGGGGCGACGACGACCGGTACGTCTCCTCCTACCTCTCGGTCCACGACGGCTACTACCTCTCCGGCGACGGCGGCTACGTCGACGCCGACGGCTACCTGTACGTGCTGGGCCGCACCGACGACGTCATCAACGTCGCCGGGCACCGGCTCTCCACCGGGGCGATGGAGGCCGTGGTCTCCCAGCACCCGATGGTGGCCGAGTGCGCGGTGATCGGGGTCGCCGACCCGCTCAAGGGGCAGCTGCCGCGCGGGTTCGTGGTCCTCAAGTCCGGGGTGGAGGCCGACCCGGACGCGATCCGCGACGAGTTGGTCGCCATGGTGCGCAGCGAGATCGGTGCGGTCGCGGCGTTCCGTGAGGTCACCGTCGTCGGGGGACTGCCCAAGACCCGCTCGGGCAAGATCCTGCGCAAGACCATGCGGGAGATCGCCGACGGCAAGGACAGCCCGGTGCCCAGCACCATCGAGGACGAGTCGGTGCTCGACACCCTGCGCCCGGTGCTGCGTCGGGAGGAGTGAATCCACGGCGGGTGTCCCGGGCCGCGGACGTGGCCCGGACACCTGCCAGACTGGCCCGGTGAACACCCGCGACCTCGTCATCCTCGGCTCGACCGGCTCCATCGGCACCCAGGCACTGGACCTGGTCCGGGCCAACCCGGGGAAGTTCCGGGTCGTGGGGCTGAGTGCCGGCGGGTCGAACCCCGAGCTGTTCGCCGCCCAGGTCGCCGAGTTCGACCCCGCTGTGCACGGGCTGGGGGAGGAGGCCTCGGTCGAGGTCGCCGCGCACCCCTGCGACGTGGTGCTCAACGGCATCACCGGCGCGGTGGGGCTGCGGCCCACCCTGGCCGCGCTGGAGGCGGGCAGCACCCTGGCCCTGGCCAACAAGGAGTCCCTGATCATCGGCGGGCCGCTGGTCAAGGCCCTCGCCGCGCCGGGCCAGATCGTCCCGGTCGACTCCGAGCACTCCGCGATCGCCCAGTCGCTGCGCGCCGGTCGGGGCGAGGAGGTCGCCCGGTTGGTGGTCACCGCCTCCGGTGGCCCGTTCCGTGGGCGCACCCGGGCCGAGCTGGCCGAGGTGACGCCCGCGCAGGCGCTGAAGCACCCCAACTTCGCGATGGGCAAGGTGATCACCACCAACTCCGCGACCCTGGTCAACAAGGGGCTGGAGGTGATCGAGGCGCACCTGCTCTTCGACGTCCCCTACGACCGGATCGACGTGGTCGTGCACCCGCAGCAGATGATCCACTCGATGGTCGAGTTCACCGACGGCGCCGTGGTCGCCCAGCTGGGGCTGCCCACGATGATGGTGCCGATCGCGATGGGTCTGGCCTGGCCCGACCGGGTGCCGGGCGCCGAGACCGCGATCGACTGGACCAAGGCCCAGGACTGGCGTTTCGAGCCGGTCGACGACGACGCCTTCCCCGCGATCACCCTGGCCCGGGCGGCCGGCACCACCGGCGGAACGGCCCCGGCCGTCTACAACGCCGCCAACGAGGTCGCCGTCGAGGCGTTCCACGACGGGCGGCTCACCTTCGTGCAGATCGTCGAGGTGGTCGGTGAGGTGCTTGCCGCCCACGACGTAGGCTCGCAGGAGGAGTTGACCGTGTCCGGGGTGCTGGCCGCCGACGGCTGGGCGCGAGCACGGGCAGCCGACCTGATCGCCGCACACGCCTGAACCCCGGGGGAACCCTGATGAGCGCCGTCTTCTACACGTTGGGCGTGGTCGCCTTCGTGCTGGCCATCCTCGTCTCGATCGGCCTGCACGAGCTGGGGCACATGATCCCGGCGAAGAAGTTCGGCGGGAAGGTCACCCAGTACTTCATCGGGTTCGGCCCGACGGTGTGGAGCAAGCGGGTCGGCGAGACCGAGTACGGCGTCAAGGCGATCCCGCTGGGCGGCTACGTCAAGATCATCGGGATGCTGCCGCCGGGCGCCGACGACCTCGCGGAGACCAGCACCGACGCCGACGGCAACCAGGTGATCCGGGTCCGCAAGTCCAACACCGGCATGTTCACCCAGCTGGTCGCCGAGTCCCGCGCCGCGGAGTGGGAGCTGATCGGCCCCGAGGACTCCGACCGGCTCTTCTACAAGCTGCCGTCCTGGCAGAAGATCGTGGTGATGGCGGGCGGACCGATGGTCAACATCGCCATCGCGTTCTTCCTGTTCCTGGGGATCTTCTCCATCTACGGCGTGCGCACCGCCGAGCCGGCGGCCGGGCCCCCGCGGGTCGACGAGGTCTCCGACTGCGTGCTGCCGGCCACCGAGACCCGTGCCTGCACCGCGGACGACCCGGTCGCCCCCGCCAAGGACGCCGGCCTGGAGCCCGGCGACGTCATCGTCACCTTCAACGGCCAGGACGTGCCCGACTGGGCCGCGCTGCAGCAGGCGATCCGCGGCAACGAGAACGGTCGCGCCGAGATCGGCATCGAGCGCGACGGCGAGCCGATGACGCTCACCACCAGCACCACCGTCGCGGCCCGTCCGCTGGAGGCCGGCGACGAGGAGCTCGTCCAGGTCGGCTTCCTGGGCGTTACCCCGGTCACCGAGATCGTGGTGGACCGCGGCGGTGTGTTGTTCACGCTGCAGGAGATGGGCGGCATGACGGTGCGCACCGTCGAGGCGATCGCCACGCTGCCGGTGAAGGTGTTCCACGTCGCCCAGGCCATCGTCGGGGTCCGTGAGCGTGACCCGAACGGCCCGGTCTCCATCGTCGGCGGCGGACGCTTTGCCGGGGAGGTGGCCGCCGAGGAGGCGTTCCCGCTGGCGGAGAAGTCGGTCTTCCTGCTCACCCTGGTGGCGAGCTTCAACTTCTTCATCGGCATGTTCAACCTGGTGCCGCTGCTGCCCCTGGACGGCGGCCACATCGCCGGCGCCCTGTGGGAGGCGCTGCGCCGCGGGTTCGCGCGGCTGCGCGGACGCCCCGACCCCGGACACGTGGACGTGGCGAAGATGCTGCCGGTGGCCTACGTGATGGGCATCGCGATGGCGCTGATGGGTGTCGTGCTGATCGTGGCCGACCTGGTGGTGCCGCTCAGCCTCACCGGTTCCTGAGCCCCCGACCCCGGTGGTCGAGCCTGCCCCGGTGGTCGAGCTTGCCGAGACCCCGGTGCTCGAGCGCATCCCGGTGGTCGAGCTTGCCGAGACCCCCGACCTGATCTCGGCACCCTCGATCGGCGGACCCCGGTGGGCGGAGTCGAGCCGGGGCGGGTCCCGGTGGGGAGCACTCCCTAGACTGGGCCCATGACTTCCGTCGGTCTCGGCATGCCTGCCGTCCCCCCGCCCGTGCTCGCCCCGCGTCGCCCCACCCGGCAGATCAAGGTCGGCTCGGTGGGCGTCGGCAGCGACTCCCCGATCTCGGTGCAGTCGATGACCACCACCCTGACCGCGGACGTGAACTCCACGCTGCAGCAGATCGCCGAGCTGACGGCCGCCGGCTGCGACATCGTCCGGGTCGCCTGCCCCAGCGCCGACGACGCCGAGGCGCTGCCGGCGATCGCGCAGAAGTCGCAGATCCCGGTCATCGCCGACATCCACTTCCAGCCCAAGTACGTCTTCGCGGCGATCGAGGCCGGCTGCGCGGCCGTGCGGGTCAACCCCGGCAACATCAAGACGTTCGACGACCAGGTCAAGGAGATCGCCAAGGCGGCCGCCGACCACGGCACCTCGATCCGGATCGGGGTCAACGCCGGCTCGCTCGACAAGCGCCTGCTGGAGAAGTACGGCAAGGCCACCCCCGAGGCGCTGGTCGAGTCGGCGGTGTGGGAGGCGAGCCTGTTCGAGGAGCACGGCTTCCGCGACTTCAAGATCTCGGTCAAGCACAACGACCCGGTCGTCATGGTCCGCGCCTACGAGCTGCTGGCCGAGGCCGGGGACTGGCCGCTGCACCTGGGTGTCACCGAGGCGGGTCCCGCCTTCCAGGGCACGATCAAGTCCGCCACCGCGTTCGGTGCGCTGCTCAGCCAGGGCATCGGGGACACCATCCGGGTCTCCCTCTCGGCCCCGCCGGTCGAGGAGGTCAAGGTCGGCATCCAGATCCTGGAGTCGCTCAACCTCAAGCCCCGCCGCCTCGAGATCGTCTCCTGCCCCTCGTGCGGTCGCGCCCAGGTGGACGTGTACACCCTCGCCGAGCAGGTGACCGCCGGCCTCGACGGCCTTGAGGTCCCGCTGCGCGTGGCCGTGATGGGCTGCGTCGTCAACGGTCCCGGCGAGGCCCGCGAGGCCGACCTGGGTGTCGCCTCGGGCAACGGCAAGGGCCAGATCTTCGTCAAGGGCGAGGTCATCAAGACCGTCCCGGAGTCGAAGATCGTGGAGACCCTCATCGAAGAGGCGATGCGCATCGCCGAGACCATGGAGCCCGTCGAGGGTGCCGGGGCCGACGTCACGGTCTCCTGAGGCGTGCGACGCCGCCGGGATCCGGGCCCTGGGGCCCGGTGACCTGGCGGACTTCCTCGACCTCACGGCCACCGATCCGGTCACGAACGTCTTCGTCGAGCACCGGGCCCGGACCACGAACCTGGACCCCCGGTGGATGGGTGGGCGAATCTTCGGGCGCTACGCCGACGGTCGACTGGTCGCGGCGTGCCACGCGGCGGCCAACCTGGTGCCGGTGTGCTGCACCGACGACGACGCCCGGGCGTTCGCCCGGATGCTCCTCGAACGCCGCGTCGACGTCGCCACCGTCGTGGGGCCCGCGGACGCCGTCGCGGTGATGTGGGACCTGCTGGCACCCCGCTGGGGGCCGGGCCGCGAGGTCCGGGCCGACCAGCCGCACCTGGTCATCGACCGGCCGCCCGCAGTGGCGCCGGACCCGTTGGTGCGCCGCAGCCGGCCCGACGAGATCGACGCCGTCTACCCCGCCTCGGTGGCGATGTACACCGAGGAGGTCGGGGTCTCACCCGAGATCGGCGGCCGCGACTTCTACCGGGCCCGGGTCCAGCAGCTGATCGCCCGGGGCTGGTCCTTCGCCCGCTTCGACGAGGCCGGCCGCGTGGTGTTCAAGGCCGACGTCGCCGCCGCGAGCCCGCACGCCGCCCAGATCCAGGGGGTCTGGATCGCCCCCGAGCACCGGGGCACCGGGCTGGCCGCGGGGTGCGTCGCGGCGGTGGCCGAGCAGGTCCTGCTCGACGTCGCCCCGGTGGCCTCGCTCTACGTCAACGCCTGGAACACCCCCGCCCGCCGGGCCTACCAGCGGGCGGGGTTCACCGAGACGACCCGGTTCACGACCGTCCTGATGTGAGCGTCCCGGGGTTCAGTGGGACGGCTCGGAGCGGGTCAACCCCGCCACCCGGGTGCAGGACCGCTTGGCGCACTCGGCCACCGTGGACCAGCGGGGCCCGTTGACCTGCAGCGTGAGCGTGGAGTCGTTCGGCCCGCCCCACACGGCCTGCCCGATGTACCCGCGCTTCCCGACCCGGTAGCTGGCCAACGCCTTGCCACGCCGGCTGCGCAGCCCCACCCGGTTCGGGCCGAGGCCGTCGGCGAGCAGCGCGACGGTGGTCATCCGCTTGCCGCCGGGGGAGAACGCGTCGACCCGCTCGCTGCAGCTGCGCCACAGCTTGCGCGAGGGGTTCGACAGCTTCGCCACCACCGTGCAGCCACCCCGGTAGGGGTCCCGGGTGAAGTAGGCCAGCCGGTTGTTCGCGACGTCGGCCCGGTGGCTGCGCTTGCTGATCACCGGGCTCCACCGTCCGGTCAACCAGGTCAGCCACCTGGTTCGCTTGCCGGTGACCACCAGCACCTTGGTGTTCGTCCCGCCGAGCACCATCGCACTGGCCGGTACCCGCACCCGCTCGCCGTCCCACCCGGTCAGGGCGTCGTGCTGCTGCAGCCAGGTGCCCCGGGGCGTGTACCTCTCGGTCCACAGCGTCTCCCCGTCGCTGGCCAGCTCGGCCCAGGTGACGCCCTTGGCGATCACGTGCCGGGTGCCGTCGGCGGTGATCCGGACGACCTTGCGGCCCGAGATCAGCACGTGACCGTTCAGCGACTGCCCGACGTGATGTGCCGGGTGCTTGCCGACCCGGGTCCGCACGTCGCCCTGGACCAGCACGTTGCCGACCACGTGCACGGCGTCGGTCTCGGAGCGTTCCAACTGTCCCGGGCGGACGTCGGTGGGGGCGGGGGCGGCGGCTGCCGGACCGGCCAGCAGCGTCGCCGGGGCGAGCAGGCAGGCCAGGGCCAGCGCGCCGGCGCGGAGGTGCCGGCGCGGGCGCCGGTGCAGGATCGGTGTGGTCATGGTGACTCCCGAGATCGTGACGTTTCTGGACACTCCAGAGACGCAGCCCGGGCCGGATCGGTTGCCTGCGTCGGGTCCCGCCGCACGCACGGGCCGGACTGCAGCGGCTCCGAATCGGTGCACCCGCACCCGGCTCCCTAGAATCAGCCGCATGACCGGCCAGATCTCCAGGATGTCCCAGCTCTTCGTCCGCACCCTGCGTGACGACCCGGCCGATGCGGAGGTGCCCAGCCACAAGCTGCTGGTCCGCGCCGGGTACGTGCGCCGGGCCGCGCCGGGAATCTACACCTGGCTGCCGCTGGGCCTGCGGGTGCTGCGCCGCATCGAGAACATCATCCGCGAGGAGATGAACGCGATGGGCGCCCAGGAGCTGATGTTCCCCGCGCTGCTGCCCAAGGAGCCCTACGAGGCGTCCAACCGGTGGAGCGAGTACGGCGACGCCCTGTTCCGGGTCACCGACCGCAAGGGCGCCGAGTACCTGCTCGGCCCCACCCACGAGGAGATGTTCACCCTCGTGGTGAAGGACCTGTACTCCTCCTACAAGGACCTGCCGCTGTCGATCTACCAGATCCAGCACAAGTACCGCGACGAGGCGCGTCCGCGGGCCGGCGTGCTGCGCGGACGCGAGTTCGTGATGAAGGACTCCTACTCCTTCGACGTCGACGACGCCGGACTCGCCGCCTCCTACGCCGCGCACCGGGCCGCCTACGTGAAGATCTTCGACCGGCTCGGGTTCGAGTACGTGATCGTCAAGGCCACCTCCGGCGCCATGGGCGGGTCGGCCAGCGAGGAGTTCCTGGCCAAGGCCGCGGTGGGGGAGGACACCTATGTCAGCTGCACCCACTGCGACTACGCGGCGAACGTCGAGGCCGTGGCGGTGCGTCCGCCCGCGGAGACCGACGTGACCACCGCGCCGGCCGCGCACGTCGAGGACACCCCCGCCACCCCGACCATCGACACCCTGGTCGACCACCTCAACGAGAAGTTCCCGCGCAGCGACCGGTCCTGGACCGCCGGGGACACGCTCAAGAACGTGCTGGTGATGCTCAAGCACCCCGACGGCACCCGCGAGCCGCTGGCGATCGGCGTCCCCGGGGACCGCGAGGTCGACGCCAAGCGCCTGGAGGGACAGTTGGAGCCGATCGAGGTCGAGCCGATGACCGACGAGGACCTCCAGTCGCACCCCGCGCTGGTCAAGGGCTACATCGGCCCCGGCGTGCTGGGCGAGGAGTCCGCCTCCGGCATCCGTTACCTGGTCGACCCGCGCGTGGTCACCGGCACCGCCTGGGTGACCGGGGCCGACGCCGCGGGCCAGCACGTGCTCGACCTGGTCGCCGGCCGCGACTTCACGCCCGACGGCACCATCGAGGCCGCCGAGGTCCGCGACGGCGACCACTGCCCGAACTGCACCGACGGCACCCTGGCCTCGGCCCGCGGCATCGAGATGGGGCACGTCTTCCAGCTCGGCACCAAGTACGCCGAGGCGCTCGGGCTGCAGGTGCTCGACGAGAACGGGAAGCTCGTCACCGTGACGATGGGCTCCTACGGGATCGGTGCCTCCCGGGCAGTCGGCGCGATCGCGGAGAACACCCTCGACGAGATCGGACTGTGCTGGCCCCGCGAGGTCGCGCCGTTCGACGTGCACGTCGTCGCCGCCGGCAAGGACGAGGCCGTGCACGCCGCGGCCGAGAAGGTCGCCGGGGAACTGCGCGACGCCGGGCTGGAGGTCCTCCTCGACGACCGCACCGGCAAGGTCAGCCCCGGGGTGAAGTTCAAGGACGCCGAGCTGATCGGCGTGCCGACCATCCTCACCGTCGGCCGCGGACTGGCCGACGGCGTGCTGGAGGTCAAGGACCGTCGTACCGGTGAGCGCACCGAGGTCGCGGTGGCCGACGCCGCGGCCAGCGTGGTGGCCACGGTCCGCGGCTGAACCGACACTGCTGCCCGCCCCCGCACCTCCCGGTGCGGCGGCGGGCAGTGTGCATCCCGGGGGACGACGGGGCGTGACGCAGTTGCAGGTCTTCGCAGTGCAAGAAAGTGCAGCCCATCAGGGATGGTGTGCGGGCTGGTGGCGCTGCAAGACTTTGCACTGAGCCTGCTGCTGACCGGGCTCTTCGGGTGCGAGAGATCTCGGGACTCCCGCACCCGGTTCAGGGTCAGCGGTTCGTGAGGTCCTCGGCGCCGGGAAAGGCCACGGGGTTCCCGCCGAGTGCGATCTCACGAACCGCTGACTCCACCAGGGCCCCGACCGCCGCGACGCGGTCACCCTCCACCGTCCTGGCCACCAACGAAGCGTAGACCGTCTGGGAGCGACGCTCCAGGTCCGCCGCCACCGCCCGCAGTTGCACGGGCGTCTCCAGGGGGCCCGGGGCGCTGTAGGCCGGGGCTGCGGCCACCGGGTCGGCTCCGCGGCCCCGCAGCACCCGACTGGCGTGGTCACGACGCGCCCGGTGCGCGGTGTAGGCGTCGACGAGCTGGGTGGCCAACGCGGTGCCGGCCTCGGTGCGCGCACCCAGCAGCCCCAGCAGGTGGACCGCCTCGTGCTCGTGGGCCAGGGCCTCCTGCCACGCGGCGCTCTGGTCGTCGGTTGCGGACGTGTTGGACAGGACACTCACGGGGCACTCCCGGTGGTCAGGGACGCCAGGTGCTGCTCGACCGAGGCGGCCACCACGGCCAGCACCCGGGCGTAGCGTCCGCTGGCGGCCTGGGTGGCGGCCTCACGCAGGTGGTCGGCCAGGGCGGTCTCCCGGGCCCGGACCCGGGCCAGTGCCTTGGCCGGACGAGCCGGCACAGGGGGAGTGGTGGTGCCGCTCGCCTCCGGCTCGGACCGCTCCGGGCGGACGTCGTCGAAGAGAGCCAGGTGGGCGGCGTGTGCCGAGCCCAGGGGGGCCAGTCGGTCCGCCAGGCCGGGGTGGGCCGCGACGGTCGCGGTCAGCAGGGCAGCGGCAGCGTCCAGCAGGTCGGCGGTGGCGGTGGCCGAGGCGGCGTCCGCGTCCGGGGCTGCCGACGCGGTGGTGCTCCCGGGGGAGTCGGTCGGACCGGCCCCGCTGCCGGGCAGGTCGCACCCGGCCAGGACCGCGACCGCAGCCCCCGCTCCGGCGATGGCGGTGCGCCGGGCCACCGGTCGGGGACGACGTCGGGAGGGTGGGGTCACAGGCACGGGCGGGAGCCTACCGGCGCCGGAACCGCTCCCGGCGCCCGACGGTGTGCCGTGCAGGTGCTTCGGGGGCCCCGGGCCGGATATGGTGTCCCCTCCACAACAGCACACAGGAGGTCGCAGAGTGAGTCCCGCAGCCGAGTCGGTCGTCGAGCGGATCGAGGGTGCACTCACCGCACCGCTCGCCGCGCTCCAGATGGACGTGGAGGCCGTCGAACTGACCCCTGCCGGCAAGCGTCGGGTGCTCCGCGTGGCCGTCGACAAGGACGGCGGCGTCTCCCTGGACGACGTCGCCGAGGCCACCCGTGTGGTCGAGAGCGTCCTGGACGACTCCGACCTGCTGGGTGAGCACCCCTACACGCTCGAGGTCACCAGCCGTGGAGTCGACCGCCCACTCACGCTCCCGCGGCACTGGCGCCGCAACGCCGACCGGCTGGTCAAGGTCAGCCTGGTCGAGGGGGGCGAGGTGACCGGTCGGATCGGTGCGAGCACCGAGACCGACGTCGTCCTCGACGTGGACGGCACCGAGCACACCGTGGTCTACACCGACATCGCCAAGGCGCTGGTGCAGATCGAGTTCAACCGCAAGAAGGCTGCCGACACCGCAGCAGACACGACCGAGGACGAGGACGCCTGATGGACATCGACCTGAAGCTGCTCAAGGCGTTGGTGCACGAGAAGGAGATCTCCTTCGACGTGCTCGTCGAGGCCATCGAGCAGGCACTGCTGACCGCCTACCAGAAGTCGCCGGGCGCCCAGGCCCGCGCCCGGGTCGAGCTGGACCAGCGCACCGGCCACGTCGTGGTCTGGGCCGCGGAGCTCGACGAGGAGGGCAACCAGGTCGGCGAGTTCGACGACACCCCGACCGGGTTCGGCCGGATCGCGGCCACGACCGCCAAGCAGATCATGCTGCAGCGGCTCCGTGACGCCGAGGACGAGGTCAAGTTCGGTGAGTTCTCCGGCAAGGAGGGCGACATCGTCTCCGGGATCATCCAGCAGGGGCGCAACCCCGGCGACGTGATGGTCGACCTCGGCAAGATCGAGGCGCTGCTGCCGCCCGGCGAGCGGGTCCCCGGTGAGGACTACTCGCACGGCACCCGGATCAAGTGCGTGGTGGTCAGCGTCCGCAAGGGGATGCGCGGGCCGCAGATCACCCTGTCGCGCACCCACCCCAACCTGGTCAAGAAGCTGTTCGCGCTCGAGGTCCCCGAGATCGCCGACGGCACCGTCCAGATCGCCGCCATCGCCCGGGAGGCCGGTCACCGCAGCAAGATCGCGGTGCACACCAAGGCCGCCGGGGTGAACGCGAAGGGCTCCTGCATCGGCCCGATGGGTCAGCGGGTGCGCAACGTGATGGCCGAGCTGGGCGGCGAGAAGATCGACATCGTCGACTGGTCCGAGGACCCGGCCACCCTGGTGGCCAACGCCCTGTCCCCGGCGCAGGTGCACGCAGTCGAGATCGTCGACCTGGCCGCGAAGTCCGCGCGCGTGGTCGTGCCGGACTTCCAGCTCTCGCTGGCCATCGGCAAGGAGGGGCAGAACGCCCGCCTGGCCGCCCGCCTGACCGGCTGGCGCATCGACATCCGCTCCGACGAGGAGCCGGCGCAGGACTGACGCCGCGCGCCCACCGGCGCGGTGCCGACGGCCCGGGTGTGAGGATGCTCACCCCGGGCTGTCGCCGTGCGTGGGGCCGCCGCCCCTTCCGGCCGACCGGGCAGCAGGCGACACGCCGCGCAGCGGGTCCCGGAACGCGGCGTGTCGCCCGACGGCCCCCGTATCCCGGTTCGTGATCCGCGGGCGTTCCCGGTAAGGTCTCCCCAGTGGCTCGCACGACGTACCTGCATGCCCGGAACGGCCTCAGTGGCCCGGTCCGGACCTGTGTCGGGTGCCGGCAGCGGGCCGCGAAGAGCGAGTTGGTACGTGTCGTCGTGGGCGCGGACACCGAGGGCCGTCCGGCCGCGGTTCCCGACCTCAGCGGACACGCACCCGGCCGCGGGGCGCACCTGCACCCCACCACGGCCTGCTTCGACCTCGCCGTCCGGCGTCGTGCCTGGTCCAGGGCCCTCAGGGTCCGCGACCAGCTGCGGCTGGACGACCTGGCCGAACACCTCGCGCACGATCCACCACCCTGACCGACCGACCAGAGACTGGAGCAGCAGCTCATGAGCACTCGATGAGTACTTACCGATGAGCCAGCACCACCACTAACGGTCCGGATCCCCCCAAGGACTCGGGCCAGAAGGAGCAGCGTTCTAACGTGGCCAAGACCCGAGTCCACGAACTCGCCAAGGAGTTCGGAGTCGAGAGCAAGTTCGTTCTCGAGAAGCTCAAGGAGATGGGGGAGTTCGTCAAGTCGGCGTCGTCGACGGTCGAGCCCCCGGTCGAGATGCGCTTCAAGAAGCAGTTCGGTGACGAGCTGAAGAAGGCGGCCTCCTCGGCCGCCCCCGCCGACACCGCCGCGGCCGCTCCGGCCGAGCCGGCGGCCAAGGCGCCCGCCAAGAAGTCCGCGCCGACCCCCGGTCCGCGCCCCGCCGCGCCGAAGCCCGCCGCCGAGCGT
>JAEWXC010000032.1 GCA_023396115.1 Actinomycetes bacterium | reverse complement strand
GCGGTGGGCGCCGCCCCCGCCGCGGGGGGGTGGTCGCGTCTGGGGCTGGCCGCGGGGGCCGCCGCGGCCACGGCCGGGTGCCGCCTGGACCCCACGGTCGCCCACGACCTGCTCGCCCACGGGCGCCCGGCCACGAACGACCCCGTGGCCCGCTGGGCCGCGGACCTGCGACGCGCCGACGGTCACCTCGACGACGAGCTGGCCTGGTGGCTGGGACGCGCCTGGACGGCCGGCTACCCCGACGTGGTCCGCTCCCTGGGGCTGGCGCCCCGCGACCCCGGCACCTGGCCGATGTGGCGCGAGCGCGCCCAGCGGTTGGAGCGGTGGGGGTTCGGCCCGCCCGCGCAGACGCTGCGGCGGCTCCTGGCCCTCGTGGAGCACGGACTGCTCTCGGTCGGCACCACTCCACCGCCCGGCGCGGTCCTGGTCGACGCCGTCACCCCCGGCCCGGGCGTGCTGCCGGCCCCGCGCCCCCCGGTCGGGACCCTCCCCGCCGCGGTGGACCCGCTCTGGGCGTCGCTGCTGGAGCGGGGGCTGGTGAGCGTGCGCCCCGGCGAACGTGGCGTGCTGACCGATCCCGCCGCCCGGGCGGTGGCCGCCGACGGCTCCGTGCGCGAGGACCTGGCCGTGCTCGGCCGCCCCACCGAGGATCCGGTGATCGGGCATGACACGCTCTCCCGCACGCTGCACCCGCACGCCCGTGCCTGGGCCGCCTCGACGGTCCGAGCCCGGGTGGCACGGACGACCGGACCGGAAGGATCCTGCGCATGACCGCCTCCCCGCACCCGCCGATGGTGCACGGACTGCCCCCGCTGACCGCCCGCCTGGAGCCCTGGATGGAGGAGCTGCTGGCCGACCCCGACGCGGTCGCCGACCTGGTGGCCCGGTACGGCTCCCCGGTCAACCTGCTGGACTTCGCCCCGTTCGCCCGCAACGTGGCCGACCTGCTGGCCCCCTGCACGGCGCACCGCGTGGCGGCCCGGGTCTTCGTGGCGCGCAAGGCCAACAAGGCCGTCGGGCTGGTCGACGCCGCGCTCGCCGGCGGCCACGGCGTGGACGTGGCCTCCTACGACGAGCTGCGCGTGTGCCTGGAGCGCGGGGTCCCGGGCTCCGACCTGGTGGTGAGCGCGGCGGTGAAGTCGCCGGCGCTGCTGCGGTTGGCGGTGGACCACGGGGCCGCGGTCTCGCTGGACAACGCCGACGAACTCGCGGCGCTGCGCCGGGTCACCACCGAGGCGGCCCGCCCGGCCCGGGTGGCGCTGCGGTTGGCGGTGCAGGACGCGTCGGTCCCGCCGACCCGGTTCGGGCTGGGGGCGGAGCAGTGGGCGGCCCTGGCGGCCTCCGGCGGGCTGGACGGCCAGCAGGTGGAGGGCGTCCACTTCCACCTCAACGGCTACAGCGCCCCCGACCGGGTCGTCGCGCTGCGGGCCGCGGTGGAGTTGGTCGACACGCTGCGGGCCGGCGGCCACCCGGTGGCCTGGGTGGACATGGGGGGCGGTGTGCCGATGTCGTACCTGGTCGACCGTGGGCAGTGGCGGGATTTCTGGCAGCGGCTGGCCGCCCAAGAGGGCGACGAGGTCACCTGGCGTGGGGACCGGCTGGGGATGGTCGACCCGTCCGCGGCGCGCCCTTCACCGGCCACCTACCCGTTCTGGCAGAGCCCGGTGCGGGGCGCCTGGCTGGACCAGGTGCTCTCCGCGGCCGGGCCCGGGGGGACGGTGGCCGAGCTGCTCCGCAGCCGCGACCTGACCCTGCACCTGGAGCCGGGGCGCGCCGTGCTGGACGGCTGCGGGATGACCGTGGCCGAGGTGGCGTTCCGCAAGACCAGCAGCGACGGCGTGCCGCTGGTGGGCCTGCACATGAACCGCACCCAGGTGCGGTCCACCTCCGCCGACTTCCTCCTCGACCCGATCTGGCTGCGGCCCTCGACGGCCGGGGAGCCCGGCGCGGCCACCGACGGGTTCCTGGTGGGGGCCTACTGCATCGAGGAGGAGCTGCTGGCCCGGCGCCGGTTCCACTTCCCCCGCGGGGTGGCCTGCGGCGACCTGGCGGTCTTCCCCAACACCGCCGGCTACCTGATGCACATCGTGGAGAGCGCCTCGCACCAGCTGCCGCTGGCGCGCAATCTCGTCCGGGGCCCCGCCGGCTTCAGCCCCGACCCGGCCGACCGGGTCGGCTAGAGGACCTTCTTCACCACGCTCGACTTGAGCTGCATCGGGCCGAACCCGGGGACCTTGGCGTCGATGTCGTGGCCGTCGACGGCGTCGGTGAGCAGGCGGATGCCCTTGACCTTGGTGCCGACCTTGAGGGTGCCGCCGCCGGCGCCCTTGACCTTGAGGTCCTTGGCGATGGTGACGGTGTCGCCGTCGGCGAGCACGTTGCCGACGGCGTCCTTCACCAGGGCGGCCTCGGCGGCCTCGGCGGCCTCGGCCTCCTCGGTGGCCGACCACTCGTGGCCGCACATGGGGCAGAGGTACAGGGCGCCCTGGGCGTAGGTGAACGCCTCGGCGCAGGCCGGGCAGGCGGGCAGGTCCATCAGGCGCTCCAGATCCAGGTGACGAGGCCGTTGAGGGGTTCGGGCACGTCCTCGAACGGCACCGCGTCGGCGAAGAGCCGGGCGTACTTGGCCTTGCGGGCGCCGTTGGCCCCGATGAAGCGGCGCAGCTGCTCGGCCGCGTCGGAACCGGCGTGGGCGTCCTGGTCCTGGAAGGCGCGGAATCCCTTGAGGTCGGCGTTGGCCTCGAGCACCGCGGTGGCGGCCGGGACGCCGAGCGCGCGGACGAACTCCTCCTCCAGGTCGCGGCGGCAGGCGAAGAAGCCCTGGCGGGTCAGGTCCTCCCCCTCCTGCCGGTTGAGCGCGCCGGCGACGAAGCGCTCCTCCTTCTCGTCGTAGAGCCCGCCGACCCGGTGGCCGGCGGCCGCGGCCTCGGCGATGGCGCGGCCGAAGTTGCCGGCACCACCGATCACGGTGACGGTGATGTTCTCGGCCTCCAGATCGACGCCGAGGCGGGGAGCGATGGTCTCGAGGGCAGCCCGGTCGGACTCGCCCTCGACCAGCAAGGTGATGGGTCGGGACACGGGTGCCATTGTCCCCGACCCGGTCGGCCCCGGGACGCTGGGCCCGGGGCAGGGAAACCCCGTGGGCGCGGTGAACGGTGCGGCCTACGCTGCGGAGGTGTCCACGCGAGCGAACCGCACTGTCGGCGACGACCTCACCCCGGACGAACGGGAACTTCTGCGGCGACTCTCGGCCGGATCAGGGGAGCAGTCCGCGCTGCTCCGCGAGCAGTTGACGGTCGCAACGTGGGGCGGGTACGAGCACGCCTCCTGCGAGTGCTTCCTGCTGCACCTCGCCCCGGACGTTCCGCTCCCCCGCGTCGAGCACGACGGCGGACCCTTCGCGGTCCTGGAGGTCGCCGACGGCACCGTCCCGTTGGGGATGCTGGAGTTGTGGGTGGTCGACGGGCTGGCGCACTCGGTGACGTACATGCCGTTCGGCGGCGATCACGCGCGGCTGCCGACGCCGCAGGCGTGCGCGCTCGAGCCGGTGGAGTGAGCCCTGCCGACGCCTGATCGCGGACGGTCAGTCGTTGCCGCGGAGGCAGGACCAGACCCGGAACTCGTCGCTCTCAGAGCCCCCGACCCTCCCACACGACTGCCCCGCGCCCGGCCGCGCCGCCGCGATCCGCTTGCCCTCACCGAGTTCCCTCACCAGGGCCAACTCCATCGCGACGAGGTCGGAGGCGGGTACCGCGAAGGCGAACTCGAGCTTCTGCTCGCCGCTCACGGGGCCTCCAGCTTGAACGGCGTCAGGTCGAACGTCCCGCGGATCACCGGCTTGTAGCGGGACAGGTCAGGGTCAAGCCCGTTGAGGGACGCAACCATTCTCACCGCCTTGCCGCTGGTGGTGCGCACGGTGGTCGTGACGACGGCGACCGGGCCGTTGGTCTCCACCGCCGGGCCCCACGCCAAGGAGTACTCCGCCTTGGTGGGCTCCCGACCCATCCGCGACCCGGGCTTCTCGATGGTCTCGGCGCGGATAGTCATCTCCAGGGTGACGCCATCGCCGATGGGGAACTCCCAGCTGCCGGGGGTCTGCTCTCCAGACTCAGGCTCGGGGGACTCCGCACCGTCCTCGGGAGCCGGAGTTGCGCCCTTGCTCGCCGGTTCGTCCTTCGCCTCGTTCGCGTCGCCCGCCGGCAGGTGGACGACCAGGAGCACGGCGGCGAGGACGACAGCCACCGCACTGAGTGCCGTGCCGCCGATGCTCAGCGTCTTGTTGCTGGCCCGACCCTTCTGGGCGGCGGCGAGGCCGACGAACCCGACCAGACCCACACCGACCAGCAGGCACAGGAGCAGAGCGACGACCGCGGCGTCCAACGACAACAGGCCCCAGTGGTTCCCGGTCCCGGACGTGCGCGTCGGGAGCTGGCCGTACCCGTGCGGAGCCCCCGGAGGCTGCGTACCCGGGTAGAACCCCGGCCCCGCAACCGGCGGGGCGTCTACCCACTGGGTTCCGTCCCACCACCGCGGACGGCCTGAACCGTCGTCGTATCACCCAACTGGCGCGCTCATGCGTCCGTTTCCCCGAGATTTCGTCCTGCACGTCAGCGCCAGTGTGCCCGGCAGCCCGAGCCCCTCGAGCAGCGGGGCGGGTCACCCCCGGACGCCGTTCAGACGTTGAAGCGGAACTCCACGGCGTCGCCACGGCTGGGAACGCATGCACGCCTCACCGGGCCAGACCGGTCTCAGGGCTACGGTCCCTCACCGCGCATGGCCGACTCAGCTGCCTCTCCGCTGGTCATCCAGCACCTGTTCCATCTCATCCGAAACCTCGTCCAGGAGGACCTGGAAGCCGGGCTCCTCGAGGGGGAAGTGGCCGCAGCCAGGAAGCATCACGACCCGGGTCTTGCCGTGAAGCCGACCAAGGTAGTCGAGGCTGAGCTCCGGCATGGTCCAACGATCCTCGGCCGGATGCAACAGCACGACCGGTGGTCCTTGGTATTGCTCGGGTGGAATGGCCGGACCTGCCTCGAGGAACGAGCGGTACCAGCCCACCGGCATCGCGCCACCACCGCCGCACGGGTCGGTGAGCACTGCATGACTGAGGCCAGGGTCGTTCGAAATCGCAGACATAGGGGTCAGCACGCGGACCGGGATCCGTGGATTCGCCGCTGGCCCCCGGGCGAACTGCAGCAGTGGCAATCCCAGCCGCGCTATCCACGGGGCTCGCACGATGGCGGCAGCGATGCCCGGCCGAGTCGGGTCGAGCAGGCAGGTCGCGATGACCCGCTTGGCCAGTCCGGTCACTGCAGCGGCGTCGACCGCGAGGGCACCACCCATGCTCGCCCCGACGAGGACAAGTGGCCGCTCGTCATGCTCGCGACCCACGAGATCGACGAGCAGCTGCTGCCAGTCGCCGTAACTGACGCTGCGGCGTCCACGCCGCACCCGGATCGTTCGCCCGTAACCGGGCAGATCGACCACCGTAACCCGAGCGCCCAGTCGACTCAGGTGTGCAGCGTAGGGCCACATCGCCGCCGCGTTCCCTCCCGCTCCATGGACCAGCAGCATTCGGACCGAAGCCGTCGGGGCACCCACGTGCTCGATGTGCAGGTCCCACGAACCACCCCCGTCCGGCGCATCCCACCTCCAGGACGAGGCCACCCGCCGCACTGGTGCAGGGACGAGGCGCACGAAAGGCTCGTACCGGCGGTCCGTGGAGTCAAGTCGGCCAGTCCGTGCCGGTGGCACCTTCGCTCGACCCTCCGAAAGCGCCCCATTCATACCCGCAATGTTACGGGCGTGCCCGGTGTCAGGGACTGATGCGCAGGTAGGTGGGTCAGAAGCCTGTATTAGACATTGAACCTGAATTCAACTGCGTTCCGACACGGAGAACCATCAGCGATGACGTTCCCTCACTTCGCGCCGAGATGCGCAGCGAGCGCGTCTGCGACCTCGTCCGCAGTCCGCGCAGCCGTATCGAACTCCACGACCTCATCGGACCACGCGGCGTAATCAGCGCGACGGCGCTGCACGTCCGACCAGGTCGGCTCGCCGACGTGGGTGAGTCCGCGATCCCTGCCGTGGAGCCTTCGCTCATGCTCCCGCGCATCGGAGATCATGAGGTACACGAACTCGATGCGTGCACCTGTTCGCGAGGCCGCCGTCCGCCATGTCTGCCGAGCCTCGTCACTGTCGTTGACCGCATCAACGACGACAACGTGACCGAGCCGCAGATTCTGCTCCGCCATTGCACGCGCCGCCTCGTACGCCGCGACACCTACTTCCCACCCTGCCGGCAGACCGCATGCAAGGAGCGACTCCTCGACGGCGTCGATGGACAGGTGGACCGACCCCGTGCTCGCCGCGATGATCTCGGCCACGCTTGTCTTTCCGACGCCGGGAAGGCCGGAGATCACGATGAGATGCCCGGTCATGCGACATGCAACGGCGTGATCGCGGCAACCTTGTCGCGCAGTGCACGGCGCTCGAGCCGGAGCTCGTAGTTCGACTGCAGATTCATCCAGAGCTCCTCGGACGTTCCGAAGTAGCGCGCCAGACGGATCGCCGTATCAGCGGTGATCCCCCGCTTGCCGTGCACGATCTCGTTGATCCGGCGCGGCGGCACACCGATGGACACGGCAAGCTTGTTCTGCGTGATCCCGAAGCCCTCGATGAAGTCCTCCATCAGGATCTCCCCCGGGTGGATCGGCTCGATCAGGTCGTCCTCAGTGGTAGTCGACGAGTTCGACATTGTCCGCACCTCCATCTCTCCAGACGAAGCAGAGACGCCATTGCGCGTTCACGCGGATGCTGTGCTGCCCGCGTCGGTCACCGACCAGACGCTCCAGGCGGTTACCTCGCGGGACCCTGAGGTCCTCGACATCCTTCGCCGCATGAATTAGCTCGAGCTTCCGCAAGGTCGCCCTCTGCACCGTCCGGTCAACGCGCTTGACGTACTGCTCATGCCAGATGCGCTCGGTGTCCTTGCTGCCGAACGATCTGATCACTCGACCAGTGTATAACGGGGTGCGTCATTAACGCTAGACGTTAAACCGGAACTCCACCGATTTCCGGTACATACCACCCTCTTGAGGTGTGCAGTGAAGCGCTCGGCCCCGCGTCCGGGACCGACAGCTTGCGTTCGACGTCAACGATAGGTCTCGTGCAACGCCTCCTCGATCTGAGACGGAGTCGGTGCACCGGCGTACCCGCGCTCAGTCGCGTAGACCCGGCACGCGAGCGAGCGAACCGGTTGCGTCGGAAACAGGTCGACGCCGTCGACGAGGATCGTGGGCGAGCCTCCGAATCGGGTGTTCGCCGCTTCGGTCTCGGTGTGGATCGTTACCAGCTCGATGGGCACTTCCGCGAGCTCGGCGGCATCCAGCGCGGCGCGCGCGTTTGCTTCGGCGATGGCCGTGTTCGGGCAGTCGACGATGTGCAGCAGTTCGACCTTCATACGATCTGCTCCTTCCGGGTCCGGGCCGCGCGCAAGCCATTGAGGATCACGATGACCTCCGCGATCTCGTGCACGAGCACCACGGCAGCGAGTCCCAGGACGCCGAAGAGGGCGAGCGGGAGCAGGGCGATGATGATCAGCAGCGACAGGATGATGTTCTGGTTGATGATGTGCCGTCCGCGCCGGGCATGGTCGAACGCGCGCGGCAGCAGCCGCAGGTCGTGCCCGGTGAACGCGACATCGGCCGACTCGATCGCGGCATCCGACCCGGTCGCGCCCATCGCGATCCCGATGTCCGCGGCGGCGAGGGCGGGGGCGTCGTTGATGCCGTCGCCGATCATCGCCACCGAACCATGCTGGCCGAGCTCAGCGATCGCAGCGGCCTTGTCCTCGGGGCGCAGCTCGGCGCGCACGTCCTCGATCCCGGCCTGCGCCGCGAGAGCGCGGGCGGTGCGGGCGTTGTCGCCGGTGAGCATCGTGACCCCGATGCACTGCGCGGCGAGCGTGCGGACGACCTCCGGGACCTCCAGGCGCAACTCGTCGCGGACGCCGATCGCAGCGACCGGCTCGCCGTCGCGGTGCACGATGACGACCGTCATGCCCTGCTCCTCCAGCCCTGCGACCCGGTCGCCGAGCGTCCCGGCGTCCAGCCAGCGGGGGCTGCCGACCGTGATCCGCGCGCCGTCGAGCTTGCCCTCGATGCCGTGCCCGGCCTGCTCGGTCACGTCCTCGGCTACTGAGGCCCCCGGCGCGGCGGCGGTGATCGCGGCCGCGAGCGGGTGGGTGCTGTGTTGCTCCAGCGCGGCCGCCCACGCCAGCGCCTGCGCCTCGGTGGTCCCGTCGGCGGTGAGAACGGCGTTGACGACGGGCTCGTTTCGGGTGAGGGTGCCGGTCTTGTCGACGGCGACGTGGCGGATCACGCCGAAGCGCTCGAACGCGGCACCGGACTTGATGATCACGCCGAACTTGCTCGCCGAGCCGATCGCGGCGACCACGGTCAGCGGCACGGAGATCGCCAGCGCGCACGGCGACGCCGCCACGAGGACGACCAGGGCGCGAGTGACCCACAGCTCGGGGTCGCCGAACAGCGAACCGATCAGCGCCACCAGGACGGCGAGGACGAGCACACCAGGGACGAGGGGTCGGGCGATGCGGTCGGCGAGGCGGGCGCGGTCTCCCTTCTCGGCCTGCGCCTGCTCAACGAGCTCCACGATCGTGGTCAGCGAGTTGTCGGTGCCCGCCGCGGTCGTCTCGACTTCCAGCGCGCCGGCGGAGTTGATTGCACCGGCCGAGACTGCATCTCCCAGCTCGACCTCGACCGGGATCGACTCTCCAGTGATCGCAGACGTATCCAAACTCGAACGACCCGTGACCACGACGCCGTCGGTCGCGATCCGTTCGCCCGGCCGCACCAGCATCAGCTGGCCCACCTGGAGGTCTTTCGCGGCGACCTCGACCGACGCGCCGTCGCGGCGGATGGTCGCTGTCTCAGGGACGAGCTTGAGCAGCGCCCGGAGCCCGCCGCGGGCGCGGTCCATCGCCTTGTCCTCCAGCGCCTCAGCGATCGAGTACAGGAACGCCAGGGCCGCGGCCTCCTCGACGTAGCCGAGGATCACCGCGCCAATGGCGCTGATCGTCATCAGCAGGCTGATGCCGAGCTTGCGCTTGAACAGTTTGCGGATCGCGCCCGGGGTGAACGTCGACGCTCCCAGCAGCAGACCGAGCCAGAACAGCACCAGCGCCAGAATCTCGAGCCCGGACCACTCCAGGACGAGACCGGTCAGGAAAGCGACGCCGGAGAGGACCGGGACCATGATCCCGCGGTCCCGCCACCAGGGTCGCTCCTGCACCTCCTCAACTGCTTCGCCGACCGTGGTCTCGGGCTCGTCGCAGCCGCACGCCGCGCTCATGCGCCTGCCCCCGTCCCGCAGCAGCCCGGCACCGGGCACTGGTCATCAACGCATGGCGCGTGCTCGTCGACGGCCAGCGTCACATCCACGAGCGCCGTGAGCGCCGCAGCAAGGTGCGGGTCGGCGATCTCGTAGCGCGTCTGCCGTCCCTCGGGCTCGGCGGCCACGATGCCACAGTCGCGCAGACAGGTCAGGTGGTTCGACACGTTCGACCGGGTCAGCTCCAGCTCGCGCGACAGCACCGCCGGATAGCTCGGGCCGTCGAGCAGGGTCATCAGGATCCGGGATCGCGTCGGGTCCGCCATGGCTCGGCCGAGCCGGTGCATGACGTCGAGGCGTGAAGTAATGGTCAGCATGCACTGAACTATACAGTGACTGCTGACCTATTTTGGTCATCGCATCGGCAGGTCAGACCACTCAATCGACGCCAGAGGTTATACGGCGAAACGAAATTCCACCACGTC
>JAEWXC010000023.1 GCA_023396115.1 Actinomycetes bacterium | reverse complement strand
GCCCTGGTCGGGGTGCTGGCGCTGGGCGCCACGGCCGGCGCCGGCGCGGTCCAGCTGTGGGGTGGCGGCGACGGGGACAGCGCGGAGCGGGCCGGACGGAGCACCAGCGCCCAGGTCGTCGACACCGGCCGCGCGACGGTCACCGACGGCACGGTCGAGTCGGCCGCCCAGGCGGTCCTGCCGTCGGTCGTGATGATCTCGGTGACCACCCAGGAGGGGTCCGGCTCCGGGTCGGGCATCGTGCTGTCGGCCGACGGGGAGATCCTGACCAACCACCACGTCATCGACGGCGCCGAGGAGGGCGGCACGATCACCGTCTCCTTCAACGACGGCACCCGCGCCTCGGCCAAGGTCGTGGGGACCGACCCGCTCACCGACACCGCGCTGATCAAGGCCGAGGGTGTCTCGGACCTGACCCCGGCGACCATCGGCAAGTCGTCCAACCTCAACGTCGGCCAGCAGGTCGTCGCGATCGGGTCGCCCTACGGCCTGGACGCGACCGTCACCTCGGGGATCGTCAGCGCGCTGAACCGTCCGGTCAACGTGGGGAGCGACTCCTCCGGCAACTCCACGACCTACCCGGCGATCCAGACCGACGCGGCGATCAACCCCGGCAACTCCGGCGGGCCGCTGATCGACCTGGCCGGGCACGTGGTCGGCATCAACTCCTCGATCCGCACCGCCTCCTCGGGTCAGGTGCAGGGCGACTCCGGCTCGATCGGGCTGGGTTTCGCGATCCCGATGGACGAGGTGCTGGCCGTGGTCGACCAGATGCGTGCCGGGCAGACCGTCACCCACGCCCGGATGGGGATCAGCGTCTCCGACACCCAGCAGACCGGGGCCGCCACCGACGTGCTCGGGGCACTGGTCCGCTCCGTCGACGAGGGCTCCGGCGCCGCGAAGGCGGGACTGGGGGAGGGCGACGTGATCACCCGGATCGGGGACACCCCGGTCGGGGACGCCGACACCCTGGTCGCGACCGTCCGGGGGCACCGTCCCGGAGACGAGGTGGAGGTGACCTGGGTCCGGGACGGCAAGGAACGCACCGTCTCGATCACGCTGGACTCCGACGAGGGGCAGCGGGCCACCCAGCCGCAGGAGCAGCAGCCGCAGCAGGAGCAGGAGCCGCAACTGTCCCCCGAGGACTTCTTCGGCGGACGCTGACCCGGTCCCGCTGTCGTTCGACCCCCTTCCGCGCCACTGGGCGTAGGAGGGGGTCGAGCGCGTCGTGGGCTACTCGACCGCGCCGCCACCGGATCCAACGCGCCGTCACGGGTTCCAACGCGCCACCACCGGTTCCAACGCGCCGGCATGCCCGACGGTTGGATCGACAAACTGCGCGTTACAACTCGCAGATGGCCGGCGGGAGCGGGGTCAGCGGACCCGGCGGACCCGCTCCTCGTCCCACACCGGGGCGGTGGACTCGTAGACCTCCCCGTCGGCGCCGTAGACCAGGAACCGGTCGAAGCCGCGGGCGAACCAGCGGTCGTGGGTGACGGCCAGGACGGTGCCGTCGAACGCGTCCAGCCCCTCCTCCAGCGCCTCGGCCGAGGCGACGTCGAGGTTGTCGGTGGGCTCGTCGAGCAGCAGCAGGGTGGCCCCGGAGAGCTCGAGCAGCAGGATCTGGAACCGCGCCTGCTGACCTCCCGACAGCGACTCGAAGGGCTGTTCGGCGGCGTGCGCCAACTCGTAGCGGTCCAGCACCCGCGCGGACGCCTCACGCCCCATCCCGGCCCGGTGGTCGTCGCCCCGGTGCAGGATCTCGGTCAGGGTGCGGCCCCGCAGCTCGGGGTGGTCGTGGGTCTGCACGAACCACCCCGGACGCACCCGCGCACCCAGCTTGGCCCGCCCGGTGTGCGCGACCGGTTCCGGCGCCACGTCCCCCACCGGTCGGTGCTCCACGTCGGGGTCGGAGCCGCCGGCGGCCAGCAGCCGCAGGAAGTGCGACTTGCCCGACCCGTTGGAGCCCAGCACCGCGACCCGCTCGCCGTACCAGACCTCCAGGTCGAACGGCTGCATCAACCCGGTCAGCTCCAGCTCGGAGCAGACCACCGCCCGCTTGCCGGTCCGGCCACCCTTGAGCCGCATCGAGACCTGCTGCTCGCGCGGCTGCTCGATCGGCGGACCCGCCTCCTCGAACTTCCGCAGCCGGGTCTGCGCGGCCCGGTACTGCGAACTCATCCCGTCGTTGTACTCGGCCTTGATCTTGAGCCGCAGCACCAGCGCCTTGAGCTTGGCGTGCTCCTCGTCCCAGCGGCGACGCAGCTCCTCCAGCCGCGCGAACCGGTCGGTGCGGGCCTCGTGGTAAGAGGTGAACCCTCCGGGGTGGGTCCAGACCGTGTTCCCGGCCGCCCCCAGCTCGACGGTGACCACCCGGGTCGCGGTGTGGGCCAGCAGCTCCCGGTCGTGGCTGATGAACAGGATCGTCTTGGGCGAGGCCGCGATCTTCTCCTCCAGCCAGATCTTGCCCGGCACGTCCAGGTAGTTGTCGGGCTCGTCCAGGAGCAGCACCGCGTCGGGCCCGGCCAGCAGGTACTCCAGCACCAGCCGCTTCTGCTCGCCGCCCGACAGGGTGCGCAGCGAGCGGTACCGGGCCCGGTCGAACCCGACACCCAGCGCCCGCACGGTGCACACGTCCCAGATCACCTCCAGGTCGTAACCCCCGGCGTCGGCGTACTCGCCCAGGGCGGTGGCGTAGCGCATCTGGGTGGCCTCGTCGTCGGTCTCCATCAGCGCCAGCTCGCAGGCGTCGACCTCGGCCGCGGCGAGCCGGACCCGCTCCGGGGCGACCGAGAGCAGCAGGTCGTGGACCGTCTCGTCCTCGCCACCGTGCCCGACGAACTGCCGCATCACCCCGAGCCCGCCGGAGCGGGTGACCGCTCCCGCGTGCGGCGCCAGGTCACCGGTCACGATGCGCAGCAGCGTCGTCTTCCCGGCGCCGTTCGCGCCGACCAGCGCCACCTTCTGCCCGTCGCCGACCCGGAAGCTCACCTCGTCGAGCAGCACCCGCCCGTCCGGCAGCTCGTACCTGACCCCGGCCACGTCCACATGTCCCACTCCCCGATCATCCCCCGGCACCCGGGGCACCCGCACCCGGGTTTCCTGACCGGCGACCGCCGTCCCGGGGTCCCGGACGCCCCGGTAGGCTCCGGGGATGGACGGAGCACCGGAGGTCGAGCAGCACCGGCCACCGGCCACCGTCAGCCCGGCCCGGGTCTACACCGGGACCAGCCGCTGGGCCCGCACCGCCGCGATGGGCGGCTGGGGTGCGGCGCTGGTGCTGTGGAGCCTGACCCTGGGCGTCCCCAACGACACCATCGGCATCTTCCTGTGGTTGTGGCTGGCCACCGTCGCCTGGCACGTGCAGGCCCCGCCGCGGCACCACCTCGGCTTCCTGCGCGACTGGTGGGCCCCGATGGTCGGGCTGGTCATCTACTTCCTCTCCCGCGGTCTGGCCGACGAGTTCGGCCGCACCGCGGCGTTCCAGATGCCCATCGACGTGGACCGGTGGCTCGGGTTTGGGCACCTGCCCACCGAGGTGCTCCAGCAGGCTCTGTGCGAGATGCCGTGCCGGGCCACCGACCCGCGCTGGTACGACCTGCTGCTGACCACGGTCTACTCCACCCACTTCGGCCTCGGCCTGACCCTGGCCGCGGTGCTGTGGATGGTGAACCGCGCCGAGTGGAAGCGTTGGATGCGCCGCTACCTGGCGATCAACTTCGCCGGGCTCGCCATCTACATCCTCTACCCGATGGCACCGCCGTGGATGGCCGCGCAGCACGGTCTGATCAACCCGCAGATCGAGCGGCTGACCGGCCGGGGATGGGCCGACATCGGGCTGGAGCGGGTGAACATGATCCTGGACGGGGTCGGCAACCCGGTGGCGGCCATGCCGTCGCTGCACACCGGGATCTCGGTCCTGGTCGCCCTCTACGGCATCTCCCGGCTGCGCAGTGCCTGGCGCTGGCTGCTGCTGCTCTACCCGGCGCTGATGTGCGTGGCGCTGGTCTACTACGCCGAGCACTACGTCATCGACCTGGTCGCCGGGGCCGCCCTGGCGATCGCGGTGATGTGGGGGTGCGCGGTCTGGGAACGCTCCCGCGACGTCGCCCCCGACCGAACTGGACAGGTGTCCAGCAACTGACACGACCCTCGCCCGGGCACCTCTGCGGGCCGTAGCGTCGCCCGCGTGCACATCACAGGGCGGGTCTTCGTGGTCACCGGCGGCGGCAACGGCATCGGGCGGGAGGTGGTCCGGGCGCTGCTGCTGCGGGGCGCCGAGGTGGCGGTCGTGGACGTGTCCGCGGACGCGCTGGCCGAGACCGCCCGGATCGCCGGGGGCGGTGACCGGGTCTCCACCCACCAGGTCGACCTGAGCCAGCGCGACGCGGTCCTGGCGCTGCCCGAGGCGGTGCTGGCGGCGCACGGCCGGATCGACGGCGTGCTCAACGTCGCCGGGATCATCCAGCGCTTCGCCCCCGTGCACCAACTGACCCACGAGGAGGTCCGCCGGGTCGTCGACGTCAACCTGTGGGGCGTGCTGCACATGGTCGAGGCGTTCCTGCCGGTGCTGCTGGAGCGTCCCGCCGCGGCCCTGGTCAACGTGTCCAGCATGGGCAGCTACGTCGCGGTGCCCGGGCAGACCGTCTACGGCGCCACCAAGGCCGCCGTCGCCCAGCTGACCGACGGCCTGTGGGCGGAGCTGCGCGGCACGAACGTCGCGGTCACCACCGTCTACCCCGGGGGCGTGGCCACCGACATCGCCGGCAACTCCGGCACCGCGATGCCGGGCATGGACGCCACCGACGTGCCGATGCAGCTGACCACGCCCGAGTCCGCGGCCCGGCAGATCGTGGAGGCGATGGAGGCCGGGCGGTACCGGGTGATGGTCGGCAACGACGCCAAGGGACTGCACTGGGCGGTCCGGTTGGCGCCGAAGCGCACCACCGCGCTGGTCGCCAAGAAGCTGGCCGTCCTGGTCAGGTGAGGTCGTCGCGGTCGAGCTGCTCGGCCACCCGGCGCGAGGCCACCTGCAACAGCTCCCAGGCCGTCGCGAACGGCGGGGCGTAGGAGAGGTCCATCCAGGCCAGGTCGTCGACCGTGCCGCCGTACCAGAGCACCGCCGCCGCGGCGTCGACCCGCTTGGCCGACCCGGTGCCCCCGACCACCTCGACACCGAGCAGCCGCCGGCTGCCCCGCTCGGCGACCACCTGCACCGCCATCGGCTCCGCGTCGGGCATGTAGCCCGAGACGGTGCTGCCCTCGGTGGTCAGCGCCACCGCGTCCAGTCCCGCGCGCTCGGCCCCGGCCAGCGACAGTCCGGTCTGACCGACCTCGACCGGTCCCGCGGGACCGGCGAACCGGGTGATCGCCGTGCCCAGCGCCCCGTCGAAGTGCAGGTGGGGTGCGCGTCCGGCGGGGATCCGGACCACCGAGTCCCCCAGCGCCCGGCCGTGCTTGTTGGCGTGGGTGCCGAGCGGCAGGTGCACCCACTCGCCGCTGAGGCGGTGCCGGACCTCGACGCAGTCACCGGCGGCCCAGAGCCCCTCGACGACCCGGCCGTGGGGGTCGGGACGCAACCCGCCGCTCGGTCCGACCAGCTCGTCGGGGAGCTGCCCGGCGACCAGCGCGGTGTTCGGGCGCACGCCCAGCGCGACCAGGACCAGGTCGGTGGCGGTCTCGCCGTCGGGGTGCTGCACCGCGGCCGGGCGCCCGTGGACCAGGCGGAGCCCACTGACCGGGGTGTCGGTGAGGACGGTGACGCCGCTGCCGCGCAGCGCCTCGGCGCTCCGGGCCGACATCGCCGGGTCCAGCCGCGACATCACCCGGCTGCGGGTGGCCAGGGTGACCCGGTGCCCGCGGGCCAGCGCCGCCTCGCACATCTCCAGGCCGATGTAGCCGCCGCCCACGACCGTCACCGCGCGGGCCGGGCCGTCGAGCAGGTCGCGCCACGTGGCTCCGTCGTCGAGCGTCTTCAGCGGCGCCACGCCCTCGAGCAGGTGACCGTCGGCGTCCACCGCCCAGTCCGGGAGCTCGGGGTCGGCCCCGGTGGCCAGCACCAGGTCGTCGAAGTCCAGCACCTCGGTACCGCCGGGCCCCTGCACGGTGACCCGCCGTCCGGCCAGGTCCACCCCGACCGCGGAGGCCTCGGTGCGCAGGTCGATCCCGGCGGCGCGGTGCTGCTCGGGGGTCCGGGCGACCAGCGCGTCGGGCCCGTCGACCTCACCGGCCACCCAGTACGGCAGCCCGCACGCGGAGTAGGAGGTGTGCCGGGTCCGTTCCAGGACCGTGACCTGCACCTGTCGTCCCAGGCCCCGGGCGGTGCGCAGCGCCTGGGAGGCCGCCGACATCCCGGCGGCGTCCGCGCCGACCACGACGATCCGCTGTGGGCTCACGCCGCGCGCACCTCCAGCACCCGGAACCCCTTGGAGCTGGCCAACCGGGTCGTGGGCCAGCCCTGCTCCCCCAGCCAGCGCTGCAGCGAGTCGGCGCCCAGGTTCTTGCCGACCACCAGGACCGCCCGGCCACCGGGCGCCAGCCGCGGCAACCAGGTGAGCAGCAGCTCGTGCAGCGCGACCTTCCCGATCCGGATCGGCGGGTTGGACCAGATCTCGTCGAAGACCAGGTCGGTGGGGATCTGCTCGGGCGTGGCGGCAACGAAACGGCCCGCCACCCCGATCCTCGAGGCGTTCTCGTTGGCCAGCGCCACTGCCCGGCGGTTCACGTCGACCCCCGTGACGGTGGCCAGCGGGACGGCCTTCGCGATCGCCAGCCCGATCACGCCGTAGCCGCAGCCCAGGTCCAGGAAGCGGCCCTGGACGGGCGGTTCGAGCTCACGCAGCAGCACTGCGGTGGCGTGGTCGAGGTGGCCGCGGCTGAACACCCCGGCTCCGCTGACCAGCGGCAGCTCGTGGTCCCAGACGTGCGCGGTGAACTCCTCCCGCGCGAACGGGACGTCGGGGTCGGCGGAGAAGTAGTGGTCCTGCTCGGGGTTCGCCTCGTCGTGGCTCACGCCAGCTCCTCGCGTCGGGCCCGGGCACGCAGGGCCTGGGCGGCCAGTTCGTCGTCGGTCGGGTACCCGACCTCCTCCAGGACCAGACCGTGCGCGTGCACCACGGCCACCCGGGCGTCGCGGACCCGGCTGGTCAGCACCTGCGCGGCCCAGTCGGCGTCCTTGCGCCCGTCGCCGACAGCCAGCAGGCAGCCGACCAGGGAGCGCACCATGTGGTGGCAGAAGGCGTCGGCCACGACCCGGGCTTCCACGACTCCGGAGTCGGTGCGGGTCCAGTCGAAGGCGGTCAGGGTGCGCACGGTGGTGGCGCCCTCGCGCTTCTTGCAGAACGCGGCGAAGTCCTGCAGGCCGACCAGTGCGGCGGAGGCGGTGTTCATCGCGTCCACGTCCAGGGGCCGGTTCCAGGCCAGGACGTGGTGCCGGGTGAGCGGATCGAGGGTGCTGGGGGTGTCGGCGACCCGGTAGGCGTAACGGCGCCAGATCGCCGAGAACCGGGCGTCGAACCCCGCCGGCGCCTCGGTGACGGCGCGGACCCGGATGTCGGGCGGCAGGATCCCGTTCAGGCGGCGCTGCAGCGCCTCGGTGGGCGGGTCGGTGGAGCGGCCCGCGGAGGTGACCAGGTCGTCGGGGTCGAGGTCGAGGTGGACCACCTGTCCGCGGGCGTGCACCCCGGTGTCGGTGCGTCCGGCGCAGACCACCCGGGCCTCGGGAACGCGCAGCGCGGTCGCGAGCGCAGCCTCCAGGGTGCCCTGGACGGTGCGCAGCGCGGGTTGGGTCGCCCATCCGGAGAAGTCGGTCCCGTCGTAGGCGAGGTCGATCCGCAGGCGCACACCGACAGTCTCCCAGACGGGGCGGGACCGACGGGCGACGGCGGGTCACCTCGTGCGACGGCGGCGCGCCAAGACCTCCCCGCGGCCTCGTGCCCGGTGCCCACGTCCGGGTGTCGGCGGGCAGGGCCATGATGGGAGGACGTCACCGAGCACCAGGAGGAACCGTGTCCCACGACATCGCCGAGCAGCACCGCAGCTTCGCCGCCACCTTCACCGAGAAGGTCGACGGGGTGCGGGACTGGGACGTGCCGACCCCGGTCGCCGAGTGGACCGCCCGCGACGTCGTCGGTCACCTGACCGAGTGGCTGCCGGGCATGCTGGCCGGGGGCTCCGACCTCACCGTCGCGGTCCCCGTCAGCGCCGCCGAGGACCCGGCGGCGGCCTGGTCGTCGGTGCGCGACGGCGTGCAGGCCATCCTGGACGACCCCGAGCAGTCGGGGCGTCCGTTCCGCAGCCAGATGGTCCCCGAGATGACCGTCGGGGCGATGCTGGGCCAGTTCTGGGTGCCCGACGTGTTCCTGCACGCCTGGGACCTGGCCGTGGCCACCGGGCAGGACGACGCCCTGGAGCCCGGCTACACGATGGAACTGCTCGACGGGTTCCGCACGATCGAGCCGATGCTGCGCGAGTCCGGCCAGTTCGGTGTCCAGCAGCCGGTCGCCGACGACGCCGGGGTGCAGGCCAAGCTGATCGCCTTCATCGGCCGCGACCCCGAGTGGACTCCGCCCGCCTGAGCCCGGACGAATTCACCCGGAGCCGGGCCCGTCCAGGTCGGCCCGGGTCACCGGTGCGGCCCCGGCACGCGTCACCGACAGGCTCGCTGCGGCCACCGCCCGCTCCAGGACGGCGGTCCAGTCCTCGATGTCGCCCCTTCCGCGCAGCCAGCCGTCCAGCGTGGCCGCGGTGAACGCGTCCCCCGCCCCGACGGTGTCGACCACCTCCACCTCGGAGGCCGGGATCCGGTCGGTGGAGTGACGGCTGACCCGGACCGCTCCGCGGGCACCGTCCGAGATCGCCACCGTCCCGGGGCGGCGGTGGGCGGCGAACCACTGCCGGGCCAGCCCTACCGGGTCGGTGCCCGGCCACAGCAGCGCCAGGTCGTCGGTCGAGGCCCGCACCAGGTCGGGCCAGTCGAGCCAGCTCTCGACGGCCGCGGCCGTGCTGTACGGCTGGCGGGCGTTGACGTCGAAACTGCGCAACGTCGCCGTGCCGAGGTCGGCCAGAGCCGCACGGACCGTGGTGGCCCCGGGTTCGCAGACCGCCGCGAGCGAGCCGGTGTGCACCGCCGCGAACGGGCCACCCGGGTCGCCGGCGGGCGCCCAGAGCAGGTCCAGCTCCCAGGTGGCGACGCCCCGGTCGTCGAGCACGGCCCGGGCGCTGGAGGTCCGCTCCAGCACCCACGGATCGCCGACCAGGCCCACCCCCTCGGCGTCCAGCCGGGCAGCCAGCCAGCGGCCGTCGGCGTCGTCGGCCAGGCAGGTCCACAACCGCACGGGGCGTCCAAGCCGGGCCAGCCCGACGGCGACGTTCGCGGCGCTCCCGCCCAGGTGGCGGTGGAGGCGCCCGTCGGGCCCGGGGACCAGGTCGACGAGGGTCTCGCCGACCACCAGCACTCCCTCACGACGCAGCTCCTCGGACTCCACGCCCCGTTCCTACCCGATGGGTGCCCACGTGGCGACGATGCCCACGCCGGGTGCACCGCGCCGTTAGGCTGAGGGTTCCGTCTGCAGAGAGTTGTGCCTTCCCGATGTTCACGATCGACCGTGCCGCCGCACCGGCCACCGCCGTTGCCTCCGTCCCCGCCGTGGTTGCCGCCGCGACCGGTCACCGCCGCGTCGCCGCAGCCCTGGGGGTCCTGCCGGTGGCCGTCGCCTTGTTCTTCCGCGACCCGCAGCGCACCCCGGACCGGCAGGACGTCGCCGAGGACCTGGTCCTCTCCCCGGCCGACGGCAAGGTGATGTACGCCGGCCCCGGGCAGCCCGACGTGGCACCGGAGGGCGAGTGGAACCAGGTCAGCATCTTCCTGTCGGCCTTCGACGTGCACATCAACCGCGCCCCCTACGGCGGCACCGTCACCGACGTGAGCTACCGCCCCGGCAAGTGGCTGGCGGCCTACAAGCACGAGAGCGCCTACCTCAACGAGCGCTCCGACATCACCGTGGAGAAGACGGTCGACGGTGAGCGCCGGGTGGTGCAGTACCGCCAGATCGTCGGGCTGATGGCCCGCCGGGTGGTCACCCGGGTCAGGACCGGTGACAGCACCCGGACCGGTGAGCGGATCGGCCTGATGAAGTTCGGCTCCCGGATGGACGTCTTCGTCCCGCCGCACGTGCCGCTGGAGGTCTCCCCCGGCGACCGGGTGGTCGCCGGCGAGACGGTCCTCGGTCGGTTCGCGTGAGCGAGTCCGCGGCGGCGACGGAGGACCCGACCGAGGCGCCGCGCAAGCGCCTGCGGCCGCGGCTCCCCCGACGCCGGCGCAAGAAGTGGGAACTGGTCTCCCCCACCGGCGTCAGTGTCATCAACCTGCGCCAGGTGCGCCCGCGCGAGCGGGTGCGGGTGATGGCCCCGAGCCTGTTCACCGTGCTCAACCTGTTCTGCGGCTTCGCGGCGGTGCTGCTGGCCTTCAACGGCGAGCACACCTGGGCCGCCGCGCTGCTGGCGGTGTCGGTGCTGATGGACATCGCCGACGGCGCCGTGGCCCGCCTGGTCGGCGCCACCACCCCGTTCGGGGTGCAGATGGACTCGATGGCCGACCTGATCTCGTTCGGTCTGGCCCCAGCCGTGCTGGTCTACACCTGGGTGCTGACCGAGTGGCCGCGGATGGGCGTGCTGTTCGCGTTCCTGTGGCTGGCCTGCGCCGCCTTCCGGCTGGCCCGGTTCAACGTCACCGTCGACCCGCTGGCCGACAAGCGCTACTTCATCGGCCTGCCCAGCCCCGGCGCGGCCGGGGTGCCGGTGGCGACGATCTTCGCCCTGGAGTCGGCCAACGTGGGCCCGCACATGTGGCTCCCGGTCGCGGTCAGCGTGCTGCCGGCGCTGCTCATGGCCAGCAACGTGCGGTTCCGTTCGTTCCGTTCGCTGCTCTCCCTGCACCGGGCCCCCCGGCTCCCTGCGGCTGCAGCCGTGCTGGCGATCGGCGCCGGTCTGGTCCTCTCCCCCGGGCTGACCGGCCTGGCGATCGCCTACGGGTACGTGCTCACCGCACCGCTGGGCTGGTTGACCGCCCCGGTGCGCCGTCGCCTGTTCGGCGCCGACTCGGTCGCGCCGGCGCGCAGCCCGATGCCGTCGGTGTTCGCACCGGCGCTGAACAACAAGCGCGGCGAGGAACCCACCGACTGATCCGCGGCCTGAACCGCGGCCTGATTCGCTGACCGGGCACTTGTGCGAGCACAAGTGCCCGGTCAGCGCCGCGGAAGTGCCCGGTCAGCGCCGCGGAAGCGCCCGGTCGGCGAAGCACTCGAGGCCCGCACCCCCTGGGGGGTGCGGGCCTCGTGCGTGTGTCCGGCGGCGGGTAGGGCCCGCCTCAGGTCACTCCGGCTTCTCGGCGTCCTCGGCCGGGGCCTCGGTGGTCTCCTCGGCAGCCTCAGCCGCCTCGGGGGCCTCCTCGACGACCTCGGTCTCCTCGGCCACGACCTCCTCGGCGGGGGCCTCGGCAGCGGCGGGAGCCTCAGCCTTCTTGTTCGAGGGCTTCGGGTTGTACGCCTCGGTCACCAGCTCGATCACGGCCATGGGGGCGTTGTCGCCCTTGCGGGGCGCGATCTTGGTGATCCGGGTGTAGCCGCCGGGACGCTCCGCCATCAGCGGGGCGATCTCGGTGAACAGGACGTGCACGACACCCTTGTCGCGGATGGTCTTGAGGACCTCGCGACGGTTGTGCAGGTCACCCTTCTTCGCCTTGGTGATCAGCTTCTCGGCGTGCGGGCGCAGGGTGCGCGCCTTGGCCTCGGTGGTGGTGATCCGACCGTGCTCGAACAGCTGGGTGGCCAGGTTCGACAGGATCAGGCGCTGGTGGGCCGGGCTGCCGCCGAGGCGGGTGCCCTTCTTGGGGGTAGGCATCGTGTCTACTCGTTTCTTCCCGGCCGTACCAGGTACCGGGAGAGATGGAACTGGATGGAACCCGCAGCCCGGGCCGCCTCAGCGACCCGGGTCACGGGGTGGAACTCAGTACTGCTCGTCCTCGCGGAACGTGGCGTCGTCGTCCTCGTCGCCGTAGGCGGCGAGAGCGGCGTGCGGGTCGAAGCCCGGGGCGGAGTCCTTGAGGGACAGGCCCATCTCGACCAGCTTGCCCTTGACCTCGTCGATCGACTTCGCACCGAAGTTGCGGATGTCGAGCAGGTCCTGCTCCGAGCGGCTGATGAGCTCACCCACGGTGTGGATGCCCTCGCGCTTGAGGCAGTTGTAGGAGCGGACGGTCAGCTGCAGGTCCTCGACCGGGAGGGCGAGGTCCTGGGCCAGCTGCTCGTCGACGGGCGACGGACCGATGTCGATGCCCTCGGCCTCGACGTTCAGCTCGCGGGCCAGGCCGAAGAGCTCGACCAGGGTCTTGCCGGCCGAGGCGATCGCGTCACGGGGACGGATCGACGGCTTGGTCTCGACGTCGATGACCAGCTTGTCGAAGTCGGTGCGCTGCTCGACACGGGTCGCCTCGACCTTGTAGGTCACCTTCAGCACGGGGCTGTAGATCGAGTCGACCGGGATCCGGCCGATCTCGTTGTCGGCGCCCTTGTTCTGGGCGGCCGAGACGTAGCCGCGGCCACGCTCGACGACGAGCTCGACGTCCAACTTGCCCTTGTCGGACAGGGTGGCGATCTTGAGCTCGGGGTTGTGCACCTCGACACCGGCCGGCGGGGTGATGTCCGCGGCGGTGACGTCACCGGCACCCGACTTGCGCAGGTACATGGTGACGGGCTCGTCGTGCTCCGAGGAGACGACCAGGCCCTTCAGGTTGAGGATGACCTCGGTCACGTCCTCCTTGACGCCCTCGATGGTCGAGAACTCGTGGCGAACGGTGTCGACCTTGATGCTGGTCACCGCGGCCCCCGGGATGGAGGACAGCAGGGTGCGACGCAGCGAGTTGCCGAGGGTGTAGCCGAAGCCGGGCTCCAGCGGCTCGATCACGAACCGCGAGCGGAACTCGTCAACGGTCTCCTCGGAGAGAGTCGGACGCTGAGCGATGAGCACTGTTTCATTCCTTTCCGGACCCACCCACCATTTGACGGGTCCGAACTGCAGGGAAGTGGAGTTGCAGGGTGCCGGTGGCCACCCCGTGAGAGGTGGCCACCGGTCGGGATCACTTCTTCGAGTAGAACTCGACGATCAGCTGCTCCTGGACGGGCACGTCGATCTGGGCACGCACCGGGCGCTGGTGCACCAGGATGCGCATCCGCGACGGGACGGCCTCGAGCCAGGCCGGGACGACGCGCTCGCCGTGGGTCTCGCGAGCCACGATGAACGGGGTCTGCTCCAGCGACTTCTCACGCACGTCGATGATGTCGTACTGCGAGACCTGGAAGGACGGGATGTCGACCTTCTTGCCGTTGACCAGGAAGTGGCCGTGGACGACCAGCTGGCGGGCCTGACGGCGGGTCCGGGCGAAGCCCGCGCGGTAGACGACGTTGTCCAGGCGGCACTCCAGCAGCTCGAGCAGGTTGTCACCCGTCTTGCCGGTGCGGCGCGAGGCCTCGACGTAGTAGTTGTAGAACTGCTTCTCCATCACGCCGTAGGAGAAACGAGCCTTCTGCTTCTCCTGCAGCTGCGAGCGGTACTCGCTCTCCTTGATGCGCGCACGGCCGTGCTGGCCGGGGGCGTAGGGACGCTTCTCGAAGGCGGAGTCGCCGCCGACGAGGTCGACACCGAGACGGCGCGACTTGCGGGTCATGGGGCCGGTGTAACGGGCCATGGTTCAGTCTCCTGTTCTCAGTCTCGGGTCAGACGCGCCGGCGCTTGGGCGGGCGGCATCCGTTGTGCGGGGTGGGGGTGACGTCCTGGATGGTGCCGACCTCGAGGCCGATGGCACCGAGCGAACGGATGGCCGTCTCCCGACCCGAACCCGGACCCTTGACGAAGACGTCGATCTTCTTCATGCCGTGGTCCATGGCGCGACGACCAGCGGCCTCGGCAGCCATCTGGGCGGCGTACGGGGTGGACTTGCGCGAGCCCTTGAAGCCGACGGTGCCGGCAGAGGCCCACGAGATCACCGCACCGGACGGGTCGGTGATGGTGACGATGGTGTTGTTGAACGTGCTCTTGATGTGGGCTTCGCCCTGGGCGACGTTCTTCTTCTCCTTGCGACGCACCTTCGTGGCGCGGCTCTTGGGAGGCATACGGATTCTCCTGGTGAGGTTCTGGTCGAAAAGCTGTACGAGAAGTCAGCGGTGACGCTGCGCGGTCGCCCGGGACGGGGACCGCATCAGGTCACTTCTTCTTCTTGCCGGCGACAGTCCGCTTCGGACCCTTGCGGGTACGGGCGTTGGTCTTGGTGCGCTGGCCGCGGACCGGGAGGCCCATGCGGTGGCGGCGACCCTGGTAGCTGCCGATCTCGATCTTGCGGCGGATGTCCGCCTGGACCTCGCGACGGAGGTCACCCTCGATCTTGAAGTTGGCCTCGATCTCGTCGCGGAGCTTGACCAGCTCCTCGTCACCGAGCGTGTGCACGCGCGCGTTCGGGTCGACCCCGGTGGCGGCGAGCAGCTGCTGGGCGCGGGTACGGCCGATGCCGTAGATGTAGGTGAGCGCGACCTCAATCCGCTTGTCGCGGGGGAGGTCGACACCAACAAGGCGAGCCATGTGGCGATTTTCCCTTCAGTTCACGGTGGTGTGTGCGTGTCGCGTCCCGGCCTGTCGGTCGGGCCCCGGCCATCCGCTCCGGGGGTGGGGGACGCTGGGCGTCCCGGTCCGGTCCGCAGCTGCGGACCCAGCGATCACGTTGGATGAGTGTTCAGTTGTGTGCCGGCCGGAGCCGGCGGGTGATGCAGGTCCTGCTCAGCCCTGGCGCTGCTTGTGGCGCGGGTTCTCGCAGATGACCATGACGCGGCCGTGGCGACGGATGACCTTGCACTTGTCGCAGATCGGCTTGACGCTGGGGTTGACCTTCATGGTGTGAAGATTCCTTGCTACTCGGCTGGTTACTTGTACCGGTAGACGATCCGACCCCGGGTGAGGTCGTACGGGGAGAGCTCCACCACCACGCGGTCCTCGGGGAGGATCCGGATGTAGTGCTGGCGCATCTTGCCGCTGATGTGGGCGAGCACCTTGTGTCCGTTGGTCAGCTCGACCCGGAACATGGCGTTGGGAAGGG
>JAEWXC010000093.1 GCA_023396115.1 Actinomycetes bacterium | reverse complement strand
CCTGCAGTCCGGGACCGTCGCGTCGGTGCTGGCCGTCTGGTGCCCCGCCGGCCACCCCACCCCGGTCGCGGCGCCGACCTGCCGGGTCTGCCGGGCCCCGGTGGCGCCGCAGCAGGCGCGGGAGATCCCGCGACCGGTGCTGGGTGGGCTGCGGCTGCCGACCGGAGAGGTGGTCCCGCTGGACCGCGGCGTCGTGATCGGCCGCCGCCCGGCCCCGCTGCCCGGCGCCGAGGACTGGCCGCACCTGGTCCACCTGGCCCCCGACCTCGGTTTCGTCTCCCGGCTGCACCTGCAGCTGGAGCTGGACGGCTGGCTGGTGCTGGCCCGCGACCTGAGCTCGCGCGGGGGCACCACGTTGACCCCGCCCGGCCGTCCCGGGTTCCGGATGCAGGCACAGGAGCCCTACGCGCTCGAGCCCGGCACCGTGCTCAACCTGGCCGAGTTGTACGCCGTTCGTTTCGAGGTCGGCCCGGAGGTCGTCGCGTGAGTGCTCCCCGTCTGCCCGGCTTCACCTTCATCGAGCACCTGGGGTCCGGCGGTTTCGCCGACGTCTTCCTCTACGAGCAGGAGTGGCCGCGCCAGCGCGTGGCGGTCAAGGTGGTGCGCCCCGACATCGAGGTCACCGAGCGGGAGAAGCAGCTGTTCACCGCCGAGGCGAACGCGATGGCCCGGCTGGCCGACCACCCCTACATCGTCTCGGTGGTCACCGCCGGGCTGACCCCGGACACCGGACGCCCCTACCTGGTGATGCGCTACTGCCCGCCGCCGGACCTGGGGGTCCGGGTGCGGCACAACCCGATGTCGGTCCCGGACGCGGTGTCGACCGGCATCAAGCTGGCCTCGGCGATCGAGACCGCGCACCGCTCGGGGATCCTGCACCGCGACATCAAGCCCAGCAACGTGCTGGTGACCAGCTACCACGAGCCGGCCCTGACCGACTTCGGCATCGCCGGGCACATGACCGACGTCGCCACCGAGTCCGACGTCCGGGTCTCCTACCCGTGGTCTCCCCCGGAGCTGCTCGACGGCCGCTCCAACGGGTCGGTGGCCTCCGACGTCTACTCCCTGGGCGCCACGATCTGGCACCTGCTGGTGGGGCGCTCGCCGTTCTCGATCCCCAACGGGGACAACTCCACCCGGGCGCTGAGCGCCCGGATCCTGCACGCCTCTCCCCCAGCCACCCAGCGACCCGACGTGCCGCCGGCGCTGGACCGGCTGCTGCAGCAGTGCCTGGCCAAGCAGCCCGGCCAGCGCCCCTCCAGCGCCCTGGAGGTGGCCCGGGCGCTGCAGCAGGTCCAGTCCGCGCAGGGCTGGCCGCGCACCCAGGTCGCGGTCGAGGGCGACCGGACCGCCCAACCGATGCACCCCGGCCCGCAGGACGAGGAGTCCGGCACCCAGGTCCGTCCGGTCCAGGTGGTCTCCGCCTCGCACCCCCGCAAGGTGACCCCCGCGGTCCAGACCGAGGAGCCCGAGCCCCGGCGCCGCAGTGCCGTGGTGTGGGCCGTCCTGGCCGCCGTGGCCGTGGTCGGCGGGGTCGCGGCGGTGTGGGCCTCCGGGGGCCTGTCCGGGGGCGACCGCCCCGGCGACGGCACCCCCACCACGGCCAGCACCCCGCTCCCGCTGGACACCGACGAGCTCCGGGTGGCGCCCGCGGTGACGGCCGAACGTGCCAGTGAGGGCCGGGTCCGGATCTCCTGGACCACCGACGAGGCGCTGGAGACCGGCGACCGCTGGCTGTGGCAGGTCGAGGAGTCGGGCCGGTGGGCCCGGACCGACGCCGAGGAGACCGAGGTGACGATCCGCTCCACGGGCCCGGTCTGCGTCCAGGTGCGCCTGGTGCGCGGCAGCGTCGAGTCGCCCTACGGACGCGACTGCGTGGCCTGACCCGCCCGCCCCCGCACACGACGACGCCCGACCCCACCAGGGGGCCGGGCGTCGTGCGTGGGTGCGTCAGGCGCGCTGCTTGCGCTCGTCCGAGCGGGTCTTGGCCAGGCTCAGCACCGCGGTCACCACCAGGGTGCCGATGATGACGCCCAGGGACACCCAGATCGGGATGTCCGGGACCCACTCGATGTGCTCGCCGCCGTTGATGAAGCCCAGCTCGTTGTGGCTCATCGCGTGCATGACCAGCTTGACGCCGATGAACAGCAGCAGGAACGACAGGCCGTAGGACAGGTAGACCAGCTTCTGCAGCAGGCCACCGATGAGGAAGTACAGCTGCCGCAGGCCCATCAGCGCGAAGATGTTCGCGGTGAAGACCAGGTAGGGGTCCTGGGTGAGGCCGTAGATCGCGGGGATCGAGTCCAGCGCGAACAGCAGGTCGGTCATGCCCAGGGTGAGGATCACCAGGAACATCGGGGTCAGCAGTCGCTTGCCGCCCTCGCGCACCGTCAGGTGCACACCGTTCCAGTCCTGGGCGACCGGGAAGTGCCGCCGCGCGAAGCGGGTCAGCGCCGGCTCGGTGTACTCCTCGTCGTCCTCGCCGCCCTCCTTGGCCAGCTTGACGGCCGTGAAGACCAGGAAGAGGCCGAAGATGTAGAAGACCCAGCTGAACTGGTTGATGGCCGCGGCGCCCAGGACGATGAAGATCGCCCGCATGACCAGCGCCATGATGATGCCGATCATCAGGGCGGTCTGCTGGTACTGCCGCGGGACCGCGAACTTGCTCATGATGATGATGAAGATGAACAGGTTGTCGATCGACAGCGAGTACTCGGTCAACCAGCCGGCGAAGAACTCCGGTCCGGGGTGCTGGGAGAGACCGTGCGGCTCGGCGAAGAACCAGATGCACACGCCGAAGACGAGCGCCAGACCGATGAAGAACGCCAGGTGGCGGCTCACCTCGGCCATGGTCGGCTCGTGCGGCCGGCGGGCGATCACCAGCAGGTCGACGGCGAACACCGCCACCGCGATGGCGATGGTGATGCCCCAGACCGCCGGGCTGGCGATCGAGTTGGTGAAGATGTCCAAGTCAGTGCTCCTTCGAGCGTCGGCGCGGACCTGCTACGTGCCCAGCACGTTACAGGTGGTTCGCCGGAGGTCTCTTCCGCTCGCTCGCGAGCCCAGGGCACCGGGTCGCGCGACGCGACCGTGATGACGACACCCTTGTCGAGGAATACTCCCCTGCCGGAGTCGACAATTCTTCCACGGGCGGCCCGGACGGGGCCAATCCACCCACCTGGCGGGCGGCCGGGCCTGCGTGGGGGTTCAGCGACCGCCGAAGGGGACGCCGAGCTCGGCCAGCTTGGCCTCGCCGCCGTCCAGGGCGGTCAGCACCCACGCCCCGTTCGGGGTGAGGGTGAAGGTGTTCTCCGAGTGCGCGGCCCACGACCCGTCCGTGGTGACCACGGTCCAGTCGTCGTCGAGCACGTCGGTCTCCTTGGTGCCGAGCGTGATCATCGGCTCGACCGCGAGCGCGAGACCCTGCACCAGCTTGGGCCCACGACCGGCGCGCCCGAAGTTGGGCACGTTCGGCGGCTGGTGCATCTGCGACCCGATGCCGTGCCCGACGTAGTCCTCGAGGATCCCGTACTCGCCCTGGGAACGGACGTAGGTCTCCACGGCGTGGCTGATGTCGGTGACCCGACCACCCAGGCGGGCGGCGGCGATCCCGTGCCACATCGCCTCCTCGGTGACCCGGATCAGCTCGGTGACCTCGGCCGGGACCTCGCCGACCGGGACGGTGATCGCGGCGTCGCCGTGCCAGCCGTCCACGATCGCACCGCAGTCGATGGAGATGACGTCGCCGGCCTCGAGGGTGCGGGGCCCGGGGATCCCGTGCACGACCTCCTCGTTGACCGAGGCGCAGATCGAGCCGGTGAAGCCGTGGTAGCCCAGGAACGACGGGGTGGCGCCGGAGGAACGGATGTTGTCCTCGGCGATCCCGTCGAGCTCGGCGGTGCTGATTCCGGGCCGCACCGCGGCACGGAGCAGCTCCAGGGTGCGACCGACGACCAGGCCGGCGGCCCGCATCCGGTCGATCTGCTCGGGCTTCTTGATCTCCACCCCGCGGTCGAGGAGTCCCACGCTCAGCGCCCGGTGGCGGCGCGCAGGGCCTCGGCCAGGCGCTGGGTGACCTCGTCGACCTCGCCCATGCCGTCGACCTCGACCAGCAGGCCGCGCTCGCGGTAGACCTCGATCAGCGGGGCCGTCTCCTCGGCGTAGACCTGCTGCCGGGTGCGGATGACGTCCTCGGTGTCGTCGGCACGACCCTCGACGGTCGCCCGGTGCAGCAGCCGCTGGACGATCTCCTCGCCGTCCACGGTCAGCACCAGCACGGCGTCCAGCTCGGTCTCCGCACCGGCCAGCATGCCGTCCAGCTCGTGCACCTGGGCCACCGTGCGCGGGTACCCGTCGAGCAGGAAGCCCTCGGCGGCGTCGGCCTGGGCCAGACGGTCGGCCACCATCGAGTTGGTGACCTCGTCGGGCACGTAGCGGCCGGCGTCCATGTAGCCCTTGGCCTCGACGCCCAGCGGGGTGCCGGCCGAGACGTTGGCCCGGAAGATGTCGCCGGTGGAGATGGCGGGGATCGAGAACTGCTCGGCGATGAAGCGTGCCTGCGTGCCCTTGCCGGCCCCGGGGGGCCCCATGATGATCAGTCTCACCGGAGGAATCCTTCGTAGTTGCGCTGCTGGAGCTGGCTCTCGATCTGCTTCACGGTGTCCAGGGCGACGCCGACCATGATGAGGATCGAGGTACCACCGAACGGGAAGTTCTGGTTGGCGTTGATCACCGCGAAGGCGATCAGCGGCACCAGCGAGATCAGGCCCAGGTAGAGCGAGCCGGGGAACGTCAGGCGGCTGAGCACGTAGCTGAGGTACTGCTCGGTGGCCCGACCGGCCCGGATGCCCGGGACGAACCCGCCGTACTTCTTCATGTTGTCGGCGACCTCTTCGGGGTTGAAGGTGATCGAGACGTAGAAGTACGTGAAGAAGATGATCATCGCGAAGAAGAGCGCCATGTACAGCGGGTGGTCCCCGCCGACGAGGTACTCGTTGAAGAACTTGATGACCGGGTTGTCGCTGCTCTGGTTGAACTGCACGGCCATGCCGGGCAGGGAGAGCAGCGAGGAGGCGAAGATGACCGGGATGATGCCGGCCTGGTTGACCTTCAGCGGGATGTAGGTCGAGTTGCCGCCGAACATCTTGCGGCCCACCATGCGGCGCGCGTACTGCACCGGGATGCGTCGCTGCGCCTGCTCGATGAAGACCACACCGGCGACCAGCGCCAGACCGATGGCCAGGACGATCGCGAAGGTGCCCCAGCCGAGGCGGACCTTGACGTCCCACAGCGAGCCCGGGAAGGTCGCGACGACCTGGCAGAAGATGAGGATCGACATGCCGTTGCCGACGCCGCGCTCGGTGATCTGCTCACCCAGCCACATGATGACGGCGGTACCGGCGGTCATGGTGATCACCATGACCAGGAAGCTGGCGACGCTGTCCTCGTTGTGCAGCAGCGGCAGGTCGCAGCCCTGGAACAGGCTGCGCGAGCGGGCCAGGGCCACCATGCCGGTGGCCTGCAGGACCGCCAGGCCCAGGGTGAGGTACCGGGTGTACTGGGTGATCTTCGCCTGGCCGGACTGCCCCTCCTTCTTGAGGGCCTCCAGACGCGGGATCACGACCACCAGGAGCTGCAGGATGATGCTCGCGGTGATGTAGGGCATGATCCCGAGCGCGAACACGGTCAGCTGCAGCAACGCCCCGCCGGAGAACAGGTTGATCAGCGAGTACAGGCTCTGGTCCTGGACCCCCTCGAGGCAGTTCTGCACGTTCGCGACGTGCACGCCCGGGGTGGGGACCTGGGAGCCGAACCGGAAGACCGTGACGATCAGCAGCACGAACAGCAACTTGCGTCGCAGGTCCGGGGTGCGGAAAGCGTTGGCGAAGGCGCCTAGCACTGGTTCCTCTTTCTGGTAACGAAAAAGATCCGGCTCACCACCCTCACGGGGGAGCCCGGGGAAGCCTAACAGCCGTGACCGAGGCCACCGACGCCACTGCGGACGCCGGACCCGACCGGTCGTGGAACCGGGCGGACGGCAACGGGGCACGGTCGCAGTGAACTGGTCACTGCTGCCGTGCCCCGCAGCTTGTCGCTGGGTGGCTCAGACCACCGTGGTGCTGCCACCGGCAGCGGTGATCTTCTCCTCCGCCGAGCCGGAGAACGCCTGGGCGCTCACCTGCACGGCGACCGAGATCTCGCCCTGGCCCAGGACCTTGACCGGCTGGCCCTTGCGGACCGCGCCCTTGGCCACGAGGTCCTCGACGGTGACCGCGCCACCGTCAGGGAAGAGCTCGTTGATCTTGTCCAGGTTCACGACCTGGAACTCGACCTTGAAGGGGTTCTTGAAGCCCTTGAGCTTCGGCAGACGCATGTGGATCGGCATCTGGCCACCCTCGAAGGCAACCGGAACCTGGTAACGCGCCTTGGTGCCCTTGGTACCGCGACCGGCAGTCTTACCCTTGGAGCCCTCACCACGACCCACGCGGGTCTTGGCGGTCTTGGCGCCGGGGGCCGGACGCAGGTGGTGCAGCTTGAGAGCCATGTCAGTCGACCTCCTCGACCGTCACCAGGTGACGGACGGTCTGGACCATCCCGCGGATCTCGGGGCGGTCCTCCTTGACGACCACGTCACCGATGCGCTTCAGACCGAGCGAGCGAACGGAGTCGCGCTGGTTCTTCTTGCAGCCGATGGTGGACTTGTTCTGGGTGATCTTCAGCTGCGCCATCAGACCGACACCTCCGCGGCCGCGGCGATGCCCTCGGCACGTGCCTTGAGCAGGGCCGCCGGGGCGACCTGCTCGACCGGGAGACCACGGCGCGAGGCAACAGCCTCGGGCTCCTCCAGCATCCGCAGCGCCTCGACGGTCGCGTGCACGATGTTGATCTGGTTGGACGACCCGAGCGACTTGCTCAGGATGTCGTGGATGCCGGCGGCCTCGAGGACCGCGCGCACCGGACCACCGGCGATGACACCGGTACCCGGGGCGGCCGGACGCAGCATGACCACGCCGGCAGCCTTCTCACCCTGGACCGGGTGCGGGATGGTGCCCTGGACACGGGGGACCCGGAAGAAGTTCTTCTTGGCCTCCTCGACACCCTTGGCGATGGCCGCGGGAACTTCCTTGGCCTTGCCGTAGCCGACGCCGACCAGGCCGTCACCGTCACCGACGACGACGAGGGCGGTGAAGCTGAAGCGACGACCACCCTTCACGACCTTGGCCACACGGTTGATCGTGACGACACGCTCGATGTAGGCGGTCTTGTCGGCACCTGCACCGCGACGGTCGTCGCGGCCACGTCCCGACTGGCGCTCGCCGCCGCGCTGTCCGCGCTGGGCTCCGCTCATGAGACTTTCCTCTTCTCTCTCTTGCTTGTCGCGATCAGAACGCCAGCCCGCCCTCGCGGGCGGCGTCGGCGAGGGCCGCGATGCGGCCGTGGTACTTGTTGCCGGCGCGGTCGAAGACCACGCCCTCGATGCCAGCGGCCTTGGCCCGCTCGGCGACCAGGGCGCCGACCTTCTGGGCACGAGCCGTCTTGTCACCCTCGACCGCACGGACGTCGGCCTCCATGGTGGAGGCGTGGGCCAGCGTCTTGCCGACCAGGTCGTCGACGACCTGGACCGACAGGTGCCGGGCCGACTTGGTGACGACCAGGCGGGGACGCTCGGCGGTGCCGTGCAGCTTCTTGCGGCCACGCATCTGGCGACGCAGGCGCGAACGCGTGCGGGCCGAGGTGTGCTTGTTGTTCGACAGGGAGATGGCCATGGCTTACTTACCAGCCTTTCCGACCTTGCGGCGGACGTGCTCGCCGCTGTAGCGGACACCCTTGCCCTTGTAGGGCTCGGGCTTGCGGAGCTTGCGGATGTTCGCGGCGACCTCGCCCACCCGCTGCTTGTCGATGCCCACCACGCCGAGCTTGGTCGGGCCTTCCACGGTGAAGGTGATGCCCTCGGGCGCGTCGAAGATGATCGGGTGGCTGTAACCGAGCTGGAACTCCAGCTGGGTCGGGCCCTTGGACAGGACGCGGTAACCCACGCCCACGATCTCGAGCTTCTTCTCGTAGCCCTCGGTGACACCGATGACCATGTTGTTGATCAGGGTCCGGGTCAGGCCGTGCAGCGCGCGGCTGTCACGGTGGTCGTCCGGGCGCTTCACGTCCAGGACACCGTCGTTCTTCTCGACGGTGATGGGCGCGGCCACGGTGTGCGTCAGCTGGCCCTTGGGGCCCTTGACCGTCACCACGGCGTTGTCGATCGCCACGTCCACACCGGACGGGACCGTGATCGGGAGCTTGCCAATACGCGACATTGCTTCTTCCTCCTTACGGTCTCGTCGTCACCAGACGTAGGCGAGGACTTCTCCGCCCACGCCCTTCTGGTTGGCCTGGCGGTCGGTCAGCAGACCCTGGCTGGTGGAGATGATCGCCACGCCGAGGCCACCGAGGACCTTGGGCAGGCCGGAGGCCTTGGCGTACACCCGCAGGCCGGGCTTGCTGATGCGGCGGACGCCCGCGATGGAGCGCTCGCGCTGGTGGCCGTACTTCAGGGTGATGGAGAGGGTCTTGCCCACCTCACCCTCCTGCGGCTCGGTCACGGTCCAGGAGGTGATGTACCCCTCCTGCTGCAGGATCTCGGCGACGCCCTGCTTCAGCTTGCTGTAGGGCATCGACACCGAGTCGTGGTACGCCTGGTTGGCGTTGCGCAGACGCGTGAGCATGTCTGCGATCGGGTCAGTCATTGTCATGGCAGAAGTTCTTTCTCTTCTGTGGTTTCCCACCCCTGCGGGCGGGACCTTCAGCGGTCGTTGTGGGTGCGGCTCGTCACCAGGAGGACTTGGTCACGCCGGGCAGCTCGCCCCGGTGCGCCATCTCGCGCAGGCAGATACGGCACAGGCCGAACTTGCGGTAGACCGACTTGGGCCGGCCGCAGCGCTGGCAGCGGGTGTAACCGCGCACAGCGAACTTCGGCTTGCGGGCCGCCTTCACCTTCAGAGCAGTCTTCGCCATGTCAGTTCTCCTTGAACGGGAAGCCGAGCTGCTTCAGCAGCGCACGGCCCTCGTCGTCGTTGGTGGCGGTGGTCACGACGGTGATGTCCATGCCGCGGGACCGGTCGATCTTGTCCTGGTCGATCTCGTGGAACATGACCTGCTCGGTCAGACCGAGGGTGTAGTTGCCGTTGCCGTCCAGCTTGCGCTGCTCCAGGCCGCGGAAGTCGCGGATCCGGGGCAGGGCCAGCGTCAGCAGGCGGTCCAGGAACTCCCACATGCGGTCGCCGCGCAGCGTGACGTGCGCGCCGATCGGCATGCCCTCACGCAGCTTGAACTGCGCGATGGACTTGCGGGCCTTGGTGACCTGCGGCTTCTGGCCGGTGATCGCGGTGAGGTCCTTGACGGCACCCTCGATCAGCTTGGAGTCGCGGGCAGCCTCGCCCACACCCATGTTGACCACGATCTTGGTCAGGCCGGGAACCTGCATGATGTTCTTGATGTCGAACTCGGACTGCAGCGCGGGGACGATCTCCTCGCGGTAGCGGGTCTTCAGACGGGGAGTCTCAGCCATCTCAGATCTCCTTCCCGGTCTTGCGCGAGATCCGCACGCTGCGGGTCGCGGTGTAGGTCGAGCCGTCGTTGCGGCGCTTGGTGACCTCGTCGCGGCGGAAACCGATCCGGGTGACGCCGTCACCCTCGACCAGCATCACGTTCGACACGTGGATCGGGGCCTCGGCGGTGATGATCCCGCCGGTGTTGGCACCGGTGCCCTGGTTGACGTTCTTGGTGTGCTTCTTGACGAGGTTGACACCCTCGACGATCACCCGCTGCTCCTCGCGGAGCACCTGGATGACCTTGCCCTCGGCACCCTTGTCCTTGCCAGCGATCACCTTGACGGTGTCGCCCTTCTTGATGTTCACCGACACCTTGGCCATCACAGCACCTCCGGCGCGAGCGAGATGATCTTCATGAACTTCTTGTCACGCAGCTCGCGGCCCACGGGGCCGAAGATGCGGGTGCCACGCGGCTCACCGTCGCTCTTGAGAATCACCGCAGCGTTCTCGTCGAACTTGATGTACGAGCCGTCGGGACGGCGGCGCTCCTTGGCGGTGCGCACGACGACGGCCTTGACGACGTCACCCTTCTTCACGTTGCCACCGGGGATCGCGTCCTTCACGGTGGCGACGATGGTGTCGCCGATGCCGGCGTAGCGACGACCGGAACCGCCGAGAACACGGATGCAGAGGATCTCCTTCGCACCGGTGTTGTCGGCGACCTTGAGTCGCGACTCCTGCTGGATCATTGGTTTCTCCTGGTTGTCGAGCCGGTTCTCACCACACGCTGGCGATGAGCCTTGCCGAACTTCATTGTTGGAAAATCTTCCCGGCCTGGGCCGGGTGGAACGAGCCCCGAGGGGCTCGGATCACTTGGCCTTCAACCTCACTGCGCTCGGTGAAGACTTGTTCGCTCGGGCAACACGAGCAAGCCCGGTTGCCCCTCGCTCACTTCGCCTTCTCGAGGATCTCGACGACGCGCCAGCGCTTGGTGGCGCTGAGCGGGCGGGTCTCCATGATGAGGACGCGGTCGCCGATGCCACACTCGTTGGCCTCGTCGTGCGCCTTCAGCTTGGAGTTGCGGCGCATGACCTTGCCGTAGAGGGCGTGCTTCACGCGGTCCTCGACGGTGACGACGATGGTCTTGTCCATCTTGTCGCTGACGACCAGGCCCTCACGGACCTTGCGCGCGTTGCGCTCGTTCTGCTCGCTCATGCCTTCGCCTCTTCGTTGGTGCCCGGCGCCACCTTGATGCCGAGCTCGCGCTCACGGACCACGGTGTAGATCCGCGCGATGTCCTTCTTGACCGTCCGGAGCCGACCGTTGCTCTCCAGCTGGCCGGTGGCCGCCTGGAAGCGCAGGTTGAACAGCTCCTCCTTGGCCTCGCGCAGCTTGGCCTCGAGGTCGTCCTGGGAGAGCTCGTGGAGCTCGTGAGCCTTCAACTGCTCAGCCATCAGAATTCACCAGCTTCACGGGAGATGAACCGGCACTTCATCGGGAGCTTGTGCATCGCGCGGCGCATGGCCTCGCGAGCGACGTCCTCGGTGACGCCGGAGAGTTCGAACATGACGCGGCCGGGCTTGACGTTGGCCACCCACCACTCGGGCGAACCCTTACCGGAACCCATGCGGGTCTCGGCAGGCTTCTTGGTCAGCGGACGGTCCGGGTAGATGTTGATCCAGACCTTTCCGCCTCGCTTGATGTGGCGGGTCATGGCGATACGAGCCGACTCGATCTGTCGGTTCGTGACGTAGTGACCCTCGACCGCCTGGATGCCGAAGTCGCCGAAGGCGAGCCTCGTGCCACCCTTCGCGACACCGGTCCGCTTGGGGTGGTGCTGCTTGCGGTGCTTGACACGACGGGGCATCAGCATGACGTTCAGCCCTCCTGTCCGGTCGTGGCCTCCGCAGCAGCCGGGGCCGGAGCCTCGGACGCGGCGGGGGCGTCGTTGCGGGGTGCGCGGTCGCCGCGCGAGCCACGGCTCGGGCGCTCGCCACGCTGCGGACGGCCACCGCGGCCGGGAGCACCGGCGCGGGCGGCCTGCTGGGCCTGGCGCTCGGCACGGGTGCCGGCGACCTCGCCCTTGTAGATCCAGACCTTGACGCCGATGCGACCGAAGGTCGTCTTGGCCTCGTAGAAGCCGTAGTCGATGTCGGCACGCAGGGTGTGCAGCGGCACGCGACCCTCACGGTAGAACTCCGTGCGGCTCATCTCGGCGCCGTTGAGGCGGCCCGAGCACTGGATCCGGATGCCCTTGGCACCCGAACGCATCGCGGTCTGCATCGCCTTGCGCATGGCACGGCGGAACTGCACGCGGCCCGAGAGCTGCTCGGCGACGCCCTGGGCAACCAGCTGCGCCTCGATCTCGGGGTTCTTGACCTCGAGGATGTTCAGCTGCACCTGCTTGCCGGTCAGCTTCTCCAGCTCGGTACGGATGCGGTCGGCCTCGGCGCCACGGCGACCGATGACGATGCCGGGACGCGCGGTGTGGATGTCCACACGGACGCGCTCACGGGTGCGCTCGATCTCGACCTTGGCGATGCCGGCGCGGTCCATGCCCTTGCTCAGCAGCTTGCGGATCTTGACGTCCTCGCCGACGTACTCGGCGTAGTCCTTGTCGGCGAACCAACGCGACCGGTGGTCGGTCGAGATGCCCAGGCGGAAGCCGTTCGGGTTGATCTTCTGGCCCATCAGGCACCCTTTCCGTTCTTGGTGGCACCAGCCGGCTGGACGGCCAGCGTGATGTGGCTCGTGCGCTTGTTGATCCGGGTGGCCCGGCCCTGCGCACGCGGCCGCCACCGCTTCATGGTGGGACCCTCGTCGACCATCACGACCGAGACGACCAGGTCGGACCGGTTGAGGCCCTCGGTGGTCTCGGCGTTGGCGATGGCGCTCTCGAGGACCTTGTAGACGGTCTCCGAGGCGGCCTGCGGGGCGAAAGCCAGCAGGGCCAGGGCCTCGTCGACGGGCAGCCCGCGGACCAGGTCCGCGACGCGGCGCGCCTTCATCGGGGTGATACGTGCGTATCGTGCGCTCGCGAAGGCGCCCGGCTGGTCGCCGAGCAGCGACTCGCGGCGGGCGCTGTGGCGCCGGCGCTCAGTAACGCTCATTAGCTCGTTGTCTCCAGTTCTGTGTCGCACCGCGTCAGCGGCGGCGACCCTTCCGGTCTTCCTTCACGTGCCCGCGGTAGGTGCGGGTGGGGGCGAACTCGCCCAGCTTGTGGCCGACCATCGAGTCGGTCACGAACACCGGGACGTGCTTGCGACCGTCGTGCACCGCGATGGTGTGGCCGATCATGTTCGGCAGGATCATCGAGCGGCGCGACCAGGTCTTGATCACGTTGTGGGTGCCCTTGTCGTTCTCGGCTTCCACCTTCTTGAGGAGGTGGCCGTCGATCCAGGGGCCCTTCTTCAGGCTGCGAGGCATATCAGTTACTTCCTACCCTTGCCGGACTTGCGGCGACGGATGATCTGGGAGTCGCTGGCCTTGCGCTTGCGGGTGCGACCCTCGGGCTTGCCCCACGGGGAGACGGGGTGACGTCCACCGGACGTCTTGCCCTCACCACCACCGTGCGGGTGGTCAACCGGGTTCATGACGACACCACGGACGGTCGGGCGGACGCCCTTCCACCGCATGCGGCCGGCCTTGCCCCAGTTGATGTTCGACTGCTCGGCGTTGCCCACCTCGCCGATCGTGGCGCGGCAGCGCACGTCGACGTAGCGCATCTCGCCCGAGGGCAGACGCAGGGTCGCACGCGAACCCTCACGGGCCACCAGCTGCGCCGAGTTGCCGGCGGAGCGAGCCATCTTGGCGCCGCCACCGGGACGGAGCTCGATGCAGTGGATGGTGGAACCCACGGGGATGTTGCGCAGCGGCAGGTTGTTGCCGGGCTTGATGTCGGCCGTCGGGCCCGACTCCACCACGGTGCCCTGCGCCAGGTCCTTCGGCGCCACGATGTAGCGCTTCTCGCCGTCGGCGTAGTGCAGCAGCGCGATGCGCGCGGTGCGGTTGGGGTCGTACTCGATGTGCGCGACCTTGGCCGGCACGCCGTCCTTGTCGTAACGACGGAAGTCGATGATCCGGTAGGCCCGCTTGTGGCCACCACCCTTGTGGCGGGTGGTGATGCGGCCCTGGTTGTTCCGGCCACCCGTCTTGGGCAGCGGACGGGTCAGCGACTTCTCCGGCGTGGTCCGGGTGATCTCGACGAAGTCGGCCACCGAGGAGCCACGACGGCCCGGGGTGGTCGGCTTGTACTTGCGGATAGCCATGTTCACTCAGTCCTTGTCAGGCGCCCGGTCAGGAGACCGGACCTCCGAAGATGTCGATGCTGTCGCCCTCGGCCAGGGAAACGATCGCGCGCTTGGTGTCCTTGCGCTTGCCCAGACCGTTCTTGGTGCGGCGGGTCTTGCCGGGACGGTTCAGCGTGTTGACCGAGGTCACCTTGACGTTGAACACCTTCTCGACCGCGATCTTGATCTCGGTCTTGTTCGCGTCCGGGTGGACGATGAAGGTGTACTTGTTCGCGTCGAGCAGGCCGTAGCTCTTCTCCGACACGACGGGCGCGAGCAGGATGTCGCGGTGGTCCTTGTGCAGGGTGCTCACTTGCCGGCCTCCTTCTTGCTCTTGGCGGCGACGAAAGCGTCGTAGGCGCCCTGGGTGAAGACCACGTCGTCGCTGGCGAGGACGTCGTAGGTGTTCACCTGGTCGACGGCCACGATGTGCACCTGCGGCGCGTTGCGCAGCGACAGCCAGGTGACGGTGTCGGTGCGCTCGAGCACGACCAGGTAGCGGGCGCGGTCGGACAGGCCGGCCAGCGAGGCCAGCGCGGTCTTGGTCGACGGGGTGGTGCCCTCGACGAGGGAGTCCACCACGTGCACGCGGTCGTTGCGGGCCCGGTCGGAGAGGGCACCGCGCAGGGCGGCGGCCTTCATCTTCTTGGGGGTCCGCTGGCTGTAGTCACGCGGCTGCGGGCCGTGGACGGTGCCACCGCCGACGAACTGCGGCGCGCGGGTCGAGCCCTGGCGGGCGCGGCCGGTGCCCTTCTGCTTGTAGGGCTTGCGGCCACCACCGCGGACCTCGCCGCGGGTTTTGGTGGCGTGCGTGCCCTGGCGGGCGGCAGCCTGCTGCGCCACGACGACCTGGTGGATCAGCGGGATGTTGACCTCGGCGTCGAAGATCTCGGCGGGGAGGTCCACCTTGACGGTGCTGGTCATGAAGCTCAGGCCTCCTTCTTGGCGGCGGAGCGGAGCACCACGAGACCACCCTTGGCGCCGGGGACGGCACCCTTGAGCAGGATGAGGCCCTTCTCGGCGTCGACGGCGTGGACCGTGACGTTCTGGGTGGTGACCGTGTCGTTACCCATGCGACCCGCCATGCGGGTGCCCTTGAAGACGCGGCCGGGCGTGGCGCAGGCACCGATCGAACCGGGCTTGCGGTGGTTGCGGTGGGCACCGTGCGAGGCGGAGACACCGGCGAAGCCGTGACGCTTCATCGTTCCGGCGAAACCCTTGCCCTTGCTGGTGCCGGTGACGTCGATGACGTCGCCCGCGGCGAAGGTCTCCGGGGAGATCTCCTGGCCCACGGTGTAGTCGGCAGCGTCAGCGGTGCGGATCTCGACCACGTGGCGGCGCGGCGTGACGCCGGCCTTGGCGAAGTGGCCGGTCTCCGGCTTGTTCACCTTGCGGGCCTCGATCTCGCCGTAACCGACCTGGATGGCGTTGTAGCCGTCGGCCTCCGGGCCGCGGACCTGGGTCACCACGTTGGTGCCGGCCGCGATCACGGTGACGGGGACGACCTTGTTGTTCTCGTCCCAGAGCTGGGTCATGCCGAGCTTGGTGCCCAGCAGGCCCTTCACGTTGCGTTCGAAAGTCATCTCGTCAACCTCAGAGCTTGATCTCGATGTCGACACCGGCAGGCAGGTCGAGACGCATCAGCGAGTCGACCGTCTTCGGGGTCGGGTCGATGATGTCGATCAGGCGCTTGTGGGTGCGCATCTCGAAGTGCTCGCGGGAGTCCTTGTACTTGTGGGGCGAGCGAATGACGCAGTACACGTTCTTCTCGGTCGGCAGCGGCACGGGGCCGGCGACCTTGGCACCCGTACGGGTGACGGTGTCCACGATCTTGCGCGCCGAGGTGTCGATCACCTCGTGGTCATAGGCCTTGAGCCTGATGCGGATCTTCTGTCCCGCCATAGGTCTCTCTCGTCCTTATCGATCTCGCACCCCTGGTGGAGTGCCGCGTGCTGGTCTCTCACGACACGGGTCCCGGGTGGGTCCGCACCGCCTGCTACTCACCACCCCGCTCGACCCACGCGGTCGGGCGTGTCGCCTGGGGCGTCACGCTCGAGCCCTGGGGCCCAGCTTCGTTGTCATGTGGCGCTCGACCGGTTCGTCGAGCTCATCGGGCCTCCCCCGTCCCGGCCTCGAAGGCCTGGTCGGAGTCCTGGGTGGTGCGTGCACACGCAGACCACCGGCTCATCCAAGGAGACGCGATTCAGTAGTCAATGTGTGCTGCCCACCCGACGGTCCCGTCGGAGCAACCGGATCATCTTGGCAGACGGGCGCACGCTGCGCCAAATCGTTTCGACGCCTGCAGGGCCGGATCCGTGGCGACGTGACGAGGATCACCCTATGCTCACTCCATGAACCTGAGCATGTTTCATGTTGATCCGCCCACCGAGCCCGTCCCCGTGGTCGTGTGGGGGTCGGGGAACATGGGCCGCGCCGCCGTCCGTGCGGTCGCCGAGAACCCGGGCCTGCGACTGACCGCGCTGCTGGTGGCCAACCCCGAGAAGGTCGGCCGGGACGCCGGCGAGCTGGCCGGGACCGTGGAGCTGGGGGTCGCCGCGACCGACGACGTCGAGGCCGCCCTGGCCACCCTGGAGGGGGCCGGCGCGGTCGCGTACACCTGCTCGGGTGAGCTGCGGCCCGACGACGCGGTGGCCGACATGGCCCGGGCCCTGCGGGGCGGTGCCGTGGTGGTCAGCCCCTCGGTCTACCCGCTCTACGACCACACCCACGCCCCGCCGGAGGTGCGCAGCCCGATCGCCGAGGCGTGCGCCGAGGGCGGCGCCGCGTTCTTCGCCTCCGGGATCGACCCGGGCTGGGGCAACGACCTGCTGCCGGTGCTGGCCACCGGCCTCTCCGGTCACGTCGACGTGCTGCGCTGCCAGGAGATCTTCGACTACTCCACCTACGACGCCCCCGACGCGGTGCGCTACATCGTCGGGTTCGGCGAACCGATGGACTACGAGCCGCCGATGGTCGCCCCGGGCATCCCCTCGATGGTCTGGGGCGGGCAGGTCCGGCTGATTGCCCGCGCCCTGGGTCTGGAGGTCTCCGAGCTGCGCGAGGAGGTCGAGCGGGTGCCGCTGGAGGCCGACGTGACCAACGAGATGGGGCTCTTCACCGCGGGCAGCCAGGGCGGTCTGCGGTTCGAGGTGCAGGGGGTCGTCGACGGCGAGGTCCGGATCGTGGTCGAGCACGTCACCCGGATCGCGCCCGAGGCCGCCCCGCAGTGGCCCCAGGCCCCGGACGGGCAGAGCGCCCACGTCGTGGTCGTGGAGGGGACCCCGTCGCTGCGGCTGTCCATCGAGGCCACCGCCGAGGACGGCAACCGCTCGGCCGGGGGCAACCAGACGGCCGCGAACCGGCTGGTCAACGCGATCGGGTGGCTGCGCACCGCCGAGCCGGGTCTCTACGACGGGTTGCAGGTGCCGCTCTCGGTCGGTCTGGGTCAGCGTCCGGGGGCCGGGTCGTGAGCGGGCTGCGGATCGACCTGCCCGAGGGTGCCGACCCGATCGGGCACGTGTGGGGCGAGATGGTGCCCGGGATCGGCCCCGCGGCCGCGACCCTGGCGATGAGCGTCTACGAGCACTCCACGCTGGGCCTGGCCGAGTTCGAGGCGGCCCGGCTGCGGATCGCCCAGGTCAACGGCTGCCTGTTCTGCCAGGACTGGCGCACCGACCGCGACGGGGTGACGGTCCCGGACGGCTTCGACGATGCGGTGGCGCACTGGCGCGACACCGACCAGCTGGAGGACCGGGCCCGGTTGGCGGCCGAGTACGCCGAACGGTTCGCCCTGGACCACCACGGCCTGGACGACGAGTTCTGGGAGCGCATGGGCCGCCTCTACACCCAGGCCGAGGTGGTCGAGCTGACCATGTGCCTGGGGTCGTGGCTGGCGTTCGGGCGGCTCAACCGGGTGCTGGGACTGGACACCGCCTGCACGTTGCCGCCGCGCGGCTGAACCCCGCCGGTCCGCCACCGGACGCGTGCGAGGATGCCCGCATGAGCGACCACCCGCCGCCGCCCGGGGCACCCGAGCCGACGGATCCGCCGCCCCCCGGCTGGCAGCCCGAGCCGTACCCGCAGCAGCCCGCGCCGCAGCAGCCGTACCCGCCGGGGCCGCACGCCCCGCAGGGCTGGGGGCAGCAGCCCGCACCGGCTCAGCCCGGCTGGGGTCAACAGCCCGGTTGGGGGCAGCCGGCACCGGTCGCGGCCCACAAGCCCGGCGCGGTGCCGCTGCGCCCGCTCGGGGTCGGGGACATGTTCGACGCCGCGTTCAAGGTGGTGCGGCACAACGCCGGCGCCACCATGGGCGCCGCGGTCCTGGTCGCGGGTGTCGCGATGCTGCTGCCGGTCATCGTCTCGGCCCTCGCCACGTGGGGCTACGGGCTCAGCCTGGACCTGGAGTCGCAGGACCCCAGCAACGAGGACCTGGCAGCGTTGGGCATCTCGTTCGGGTCGCTCGGCGTGGCGGCGGTGCTGCAGTGGGTCGGCACCGCGATCGTCACCGGGATGATCGCGCACGTGGTCGCGGCCGCCACCCTGGGCCGCACCATGGACCTGGGCCAGGCCTGGGCCGCGACCCGGGGCTCACGGTGGCGGCTGATCGGGCTGACCGGCGTGCTCAGCCTCGCGATGCTGCTCATCGTCTCGGTCTACGTGGGGCTGTGGGTGCTGCTGGTGGTGGGGCTCGACCTGGTGGCCGGGATCCTGCTGGGCGTCCTGTCGCTGCCGTTCTTCGTCGCGCTGATGATGTGGCTGTGGGTGCGCTGGTTCCTGCTCCCGGTCCCGGCGCTGGCGCTGGAGGGACGGGGCGTGTTCGCCGCCCTGGGCCGCGGACGTGCCCTGACCCGTGACCAGTTCTGGCGGATCCTGGGGATCGCGCTGCTCACGGTGCTGATGACCCAGTTCGCCGCCAGCATGCTCAGCTTCCCGATCTCGATCGTCGGGCAGGTCGCGATGACCGCCAGCCCCGAGAACGCGGTCTTCACGATGATCCTGACCCAGGCGCTCAGCACCGTGCTCGCCGCCGCGTTCGTCACCCCGTTCACCTCCTGCGTCACCACGCTGCAGTACCTGGACCAGCGGATCCGCAAGGAGGCGTTCGACCTGGACCTGGCCCGCGCCGCAGGGCTCGACGTCGGGTGAGGCTCCTGTCCGGCCCGCTGCGCGTGCCGGCACAGCTGCGTCCCGAGCCCGACGAGGCCCGGGGCCTGCTGCGCCGGGAGCTGCTGGAGCGGCAGTACCACGACGAGGACCTGCTGCAGCGCGCCTACGCGGCCCTGCTCCGGGTGCTCGACGCCGTCGCCGGGGCCGCGGGCGCGGCCTCGGGCCTCTCGCTGGTGGCCGCGTCGCTGGTCGGCGTCGTCGGCGTCGTGGTGCTGGTGTGGCTGCTCACCCGGCTCTCCCCCGCCGCGCGGCGACGCGCCGGCGACTCCTCGCCCGTCTTCCCCGCGGTGCGGGTCAGTGCTGCCGAGCACCGTCGCCTGGCCGAGGCGGCCCTGGCCGACGGCGACCTGGACACGGTGGTGGTCGAGGCGTTCCGTGCAGCCGTGCTGCGTGCGGTCGAGGACGGCCGGGTGGCCGACTCCCCCGGCGCCACGGCCAGCGAGGTCGCCGAGCAGGTGCCGGAGCAGCAGCGGGCAGCCGCCCGGGTGGTGGCCGGCGACTTCGACCGCGTCCGGTACGGGCACCGCTCCGCCGACCGGGACGCGGCTGCGCGTGCCCTGGCGCTCGACGACCTGGCCCGCGACGACGTGGCCCGCGGGGTGCTGCGATGAGCCCCGAGACCACGGTCGCGACGGCACCGGCACGCCGACGGGTGCGGCGCAGCACCTGGGTGGTGCTGGTCGGCTGCGCCGTGGCGCTCGCCTCGGCGGTCCTGGTGGCTGCGCAGTCCCAGCGCAGCTCGGGCCAGTTCGACCCCGACAATCCCGGGGCACTCGGTACCCGCGCGCTGGCCGAGGTGCTCGAGGACCAGGGGATCCGGGTCGACGTCGCCCGTGACTCCCGCGCCCTGGCCGAGACCCGGCCGAACGCCGACACCGTCGTGGTGGTCACCGCACCCGACCAGCTCGGCCAGTCCACGGCGGTCGACCTGGTCGCCCGGACCCGTACCTCGACGCTGGTGCTGCTGGCCCCGGGACACGGCGCCCTGGAGCTGCTGGGTCTGCCGCGGGAGTGGAGCCCCACCGGGGCCAGCGACGTGCCCGCCCGGTGCGACGACCCGGACCTGGGCGACCTCTCGATCTCCTCCGGCAACGCCCGCGCCTACCCCGGCCCCGGGTGCTTCGGCACCGACGACGGCGTGCTGCTGGCCGAACCCCGCGAGGGCGTGCTGCTGCTCGGGGCGGCGGAGGCGTTGACCAACGACCAGATCACCGGGGCGGACAACGCCGCCCTCGGGTTGCGGTTGCTGGGCCGCGGCGACCGCGTCGTCCTCTACTCCCCGGACCCCACCGACCTGCCGCCCGGGGAGTCGAGGGCCCTGGGCGACCTGCTGCCCCCGTGGCTGCGTCCGGTGCTGATCCTGGGCCTGGCCGCCCTGGTCGGCCTGATGCTCTGGCGGGGCCGCCGGTTCGGGCCCCTGGCGGTGGAACCGATGCCGGTGGTGGTGCGGGCCGGCGAGGCGGTGCGCGGCCGGGGCCGGTTGCACCACCGATCCGGCGACCGCGCCCACTCCGCCGAGGCGCTGCGCGAGGCGACCCGTCGCCGGCTGGCCCAGCACCTGCGGGTGCGCACCGACACCGAGACGGTGGTGGCGGCGGTGGCCGGCACCGGCCTCGACCCCCGGGCCGTCCGGGACACCCTGGCCGGCCCCGCCCCGTCCGACGACTCCGAGCTCACCCGACTGGCCAGCGACCTGGCCGACCTGACCCGAAAGGTCGTGGAGGAATGACCGACAACCCCGCACCCGAGCCCGGCCGCACTGCCGGCCTGCCCGACGCCGAGGAGGCACGGGAGGCACTCGGCGCCGTCCGCAACGAGGTCGCCAAGGCCGTGGTCGGTCAGGACGCGGCGGTCTCGGGACTGCTGGTGGCGCTGCTGTGCGGCGGGCACGTCCTGCTCGAGGGGGTGCCGGGGGTGGCCAAGACGCTGCTGGTGCGCACGCTGGCGGCGACGTTGGACGTGGACACCGCGCGGGTCCAGTTCACCCCGGACCTGATGCCCGGCGACATCACCGGCTCGATGGTGGTCGAGTCCGGTCACGAGCTGACGTTCCGGCCCGGTCCGGTCTTCACGAACCTGCTGCTGGCCGACGAGATCAACCGGACGCCACCGAAGACCCAGTCCGCGTTGCTGGAGGCGATGGAGGAGGGGCAGGTCTCCGTGGACGGGGTCTCGCGCCCGCTGCCGCGACCGTTCCTGGTGGCCGCCACCCAGAACCCGGTGGAGTACGAGGGCACCTACCCGCTGCCGGAGGCCCAGCTGGACCGGTTCCTGCTCAAGCTGGTGCTGGGTCTGCCGGCGCGGGAGCAGGAGCTGGAGATCCTGTCCCGGCACGCCGCCGGGTTCGACCCGACCGACGTGGGCGGCGCCGGGGTGCGGGCGGTCGCCGGGCCCGAGCACGTGCTGGCCGGCCGGACCGCCGTCGCCCGGGTGCAGGTCTCCGACGAGGTCGCCGGGTACCTGGTCGACATCGCCCGGGCCACCCGGAACTCCCCGTCGCTGCAGCTGGGTGTCTCGCCGCGCGGCACCACCGCGCTGATGCGGGCGGCGCGGGCCTGGGCGTGGCTGACCGGGCGGGACTTCGTCACCCCCGACGACGTGAAGGCGTTGGCCCAGGCCACGCTCGCGCACCGGCTGTCGCTGCGTCCGGAGGCCGAGCTGGAGGGCGTCCGGGTGGCCCAGGTGCTCGACTCGGCCCTGAACTCGGTGCCGGTCCCCCGCTGATGTACCTCACCGGCCGGTTCCCGCTGCTGCTCCTGCTGGGGGTGGTGCCGCTCGTGCTCGCCCCCCGTGCCGCGGTGCTCGGGGGCTGGCTGCTGGGCTGTGTGGTGGCGCTCGCCGTGGACGTGGCGCTGGCCGGTTCGCCGGCCCGGGTGCGGGTGGAGCGACGGCCGGTGGCGCCGGTACGGGTCGGGGAGACGAGCTCCAGCACGCTGCACGTCGGACTGGACCGGGGGCGAGGCACGCGGCTGGCGCTGCGGGACGCCTGGCAGCCCTCCGCCGGCGCGAGCGGGGAACGGCACCGGACGCGGGT
>JAEWXC010000011.1 GCA_023396115.1 Actinomycetes bacterium | reverse complement strand
ACCAAACGCGACATCATCCGCTGCCTCAAGCGCTACATCGCCCGCGAACTCCTCCCCATCATCCGCGAAGAACTCGCCAGCCAACCAGCACCAATCAGCACTTGACGATCTATAGGAGCGTCCGGGGGCTGGCGGTGCGTCGGTCGAGCCTGCCGAGACCCGGGGACGGACGGACGGGCGGTTGCGGGCTCGCAGTGCGTCGGTCGAGGCTGCCGGGACCCGGGGCGGGCTGTTTCGGCACGCTCAACCACCGGGGCGGACAGGCGGTTTCGGCACGCTCAACCAGCGGCCCTACAGGTCAGGCCAGGGCGCGCAGCACGGCGTCGAGCTCGCGCCGGTTGTCGCGGCGCACCCGCACCTCGACCACCTCGATCCCGCCGTTGGGCGAGGCCAGCGCCTGCTCCAGCTCGGGCAGCGACTCCACCCGCCAGTGCGGGGTCCGGGTCGCGGCGCACAGGGCCGCCAGGTCGACTCCGTGCGGGGTGCCGAACAGGTCCTCGTAGGGCCCGGCGAGCTCGGGGGCGCCCTGCTCCAGGACGGTGAAGATCGAGCCGCCGTCGTCGTTGACGACCACCAGCGTGAGGTCGGGCTCGGGCTGGCCGGGGCCACGCACCAGGCCGGTGGTGTCGTGCAGGAAGGTGACGTCACCCAGCAGGGCGAACGCGCGGCTGGACTGCCGACCCAGGGCCGCGCCGATCGCGGTGGAGACGGTGCCGTCGATGCCGGCCAGCCCGCGGTTGGCGAGCACCAGGCGCCGCTGGCCCACCGGCCAGGGGGCGGCCATCAGGTCCAGGTCGCGGATCGGGCTGGAGGCGCCGACCAGCAGCAACCCCTGCGGCGGCAGCGCCCGGGCCACGGCCGCCGCCACCTCCCACGGTGTCAGGTCCGGCTCCGCCGCGAGCCGGGCGTCCACGGCCCGCGCCAGGGCGGCGTCGGCGGTGCGCCACTCGGTCAGCCAGGTGCCGTCCTCGCGGCCGTCCACGGCCAGCGCGTCGACGGTCCGGTCGACCCGGAACGGCCGGGCGGGCCAGCGACCGGGCGGCGCCACCGAGACGACCTCGACGTCGGCACGCTCCAGCAACCGGGTGACGGGTCGGGAGAGCGTCGGGTGTCCGGTCACCACCACCCGCTCGATCCGCTCCCCCAGGCCGGTGCCGAGCAGCAGCCGGTAGGTCCGGATCGCGTGGTCCCCGGTGCGGGCCCCCGAGGAGGGTTCGGCCAGCAGCGGCCACCCGGCGGCCTCGGCCAGCACCCGGGCGCGCGGGCCGGCGTCGTCCCCGGCCACGACCACGGTCGCCGGGCCCAGGGGCAGCACCTCCTGGTGCGGCATCGGCCGCTTCCGGGTGAACCGCACGTCGCGGTGCTCCACCCGGGGCTGCCAGTCGTCGGTGGGCACCAGCGGCGGGGTGAGCTGCACGTTGAGGTGCACCGGACGCTGCCGCCACGGCAGGTCGTCGAGGGCCTCGGCCACGTCGGGGACCTGGTCGGGGCCGACGACGTCGAGGAAGTCCGCGGCGTCCCCGAACATCCGCACCTGGTCGGTGGTCTGGGAGGCGCCGGTGCCGCGCAGCGTGGCGGGTCGGTCGGCGCTCAGGACCACCAGCGCGACCCCGGCGTGCGCGGCCTCGAGGACGGCCGGGTGCAGGTTGGCCACCGCGGTGCCGGAGGTGACCAGCACCGCGGCCGGGGCGCCGGCCTTGGCCAGACCCAGGGCCAGGAACCCGGCACTGCGCTCGTCGATGTGGGTGTGCAGCCGCAGCAGCCCGGCGCGCGCGGCCGCGTGCACGGCGTAGGAGAGCGGGGCGTTGCGAGAGCCGGGGCAGACCACGATCTCGCTGACCCCCGAGGAGACCAGCACCGTGACCAGGTCCCGGGCCAGCGCGGTCGCGGACGGGTGGCTCATGGGGCCAGATCCTCCCGCACGGGCCGGACGGCCCGCACCTCGGCCAGCCGGGCCTGCCAGTGCGCGACCCGGTCCGGGGTGGCGGCCAGCCGCTGCACGGCCGCGGGGTCGAGGGTCGGTGCCCCCACCGGCAGGTGGCCCTCGACCGGCAGCAGCGGGTGCGTGGCGACGTCGTCGGTGAACAGGTTGACCGTGGCCAGGCCGCAGGCGTGCTGCAGGTCGGGCAGGGCCGCGGCCAACGCCACCCCGGCGGCGATGCCCACCGACGTCTCCAGCGCCGAGGAGACCACCACCGGCAGGCCGATCTCCTCCGCGATCCGCAGGCACGCCCGCACCCCGCCGAGCGGCTGGACCTTGAGCACCGCGACGTCGGCGGCGGCCAGGTCACGGACCCGGTAGGGGTCCTCGGCGCGACGGATCGACTCGTCGGCGGCGATCGGCACGTCCACCCGGCGCCGCACCCGGGCCAGGTCCTCCACGTCCATCACCGGCTGCTCGACGTACTCCAACCCACCGGCGGCGGCGTCCAGCACGGGGATCGCGGCGACCGCGGTCTCGACGTCCCACAGGCCGTTGACGTCGATCCGGATCCGGCCCTCCGCGCCCAGCGCGTCCCGGACCGCCTCCAACCGGGCCTGGTCCTCGGCGAGCGTGGAGCCGGGGTCGGCGACCTTGACCTTCGCGGTGGCGCACCCGCTGGCCAGGACGTGGGCGTGGGCCCGTTCCGGGGACACGACCGGGACGGTGACGTTGACCGGAACCCGGTCCCGCAGCGGGCGGGGCCAGTCCCCGGCGGCCGCCTCGGTGGCACAGCGCAGCCACGGCTCGGCGACCTCGGGCGGGTACTCCAGGAACGGGCTCCACTCCCCCCAGCCGGCCTCGCCGCGCAGCAGCACACCCTCGCGGACGGTGATGCCGCGGAACCGGGTGGTCATCGGGATCGAGTAGACCTGCATCACGCCTCCTGCACCGAACGGACCAGGGCCTGCCGGTCGACCTTGCCGTTGGCCAGCAGCGGCAGCGGGCGGCGCAGCTCCAGCTGCCGGGGCGCCCAGCTGCGCGGGTGCACGTCCGCCACGAAGTCGCGCAGCCCGGCCAGGTCGGGTTCGGCACCGGGCGCGGGTTCGACGAAGGCGACGACCCGCTGGCCCCACTCGGCGTCGGGGACGGCGAGCACCTCGACCACCGCGACACCGGGGTGCCCACGCAGCCGGGCCGCGACCGCCGGCATCGGCACCTTCACCCCACCGCTCACCGCGACGTCGTCGAGCCGGCCCAGCACCACCAGCCGGCCGTCCGGTTCGAGCCGGCCGCCGTCGGAGGTCAGGTAGGCGCCGGCCACCAGGGTCTGCGCGGTCAGCTCGGGGTCGCCCTCGTAGCCGGAGAAGATCGTGGGGCCGCCCAGCCGGATCCGCCCGTCGGGGTCGACCTCTGCTGTGCTGCCGGGCAGTGGGAACCCGTCGTAGACGCAGCCGCCCGCGGTCTCCGAGGCGCCGTAGGTGGCCACCACCCGGATCCCGGCGGCCTCGGCGGCCGCCCGGTCACCGGCGTCGACCGGCCCGCCGCCGAGCAGCACCACCTGCATCGAGGCCAGCGCGGCGACGTCGTCGGGGTCGGTGAGCATCCGGTGCAGCTGGGTGCCGACCAGCGAGGTGGCCGTGGCCGGGCCCTGCTCGTCGGACCAAGCCCCGAGCACCGGGTCGTGCCCGGCGAGCAGGGAGCGGACCACGACCTGGACCCCGGCGACGTAGTCGGAGGGCAGCCGCAGCGCCCACCGGCCGGTGCCGACCCGCTCGGCCGAGGCCCGGGCCGAGGCCACCACGGCGTCGCGGGTCAGCAGCACCCGCTTGGGCCGGCCCGAGGACCCGGAGGTCTCGATCAGCAGCAGCTCGGGCACCGCGGCGGCCAGCCACCCCCGCAACTGCTCCACGGCGGTGGCCGGGTCGCTGCTGGGGCGGAGGTGGGTCACGCCCCGACGCTACCGGGCTGTGCGTCCTGCGGGCCGGGCGGACTCCGCAGCCGGTGAGGAAACCGGTCGACCGCTGTCGGCAGGGGCTGGCAGGATCCGGTGCCGTGCCCGGGTTGTCGCGATTCCTTCCGCCCACCACCCTGGCCCGCCGGTTGTCGGTGCAGTCGATCCTCTTCGCCACCGGCGAGGGTGCCTTCCTCACCGGCAGCGCGGTCTTCTTCACCCAGATCGTCGGCCTCACCGCCGCCCAGGTCGGGCTGGGGCTCACCGTGGCCATGGGCGTCACGTTCCTGGCCTCGATGCCGATGGGACGCCTGGCCGACCGGATCGGGCACCGGCGCTCGTGGGCCCTGGGGGCCATCGGCACGGCGGCGCTCTACGCCACCTGGCCCTTCATCGAGGGGCTCGGCGGCTTCCTGGCGATGATGGTGGTGCTGGAGCTGGTCAACTCGTTCGGCTCCGGCGGCCGGTCCGCCTACACCCTCGACGTCTTCCCCCGCGAGGAGCGGGTCCGTTCGCTCGCCTTCATGCGGGCCGCGCTCAACATCGGGTTCACCCTGGGCGCCGCGATCGGCGGTGTGGCGTTGGCGTTCAACGACAACGACGTGGTGCGGGCGGTGCCGTGGCTGACCGCGGCGATCCTGGCCGTCAACGCCTTCTTCATCACCCGGATGCCTCCGAGTGCGGGCGAGTCGCGGACCAGCACGCCCGGCGAGGGCGACCGGCTGATCACCCCGGGGGCGCTGCGCAACCGGGGCTTCCTGGTCCTGATGTTCGGCGACGGGATCCTGTCGACCAACCAGGTGCTGCTCAACGTGGTGATCCCGCTCTGGCTGGTGCAGGAGACCGACGCGCCGCGGGTGCTGCTGGCGTGGCTGTTCGGCACCAACACCCTGATGGCGGTGCTGCTGCAGGTGGCCGCGGCCCGCGGCATCGACTCGGTGGCCGCGTCGTTGCGGGCGTCGCGGATCAGCGCGTTCTTCATGGTGCTCTCCTGCGCGATCGTGCTGGTCACCCACGACACCGTCGGGTGGATCACGATCGCGCTGGTATGGCTCGGCCACGTGACGGTGACCGGCGCCGAGCTGTACCAGTCGGCCGGGCACTGGGGCTTCATGTCGGACCTCTCCGACCCGGACCGGCGCGGCGAGTACGCGGGGGCCGCGCGGCTCGGCGGCACCCTCGGGGAGGTGTGGGCACCGGCGGCGTTCACCTGGCTGGCCCTGGAGTGGGGCACCCCGGGGTGGATCACCATCGCCGTGGTGGTGGTGCTCGGCTGCACCCTCATGCACCCGGCCGCGCGACGGGCCGAGCGGTACCTGGCCGAGCACGACCTCGACCCCACCCGCTGACCGGCACCGCCGCGACGCTGCGGAGGGTCAGGCGTGACGCACCGCACCGGAAAACGCCTCGCCCGCACCCCGTGAAAGCGGGAGACTGGTCGACGATGTTCGTCGCTGCTCCCGCCTGGACCAAGAAGTTCGCGCCACCGACCCCACTCGCCGGAAGACTTGCGAGCCAGTCGCTGCTGTTCGCGCTCGGCGAGGGCACCTTCATGACCGGGTCGGCGGTCTTCTTCACCCAGATCGTCGGGCTCAGTGCCGCCCAGGTCGGTCTCGGCCTGACCATCGCCGGCGTCGCCGCGTTCATCGCGGCGCTGCCGATGGGCAAGCTGGTGGACCGGTACGGCCCGAAGCGGATGTGGGCCGTCAGTGCGGTCGGTCAGGCCTCGATGTTCGCGGTGTGGCCGTTCATCGAGAACTTCGCCGGGTACGTGGCGATGGCGGTGGCGATGGAGGTCGTCGGCGCGCTCGGCGGTGCCGCCCACGGCGCCTACACGATCGACGTGCTGCCCCCGGGCGAACGGGTCCGGTCGCGGGCCTACATGTACTCCGCGCTCAACGTCGGGTTCACCCTCGGGTCGTTGGTCGGCGGCATCGCGCTGGCCTTCCACAACAACGACGTGCTGCGGGCCGTGCCGTGGTTCACCGCCGCGGTCTTCCTCATCAACGCCTTCTTCATCACCCGCCTGCCCCGGGCCAGCCACGACGAGAAGACCGCCGAGGAACGCCGGGTCAAGCTGCCCGGACCGGGTCCGCTGCGCAACATCGGGTGGCTCTCCACCACGTTCCTCACCGGGGTGCTGTGGACCAACCAGGTGATCCTCAACCTGGTCATCCCGCTGTGGGTGGTCGAGCAGACCGACGCCCCGCGGGTGCTGCTGGCGTTCCTGTTCGGCACCAACACCGTGATGTGCATCTTCCTGCCGATGGCCGCGGCCCGCGGGGTCAAGGACGTCAGCACCGCCCTGCGGGCGATCCGGATCTCGACGGTCTTCTTCGTCCTCAGCTGCCTGATCACGCTCGCCACGCACGAGACGGTCGGCTGGCCCACGATCGCGCTGATCTGGCTGGGCCACGTCACCGTCACCGGCGCCGAGCTGTACCTCTCGGCCGCGTCGTGGTCCTTCGAGGCCGACCTGATGGACCCGGCCCGTCGCGGCGAGTACCAGGGTGCCTCGGAGTTCTCCGGCACGCTGGGCCGGGTCTGGGCGCCGGCCCTGTTCACCTTCCTGGCGATGTCGTGGGGCGCGGTGGGCTGGCTGGTGATCGCGGCGATCATCACCGTCGCCGCGCTGCTGATGCCGCTGGCCACCCGCTCGGCCCAGAACTTCCTGACCCGCCACGGCATCGAGCCGCAGAACTGACCTGACACCTCGGGTGGCGGGGCGCGGCTGGCACAATCGGCCGGTGACCTCCACCGCTGACTGGATCGCCGGTTCCCGCCCCCGCACGCTGCCCGCCGCCGTCTCGCCGGTGCTCGCCGGCACCGGGGTCGCGGTCTGGGCGGGGGGCTTCGTGTGGTGGAAGGCGCTGCTGGCGCTGCTGGTCAGCCTGGCCCTGCAGATCGCGGTCAACTACGCCAACGACTACTCCGACGGGATCCGCGGCACCGACGACGACCGGGTCGGACCGATGCGGCTGGTCGGGTCGGGCGCGGCAAGTGCGGCGGCGGTCAAGCGGGCCGCGTTCGTCTCGTTCGGGGTGGCGGCGCTCGCCGGACTGGTGCTGGCGGTGACCACGTCGTGGTGGCTGGTCGCGGTGGGCGTCGCCTGCATCCTGGCGGGCTGGTTCTACACCGGCGGGTCGAAGCCGTACGGCTACCTGGGCCTGGGCGAGGTGATGGTCTTCGTCTTCTTCGGCCTGGTCGCCGTCGTCGGCACCACCTACGTGCAGACTGGGTCCTTCGAGTGGCCGGCACTGTACGCCGGGGTCGGGACCGGGGCGTTGGCCTGCGCGATCCTGGTGGTCAACAACCTGCGTGACATCCCCACCGACACAGTCTCGGGCAAGCGGACCCTGGCGGTGCTGCTGGGCGACGCCCGCACCCGCGCGCTGTACGTGCTGCTGGTGCTCGCGGCGGCTGCCGCCGTGGTCGCCGTCGCGGCGGCCACCGACTGGTGGGTGCTGGTCGGGCTGGTCTTCGCCGTGGTGATGGTGGCACCGACCCGGATCGTCACCGGCGGTGCCCGCGGTCCGGCCCTGGTGCCGGTGATCCAGCAGACCGGGATCGGTCAGCTGCTGTGGGCGGCGGCCGTCACGGTCGCGCTGGTGCTGACCCGCTGATCCTGCGTCAGTCGACGTCCTCGCCGGCCCGGCGGTTCTCGAACTTCTGCACGCCCCGGGAGGCCTTGGCCTCGACCTTCGCGGCGAACGCCTCCCGCTGGCGGCGCAGCAGGTAGTAGGAGGTGATGCCCGAGATGACCAGCGCCAGCACCAGGGCCGGCACGGCCGGGACACGACCGCCCGTGACCAGGGCCCAGACCCCGGCGACCACGCCGAACGAGCCGAGGAAGAGCGCCAGGCGCATGACGGTGTAGACAGCGAACTCCTTCACCCCTCCAGCCTAGAGGGGCCCCGGCTGCGTCCCGGCGGCCGCACCGCTGCGGCGGGGTCCCGGTGTGGCTGCCCGCACACGCGCACCTTGGCCGGTCGGCCTAGGCTGGAGCCGTGCTCAAGTTCGTGATCGTGCTCGTCCTCGTCGCGCTGGCCGTCTACCTGACGGTCCGGGCGCTGGACCGGCGTGCCGCCTCGCAGGCGCAGGGGCGCGTGGTCGCCCCCGACGACGACCCGAACTTCCTGGCCGACCTGGACTTCGAGCGTCGCCGCCAGCGCAAGCACCGCCCCGAGCCGGGCCCGAGCGCCTCCGACGAGCAGGCCGAGGACACCGACCAGCCCTGAGCCGGCCACTGCCGGCGGAGTGGTCCGCCGTCCCGCCCGTCGTGGGGCAGGACGAAATGACGACCGGCAGCTCCCCCACCCGTCGGGGAAACTGCCGGTCCAGGAACGTCAGGCGGGGAGCCTCAGAGGCGCACCGGCTCCGGCACGGCCCGCTCCACCACCTGGTGCAGCGCGGCACCCTCGGCGTAGGAGTGCTGCGAGGTCGAGGAGAAGTAGTTGACCCCGATGAAGCTGAACCACAGGGTGACCACCCCGACCAGGGCGATGTAGCAGGAGTTGCGGCCCTTCCACCCGGCGGTGGTGCGGGCGTGCAGGTAGGCGGCGTAGACCACCCAGGTGATGAAGGCCCACACCTCCTTGGGGTCCCAGTTCCAGTACCGGCTCCAGGCCTCGTGCGCCCAGATCGGGCCGGTGATCAGCACCGCGAAGGTCCACACCGGGAACGCGAAGGCGTGGATCCGGTAGGAGATCCGGTCCAACACCTTGAGGTCAGGCACCCGGGCCAGGTAGCCGGTGGTGGAGGTGGAGCGCTCCTTGAGCAGGTACAGCAGGGAAGCGATGCCGCCCAGGGTGAACGCGCCGGTGGCGATGACGGCCGAGACCACGTGGATCACCAGCCACGGCGACTCCAGCGCCTCGGTGAGCGGCGCGACCGGCTTGTAGAGCCAGATCACCGCGGTCATGATGATCGCCACCGACAGGCCGGTGACCACCGGACCCATCCACTGCAGCCGGAACCGGCGGAACAGCAGCAGGTAGATGAGGACCAGGAAGAAGGTCCCCGAGAGCGCGAACTCGTACATGTTGCCCCAAGGCACCCGGTTCGGGTCTGCGGCCATGCCGCGGCCCACCAGCGCCACGGTGTGCGCCACCGCGGCGACCACGGTGAGCAGCACCCCCAGGCGTCCGAACATGGCGGTACGGCCGGTGCTGACCTCCTCCTCGGCCGACACCCCCCGCAGCCCGGCCCACTCGACCAGGTGCGCCAGCAGGGCCAGGAAGTACACCACCCCGGCTGCGGCGACCGCCTGGTTGCTCAGGGTCTCCCACGCTGCGTCAGTCACGCCTTCTCCTCACTGCCGCGGTCGCCCGCGCTGGTGCCCACCAGGGCTTCATGGATCTGTTCGAGTTCGGTGGCGACCTCGCCACCGCTGGAGCGGTCCAGCGCGGCCAGCTCAACCAGCAGCCGGTCGCCGTCCGGGCGCACCCGCACCCAGACCCGGCGCGGCCGGACGAAGAGCGAGCCGAGCAGCCCGATCAGGGCGGCCACGACCCCGGCCAGGGTGGTCTTCATGCCCGGGGTCTGCGAGATCTGGAGCTTGTTCCAGACCGCGACCTCCTCGAAGGTCACCGAGCCGGCCCCGTTCGGCAGCTCCTGAGTCTCACCGGGACGCAGGTCGACCCGGGCCTGGGTGCCCTTCTCGGTGGTCAGCGGCTCCAGCTCGGAGCGTTCCAGGACGTAGATCGACTGCGGGTCGCCGTCGTCCATGCCCAGGTCGCCGGTCCACACGGTCATCGAGATGAACGGGTCCAGGTCGTCGCCGAACGCCGAGTAGGGGAACCGGTCCTCGGTGAAACCGACGGTCGGGTAGAACTCGCCGTCCAGGCCGATCTGGGTGGGCCGGGCGTCGGCGGCCTTGATCACGCCGAACGAGCGGAACGAGTTGTCGGTCGGCAGGAACGGGGTCGGCCCGGAGTAGGCGATGTCGCCGTTGCCGTCGCGGACGGTGATGACCGGGGCGTAGCCGTGCCCGATCAGGAAGACCCCGGTGCTGCCGATGGTCAACGGGTGGTTGACCCGCAGCGGGTAGGATTTCTCCTCCCCGTCGGGGCCCTCCCGGTAGGTCAGGTGCGAGACGAACTTGCGGGCCTGGCCGGCGGCGGGACCGTCGTGCAGCCAGGTGATGTCGAAGTCGTCGATGTCGAAGCTGAAGTCGTCGAGCTGCTGCTGCCGGAAGAGCGACCCGGGCACGAAGTCGTCGTACTGGGTGAGGTTGTTGCTGAACCCGTTGCCGACGGTGAGGATCACGCCGCCCTGGTAGCCGAGCAGGCCGCCGGCGGCGAACCCGGCCAGCACCACCACGACGGCCAGGTGGAAGAGCAGGTTGCCGGCCTCGCGCAGGTAGCCGCGCTCGGCCGCGACCCACGCCCCGTCGGCGTCGGCACGCACCCGGAAGCGGCGCTTGCGCAGCACCCGGCGGGCCTGCTCCAGCACCTCCTCGGCGCTGGCGTCGGTGTGCCAGGAGGTGTGGTCGGGCAGCCGGGTCAGGTGCTGCGGGGCGGCCGGCGGCGGGGTGCGCAGGGCGCGGGCGTAGACCACCAGCCGCGGCACGATGCACCCGATCAGCGAGATCACCAGAGCGATGAAGATCGAGGTGAACCACACCGAGTCGTAGACGCTGAACAGGCCCAGCTTCTCGTAGACCGGGGTCAGCTTGGGGTGGGCCTGCTGCCACTGCGAGGTCTTGAGCGAGTCGACGTCGCGCTGCGGCACGATCGAGCCGGGGATCGCGGCCAGCGCCAGGATCAGCAGCAGGATCAGCGCGGTGCGCATCGAGGTCCACTGCCGCCAGGTCCAGCGCAGCAGCTCGCGCACCCCGAGCTCACCGGGCGCGGTGTCCCGGGAGGCGGGGGCGGGAGTGGGGGTGCGGCTCACAGCGCGAGTTCCCTTCCGAGGATCAGGTGCACCTGCAGCCAGGTGATGAGCTCGTTCCACAGGCCGGTGACCAGCAGCAGGCCGACGAGCACGAGCATGCCGCCCCCGATCCGGCTGACCCAGACCTGGTGACGACGGACGACCTGCAGCGCACCGAGCGCGCGGCGGTAGAAGAGCCCGGCGAGGATGAACGGGACACCCAGGCCCAGGGCGTAGAAGCCGGACAGCAGCGCGCCGCGGGCGGCGGTGGCCTCCTGCAGGGTCAGGGTCGCGATCACGCTGAGGGTGGGGCCGGTGCACGGCATCCACCCGATCCCGAACAGCACCCCGAGCAGGGGCGCGGCGCCGAGCCCGACGGCCGGCACGGCGTGCACCCGGTAGTCGCGGGACAGCCAGCTGAGCTTGAGGACGCCGGCGAAGAAGAGGCCCAGCACGATCACCAGGGCGCCGAGCACGATGCTGATCGCGCGCTGCTGGTCGATCAGGAAGCGCCCCAGGGCGCCGGTCGCGGTGCCCATCAGCACGAAGACCGCGGCGAACCCGGAGACGAACAGCACCGAGCCCAGGAACATCCGGCCGCGGCGGCGGTCGGCCTCCCCGGAGGCCAGGTCGGCGCCCGAGAGCCCGGTGGCGTAGGAGAGGTAGCCGGGCAGCAGCGGCAGCACGCACGGGGAGAAGAACGAGACCAGTCCGGCCACGACGGCGACCGGGACCGCCAGCAGGAGCGAGCCGGACCCGGCCGTCTCCTGGAACCACTCGACCATTTGCTCAGGACTCCTTCGCGGTGTCCTCGACCAGGCCGACGAGCATGCTCGCGCTGGTCACCCGGCCCACGATGGTCGCCGCAACCCGGCCGGAGGTGTCGAGCACCAGGGTGGCCGGGATCGTGTACGGGGAGAGCCGCCCGCGGAACTCGAGCAGCGCCTTGCCGTCGGGCGAGTAGAAGGAGTCCCACGGCACGTCGAAGGTGCGGTTGAACGCCCGTGCCTGCTCGACCGAGGGGTCGCGCTGGTTGACCCCGACGAAGGCGACCTGGTCCCCCAGCTTGTCGACGATCTTGTCGTGCGCCTCGACCAGGTCGGGCATCTCGGCCCGGCACGGCGGGCACCAGGAACCCCAGACGTTGACCACCACGACCTTGCCGCGCAGGTCGGGCAGGGAGAGCTGCTCGCCGGTCAGCCCCTCCCCGGTCAGGTCGACCGGTTCGTCGCGGTCGGCCGGCTCGACCCGGATCAGCTGGCCGTCGCCGGAGATGTAGGCCTTGTCGCCGGTGCCCTCGAACTGGCTGCAGCCCGAGAGCAGCAGCGTCGCGGCCAGGGCGGCGACGAGGGTGCGGAGCAGGGTCACGGACGGTCCTCGGGGTCGGCGCCACCGGCCGAGAACGGGGCGTCCCGGTCGGCCACCGGGATCAGGTCCCCGGCCGGCTCGGTGTAGGACAGGTGGCTGAACCGGTCGCCGTCGAAGTGCAGCGAGGTGACCGAGCACAGGGTGCACTGGCGGTGCTTGGGGTGGTGCAGGAAGGACCGCTTCTCCACGTGCAGGCGGGTGGTCCAGATCGGCAGCTGGTGCGAGACGATCACGGCCTCGTGACCGCGGGCAGCCTCCCGGGCGTCGTGCACGGCCGACGTCATCCGGGCCACGATCTCGGTGTAGGGCTCGCCCCACGACGGCTTCAGCGGGTTGTACAGGTGCCGCACCAGGCCGGGGTTGGCCAGGAACGTCTTCGCGCCGCCACCGAAGTTGATGCCCTCGAACTTGTTGGTCGACTCCAGCACCCGCGGGTCCAGCTCGGGCACCAGGCCCAGCGCGGACGCGAGCGGCGCCGCGGTCTCCTGGGCGCGTTCGAGCGGCGAGGAGACCAGGTGGGTGATGTCGCGCTCGGCGAGGGCCTCGCCGACGCGGTCGGCCATCGCCCGGCCGCGCTCGGAGAGGTGGAAGCCGTCGCGGCGTCCGTAGAGGATTCCGGCCGGGTTGTGCACCTCGCCGTGGCGGACCAGGTGGACGGTCGTGGTGGTGCTCATGCGTTGCTCACCTCGGCAGCGGCGCGGGCGGCGCCGGGCAGGGCGGCGAGCACGTGCTCCACGGCCCGCTCGTCGTGGGCGGCGGAGACGAACCAGCACTCGAAGGCCGACGGCGGCAGGTGCACCCCGGCATCGAGCATCGCGTGGAAGAACGCGGCGTACGCGGCGGTGTGCTGGGCCTCGGCCTCGGCGAAGTTGCGCACCTCGCCGTCGCGGAAGAACACCGAGAACATGGTCCCGGCGCTCTGCACGGTGTGCGGCACCCCGGCGGCGAGCAGCGCCTGCGCGGTGGCCTCGCGGATCACCCGGGAGGTCGCGTCCAGCTGGGTGTAGACCTCCTCGGTGGCCAGCCGCAGCGTGGCCAGCCCGGCGGTGGTGGCGATCGGGTTCCCCGACAGCGTGCCGGCCTGGTAGACGGGGCCCTGCGGGGCCAGGTGGGCCATCACGTCGGCCCGGCCGCCGAAGGCCGCGGCCGGGAACCCGCCGCCCATCACCTTGCCGAAGGTCATCAGGTCCGGGGTCCAGCCCTCGAGGGCGCCGTCCAGGCCCCAGCCGCCGGAGCGGGTGGCCCGGAAGCCGGTCATCACCTCGTCGGAGACGAACAGCGCACCGTGCTCGCGGCAGGTGGCGGCCAGGAAGCCGTTGAAGCCGGGCTCGGGGGGAACGACGCCCATGTTGCCGGGGGTGGCCTCGGTGATCACCGCGGCGATCCGGGGGCCGTGCTCGGCGAAGACGGCGGTGACCGCGGCCCGGTCGTTGTAGGGCAGCACCAGGGTGAGGTCGGTGGCTGACTGCGGCACCCCGGGGGTGCCGGGGACGGCGAAGGTGGCCAGCCCGGAGCCGGCCTGGGCCAGCAGGGCGTCGACGTGGCCGTGGTAGCAGCCGGCGAACTTCACCACCAGGTCGCGGCCGGTGAAGCCGCGGGCCAGGCGGATCGCGGACATGGTCGCCTCGGTGCCCGAGGAGACGAACCGGACCTTCTCGACCGGGGTGCGGTCGACGATCTCGCCTGCCAGCTCGACCTCGGGCTCGGTCGGGGTGCCGAACGAGGTGCCGCGGGCGACGGCCGACTGCACCGCCGCCAGCACCTCGGGGTGGGCGTGGCCGAGCAGCATCGGCCCCCACGAGCAGATCAGGTCCACGTAGGAGTTGCCGTCCACGTCGGTCAGCCAGGCACCCGAGGCTGAGCGGATGAACCGCGGGGTGCCGCCGACGGCGTTGAAGGCACGGACCGGGGAGTTCACCCCGCCGGGGGTCACCTCCGTGGCCCGGGCGAACAACTCGGCCGAGCGGACAGGGTCGGACGCCGGTGAGGCATGCGCAGTCACACCCAGCATTGTCGCGCAGGCTCCAAACGGGTGCACATCCACGTACCACGACCCGGCCCGGTGAGTGGTCCACGGCACGTCGTCGCGGGTCAGGGGGCGTGTCGCCGCGCCCCCGTCGCCGCCCGGGTCCGGTGGTCCCGACCGGTACCGCTTCTCGGACAACCGGATGACAAGGTGCGTGTTCCGCGTCACGATGGAGGGGTCGGGCCGTCCCGTGACCGGGTGGTTGCCTGCCGGACGTGGAACGAAAAGAAAGTTCACGTTTGGCGCGTAACCAGAGGGGCACCGATGTCGTTGATCGGATTCCGGGGACGCGAGGGAGTTCCCGGAGTGTGACCAGTGACCCGAGAACTGACTGGGAGACCGACCCATGACCGCTGCGCGTTCGAGCCGTGTCCAGAAGGCCACCGCACTGATCCCGCTCGCCGTGCTCTCCGCTGCGGCGACCGCCACGGCCGCCGGCATCGGGGGCACCGGCGCCGCCCTGGCCTCCTCCGACCAGGCCCGGCTGCCCGACGGCAGCCTGCTGCCCGCCGACGCGATCGAGGCCCCGGCCAGCCTGTCGGCCCCCGGCGGCGTGGCGCCCGCGGTGAGCGGCGACGGCAACGCCGTGGTCACCAGTGCCTCCACCTCCGGCATCCCGTCCCTGGCCCTGGCCGCCTACCAGCGTTCCGAGGCCGTCATCAACGCCGCCGACAAGGCCTGCCAGCTGCCCTGGCAGCTCACCGCCGCGATCGGCCGGGTCGAGTCCGACCACGGCCGGTTCCGGGGCAACTCCCTGGACGACGACGGGGTCGCCACCCCCGGCATCTACGGCATCGCGCTGAACGGCAAGAACAACACCCGCGCGATCACCGACACCGACGCCGGCCAGTACGACAACGACACCGTCTGGGACCGCGCGGTCGGCCCGATGCAGTTCATCCCCTCGACCTGGGCGGTCGTGGGCGTGGACGGCGACAACGACGGCAAGCGCAACCCGCAGGACATCGACGACTCGGCGCTGGCCGCGGCGGTCTACCTCTGCTCCGGCAAGGACGACCTGGGCACCGACGCCGGCCGTCGGGCCGCGGTGCACCGCTACAACAACTCCGACGCCTACGTCGACCTGGTGCTGCGGATCATGGACGCCTACATGTCGGGCGACTACTCCTCGGTCCCCAACAGCACCACCTCGGCCGGCCAGCTGGTCACCGACCCGACCTACCCGACCCCCGAGCAGGGCGACAACAACGACGACCAGCCGTGGTCGAACGTCGAGAACGCCCCGCAGGGCCAGGACCAGGACGACCAGCCCGACGACAACTCCACCACCGCCCCGCCGCAGGACAACGGCAACCAGTCCGGTGACGACGACAACGGCGGCAAGGACAAGGGCGACGGTGACAAGGACAAGGAGAAGGACTCCGGCGGCCCGCTGGACCCGATCACGAATCCGATCGGCGAGGTCGTCGACGAGCCGGTCACCGCGGTCCTCACGCTGACCCAGGCGCTGAACATCTGTGGCACCGAGATCGACAAGATCCCGGACCCGCTGGGGCTGCTCAAGGGCGCCAAGCAGCTGTGCGCCAACCGGCTGGTGGGCCAGCCCGTCGACCAGGCCCTCTCGCTGATCCCGAACACCCTGACCGCTCTGCTGAAGTGGCTCGGCCTGGTCAAGTGACCCGGTCCTGACACGACTCCGGCCGGTGCCCCGCGAGGGGTGCCGGCCGGAGTCGTGTCCCGGGTGTGCCCGCGCGCGGGCGGGAGGTCAGCGCAGCAGGGCGGCGGCCTCCGCGGCCCAGTAGGTCAGCACCACGTCGGCGCCCGCGCGGCGCACCGAGGTGAGGGACTCCAGGATCGCGGCCTCCCGGTCGATCCAGCCCCGGGCAGCGGCGGCCTCCAGCATCGAGTACTCGCCGGACACCTGGTAGGCGGCCACCGGCACGTCGACAGCGTCGCGGACCTGACGCACCACGTCCAGGTAGGGCCCGGCCGGCTTCACCATGACGATGTCGGCGCCCTCCTCGACGTCCAGCAGCGCCTCGCGCACGCCCTCGGTGGCGTTGCCCGGGTCCTGCTGGTAGGTGCGGCGGTCGCCGACCAGGGAGGAGTCCACGGCCTCGCGGAACGGCCCGTAGAAGGCCGAGGCGTACTTGGCCGAGTAGGCCAGAACGGCGGTGTCGGTGAACCCGGCCGCATCCAGGGCGGTGCGCACCACCCGGACCTGGCCGTCCATCATCCCGCTGGGCCCGACCATGTGCACCCCGGCCTCGGCCTGCGCCACGGCCATCCGGGCGTAGAGCGCCAGGGTGGCGTCGTTGTCGACCCGGCCGGCCTCGTCCAGCACACCGCAGTGGCCGTGGTCGGTGAACTCGTCCAGGCACAGGTCGCTCATCACCGTCAGCGCGTCACCGACCTCGGCGACCACGTCGGTCACCGCGACGTTGAGGATCCCCTCGGGGTCCAGCCCGCCGGACCCGACGGCGTCCTTGTGCTCGGGGACGCCGAACAGCATCACCCCGCCCAGACCGAGCTCGGCAGCCTGCGCGGCCGCCCGGCGCAGGGTCTCCCGGGTGTGCTGGACCACGCCGGGCATCGAGGAGACGGGTCGCGGCTCGCTGGCCCCCTCGGCCACGAAGACCGGCAGCACCAGCTGCCGGGCTTCGAGCGAGGTCTCGGCGACCATCCGGCGCAGCGCCGGGGTGCGGCGCAGCCGGCGGGGACGGATCGACGGCAGTTCCACACCCATGGCGGTGCTCCTCTCGGACGGTGGGGTCAGCGCTCGGCGCGCACCTTGCGGCGTCCCGACGCCTTGCGGTCGCTGGGGCGGGTGACCGGCTCGCCGGCCTCCAGCAGGGCCAGGCGACGGGCCGCACCGAAGTCGGCGAGCGCGTCGACCAGGTCCAGCACGTCGGCCTTGGGCGCCATCACGTCGACCCGCAGGCCGTGCTCCTCGGCGGTCTTGGCCGTGGCCGGCCCGATCACGGCGATCACCGTGGACGGGTGCGGCTTGCCGGCGATGCCGACCAGGTTGCGCACGGTCGAGGACGAGGTGAAGACGACGGCGTCGAACTTGCCGGTCTTGATCGCGTCGCGGGTCGGCGCCGGCGGCGGGGTGGCCCGCACGGTCCGGTAGGCGGTGACGTCGTCGCACTCCCAGCCCAGGTCCACCAGGCCGGCGACCAGGGTCTCGGTGGCGATGTCGGCGCGGGGCAGGAAGACCCGGTTGATCGGGTCCAGCACCTCGTCGTAGGGCGGCCAGTCCTCCAGCAGGCCACGGGCCGACTGCTCACCCGAGGGCACCAGGTCGGCACGCAGGCCCCAGTCGGCGATCGCGCCGGCGGTCTTGTCGCCCACCGCGGCGATCTTCAGCCCGGAGAAGGCGCGGGCGTCCAGGCCGTACTCCTCGAACTTCTCCCGGACGGCCTTGACCGCGTTGACCGAGGTGAACGCGATCCACTCGTAGCGGCCCTCGACCAGACCGCGCACGGCCTTGTCCATCTGCTGCGGGTTGCGCGGCGGCTCCACCGAGATGGTGGGGACCTCCTCGGGCACGGCGCCGTACGAGCGCACCCGCTGGCTCAGCGAACCGGCCTGCTCCTTGGTGCGCGGCACCAGCACCCGCCAGCCGAACAGCGGCTTGGTCTCGAACCAGGACAGGGTCTCGCGCAGGTCGACCACGTGGCCCACCACGATGATCGCTGGCGGGGCGACCCGGGCGGCGCGCACGTCGGCGGCGACGGTCTCCAGGGTGGAGGTGATCGTCGACTGCTCGGTGGTGGTGCCGACCCGGGTGACCGCGACCGGGGTCTGCGGGGAGCGGCCGGCCGCGATCAGCGCCTTCGAGGTCTCCCCGATGGTGCCCACGCCGGAGAGCAGGACCAGGGTCCGGTCGTCGGCGTAGGCGGACCAGTCGACCTTGTCGCCGCAGGTCACCACGGCCATCTCGCGGTGGTTCTTGGTGGTCAGCGGGATGCCGGCGTAGGCGGGCACCGCGGCGACCGAGGAGATGCCGGGCACGACCTCGAAGCCGAGGTGGGCCTTGTGGCAGGCCGCGGCCTCCTCGGGGCCGGAGGCGTAGAGGAAGGGGTCGCCGGTCATCAGCCGGACCACCCGCGACTTCTTGCCGTGCTTGACCACGACCTTGGCGCGGGCGGCGTGGGTGAGCGGCTGGCCGTCCTCGCCGAAGCCACCGTCGATGAAGACGGGGCCGGTGGCGGGGCCCTCGGCCGGGTCCTCGGCGGGCAGGCCCAGGACGGTGCGGACCATCGCCTCGTGCTCGGGGGCCTCGGTGATGACGACCTCGGCGTCGCCGAGGAGCTCGACGGCGCGCACGGTGAGCAGACCCGGGTCACCGGGGCCGCTGCCGACGAACGACACCCACCCGGTCACAGCGCCGTGGGGGGCCTTGGTCGCCTGGGAGGCGGTCTTGGGCTGAGTCATGCCTGCTGGTCCTTCACTGGGTTCTCGATCTGTGCGATCAACTCTGCGGCGCCCTCGGCGAGCATCTGCTCGGCCAGCCGGTTGCCGATGCCGGGTGCGTCTGCCGGGTCTCCCGAGCCCTGGCAACGCACCTGATGTCGGCCGTCGTGGGAGACGGCCACGGCGCGGATCCAGAGCTCCTCGCCGTGTTCGCCCTCGGCCACCTCGGCCAGGGCGCCCAGCGGAGCCGAGCACCCCGCTTCCAGGGTGGCCAGGACCGCCCGTTCCGCCACGACGGCGGCGCGGGTGGGCGCGTGGTCCAGGGTGGCCAGTGCAGCCACCAGGTCGGTGTCGGCGCTGCGGCACTCCACCGCCAGCGCTCCCTGCCCGGGGGCGGGCAGCATCTGCAGCGGGTCCAGCGCCTCGGTGACGAGGTCGAGCTTCCCGAGCCGGGCCAGACCGGCGCGGGCGAGCAGCACCGCGTCGAGCTCCCCGTCGGTCACCTTCGCGACCCGGGTGCCGACGTTGCCCCGCAGGTCGACGATCTCCAGACCGAGCCCGAGGGCGGCCAGCTGCGCGGCGCGGCGCGGCGACCCGGTGCCGACCCGGCTGCCCGGGGGCAGCTCACCGAGGGTGAGGCCGTCGCGGGCCACCAGCACGTCGCGGGGGTCCTCACGCTCCGGCACCGCGGCCAGGGTGATGCCCTCGGCGGCGTAGGTGGGGATGTCCTTGAGCGAGTGCACGGCCAGGTCCACCTCGCCGGCCAGCAGCGCCTCGCGCAGCGCGGAGACGAACACGCCGGTGCCGCCCATCTGGGCCAGCGGGGCGCGGCTGGTGTCGCCGTGCGTGGTCACGTGCACCAGCTCGACCTCACGGCCCAACCGGGCGCGCAGGCTCGCGGCGACGTGGCCGGACTGGGTGGTGGCCAGCTCGGAGGCTCGGGTACCGAGCCGCAGCGGGGCGCTCACGGGGTCTCCTCCCGGGTCGCAGGGGTCGGGTCGGCGGCGGGGCGGGCCACGTCGGCCCGGGTGACGGCCTGGACGGCGTCGGGGTCGAGCGCGAACAGCTCGGCCAGGGCGGCGGCGTAGGAGACCGCTCCCCCGGTGTTGGCGAGCTCCTTGACCCGGACCGTGGGGCGGTGCAGCAGCTTGTCGACGACGCGGCGCACGGTCATCGACACCTCCTCGCGCGCCTCGGGGGCCAGGTCCAGGCGGGAGTCGAGCCGGGCCATCTCCGCCTCGACCACGTCGGTGGCCATGGAGCGCAGGGCGACCACGGTCGGCTTGACGCTGGCCTGGCGGCGGGCGGTGAGGAACGCCTCGATCTCCTCGGCCACGATCCGCTGCACGTCGGCGACGTCAGCAGCACCGTCGGCGGCCTGCAGCTGCTCGGCCAGGGTCGCCAGACCGGTCAGGGTGACGCCGGGCAGGTCCTCGACGTCGGGGTCCACGTCGTGCGGCAGGGCCAGGTCGATGATCGCCAGGTCCCGGGCCGGCTCGGTGCCCCGGGCGGCGGCCACCATCCGGCGGGTGACCAGCAGGCCGCGCGCTCCGGCACAGGTGACCAGCACGTCGGCCTCGCCGATCTCGGCGGCCAGGTCGGGCAGGTCGGCGGCCCGGGCGCCGTACTCGGCGGCCAGACGGTCGGCGTTGCTGCGGGTCCGGTTGACCACCACCACGTCGCCGCCGCGGCGGGTGGCGGTGGAGACGGCCAGGGAGGCCATCGCCCCGGCGCCGAGCACCACGACCCGACGACCGGAGAGGTCCTCGGTGCCGACCGCGTGCGCCAGCGAGGCCGTCACCAGCGACGGGGCGGCGTGGTCGATGTCGGTCTCGGCATGGGTCCGCTTGCCGACCCGCAGCGCCTGCTGGAAGAGGCTGTTCAGGGCGGTGCCGACGGTGGACTGCTCCTGGCCCACGCGCAGCGCGGTCCGGGTCTGCCCGAGGATCTGGCCCTCGCCGACGACCATCGAGTCCAGGCCCGCCACGACGTGGAACAGGTGCGAGACGGCCGACTCGTCGTAGTGCACGTACAGGTGCTGCAGCAGCCGCTCGAGGGGCTCGTCGGACTGGCGCACCAGCAGCGTGGAGACCTCCTCCACGGCGCCGTGGAACTTGTCCACGTCGGCGTAGATCTCCAGCCGGTTGCAGGTCGCGATGACCGCGGCCTCGTTGACGTGCTCGGCACCGGCGGCGTCGGCGAGCAGCTTGTGCACCGCGTCGCGGTCCAGGGCCAGCCGCTCCAGCAGCGCCACGGGTGCGGTCTTGTGGGAGATGCCCACCACCAGGACGCTCATCCGGTGGCCGCCTTCCGCTGCTCCTTGTAGGCCAGGATCTGCAGCTCGATGGAGAGGTCCACCTTGCGCACGTCCACGCCCTCGGGGACGGTCAGCACCGCCGGGGCGAAGTTGAGGATGCTGGTGATGCCCGCCGCGACCATCCGGTCGGCGACGTCCTGGGCGGCCAGCGACGGGGTGGAGATGACGCCGATCGCGACGCCGTGCTCCTCGACGATCGCCTCCAGGTCGTCGAAGGCGCGCACGTCGACACCGGCGACCGTCTCACCGGTCCGGGTCGGGTCGGCGTCGAGCAGGGCCACCACCCGGAAGCCGCGACTGCGGAAGCCGGAGAAGTTGGCCAGGGCGTGCCCCAGGTTGCCGATCCCGACGATGACCACGGGCCAGTCGGAGGTCACCCCGATCTCGCGGGCGATCTGGTAGCGCAGGTACTCGACGTCGTAGCCGACCCCGCGGGTGCCGTAGGAGCCGAGGTGGGAGAGGTCCTTGCGGAGCTTGGCCGAGTTCACGCCGGCAGCGGTCGCGAGGTCCTCGCTGGAACACGTGGTGATGCCCGCGTCCAGCAGCGAGACCAGCGCTCGCAGGTAGACGGGGAGCCTCGCCACGGTCGCCTCGGGGATGTCCCGGGCGTGCTCGGTGGAAGTCCGTGAGGTCACTGCTTCTTCTCTCCAGCCACGCGTCTGGGGCAGCTGGGGCAACCCGGTTCAGCGGCGCGGCGACCTCCTCACCATAGGAGTTTGTGAACGCGCGAACAAACTCGCGAGTACCCCCGTCCGACCGGCGGACACGCGGCTCCACCTGCGGTGTGAGGTGTCCCACGCGCGGGCGCCGGGTCGGTGCTCCCGGACGCGGCCCGAGGAGCTCGGCACCCCGGGTGGGGTGCGCTCGCCTCAGCCGGTCAGGGCCGCGTGCAGCCGGGCCGGGTCGACGCGCCAGAAGTCGTGCTGGCGACCGTCGACGAAGGTCACCGGGATCTCCTCGGAGAACCGGTCCTCCAGGTCCGGGTCGGTGGTGATGTCGACCTCGACCCAGGACTCCCCCAGGGGGCCGCAGACCGAGGCCACGACCTCCAGCGCCACCTCGCACAGGTGGCAGCCGGGGCGCGAGTAGACGGTGACGCGGGGCTCGGCCACGCTCACTCCAGGATGCCCAGCGCGCGGCGCCGCTCGATGCCGCGCAACCGGCCCTTCTGCACCTTGCCGGTCGCGGTGATCGGCAGCGTGTCGACGACCTCCAGCCGGCTCGGTTGCTTGAACCGCGCCAGCCGGGACGCGGCGTGGGTGCGGACCCGGGCCAGCACGTCCTCGGCGTCCGCGCCGGGCTGCAGCACCAGGTAGGCCACCACGGCCTCCCCGGTCTCGGGGTCCTCGGCGCCGACCACGGCCACCGCCCGGACGCCCTCGACCTCGCCGATCACGTCCTCGACCTCGACCGGATACACGTTGAACCCGGAGACGATCACCAGGTCGCGGACCCGGTCGACCAGGAACAGGTTGTCGACGCCGTTGAGGAACCCGACGTCGCCGGTGCTCCACCAGCCGTCCTCGTCGGGGCCCTCGGCGCCGTCGGGCCAGTAGCCGCTGAACAGGTTCGCGCCCCGGATCCGGATCTCGCCGGGGTCCTCGCCCTCGGGCTGGCCGTGGTGCTCGTCGACCAGCTCGATCTCAATGCCCGGCAGCGCGGCGCCGACCGACCCGGACTCGAGCTCGCGGCTGACCAGGGTGGAGGTCACCACCGGGGCGGCCTCGGTCAGGCCGTAGCCCTGGTGCACCGGCACGCCGGTGCGCTGCTGGAACGCCTCGATCACCTCGGCGGTCAGCGGCGCGGACCCGGACAGCACCAGCCGTACCGGGCCGAAGCGCTCGGCGAGGTCGTCGTCGGCCAGCCAGTGCCCGAAGACCGGCGGCGCGACCGGCACCACCGAGCAGGCCTGGTCGTCGATCAGGTCGAGCACGTCGTTGGGGTCGAACTTCTCCACCAGCACCAGCTTGGCGCGGTGCCGCACCACGCCGCCGAGCACGGCGTTGAGGCCGTAGACGTGGAACAGCGGCAGCACGCCGAGGACCACGTCGTCGCCGTGGATCATCGGCGGCTCGACCTGCGCCACCTGCTCGACGTTGGCCAGCAGGGCGCGGTGGGTCAGCATCGCGGCGCGGGGCCGGCCCGAGGTGCCGGAGGTGTAGAGCAGTGCGGCCAGCTTGCCGGGGTCGGGCAGCGGCGGGATCTCCCGGATCCGCTCGGCGAGCAGGTCGGCGTAGGCCGCCTCGCCGGGACCCGGCTCGGCGCCGGTGACGACCACGCCGGGCACGACGGCCCGCGCCAGCAGGTCCTCGGGGAGCCCCGACTCACCGGCGTCCCGCTCCCCGGGGTTCCCGGCGAGCGCGGCACCGAGGCGGGCGGCGGCCTCGCGGACCGCCGGCACCGACGACTCGTCGGCGAGCACCAGCCGGCACCCGGAGTCGGCCATCATCCGGACCAGCTCGTCGACCGAGGAGCGCGGGTTGACCGGGACCGAGACCAGCTGGGCCCGCAGCGCCCCGAGGTGGGCGACCACGAACTCGATCCGGTTGCCGGTGCAGACCATGAACCGGCTGCCGGCCACCAGGCCACGCTCCCCCAGGCCGGTGGCGAACCGGGCGACCGCGTCCTCCAGCTCGGCCCAGGTCAGGCTGCGGCCCGAGGCCTCGACCACCGCGAGCTTCGTCGGGACCTCGGCGGCAGCCTCGGCCACGAGACGGGAGATGTCAGGGCTGGACGACATACCGGGATGATTCCACACGCACCGGCACCCGTCCGGGCCTCGCGGGTGCTCGGCTCCGGGCACGGCTGCGCGCGGAACACTAGGCTGGCGGCGTGACCCCGCCGGAGAAGCCCCGCCCCGCCCGTGACCTGCGCCGCCGCTCTACGCTGGCCGGGGAGGCCGCGGCCGCGGCTGCGGAGGTGGAGCGGTCGCTGCACACCCCGGTCGACGACTCCGGTGCGGCGTTCTTCGACGTCGACAACACCGTGATGCAGGGTGCGAGCATCTTCCACCTGGCCGTGGGGCTGTACAAGCGCAAGTTCTTCACCACCCGGGAACTGGCGGACGCCGCCTGGAAGCAGGCGTACTTCCGGATCGCCGGGGTCGAGGACCCCGAGCACGTGGCGCAGGCCCGCAACGAGGCGCTGGCCTTCATCGCCGGGCACACCGTGGCCGAGTTGGAGGCGTTGGCCGACGAGATCTTCGAGGAGTCGATGGCGCACCGGATCTGGCCGGGGACCCGTGCCCTGACCCAGATGCACCTCGACGAGGGTCAGCGGGTCTGGCTGGTCACCGCGGCGCCGATCGAGATCGCCCGGGTGATCGCCCGCAAGCTGGGCCTGACCGGCGCCCTGGGCACCGTGGCCGAGAACGTCGACGGCGTCTACACCGGCCGCCTGGTCGGCGAGATGCTGCACGGGCCGGCCAAGGCCGAGGCGGTCCGGGCGCTGGCCGAGCGGGAGGGGCTGGACCTGTCCCGCTGCTCGGCCTACTCCGACTCCTCCAACGACCTGCCGATGCTCTCGACGGTCGGCAACCCGGTGGCGATCAACCCGGACGCCACGCTGCGCGACCACGCGCGCGCCCACGGCTGGCAGGTCCGTGACTACCGCACCGCCCGCAAGGCCGCCCGGGTCGGGCTGGTCGTGGGTGCGGGTGCCGGCCTGGTCACCGGAGCGGTCGCCGCTGTGGCTGCGGTCAAGGCCCGGCACCGCTTCTGACCCACCCGGAGCACCTGCACGTCGCCGTCCCCCGCCCGCGCCCGCGCCCGCGCCCGCGCTCCCGACGCATCGCTGCACGGCCCCGGCACCGATCGTTGCGCCGCACGCGAAACCTGACATGCATCAACATTCGGACGAAGGTGTGCCCCGGGACGTGATCGTGCTTACCCTGTTCACCACGGCGCGCGCCGGAGGGAACGAGGTGCGTGCGCCGAGGTCAGCAAGGCGGAGGGGACACGGATGCGCGACGACGTGCCGTCGGGGCTCGATGCCCTGCGCGCGGCTGTGCTCGCCGTCCTGGCAGCCCCCGCACCCGTCGCTGCCGGCGGCCCCGCACCCACCGACCACTGGCTGTTCGCCGAGGCCGACACCTCCACCGCCGGCCCCGGCACCGGGGGCGGCTACGACGACTCCGACCTGGCCGCCTCCTCGGAGGAGGACGCCGCGGAACGATCCCGCTTGATCGCGCTGGTCGAGCTGGCCCGGACCGGGGACAAGGAGGCGTTCGGCCTCCTCTACGACCACTACCAGCCCTCGGTGCACCGCTTCCTCTATTACCGGACCCGCTCGGCGACCCTGGCCGAGGACCTGACCTCGGAGACGTTCTTCCGGGCGCTGCGCTCGATGAACAACTTCCGCTGGCAGGGCAAGGACTTCGGCGCCTGGCTGATGACGATCGCGCGCAACCTGGCCACCGACCACTTCAAGGCCGGTCGGACCCGCCTCGAGATGACCACCGAGGACATGGGGCTGCACGACGACGCCGACACCGACGGCCCGGAGAGCCAAGTGCTCGCCGTGCTGACCAACGAGATGCTGCTCGAGGCACTGCACCAGCTGCCCAAGGAGCAGCGCGACTGCCTGATCATGCGGTTCCTCCAAGGCCTCTCGATCGCCGAGACGGCCGCAGCGCTGGAGCGCAGCGACGGGGCCGTCAAGCAGCTGCAGCTGCGCGGGGTGCGCAACCTCGCCAAGCTGATGCCCGAGGGGATCCGGGACTGATGGCCGCCACCCGGTGGTGCACGCGGTGCAGAACCCCCCACCCGGGTGCTGCACACCACATCCACGCCCGCGTAACCTCGGGTCTCTCGGGGTCGTTGGGATCTGTGACGGAACCGGCGGCCCTGCGGACCACCGGTGACACCACGGCATGGACAGGATCTGCACGATGACTCCGCTCTTCTCGGCTCGACGACGCGCCGAAGACTTCGAGTCCCTGGTCTCGGGGGGCGGTGACCCGGCGCGCACCCAGCGCAGTGACGCCGAGATGTCCGAGCTGCTCGAGCTGGTCGGTGCGATGCGACGCACCGAGGCGCCCGCCGCCCGTCCCGAGTTCGTGGCCGACCTGCGTGCCGCCCTGATGGCCGAGGCCGACGAGGTGCTCCTGCCCACCGACCCGGCCGACAAGCTGCGCCTGGCCCCGCGTCGTTCGCGCCGCGACCGCCGGATCGCCGCCCTGGTCGGCGGCGCCGTGCTGGTGGGTGCCACCGGCTCGGTCGCGATGGCCTCGCAGGGCGCCCTGCCCGGCGAGACCCTCTACCCCGTCAAGCGTCTGGTGGAGCGGGCCGAGGCCGGAGCCTCGTTCAGCGACGACCGCCGCGCCACCCGACTGCTCGACCAGGCCGAGGACCGGCTCAACGAGACCGAGCGCCTCACCGACCGCGGCGACGCGCGTGCCGCGGCCGAGGTCCCCGACACGCTCGCCACGTTCCGCAGCCAGGCCGCCGAGGCCGCTGACCTGCTGCTGGCCCAGGCCGCGGCGAGTGGCAACAAGGCCCCGGTCACCACGCTGCGCGCGTTCGCGGTGGAGAGCCTGGACCGGCTGGTGGCCCTGGAGCCCCGCACCGACGAGGCCGGTCGCCCGGCCGTGCTCGAGGCGGCCCGCCTGGTGATGGCGCTGGACCGCCGCGCCGAGGCGCAGTGCACCGAGTGCGGCACCGGGATCACCGCCCTGCCGCAGATGCTGGCCGCCCCCGAGGTCGAGGCGCCCGAGGTCCCCACCGAGGAGCCCGGGGCCACCGACCAGCCGCTGGCCGGTGAGCAGCAGGTGCCCACCGACGTCCCGACCCTGCCCGGGCCGGAGGAGATCGAGGACATCCTCACCCCGCCGACCGGACCCGGTCCGCAGCAGCCCGGCGAGCCCGGTGCCACCGACACCGCCACGCCCGGCAAGAACAAGACCAAGGGCAGCCCGGTCAAGGACCTCACCGGGGGCCTGCTCGGCGACGACGAGCAGGAAGGTGTGGTCGGTGGCCTGGTCAACGACGTGACCGGCCTGCTCGACACCACCGTCACCAACCTGACCGAGGTGCTCGGTCTGGGCGGCGGCCAGTAGTTCGCCCTGCGGGGGTCTCGGCAAGCTCGACCACCGGGTCGGACTCGGTCACTGCGGCACGCCCGCCCACCAGGGTCGTCGATCGAGCTTGCCGAGATCAGGGCCGGGGGCTCGGCACGCTCGACCACCGCGGCACGCTCGACCACGGAGGCAGGCTCGAGCGCCGAGAGGAGTGGGGCACACTCCGTCAGCCGGGCGGCCCGTGGTGGGTCAGCCGAAGACGCCGTTGCGGTCGCGCAGCAGGTGGTAGAGGGTCTGCTGGATCGTCTCGCGCACCTGGTCGGTGACGTCGAAGACCAGCATCGGGTCCTCGGCCTCGACCTCGTCGTAGGAGTCGGTGCGCACCGGCTCCCCGAACTCCAGCAGCCACTTGCTGGGCAGCGGCACCAGGCCGAGCGGGCCCAGGGCGGGGAACAGCGGGGTGATCGGCAGGTAGGGCAGACCCAGCAGCCGGGCCAGCGACGGGATGTTGCCGACCAACGGGTAGATCTCCTCGGCCCCGACCACCGACAGCGGCACGATCGGGACCCCGGTGCGCAGCGCGGCGGAGACGAAGCCGCCGCGACCGAAGCGCTGCAGCTTGTACCGCTCGGAGAACGGCTTGCCGATGCCCTTGAAGCCCTCGGGCCACACCCCCACCAGCTCGCCGCCGGACAGCATCCGCTCGGCGTCGGCCTGGCAGGCCAGGGTGGCGCCGCCCTTGCGGGCGAGGGAGGAGACGACCGGGAGCTTGAAGACCAGGTCCGCGCCGAGCGGGCGCAGGAAGCGGCCGGTGTGCTCGTGGATCGCGAACATGGTCATCAGGCCGTCGACCGGGATGGTGCCGGAGTGGTTGGAGACGACCAGCGCGCCGCCGGTCTCGGGGATGTTCTCGACGCCGCGGACCTCGACCCGGAACCACTTCTCCGCGACCGGGCGCAGGATCGCCAGGAACAGCCGCTGGGTGAGTTCGGCGTCGAAGCCGTACTCGTCGACGGCGTAGTCACCGCTCATCCGGCGGCGCAGCGTGGCCAGCAGTTCGGCCAGGCGGCGCTCCCAGTCGGGGCCGAGCACCTCGGCGGCGCCGGTGGCGATGGCGGCGAGCCAGTCCTGGACCGGGACCCCGGCCAGCGGCTCACGCTCGGTGGTGCGGGTGGCCGGTCGCGGTGCCGGCTCGGGCGCGGCGGCCGGACCGGTCTCCTGCCGGGCGGGAGCGGGTCGGGGCGACCGGGCCGAGGGGTGCGCGGAGCGGGCGTCGGCCTCGGGG
>JAEWXC010000010.1 GCA_023396115.1 Actinomycetes bacterium | reverse complement strand
ACCAAACGCGACATCATCCGCTGCCTCAAGCGCTACATCGCCCGCGAACTCCTCCCCATCATCCGCGAAGAACTCGCCAGCCAACCAGCACCAATCAGCACTTGACGATCTATAGGAGCGTCCGGGGTGCGCTCGACCACCGGGGCGGGCTGGGTCTCGGCAGGCTCGACCACCGCGGCAGGCTCGACTACCGCGGCAGGCTCGACCGCCGGGGGTCCGGGTCAGCCGGCCAGCAGCGCGTCGATCTGGTTGATCGAGCCGGTGAGCCCCTCGACCACGCCCATGTCCAGGACCTGCTGCAGGTCCGCGGCACTGGCGTAGGTCGACACGACCACCACCTGGGTCGCCGCGCCGTCGGCCCCGTGCGGGCCCATCCGGACCACGTTGCGGCTCACCGGCGCGGTGTCGACCGGGCGTCCCTCGGCGTCACCGAAGCCGTCGGTGTGCACGAATCCCTCGGCCGGGGTGGCGGACTCGGTCTCCCACCAGCCCCAGTACTTCTCGCCCTCGGGGCTGGTCATGTAGTACACCGACCGGCCGCCGGCGACCAGCTCGTGCTCGACGAAGGTCGCGGGGTAGGTCGGCGGGCCGAACCAGCGCTCGATCTGGCGCGGGTCGGCGTAGAGCTCCCAGACCCGCTCCGGGCGGGCGGCGAACTCGGCGGTGACGGTGAGGCAGAGGGCCTCGAGGTCCTGGCGGACGTCGGTGACGGGCATGACGGTCTCCTGGGTGGATGACTGGTGGGTGAGTGGGTGGGTGTGCTGTGCGCGCCGGCTCAGGGCCGGCGCCGGGGTGGCTGCTCCGGTGGGTGCTCGGGTGGCTGCTCGAGGGGTGTGTCGGCGAGCAGACCGTCCATCCGGGCGACCCGGCCGCGCCACACGGCCTCGAACTCGTCGAGCAGGTGGGCGACGGTGCGGACCGCGTCCAGCTCGCCGCTGGCGAGCTGCTCGCGACCCCGGCGCCGCTTGGTCAGCAGCCCCGCGCGTTCCAGGACTGCGACGTGCTTCTGCACCGCGGCGAACGACATGTCGTAGGCCGCGGCCAACTGCGAGACCGAGTGCTCACCGGCCAGCACCCGGCGCAGGATGTCGCGCCGGGTCCGGTCCGCCAACGCGCCCAGCAGCGCGTCGGCCCGGTCCTCCTCGTCCTCGTTCACCACCCCAACATGCAACCAATCAGTTGTACGTTGTCAAGGGTTCGGGCAGGAACGCCCGGAAGTCGGGCACGGCACGCCCTAGAGTCACGCGGGTGACTGCGACACACGGTGCCCGGGTGGGCGGACGGCTCTGGTTCTGGGTGGTGCTCCTGGGGCTGACCGGGCAGCTGGCCTGGACGGTCGAGAACATGTACCTCAACCTGTTCGTCTACGAGACGATCACCGACAACCCCACCGTGCTGGCGGTGCTGGTCGCCTCCAGCGCGACCGCCGCCACCCTCGCCACGCTGCTCGTCGGGGCCTGGTCGGACCGGGTCGGGCGCCGCCGCGAGTTCATCGCCCTCGGCTACGTGCTGTGGGGGCTCACCACCGCCTGCTTCGGGCTGGTCGGTGTCGACTCCACCGCCGCCAACGCGGTGGCCTGGGCGGTCGTCGCGATCGTCACCCTGGACTGCGTGATGAGCTTCCTCGGCTCCGGCGCCAACGACGCCGCCTACCAGGCCTGGGTCACCGACTCCACCACCCCGGCCAACCGGGCCCGGGTCGACGGCGTCGTGCAGACCTTCCCGCTGCTGGGCATGCTGGTCGTCTTCGGCGCGCTCGACCCGATCACCCAGGACGGCCGCTGGGGGCTCTTCTTCGCCCTGGTCGGCGGCGTCACCGCCCTGGTCGGGGTCGCCGCCTGGTTCGGCATCCGCAGCACCGCCACCCCGCAACCCAGCGGCACCTACCTGGGGTCCCTGGTGCACGGCCTGCGTCCGACCACCGTCCGCAGCAACCCGCGGCTCTACCTGACCCTGGCGGCCTGGGCGGTGCTCGGCGCCAGCTTCCAGGTGTTCCTGCCCTACCTGATCATCTACGTGCAGAACTACCTGCGGATCGAGGCGTTCGCGGTGGTCCTGGGCGCGGTGCTGATCGGCGCCTCGCTGCTCAGCGTCCTGGGCGGGCGGCTGCTGGACGGCTACGGCCCGCTGCGGGCGATGTGGTGGCTGGTGCCGGCCTACGTCGCCGGGCTCGGGGCCATGTGGGCGGCCCGCGGGATGCTGCCCACGATCGCCGCCGGGATCCTCACCATGGGCACGTTCCTGCTGTGCGGCGCCGCACTCTCGGCGACGGTGCGCAACCTGACCCCCGCCGACCGTGCCGGGCAGGTGCAGGGGCTGCGGATGATCGCGATGATCCTGCTGCCCAGCATCGTCGGGCCGTTCATCGGGGCGGCGGTGATCCGGGGCTCCGACGCGGTCTACGTCGACGACTTCGGCGTCGCCAAGGAGGTGCCGACGCCCGGCATGTTCGCCGCCGCTGCCGTGGTGGCGGTGCTGGTCCTGGTCCCGCTGTGGCTGCTGCGCCGGCACCGCGACCTGCCCCCGGTGCAGCCGACCGGTGCCCAGGTGCAGGGGGCAGACCGATGACGAGCGCCCCCTGGCTCACCGACCTGCGCACCCCGTGGGGCGAGGCGCTCGATCCCGACGCGGTGCTGCCCGAGTACCCCCGACCGCAACTGGTCCGGGACTCCCACCTCAACCTCAACGGCACCTGGGAGCACGCGTTCACGCCCCTGGCCGTCACCGACGCCCCGGCCACGTTCGACGGACCGATCCTGGTGCCGTTCTCGCCCGAGGCCCCGCTGTCGGGGGTCGGGCGCACGCTGCAGCCCGACGAGTGGCTCTGGTACCGCCGGGAGTTCACCCTGCCCGAGGGGTTCTGCCGGGACCGGGTGCTGCTGCACTTCGGTGCGGTCGACTCCGAGTGCACCGTGTGGGTCGACGAGGTCGAGGTCGGCGCGCACCGCGGCGGGTTCCTGCCGTTCACCCTCGACGTCACCGACGCGCTCGCCGACCGCGCCGAGCACACCCTGGTGGTCCGGGTCCGCGACCTCACCGACACCTCCTTCACCTCCCGCGGCAAGCAGGTCCTCGACCCCGGCGGGATCTGGTACTCGGCCCAGTCGGGCATCTGGCAGACCGTGTGGATGGAGTCGGTGCCGCCCGCCTGGGTGGACCGGATCGACGTGGTGCCCGAGCTGGACGGCGCCGGCGGCGGCTCGCTCACCCTCACCGTGCACGCCGGCGGCACCCCGCAGGGCCCGGCCACCGTGGTCGTCACCGACGCCGGCACCGAGATCGCCCGGGTCCGGGTGCCGACCGGGGAGCCGGTCCGGGTGGCGTGGGCCGACGTGCGCGCCTGGAGTCCCGAGGACCCGCACCTGTACGACCTGTCCGTCACCCTCGACGACGACGCGGTCACCTCCTACGCCGCCGTACGCACCGTCGGCACCGGCCCCGACGCACACGGCCGCACCCGGCTGCTGCTCAACGGCGAGCCCTACCTGCACGCCGGCCTGCTCGACCAGGGCTACTGGCCCGACGGCCTGCTCACCGCGCCGGCCGACGAGGCGCTGGTGCACGACATCGTCACCGCCAAGGAGCTCGGCTTCACGATGCTGCGCAAGCACATCAAGGTCGAGCCGCTGCGCTGGTACCACCACTGCGACCGGCTCGGGATGCTGGTGTGGCAGGACATGGTCAACGGCGGCCGCTCCTACCGGATGCCGGTCATCACCACCCCGGTCGCGCTGCCGGTCTCGATCGACGACTCCCGCCACGCCGTGTTCGGACGCGGCGACGCGCAGGGTCGCGAGGAGTTCGTGGCCGAGACCCGGGCCACGGTCCAGCTGCTCGCGGCGGTGCCCAGCGTGGTGCTGTGGGTGCCGTTCAACGAGGGCTGGGGCCAGTTCGACGCGAACGAGGTCGCCGACCTGGTCAAGGAGCTCGACCCGACCCGCCCGGTGGACCACGCCTCGGGGTGGCACGAGCAGGGCGGCGGCGACCTGGCCAGCCGGCACGTCTACTTCCGCCCCTACCGGCTCTCCCGCCGCGACGCCGAGGACCCGCGGGCCGCGGTGCTCAGCGAGTACGGCGGCTACAGCCACCGGGTCGAGGGCCACACCTGGAGCACCCGGGAGTTCGGCTACCGGCGCATCGCCGACCGGGGCGCGTTCCAGCGGGCCTTCCTCCGGCTCCAGCAGGCGCAGGTCCGGCCCGCCCTGGCCGAGGGGCTGGCCGGGTTCGTCTACACCCAGGTCAGCGACGTGGAGGAGGAGAGCAACGGCCTGATGACCTACGACCGCCGGGTCCTCAAGGTCGACGTGGACGCGGTCCGCGCCTCCAACGCCGCGCTCGCCTCGACCTTCACCCACGCCGTCGGCGGCACCGCCTCACCGGTGCCGGTCACCGAGCGAGAGCTGACCGCGCCGGTCGACCTGACCCGCCCCGACGGACGGCTCAACCCCGACGCGGTCGGCTGGACCCGCACCCCGCTGCTGCGCACCGACGGGATCGGCCGGGGCCGGCTGGGTCGGGGCCGCAACAAGCGGTGGGAGTACTGGGCCGTCACCACCCCCACCCACGTCGTCTCCCTGGTCGTCTCCGACATCGACTACGCCGGGGTCAACGGGTTGTGGCTGCTGGACCGGCGCACCGGGGAGGAGATCACCCTCGACGTGATCACCCCGCTGGGCCGGGGCGTCACCCTGCCCGGCACGCTCGACGCCGGCCCGGTGCGGCTGCAGGGTCGGGGCCTGGAGGTGGAGATCACCGAGGAGCCCGACGGCACCCGGCTGCGGGCCGTCAGCGAGCGGGTGCAGCTCGACGTGCTCGCCCGGCGTCCCGAGGGCCACGAGTGCCTGGGTGTGGTGGTGCCGTGGACCGAGCGGCTCTTCCAGTACACGGTCAAGGACGTGGCCCGTCCCGCCTCGGGGTGGCTGGTCGCCGACGGGCACCGGGTGGTCGTCGACGAGGACGCCTGGGCGACCCTCGACCACGGCCGGGGCCGGTGGCCGCACCGGGTGCACTGGAACTGGGGCGCCTGCTCGGGCCGGGTCGACGGCCGGGTGGTGGGGCTCCAGGTGGGCGGGCGGTGGACCGACGGCACCGGATCGGTGGAGAACTCCCTGCTGCTGGGGCAGAGGCTGCACAAGATCAGCGAGGAACTGGTCTGGTCCTACGACCCCGACGCCTGGCTGGCGCCGTGGCGGATCACCGGGGACACCGTCGACCTGACCTTCACCCCCGAGCACGTGAAGAGCGCCGGGACCGACCTGGTGCTGCTCTCGTCGCGCTCGGTGCAGTGCTTCGGCACCTGGACCGGCCAGGCGTTGGGGCACCCGGTCGACGGGCTGTTCGGGTGGGCCGAGGACGTGCACCAGCGCTGGTGAGTCAGCGTTTCCACGCTCCCGGGCGGGGGTAGGAGTCGGGCACCACCCCGCCTCTCGGAAGTTCCCCGCATGATCCGCACCCGTCCCCGCCTCAGTGCCCTCGTGGCCGCCACCCTCACCCTCGGACTGCTGGCCACACCGGCCCTGGCCACCGAGCCGACGCCTGCGCCCGCGGCGCCCACGACTGCGCCCACTGCGCCGACGTCTGCGCCCGCGGCTGTGCCGACCCCCGAGGCCACCACCGAGGCGACCACCGAGGCGACCTCTGCACCCACCTCCGAGCCGACCTCCGAGTCGACCTCCGCACCGACGACCGAGCCGGCGCTCGCCGGGATCCTCGCCGCGTCGGCCACCGCCCCCCGCGCCCGCGCTGCGACCGCGCGCCGTCAGGACGGGCGGGGCACCTACGAGCAGGGTGTCGTGCGTCGGGTCGGCGAGGTCGACGACTTCGACGACGTGGTCGGGGGCCTGCCGAACACCCGGCGGCTGGCTCGGGTCCACGTCACCCAGGACCTCCAGGCCCAGCGGGTGGTGGCCCGGGCCACGTTCCGGGCCACCCCGAGCGCGGCCGACGAGTCCCTGGTCGCGGTCTGGCTGGGCCAGTGGGACGGCGACAGCTGTGTCTCGAAGTTCTCGATGCTCGGTGCGGCGGTGCAGAAGTCGGCCGTGGCCGCCGGCGTCAACGGCAACGCCCTCGGCGCCACCAACACCGGGGTCGGCACGATGACCCTGACCTCGGCCCCGCACGTCGCGATCCGGTCCGGGGCCTGGGAGTGCGCCTTCGCCCGGGTGCTCGACGTGAACGACACCAACAACGTGCTGCAGACGGGCTACGCCGTCGATCTGGAGGACCAGAAGCGGCCGGTGCTGCGGGTGGACAGCGACGAGGACCGGGTGGTCGGAGCCCGCAGGAACAAGAAGTTCACCGTGCGCGTCGAGGTCCGCAACGTCTCGGAGTCCTCGGCCCCCGGCACCGTCGTGCGGGCCGCCGGCAAGGGGCTCAAGATCACCAACCCGGTGCGCCGCGTGGGCACGCTGGAGGACCGGTCGAGCGAGTACCTGAAGTTCACGGTGCGCAAGAAGAAGACCAAGGGCACCCGCAAGCTGACCGTGCGGGCCACCTCGGGCTCCGTCTCGGCGCAGCGGTCCTTCACCGTGGTCACCCCGCCCAAGCCGCGCCGCCCGCGCAGCATCGTGGGCCGCTACTACTGGGGCCACGAGACCACCAGCCTCACCGACTCCAGCGGGTGGCGCACCCACGCGGTCCACTTCGTCAACAAGAAGTTCGCGCACCTGGACTTCGCCGGCGAGGGCACCCGGACGCGCTGCGCGCGGGCGTCGAAGCAGTGCGTGCGGTACCGCTGGAACCGTGCCACCGGCAAGGTCCGCATCGGGGGGCGCACCGCGCGGCTGACCACCGAGGGTTTCCGGATGAAGCCGCTGGGTGACAAGCAGAAGATCTGGTTCTCCCCGCTGCACCTGCCCAAGAAGGGCAGCCGGCTGGGCCTGGACCTGACCCACCAGAACTGGAGCGGCGTCTGCATGATCATGTGCACCACCTGGACCCGCTTCCTGACCATGGACCGCCGGGGCCGGTTCGTCGACACCGGCTACTCGATCGGCAGCTGGCCGGGGCTGGGCAGCTCGTGGAGCACCGTCTCGCCCGAGGAGAAGGGGACCTACCGCTTCATCCGCAAGGGCCTGGTGGAGCTGCGCTACGCCAACGGCACCGTGAAGCGGCGGATGTTCGGCGTCAACCTGGACCTGCTCGGGCGCCCGGACCCCTCGGTGGGGGTCATGCTCGGTGACGTCCCGTACTACTGAGTCCCGTACTACTGAGTCGACCGGAGCACCGGACCTGACCCGGCGGCTCGGCTAGCGTCCGTGCCATGACCGCCAGCACCCGCGCACCGTCCGCGCCCGACGCCGCCCCGCCGGGACTGGGACAGCCGCTGCTGGCCGGCGCCCTGACCGCGGTGGTCGGGGTGACCAGCACCTTCGCGGTGGTCCTGGCCGGGCTGCAGGCCGTCGGCGCCACGCCCACCCAGGCGGCCTCGGGGCTGATGGTGCTGTGCCTGGTCTGCGGGATCGGCACCTTCTGGCTCAGCCGACGGCACCGGATGCCGGTGGTGCTGGCCTGGTCCACCCCCGGGGCGGCGCTGCTGGCCTCCTCCAGCGGGGTCGAGGGCGGCTGGTCGGCCGCGGTCGGGGCGTTCGTGCTGGTCGGGATGCTGGTGCTGCTCACCGCCCTGTGGCCCCGGCTGGGTGAGCTGATCGGGATGATCCCGACACCGGTGGCCCAGGCGATGCTCGCCGGGGTGCTGCTGCCGCTGTGCCTGCACGCGGTGACCGGGCTGGTCGACGAACCGCTGCTGGTGCTCCCGGTGGTGCTGGCCTGGCTGGTCTCGATGGCGCTGTTCGGGCGCTTCGCCTCCCCGGTGGCGTTCCTGGTCGCCCTGGTGGTGATGGGGGTGTGGATCGTCGACGACGGCGGCCTGCAGGGCTCGCTGCTGCCGGTGGTCGACGTGGTCGCCCCGACCCTCAGCGTGCAGGCGGTGGTCGGCCTGGCCGTGCCGCTGTACGTGGTGACGATGGCCTCGCAGAACGTCCCCGGCGTGGCGGTGCTCGGGTCGTTCGGGTTCACCGCCCCGTGGCGTCCCTTGATGGCCGTCACCGGGCTGGGCACCGTCGTCGGGGCCCCGTTCGGTGGGCACGCGATCAACCTGGCGGCGATCACCGCCGCCATCTCGGCCGGCCCCGAGGCCGGACCCGACCCGTCGCGGCGCTGGTGGGCCGGGCAGTCCTGCGGGGTCACCTACCTGGTGCTCGGGGTGGCCTCCACCGCGATCACCGTCGCGGCCACCACCGCCCCGGTCGAGGTGCTGCTCGCGGTCGCCGGGCTGGCGCTGATGTCCACCCTGGCCGGTGCGCTCACCGGCGCGATGGCCCAGGAACGGTTCCGGGTCCCGGCGGTGACGACCTTCGTGGTCGCCGCCAGCGGGATCACCCTGCTCGGCATCGGTGCCGCCTTCTGGGCCCTGGTCGTCGGGCTGGTCGTGGCGGCGGTGACCGGGGCGTTCCGCGCCCCCGTGGACCCGGCCCCGCCCAAGTAACACTGATCCATCAGCTCTGGTGCGGTGTCACACCACCGCACCAGAGGGGACAGATCAGTGTTACTTCTGGCTGGCCGGCCTGAGCGGAAACCCGGTGGCTCGCTGTCGGTGCCGGCACCGATGATGGACCCGTGGACCGGATCACCCTGCGCAGCTTCTGGGCCCAGCTCCCCACCCCGGGCCGGTGGCTGCTCAGCAGCACCGTGTTCCAGGTGCTCGGGCGCGGGCTCACCCTCCCCTTCACCATCATCTACCTGCACGAGGTGCGCGGGCTGACCCTCGACGTCGCCGGCACGATGATGGCGCTGATCGGGGTCGTCGCGCTGGTCCTCACCCCGCTGTTCGGGTCGCTGACCGACCGGTGGGGCGCGCGCCGGATGGTGATCCTGGGCAGCCTGGCGCAGTGCCTGGGGGTGCTCCAGCTCGCCTTCGCCGACACCGAGGCCCGGGTCGCGGCGGCGATGGTCTTCATCGGCATCGCCAACGCCGGCGGCTGGGGTGCGTTCAACGTGATGATCTCCTCGCTGGTCACCGGCGTGGTCCGGCAGACCTACTTCGGGATCAACTTCGCGCTGGTCAACCTCGGCATCGGGATCGGCGGCGTGGTCGGCGGGGTGTTCGTCGACGTCACCCGCCCCTCCACGTTCACCACGATCTTCGTCATCGACGCGGTGTGCATGCTGGTCCCGGTGGCGATGATGCTCGGGCCGCTGCGCCACGTGCACGGGCGCAGCGAGGTGCCCGAGGAGGAGGCCGCCGGGCCGCGGATCACCTACCTGGCGATCCTGCGCCGCCCCGGCGTGGTGCACATGTTCGCGATCGGGCTGGTCTTCGCGTTCGTCGGCTACGGCCAGATGGAGGCGGGCTTCCCGGCCTGGGCCCGCGAGGTCAGCGAGGTCTCCACCCGGGTGATCGGGTGGGCGTTCGCGATCAACACCGTGGTGATCGTCTGCTTCCAGTTCGTGGTGCTGCGGCTGATCCAGGGCCACCGGCGGACCCGGGTGGTGATGGTGATGGCCGGTATCTGGGCGGTGTCGTGGCTGCTGCTGGGTGCCACCGGACCCTTCGCGGGGACGCTGACGGCGGCCTCGATGGTGCTGGTCTTCCACGCCCTCTTCGCCGCGGGGGAGACGCTGCTGCAGCCGACCCTGCCCGCGATCACCAACGACCTGGCCCCCGACCACCTGCGTGGGCGGTACAACGCGCTCTCGGCGGCCTCGTTCCAGATCGGGGCGGTGGTCGCACCGCTGTCGGCGGGCTTCCTGCTCCGTCACGACCTGCACGCGGTCTTCATCGGCACGCTGCTGGCGGGGTGTGCCCTGCTGGTCGCCGTGGCCCGCAGCCTGGAGGGTCGGATCAGTGACGAGGTGAACGGGCTGGCTCCGACGGTGGTGGCGACCGAACCCGTGGCCGGACCCACAACCGGCCCCGCCGCCGGGTCGTCGGCCGGTTCGCCCTGACCGCTCCCGGGGTGCCGGTTACCCTCGCCGCATGAGCAGCCTGGCCACCCGCGTCGTCACCGGATACCTGCGGCTCACGGCGTTGCGCCGCTGGACCTCGACGGCCTCGGGGGAGGCCGTGCTGGCGGCGGAGAAGGGTTCCCCGGCGGTGCCGCTGCGGGTGCAGGTCGGCCGTCGGGTCGAGCAGCGCCTGGTGGGCGGGTTCGTCGTGGAGCGGCTGCACCCGCGCGGCGGTGTCCGGGCACCGGGGGCCGTGGTCTACCTGCACGGCGGCGCCTACGTGAACCAGGTCGTCCGGCAGCACTGGGAGCTGGCCGCCGACGCCGCCGACACGACCGGCCGGGTGGTCGACGTGGTGCTCTACGGGCTGGCGCCGCAGCACCACGCGCTGGAGGCGGTCGCCCTGGTGGCCGAGGTGCTGGCGGGTCTGGACGAGGAGTTCGGTGGTGCGCCGGTGCACCTGGCCGGTGACTCCGCCGGGGCCGGGCTGGCCCTCGTGGCGGCGCTGCAACGGCGCGAGGCGGGGTTGGCGCAGCCGGCCGGTCTGGTGCTCGTGGCGCCGTGGCTGGACCTGTCGATGAGCAACCCGGAGGTCGACGCGATCGAGCCGGACGACCCGTGGCTGCGCCGGGTGGGGCTGCGTCCCGCCGCTGCGGCCTGGGCCGGGGACCTGGACCTGCGTGACCCGCGGGTCAGCCCGCTCTTCGCCGACCTCGCCGGCCTGGCGCCGGTCACCGTGTTCGTCGGCACCCGCGACATCTGCCTGCCCGACGCCCGTCTGCTCGCCGCCCGTCTGCGGGCCGCCGGCGGTGTCGTCGTGCTGCACGAGGGCGCCGGACAGCCGCACGTGTACCCGGTGCTGCCCACGCCTGAGGGCCGGGCGGCGCGTCGCGACCTGCTCGCCGCGCTGGACGGCTGACCCCGGGCCGCCAGTTGCTTCGCCGGCGGGGGCGGTCCCGCGCCGGGACCAGCCCGGGGCGCCGGGCCGGTAGGGTGTCGCGCCGACCGGAACGACGCACGAGAGCGAGTCGACTGTGAGCAAGTTCTGCGGGCACTGCCACCAGGCGCTGAACCCGGGGGCCAGGTTCTGCGGGCACTGCGGCCAACCGGTGGCCACCGAGCCGCCGACGCCCGCCCCGACCTCGTCGACGGACGTCGCGCCCGGACCCGCTGCGGCCCCGGCCGGCGCACCGACGGGCACACCGGCAGCGACGCCGCCGGCCGGTCCCGGCGGCTCCGAGTCCGCCCTGCCCGGCGTCGAGGACGCGACGGCCACCGCCCAGGTGCCCCGCGTCGAGCCCGGTCCGCGCACCGACCTGAACCCGGCGGCGTCCGACGCCGCCGCCCCGGCCGGCCCGACGGTGACCCGTCAACTGCCGCCGCTGCCCCCGCTGCAGCAGACGCCGCCC
>JAEWXC010000095.1 GCA_023396115.1 Actinomycetes bacterium | reverse complement strand
GGGGGAGAGGGTCAGTAGACGAGGGCCTGAACGCCCTCGCCGAGAGCCTGCTCGGCGAAGACCGCGGCCCCGGCGATGGTGACGCCCTCGACCAGGTCGTCGGCGACGATGCCGCGGCGGGCCGCGCACTGGGAGCAGACCACCACGGTGCCGCTGCTGCGGACCACGTCGAGCAGGTCCGGCAGCGGGGTGGCGAGCTCGAGGGAGAACTCCGCGGCTCGACCGGGCAGACCGAACCACGCCGCCTCACCGGCCAGCCACAGGTGCACCTCGGCACCGGCAGCCGCAGCCGCCGCGGCCACCGTGAACGCCTGGTTGGTGCGCTCGGGGTCCTCGGCTCCGGTCAGGACCTTGATCAGCAGGGTGCGTGGCATGGACCCAGCGTAGGCCGGGCGGCCCCGGTGCCCGAGCGCGCCCGCGGCGGCCCACCTAGAATCGAGGCATGCCCTTCGAGCTGCCCGACAACCTCCACCCGAATTGCGGCCCCGTCGCCTGGATGCTCGGCACCTGGCGCGGCAACGGCCACGGTGACTACCCGACGATCGAGAAGTTCGAGTTCGGTCAGGAGCTGATCTTCACCCACGACGGTCGACCGTTCCTGCACTACATGGCCCGCTCGTGGATCACCGACGAGAACGGCGAGAAGGTCCGCGACGCCGCGATCGAGACCGGGTTCCTGCGCTGCGTCGGCGAGGGCAAGGTCGAGTTCCTGCTCACCCACTCCAGCGGTGTCTCCGAGCTGTGGGTCGGCGAGGCCGCCGACGGCAAGCTGGAGATGATCACCGACGCCGTGATGCGCTCGGGCACCGCCAAGGAGGTCACCGGCGGCAAGCGGCTCTACGGCAACGTCGAGGGCGACCTGCTCTACGCCTACGACATGGCCGCGGTCGGCCAGCCGGTCCAGCCCCACCTGTGGGCGCGCCTCAAGAGGGCCTGATGACCGACGAGCTGGCGCAGAAGCTGCGGGGCAGCGGCTACCGCCTCACGCCGCAGCGCCGGCTCATCCTGGCCGCGGTCGAGAAGCTCGGCCACGCCACCCCCGACGACGTGGCTTGCGAGGTCCGCGAGACCGGGATCAACACCTCGACGGTCTACCGGACCCTGGAGGTGCTCGAGGAGCTCGGCCTGGTCCGGCACACCCACCTCTCCGACCGCGCCCCGACCTACCACGCCAGTTCGGCGCCCGAGCACCTGCACGTGGTCTGCCGCGCCTGCGGTGCCGTCCGCTCGGTGCCCCCCGAGGTCGCCGACCCGATGGTCGAAGTCCTGGTCGAGCAGTACGGCTTCGTGGTCGACGTCGCCCACCTGGCCCTCTTCGGCACCTGCACCTCGTGCGGGAGCACCCCGGAGACCCCCACACCCCACCACCACCCGCACGCGGAGGAACGTTGAGCACCACCCGATCGCCCCTGCTCGACCTGCCCGGCGCTGTCGCCGGGGACGGGATCGACGCGCCGGTCGCGGCGCACTACGGCAACTTCAACACCGAACAGCGGGCCCTGACCGCCGGGGACGGGTTCGTCGACCTGAGCCACCGCGACGTGGTCCGGATCGCCGGCCCGGACCGGCTCACCTACCTGCACTCGCTGACCACCCAGTACTTCGAGGGGTTGGCGCCGGGGGTGTGGACCTCCGCGCTGCTGCTCAGCCCCACCGGCCACGTCGAGCACGCCTTCACCGGCATCGACGACGGTGAGTCGTTCACCGCGCACACCGAGCCCGGCCACGGCGCCGACCTGGTCGCGTTCCTGGACCGGATGCGGTTCATGATGCGGGTCGAGGTCACCGAGGTCGACGACCTGGCCGTGGCCTGGCGTGCCAGCCAGCCCGAGGCCTTCGACCTGGTGCCGCGCAGCGAGCTGCCCGCCTACGCCGAGGCGGCCGGCCCCGCGGCGGGGCTGTGGGCCCACGAGGCGCTGCGCATCGAGCGCGGCGAACCGCGCCTGGGCGTGGACACCGACCACCGCACCATCCCCAACGAGGTGGGCTGGATCGGCTCGGCGGTGCACCTGGACAAGGGCTGCTACCGCGGCCAGGAGACGGTCGCGCGGGTGCACACCCTGGGTCGCCCCCCGCGCCGGCTGACCCTGCTGCACCTGGACGGGTCGGAGAACCGGCTCCCGGCCGTCGGCAGCCCGGTGCTCAACGGTGGCAAGGAGATCGGCTTCGTCGGCTCCTCGGCCCGCCACCACGAGCTGGGTCCGATCGCGCTGGCGGTGCTCAAGCGCAACGTGCCGGTCGAGGCGGTGCTGGAGGTCGACGGGCTGCCGGCCAGCCAGGAGGTCGTCGTGGACCCGGAGGTCGGGCTGCACGTGCGGCCCAAGCTGCGCTGATCCGGTCTGCGGGTCGGGTCAGCCGCGGCGGAACATCACGTGCGTGTCGGCGGCGGCGTGGGTGAAGCCCAGGCCCGAGTAGACCGCGACGGCCGGGTGGTTGTCGGACTCGACGTAGAGGTGCACCCGGCTGTTGCCGCGACCGGCCAGGTGCTGCAACCCGGCCAGGGTGAGCACCTTGCCCAGCCCGCGCCCCTGCTGGGCGGGGTCGACGCCGACCACGTACACCTCGGCCTCGGTGTCGTCGTGCCGCTTGGTCCAGTGGAACCCGAGCAGCTGCCCGTCCTCCTCCAGCACCAGCAGGTCGGCGGGGTCGAACCAGGGCTCGGCCATCCGCTCGGCCAGGTTGGTGGCGTCCATCGCCCCCTGCTCGGGGTGGTGGGCGAAGGCGGCCGCGTTGACCCGCAGCAGCTCGGTGGCGTCAGCGGGCTGCCAGCTGCGCAGGGTGCCGGGGTGGTCGGGGACGCCGGGCAGCGCCTCGAGCAGGGAGCGGCGCATCACCCACAGGCTGCGCACCGGCTCGAAACCGCCCAGCGCGGCCAGCCGGTCGGCCCCCGGGTGCCCGCCGTGGCTCCACCCCTCCAGCACGCCGGGGCCGCCGTGCCCGCCGGCGTCGAACTCGTCGAGCAGCTGCTCCAGCAGCGCCGAACCCAGCCCGTTGCGCCGGACCACCGGGTCGACCACGACACTGACCCGGCCGTCGAGGAGCAGCGCGAATCCGTCGGGCTCCAGGGCCACGAACGCCTGCTCGGGGTGGTGTCGCAGCGTCATCCGGGTCTGCTCATCGAGCGGGTCGGTGCCGTCGTGGGCCAGCGCCGCGTCCGCGACCGCGGCGACCGCCAGCGCCTCCTCCGGACTGCTCACTCGGCCACCTTCTCGCCCTCGTCCACCTCGGCGTCGTGCTCGTCCGGCGCAGCGCTCGCCGGGACGAACCGGTAGCCGACGTTGCGGACGGTCCCGATCAGCGTCTCGTGCTCGGGGCCGAGCTTGGCGCGCAGCCGCCGCACGTGCACGTCCACGGTGCGCGAGCCACCGAAGTAGTCGTAGCCCCACACCTCGCTGAGCAGCTGCTGGCGGGAGAACACCCGGCCCGGGTGCTGGGCCAGGTGCTTGAGCAGCTCGAACTCCTTGAACGTCAGGTCGAGCGGCCGGTCACCGATCCGGGCGGTGTACCCGGCGTCGTCGACGACCACCTCGCCGGAGCGGATCAGGTGCGCGTCGGGGTCGTCGGCCTGCAGCTGGGCGGCCAGACGACCCAGAGCGAGCCGGATCCGCGCCTCGAGCTCGGCGGGGCCACAGGTGTGCAGCACCACGTCGTCCATGCCCCAGTCGTGGGTGACCACCGCCAGACCGCCCTCGGTGACCACCAGCAGCACCGGGACGTCGGTGCCGGTGGTGCGGATCAGGCGGCACAGGTCGCGGGCGCCGGCCAGGTCCTGGCGGCCGTCGACCAGCAGCAGGTCGACGTCGGGGGCCTCGAGCAGGGCGCTGCCCTCGGCGGGCAGGATCTTGACGGTGTGGCCGAGCAGCGCCAGCGCCGGCAGGACCTCCGCGGAGGGCTGCAGGGCGCTGGTCAGGAGCAACATGGCGCTCAACGGAACCGGGCCTCCCTCCCTGCGGGGTGGATGGTGAAGGATATCGGTTCATGAGCACCGGTTTCGCCACTGTCCGTTTCTGGGCAGGTGCGCGCGCCGCCGCGGGCACCGCCGAGGTGCTCGTGCCGGTGCCGCCGGGCTGCACCGTGGCGACCCTGACCGAGCTGGTCCTGGCCCAGGTGCCCGGCACCGGGGGCGCCGGCGCCCTGGCCCGGGTCATCGCCTCCTGCTCGGTGCTGGTCGGGGACACCCCGCTGGGCACCCGCGACCCCGCCGAGGTCGAGGTGCCGCCGGGGGAGACGGTCGAGTACCTGCCGCCGTTCGCGGGAGGCTGAGCCCGCGCCGGCGAACCGGCGGTCCCGGGAATCAGGTGGGCCGTGTCGGTGTTCAACCGGGCGTGACCACCGGCCAGATCGTCCTGCTGCTCGCCCTCGCCGCCGCCCTCGGCTTCGGTGCCTGGCGGGCCGTGGTGGACGGCCGGTTCGGGTCCCACCGGCGCGCGGCCACCGAGGTCGCCCCCGAGGAGCCGAGCCTGCTGGCCGGCACACCGTTCGAGGCGACCCTCGGGGAACGGGCCACCCTCCTGCAGTTCTCCAGCGCGTTCTGCGCGCCCTGCCGGGCCACCCGTCAGGTGCTCGGCGACGTCGCGGCCGTGGTGCCCGGGGTGGCGCACGTGGAGGTCGACGCCGAGCAGCACCTGGCGCTGGTGCGCCAGCTGCAGATCATGCGGACCCCCACCACCGTGGTCCTCGACGCGCGCGGGCACGAGGTGGCCCGCGCCGCCGGCGCGCCGCGCAAGGAGCAGGTGCTGGCCGCGCTCGGGGAGGCCCTGCACGACGTGCCCTGAGCACGTGCGTGGCTGGGGTCAGGTCAGGGGAGCCTCAGGTAGGCGAGGTCCTCCTCGACCCCCGACTCCACCCGGCGCAGGTCCACCGCGACCATCTCGCGGACCACGTCGTCGAAGGTGCGCACCGGCACCCAGCCGAGCAGTTCCCGTGCGGCCGTGGCGTCCCCGGTCGGGCAGGCCCCGTCGACCGGCCGGAACAGTGCCGGGTCGCTGACCAGGTACGGGTCGGGGTCGCCCAGCCCGGCGGCGTCGAACGCGGTCTCCAGCAGGTCCCGCAGGCTGTGCGGCACCTGGGTGGCCAGCACCATGTCGCGGGGTTCGTCGGCGGCGAGCATCAGCCGCATCCCGCGCACGTGGTCGGCCGCGTGCCCCCAGTCGCGGCTCACGGCCAGGTTCCCCAGGGTGACGTGCTCGGCGCGGCCCAGCGCGATCTCGGCAGCGGCGCGGGTGATCTTGCGGGTCACGAAGCCGCGCCCGCGCAGCGGGGACTCGTGGTTGTAGAGGATCCCGTTGACCGCGAACAGGTCGTGCGCCTCCCGGTAGGCCACCACCAGGGAGTGGGCGTAGGACTTGGCCGCGGCGTACGGGCTGCGCGGGTGGTGCGCGTCGGTCTCGGTGCGGGGCCGGTCGTCCAGGGCGCCGAAGACCTCGGCGGAGGAGGCGTGGAAGAGCCGGGGCGCCCAGCCGTGCCGGGCCCGGAAGGCCAGCAGTTCCTCGAGCAGCCGCAGCACCGCCGAGCCGTTGACCTCGCCGACCAGCGGTGCCGCGCCCCAGGAGGCGCCGACCGAGGAGAAAGCGGCCAGGTGGAAGACCTCGGCCGGGCGCACCCGCTCCAGCAGGGCAGCCAGCGCGGGGGTGTGGGTGACGTCGAGCTCCACGACCTCCACCCCGGCCAGGTACGGCGAGGGCGCGGTGCCGGGCTGCACGGTGCCGACCACCCGGCGGCCCTCGGCGAGCAGCATCCGGGCCAGGTAGCAGCCGTCCTGCCCGGCGGCGCCGGTGACCAGGACGGGAGCGGTGGGGTCCGGGCCCACGGGGTCAGTACTTGAGGTAGCGGTCGAGCCCGGCGATGTCGGCCTCGACCATGGTCCGGGCCAGGTCACGCGGCATCGTCGTGGCCTTCCAGTCGAGCAGGTCGTGTGCCTTGGCTGCGTCGCCGATCAGCGCGTCGACCTCCGCGGGCCGCTCGTAGCGCTCGTCGTACTTCACGAAGTCGTCCATTTCCAGGCCGGCGTGCTCGAAGGCCCAGCGGCAGAACTCGCGCACGGTGGTGGCGGTGCCGGTGGCGAGCACGAAGTCCTCGGGGGTGTCGTGCTGCAGCATCCGCCACATGCCCTCGACGTACTCGGGCGCGTAGCCCCAGTCGCGGATGGCCTCGAGGTTGCCCAGGTGCAGCTCGTCCTGCAGACCGGCCCTGATCCGGGCCACGGCCATGGTGATCTTGCGGGTCACGAACGTCTCGCCGCGGCGCGGGGACTCGTGGTTGAACAGGATTCCCGACACCGCGAACATGTCGTAGGCCTCGCGGTAGTTCACCGTCAGCGAGTGCGCGTAGAGCTTGGAGGCGCCGTAGGGGGAGCGCGGGTGGAAGACCGTGGACTCCGACTGCGGCGGCGGGGTGGAGCCGAACATCTCCGAGGTGGAGGCCTGGTAGAAGCGGCAGTCGAGGCCGGCGGCGTGGATCGACTCCAGCAGCCGGGCCACCCCGACCGAGTTCACCGAGGCGGTGTACTCGGGCATCTCGAAGGAGACCTTGACGTGGCTCATCGCGGCCAGGTTGTAGACCTCGTGCGGAGCGATGTCGCGCAGCAGGTTGCCGATCCCGATGCCGTCGGTGAGGTCGCCGTAGTGCAGGTGCAGCGCCCGGTTGCCCTCGACGGGGTCGACGCCCAGGTGGTCGATGCGTTCCCGGTTGAAGGTGGAGGAGCGACGCACCAGCCCGTGGACCTCGTAGCCCTTCTCGAGCAGCAGCTCGGCCAGGTACGACCCGTCCTGGCCGGTGATGCCGGTGATCAGTGCGCGCTTCACGGTTGGATGACTCCCAGTCTCCTGTCGGACCGGGGCCGGTCCTCAGTGGGTCGAGGATAGTCGGCGCCGCGCGGGCGCGGGCGGTGAGGTGAGGAACGCTCAGGTTGCGGACCCTGCCCGAGCGGCGGACGCGGGCGGGTGGGGCGGGAATCGACCCCGGCAGGCGCTTCTCCACGCCTCGTCCACCGCTCCGCGTATCGAATTGTGGACGCATGTCTCACGATGTGGGATTTGGATTTCTCGGGTGCGGATCGGCCCCGTACTGTTTCCACCATGTTCTCGACCATGCTGACGAAGCGCCGCGCAGTGGACCACTGCCGCGTGCGCTCCGCGCTGTGTCGAATGTCCTGACGGACGCGTCCGTCCGCCACTGAGCCGTCCCCCGACGTGGGACCCGGTGTGCCTGCACGCGTCCGACCCCTCCCGCTCGTCCCGAGCCCCGAGGGGTCTGCCCTGTCCAGGACGTCGTCGACGGAGAACCCCGTGAACACCCAGATCGATCCCCGAGGCCCGCAGTTCGCGGCCGCCCTCACCGTGCTGGTGCTGGCTGCCGTGCTGCTGACCGCGCCGGGTGCCGTGGCCACCGGCCTGCTCGCGCTGCAGGCCGCGCTCTTCGCCCTCGGCGCCCTGGCCGGCGTGCAGCGCACCCCGCACGCCTGGCTCTTCCGCCACCTGGTCCGTCCGCGCCTGGCCCCGACCACGGAGTGGGAGGAGCCGGCCCCGCCGCGCTTCGCCCAGGCCGTCGGTCTGGTCTTCGCGCTCGTCGGACTCGGCGGCTTCGTGACCGGCGCCGACCTGGTCGGCCTCGTCGCCACCGGCTTCGCGCTGGCCGCCGCCGTGCTCAACGCCGTCTTCGGGTTCTGCCTGGGCTGCGAGCTCTACCTGCTCGGTCGCCGGGTGCTGGGTCGGGCCGCCGACACCGCACCCCAGACCGCACCGACCGCCTGACCACCACCACACCCAGACCACCGCAAGAGAGAAGAGAAACACCATGAGCCGCGAGAACTCGCTCGTCACCGTCCAGTGGGTCGCCGACAACCTCGACACCCCCGGTGTCGTCCTGGTCGAGGTCGACGAGGACACCACCGCCTACGACAAGGGCCACATCAAGGGCGCCATCAAGCTCGACTGGACCACCGACCTGCAGGACCAGGTCCGTCGCGACTTCGTCAACAAGGAGCAGTTCGAGGCGCTGCTGTCCTCGCGCGGCGTCTCCAACGAGGACACCGTGGTGCTCTACGGCGGCAACAACAACTGGTTCGCCGCCTACGCCTACTGGTACTTCACCCTCTACGGCCACGCCGACGTCAAGCTCATGGACGGTGGCCGCAAGAAGTGGGAGCTGGACTCGCGCGAGCTGACCGACGAGGTCCCCACCCGCCCGGCGACCAGCTACACCGCCACCGAGCAGGACCGCTCGATCCGCGCCTTCCGTGACGACGTGGTCGCCGCGATCGGCACCCAGAACCTGGTCGACGTGCGCAGCCCCGACGAGTACGCCGGTCGCCTGCTCGCCCCGGCCCACCTCCCGCAGGAGCAGGCCCAGCGCGCCGGCCACATCCCCACCTCGGTGAACGTGCCGTGGAGCAAGAACGCCAACGACGACGGCACCTTCAAGACCGACGAGCAGCTGCAGGCGCTCTACGCCGAGGTCGGCTTCGACGAGGACAAGGACACCATCGCGCTGTGCCGCATCGGTGAGCGTTCCTCGCTGACCTGGTTCGTGCTGCAGGAGCTGCTGGGCAAGAAGAACGTCAAGAACTACGACGGTTCCTGGACCGAGTACGGCAGCCTCGTCGGCGTGCCGGTCGCGCTCGGTGACGAGCCGGGTGTCGCCTGATGTGCGGCGCGGTCGTCGGCGGCCTGCCCCTGGACGGGGTCAACGTCGCCAAGGAAGCCGTGATCCAGGGCCAGGTGCTCCGCGGGGACGAGCCGGTGCCGAACGCCTACGTGCGGCTGCTGGACTCGACCGGTGAGTTCACCGCCGAGGTCCCCACCTCGGCCACCGGCCACTTCCGGTTCTTCGCCGGCAACGGCAACTGGACGCTGCGCACCCTGGCCCCGAAGGCCGACCCGGTGGACCGTCAGGTCGTCGCCGCCGTCGGTACCGTGGCCGAGGTCGCCGTCAGCGTCTGATCCACCTCGCGCAGGACCCCCGCACCCGCCGGTGCGGGGGTCCGGCACACCCCCACCCCTGCGCCCCGGCGCACGACCCAGGAGCCCTTCATGACCTACCGCCCCGAGACCCTCGCCGTGCACGCCGGCCAGGAGCAGCCGGACCCCGCCACCAACTCCCGCGCGGTGCCGATCTACCAGACCACCAGCTACGTCTTCAACGACACCGAGCACGCCGCGAACCTGTTCGCGCTGGCCGAGCCGGGCAACATCTACACCCGGATCATGAACCCGACCCAGTCGGTCTTCGAGGAGCGCATCGCCCAGCTCGAGGGCGGCGTCGGGGCGCTGGCCACCGCGTCTGGCTCGTCCGCGATCACCTACGCCGTGCTGAACCTGGCCTCGGCCGGGGACAACATCGTGGCGCTGTCGACCCTGTACGGCGGCACCTACGCGCTCTTCGCGCACACCCTGCCGCAGTTCGGCATCGAGACCCGGTTCGTGGACCCCGAGGACCCGGCCGCGCTGGCCGCCGCGGTGGACGAGAACACCAAGCTGGTCTTCGCCGAGACCATCGGCAACCCCAAGATCAACGTGGTCGACCTCAAGGCCTGGGCCGACGCCGCGCACGCCGCCGGCCTGCCGCTGATCGTCGACAACACCGCCGCCACCCCGCTGCTGTGCCGCCCCTTCGACCTCGGTGTCGACGTGGTCGTGCACTCGGCCACCAAGTACATCGGCGGTCACGGCACCTCGATCGGTGGCGTCATCGTTGACTCGGGCAACTTCGACTGGACCGCGCACGCCGAGCGCTTCCCCGCCCTGACCGGCCCGGACGGCGCCTACCACGGCGTCGTGTGGACCGAGGCCGTCGGCAACCTGGCCTACATCATCCGGGCCCGCACGGTGCTGCTGCGCAACACCGGTGCCGCGATCGCCCCGATGAACTCGTGGCTGTTCCTGCAGGGCCTGGAGACCCTCCACCTGCGCATGGAGCGGCACAGCGAGAACGCGCTGAAGGTCGCCCAGTACCTCAGCCAGCACGAGGACGTCTCGTGGGTCTCCTACCCGGGCCTGTCGGACTCGCCGTACAAGGAGGTGGCCGACCGCACGCTCACCGGCAACGGCTACGGCGGCCTGATCTCGTTCGGCCTGAAGGCCGGCCGCGCGGGTGGGACCACGTTCATCGAGTCGCTGCAGCTGTTCAGCCACCTGGCCAACATCGGTGACGCCAAGTCGCTGGCGATCCACAACGCCTCGACCACGCACAGCCAGCTCACGCCCGAGGAGCTCGTGGCCGCGGGTGTGCCCGAGGACATGGTGCGACTGTCGATCGGCATCGAGAACGTCGACGACATCGTGGCCGACCTTGAGCAGGCCCTGGCAGCCACCCGCTGAGGGAGCCAGCCTGACGGCGCGTCCCCGGCGTTGCCTGACCTTCGCCGATCGCTTCGCTCTCCAGATCGGCTTCGGTCCGGCGCCTGGGGGCCGCGCGCGTCAGCTGGCTCCGGGTGGGTCTGACGGCGGGTCCCCGGCGTTGCCTGACCTTCGCCGATCGCTTCGCTCTCCAGATCGGCTTCGGTCCGGCGCCTGGGGGCCGCGCGCGTCAGCTGGCTCCGTGGGGGTGAGCCGGGCGAGGCATCCGGAGCCCGTCCACACCGCGTGTGTGGGCGGGCTCCGTCGTTCTGGGGGGACCGGCAGCGGACCGGGCGCGGAGCGGGCGCGGAGCGGGCGCGGAGCGGGCAGCTCGGGGGTCTCGCTGGTGCGACCTCACCGGTCGTGGCCGGGCGCGGTGGGGCACAATCGCGGCGTGACCGGATCGCTGGGGTACGTCGAGACGCAGAGCGCGGTCCTGGCGACGCCTGCGGACCCACTCGAGCTGCGTGGCGGACGGCGTCTGGAGCACGTCGAGGTGGCCTACGAGACCTACGGGACGCTCAACGAGGCCCGCGACAACGCCGTCTTCGTGACCCACGCCCTGACCGGCAACGCCCACGCCGCGGGGCTGCACCTGGGCGCCAAGAAGCGCGGCTGGTGGGACAACATGATCGGGCCCGGCAAGCCCGTGGACACCGACCGGTTCTTCGTCATCTCCCCGAACATCCTGGGCGGCTGCTCGGGCACCACCGGGCCGTTGTCGACCGATCCGGCCACCGGTCGGGCCTACTGCCTGGACTTCCCGGTGCTGCACATGAGCGACCTGGTCGCTGTGCACCGCCGGCTGCTGGCCCACCTGGGCGTGGAGCGGCTGTACGCAGGGGTCGGCGGGTCCCTGGGCGGGATGCAGATCCTGCAGTGGGTGATCGACGAGCCCGAGGTGATGGAGCGGGCCGTGGTGGTCGCCGCGTCGTCCCGGCTGAGCACCGAGAACATCGCCTTCTCGACGGTGGCCCGTGAGGCCATCATGAACGACCCGGAGTTCCTCGGCGGGCGGTACAGCGAGCACGGTGTGACCCCGTGGCGCGGGCAGAAGGTGGCCCGGATGATGGCCCACATCACCTACGTGTCGCCGGAGTCGCTGGCCGACAAGTTCGACCACCGCCGCGACTCGGTCGGCGACGACTGGACCCTGGCGCCGGACTTCGAGGTCGAGCACTACCTGCAGCACCAGGGCATGACGTTCCTGGACCGGTTCGACGCGCTCAGCTACCTGTACCTGACCCGGCTGCTGGACTACTTCGACCCGTTCGCCGACCCGGGCACCGCCGCGGCCTTGGCCCGCACCCGGACCCGGTTCCAGGTGACCTCGTTCGGCTCCGACTGGCGTTTCGACACTGCCCAGTCGGTGCGGATGACCGAGCAGTTGCGGGCGCACGGGGTCGAGGTCGACCAGGCGGAGCTGTCGTCGAAGTTCGGCCACGACTCGTTCCTGCTGACCCCGGCCGGCTACCACGAGCGGGTCGCGGGCTTCCTGGCCTGAACCGGTCGCGTCCTCTTCGAGAGTTCCTCGCCACGGCGGGCCGTGGGGTGGTTGACTCGCGTCACCGCTGCCCCGACCCGGAGGACCTCTGTGCGCCACCACCGTTTGTCTGCCCGCCTGACCGCCCTGCTCGTCCCGCTGGCCCTGGCCGGCACGACCCTCTTCGTGGCCCCGGCGGCACAGGCCGACCCGGCCGACGCCCGCGCCAAGAATTCGCTCACCGGGCCACGTGACGCCGCCCCCGGTGAACGCTTCACGCTGAGGGGCAGCCAGCGGTTCGGCAAGGTGAAGCTCCGCCTGGAGCGCCGCACCGGGGGGAAGTGGAAGAAGGTCGCCCAGAAGAAGAAGTCGGGCAAGAAGTTCTCCTTCGCCACCGCGGCCCCGACCAACGCCTCGGGCGCGCTCAAGTACCGCGTCCGGGCAGTGGTGAAGAAGAAGAAGCGCACCGTCGCGAAGACCTCGGTCAAGGTGGTCAAGCAGCGGCTCACGCTGAGCTCGCCCACTGCTCCGAGGACGGCCCAGTCCACCCGCTTCGCCGGCACCCTGGTGCCGGTCCGTCCGACGCGTCCGGTGCGCGTGGAGGTGCACCTGGACGGCGCGTGGAAGCCGGTCGGTACCGCAGGCCGCCCGTCCGGCACCGGGGCGCTCGCCGCGACCGTGGACACCGAGGGCTACCCGGCCTGGTACCGGGTGACCGCGGCGGCGTGGAACGGCATCCCGGCCGTCTCGACGGCACCGGTGCTGGCCACGCTCTCCGGTCCGGCCCCGACGGCGATCGCCCACCGGGCGGGTGCCTCACTGGCACCGGAACAAACCTTGGCGGCGCTGGAGCGGACCGTGGCCGACGGAGTGCCGTCGATGGAGATCGACGTGCAGTTGACCAAGGACGGCGTGCCGGTGATCGTGCACGACAAGTGGTGGGACCGCACCACGGATGTCGAGACCGTCTTCCCCGAACTCACCAATCTGGCCGACCGGGAGATCGCCGACCTGACTCTGGCGCAGGTCAAGCAACTCGACGCGGGGTCGTGGTTCGGTGCCGAGTTCACGGGGGAGCGGATCCCGACCTTGGAGGAGTGGTTGGTCGCGTTGGACGGCCGCAGCCACCTGGTGCTCGAGGTGAAGGACACCGAGGTGCCGGGGAACGCGAACATTCGCGCGGTGCTGGACGGGATGCTCACGGCCGGACCACTGCGGGACCTGGCCGATGCGGGCAAGCTGACCGTGTCGTCGTTCGGCAATCCCTACGTCCCCCCGCTGCTGGGAGGTGGGGACTTCCTGAAGGAGTTCGCTGAGTCCTACCCCGAGATCCCCGTGGGGGTGCTGCACTTCGGTTCGTTGAGCGTGGCGCAGATCGCCGAGGCCTCGGCCTGGGCCGACGAGATGCACTCCAAGTACGACTTCGTGGACCGGGCGTTCACGGACCGCGTGCGTGCCGCCCGGACCCCGCCGATGAGCACCAGCGTGTGGACCGCCGACACGCTCGCGCAGCACCGCGCGGCCATCGCCACCGGAGCCGAGCGCGTGATCAGCGACCACCCGGAGAACCTGGCGCTGGCCCTGAACCCGCCGCGCCCCTGACGGAATGACTTCACCCGACCGCCGCCCACCGGACACCCGGTGGGCGGCGGTCGGTCGTCGTGGGGTGCTGCGCTGCGGTCATGACGGTGCGCCGCATCCTGGTCCCCGCCCTGCTCTCCGGTGCTCTCGCCGGGAGCCTCGCAGCAGCGGTCACAGCGCTGCACTCCCTGCTCGGTGAGCCACGCTCCCGGCGACGGCCCGCGGCGGCTCAGTCGGCCCGAGTCAGCACGTCCATGAATTCGTGGTTCACGAAGAGCAGTTCCCTGCCGGCCTTCACTTCGACCAGGATGTCGGCAGCGACGAGTACGTGCAGCCACGAGGCTGCGGTCTGGCGGGAGACATCACAGCGTTCCACGACGTTCGAGATGCGGCAGTAGGGCTGTTCGAACAGCAGTGCAAGAAACTGGGCGTCACGGCCACCCATCGAGGCGGTCCTGGCGCGCTCGGACAGGTCCTCTTGGCAGGTGCGGATCTCGTCAATCATGTGGATGGTCGACCGCGCAGAGTCCCGGACGACCTCGAGCATGTAGTGGATCCACTCGATCCAGGCGCCCTCCGCTGTCACGGCCCGAAGCAACCGGTCGTAGTCGTTCTTGCGGGCGATGATGGCGCGTGAGAGGTACAGGATCGGCTCATCGAGGAGCCCGGCATCGATCAGCATCAGGATGTTGAGGACCCGACCAGTTCGACCATTGCCATCGTGGAACGGGTGGATGGCTTCGAACTGGTAGTGGGCGACTGCCATGCGCACGAGCGGGTCGAGGTCGTCCTCGGCGTGGACGAATCGTTCCCAGTCCGACAGCTTGCCGCGAATCACTTGCTCACCATCGGGTGGGGCGTAGATCACCTCCCGCGTGAGTGGGTTGGCGATCCTGGTGCCGGGGACCGTGCGCACGTCCATCTCGCGGCCCTGCAGTTCCGAGCAGATCAGGCTGGCCGTTCCGGTGGAGAGTGGGCGCTTCCGGATGGCCTCGATCCCAGCAAAGAGTGCTCTGCGGTAGCGCAGCGCTTCCTTCGTGGCGTGGTCGCCCCCGTCCGACTCGACGTGCTTGAACAGTTCGTCCGCCGTCGTGACGATGTTCTCGATCTCCGAACTGGCCTGGGCTTCCAGCAGCGGGACTGCGTTGAGCAGCACCTGGGGGTTGGGCAGCAGGCGTCCCGCTTGGCTCAGCGCCGCCAGTGCAGTTCGTGCCTCGACCGTCGCTTTGAGAACGGACTTGGGCTCGAGCTCCACGTCCTGCGGCGGGACCGGCGGGAGCAGGTTGTACGGCACGTCCGGGGTCCAGGACATGTCGACTCCTTCGACATATGCGCATTAGATGTTAAGAATTCGCCAAAAACTTAACACGTTGAGCGAATCTGTTGAATCACCTCACTCGTGCAAGTCCTCGTACGACCCCTACCGAACGCCGCAGGGCGGCCACCCCCGGTGGGGTGACCGCCCTGCGGCGTTGCCGTGAAGGGATCAGCTGCCGCTGTTGATGATCCCCGCGCCGACCGTCACACCGCTGACCTCGTCGATCAGGATGAACGAGCCGGTGGTGCGGTTCTGCGAGTACGGGTCGCACAGCAGCGGCGCGGTGGTGCGCAGCTTGACGCGGCCGATCTCGTTCAGGCCCAGCTCGTTGACGTCCTGGTCACGGTGCAGGGTGTTGATGTCCAGGCGGTACTGGATGTCCTTGACCATGGCGCGCGCGTTGTTGGTGGTGTGCTTGATGGCGAGCTTCTGGCGGGTGCGCAGCGGCTCGTTGGTCATCCAGCAGACCATCGCGTCGATGTCCTGGCTCGGCGTGGGCGCGTTGTTGATCCGGGCGATGGTGTCGCCGCGGCTCACGTCCAGGTCGTCCTCCAGGCGCACCGTCACCGACATCGGCGGGAACGCCTGGTCGACCTCGCGGTCGAAGAGGTCGATGCCGGCGATCTTGCTGGTGAGGCCCGACGGCAGGACGACGACCTCGTCGCCCTTCTTCAGCACACCACCGGCCACCTGACCGGCGTAGCCGCGGTAGTCGTGCCACTCGTCGGTCTGCGGACGGACCACGTACTGCACGGGGAACCGGACGTCGACCAGGTCGCGGTCGCTGGCCACGTGCACGTGCTCGAGGTGGTGCATCAGGGTCGGGCCCGAGTACCACGGGCTGTTCTCGGAGCGCTCCACGACGTTGTCACCCTTGAGCGCGGAGATCGGGATGACCTCCAGGTCGGGGATGTTCAGCTTCGTGGCGAACTGGGTGAACTCGTCGTGGATCTGCTTGTAGACGTCCTGGTCCCAGTCGACCAGATCCATCTTGTTGATGCACAGCACCAGGTGCGGCACCCGCAGCAGGCTCAGCAGCACCGCGTGCCGGCGCGACTGCTCGCTCAGGCCGTGGCGGGCGTCCACCAGGACCAGACCCAGGTCCGCGGTCGAGGCGCCGGTGACCATGTTCCGGGTGTACTGCACGTGCCCCGGGGTGTCGGCGATGATGAACTTGCGGCTCGGGGTCGCGAAGTAGCGGTACGCCACGTCGATGGTGATGCCCTGCTCGCGCTCGGAACGCAGACCGTCGGTGAGCAGCGCCAGGTCGGGGCCCTCGTGGCCCTTCTGGGTGCTCGCCTCCTCGATCGCCTCGAGCTGGTCGGCGAAGATCGACTTGCTGTCGTACAGCAGCCGGCCGATCAGGGTGGACTTGCCGTCGTCGACCGAACCAGCGGTCGCGAACCGGAGCAGGTCCATCTGGCGGGCGTCGTTCTCCGGGCCCGAGGTGGGCGCGTCGGTGGTGGGGGTGGCCATCAGAAGTAGCCCTCCTTCTTGCGGTCCTCCATGGCGGCCTGGCTGAACCGGTCGTCGCCACGGGTGGCGCCACGCTCGGTCAACCGCGCCACGGAGATCTCGTCGATGATCTCGTCGATGGTCGACGCGGTCGACTCGACACAGCCGGTCAGGGTGATGTCGCCGCAGGTGCGGAACCGCACGGTCCGCTCCTCGACGGTCTCACCGTCACGCAGCGGGTTCAGCGGGGTCTCGCTCATCAGCATCCCGTCGCGCTCGAACACGCGACGCTGGTGGCTGAAGTAGATCGAGGGGATCTCGATCTCCTCGCGGCGGATGTAGTCCCACACGTCCAACTCGGTCCAGTTGGAGATCGGGAAGATCCGCATGTGCTCGCCCTCGTGCAGACGCCCGTTGTACAGGCTCCACAGCTCGGGACGCTGGTTCTTCGGGTCCCACTGGCCGAACTCGTCGCGGTGGGAGTAGATGCGCTCCTTGGCGCGCGCCTTCTCCTCGTCGCGGCGACCGCCACCGAAGGCGGCGGTGAAGCCGTTCTCCTCGATCGCGTTGAGCAGCGTGGGGATCTGCAGGCGGTTGCGGGACTTCTTGTCCGCGCCCGAGATCACGCCGCGCGCGATGGCGTCGTCGATCGAGGCGACCACCAGGTTCACGTCGAGCCGATTGACCCAACGGTCACGGGTCTCGAGCACCTCGGGGAAGTCCAGGCCGGTGTCGACCTGCAGCATCGCGAACGGGATCTTGGAGGGGTAGAAGGCCTTCTCCGCCAGGCGGAGCATGACGATGGAGTCCTTGCCGCCGGAGAACATCAGTACCGGCTTCTCGAACTCCGCCGCGACCTCGCGGAAGATGTGGATCGACTCAGCTTCGAGCTGGTCGAGCTGACTCAGCCGGTAGTCGGCGTGGGTGTCGGGTGCGGTCATCGCTTGTCGGAGCCTCTCTGCAGTAACAGCAGACGTCATGTTATCGGGGTCGGGGAGCAGAGGCCCAGCCAGACCGCCTGAAGTGGGAGCGTGGCCGACGCCTTTCGCCGACGTCTGCTAATCGCTGCTGTGGTACCGGTCCGGCCGGCCGGCGCGGGCCGGTCCGTTCAGCGCTCCAGGACCAAGGTGATCGGTCCGTCGTTGACCGCGTCGACCGCCATGTCGGCACCGAAGACGCCCCGGTGCACCCGGGCGCCCAGCCGCTCCAGCTCGGCACACACCTCGTCGTACAGGGGCTCGCTGACCGGGCGCGGGGCCGCGGCCTGCCACGTGGGGCGACGACCCTTGCGGGCGTCGGCGTAGAGCGTGAACTGGCTGATGACCAGCACCGGAGCGTCGACGTCGCTGGCCGAGCGCTCCTCGCGCAGGATCCGCAGGTCCCAGATCTTGCGGGCGATCCAGTGCGCCTCGGCGTCGGTGTCGTCGTGCGTCACTCCCACGTAGGCCAGCACCCCCGGCTCGTCGAAGCCCCCGACCTGCTCGCCCTCGACCCGGACCGCGGCCCGGCTGACCCGTTGCACCACTGCTCGCACGCGACCATCATCGCGCAGGCGGTCCGGGTCGAAGGGTGAGTGGGGTTCGAGGCCCGCTGCGCTCGCACCTCACCGAGCGGGTGCGGTGGGTGGGGGTGGGCTCTGGCAGCATGGTGTGATGCACGTCACCACGACTGCGGACCTCCTGGTCACCGTGGCCCCCACCGGAGCCGAGACCAGCAAGGCCGACTGCCCCCAGCTCCCCACCACCCCCGAGGAGATCGCGACCACCGCCGCCGAGTGCCAGGCCGCGGGCGCGGCGATGATCCACCTGCACGTCCGCGACTCCCAGCACGCCCCCAGCCTCGACCTCGGCCTGCTCAAGGAGTGGGTCGCGGCGGTCCGGGACTCCTCCGACCTGGTCGTCCAGCTCTCCACCGGCGGCTCGGTGCACGACCCGCTCGCGGACCGGCTCAAGGTGCTCGACGCGGCCCCCGACTCGTGCAGCCTGACGATGGGTACCACCAACTTCGGCGACGACGTCTTCTCCAACCCCTGGCCGTTCGTCGTCGAGCTCTACCAGCTGGCCCAGGAACGTGCCGTGGTGCCCGAGTTCGAGCTGTTCGACCTGGGGCAGGTGCACGCGCTGCGCCGGCTGCTGGACCGCTACGGTCTGCCGGCCGGCGGCAAGGTCCACTGCGACCTGGTGATGGGGGTGCCCGGCGGCATGGACGGCACCACCGACGCGCTGGTCGCCGCCGCCCGCGACCTGCCCGCGCAGGTGACGAGCTGGTCGGCCACCGGCATCGGACGCTCCACGCTGCCGGTGATGCTGGCCGCGCTGAGCCGCGGCGCCCACCTGCGGGTGGGCATGGAGGACGTGCTCACGATCAGCCGCGGGGTGCCGGTGGAGTCCAACGCCCAGCTGGTCCGGCGGGCGGTCGAGGCCGGGGCGCTGGCCCAGCGCGCACCGATGAGCCCCGCGGCGGCGCGGGAGTTCCTGGGCGTGCGGCCGGCCTGACCCGGGCTGACCCGACTGGGGCCGCCCGGCCGTCACGAGCCGGTCAGGTGCGGGGCGGGGCCTCGTCGTCGGGCAGGTCGATCCGCTTCATCCCGACGATCGCCGGCACGTAGTGCGGGTCCTCGAGCTGCGCCACCGTGGGCGCGCCGAACATCGGCAGCCCCTCGCTGCGCCGGATCAACCCCCACACCACCGGCAGCACGACCAGGACCACCAGGCCGACAGCGGCGACCAGCATCGGGTGGGTCTCGTCCTCACCGGCACCCAGCGGAGCCCAGCCGGCCTTGTCGAGCAGCGCCACGCCGCTCATCGTCAGCACCACCACGATGCCGCGGCGGATGAACGACTGCGGCACCTTGGGGGCCCAGTGCGAGCCGAGCAGGGTGCCGGGCACCGACCCGATCAGCAGCGGGATCAGCAGCGCCCAGTCCAGACCGTGCAGGGCGATGTTGGACAGCGCCGCGGCCAGCACCAGCGGCACCGCCTGCACCAGGTCGGTGCCGACCAGCTTCACCGCGCTCAGGCCGGGGTAGAGCATCAGCAGGGCGATCATGATGACCGAGCCCGACCCGACGCTGGTGATGCCCACCAGCAGGCCACCCAGGGCGCCGACCAGCAGGGTGGGGACCGGGCGGATGCGGGGGTTGTCGTCAGGGGTGCGGTTGCCGCGGCGCACCGAGCGCAGGTTCAGGTAGAGCCGCATCGCGTACGTCGCGGCCGCCAGCAGCAGCGCGAAGCCGATCCACAGCTTGAGGGTGTGGTTCAGGTCGTCGGGGTCGACGAACCAGGCCAGCAGGTGCGGCCCGAGCAGGGCCATCGGGATCGACCCGGCCATCAGCCACAGGGCGAGCTTCATGTTGGGCGAGCCCTCGCGCTTGTGCACGATCGCGCCGCCGGTCTTGTAGACCGCGGCGGCGGTCAGGTCCGCGGTGACCACGGTGGCCGCCTCGCCGACGCCGAGGAAGAGCAGGGCGGGCGTCATCAGGGCGCCACCGCCCATCCCGGTGAGGCCGACGACGATGCCGACCACGAAGCCGGCCACCGCGATCGACAGGGCGGTGAGGGTGAGCAGGTCGGCCATCAGACGGTCTCCTCCAGTAGCGGGAGAATCATGCTCAACATGGTGGACATTGTGCACGCGGCCGTTCGGGCGGCCGCATCCCCGCGCCGGAACGGGTCGGCGACGTCGTGCTCGTCACGGGGACGGTCGCGGTGCCGGGCGGCCCAGGCGACCAGGGCGCGCCCACGCTCGGACGGGCGTGCTGCGACCGTGCTCGCCAGCTGACCCAGCACGAAGACCCGGCGGAACAGGTCCGGGTGCTCGGTGAGGATCCAGTCGCGGTGGCTGTGCTGCGCGGTGAGGACCAGGTCGGCCCCGCGCAGCAGCATGGGGGTCAACGCGCGGCTGCGGAACTGATCGGCGGCCGCCGGGTCGTCCAGGAGCGGCACCATCGCCGGGTCCATCGTGGTGCCGTCGGTGCCGTGCGTGCCGGCGCTGGAGAACCGCACCCCGCTGCGGGGGCCGGCCCGGTGCCGGGCCGTCAGCTCCAGCCACGGGGAGCGGGAGATGTTCGCGGTGCAGACGAACAGCACCCCCAGTCCGGGGGCTGAAGCCTGCACCGCGTCGCTCACGTGAGGTCCAGCAGACCGGCGTCGCGCAGGCCGACGAGCACCTCGTCCAGCGCGTCGGTGATCGTGCGGCCCGTGGTGTCCACGCGCACGTCGGCGTCCTCGGGCTCCTCGTAGGGGGAGGAGATGCCGGTGAACTCGGGGATCTCGCCGGCGCGGGCCTTGGCGTAGAGACCCTTGCGGTCCCGGCGCTCGCACTCGGCCAGCGGGGTGGCCACGTGGACCAGGAAGAACGCCCCGCCGGCGGCCTCGACGTCGGCACGGACCTCCTCGCGGGTCTGGGCGAACGGCGCGATCGGGCTGCACACGGCGACGCCACCGTGCCGCGAGATCTCCGCGGCGACCCAGCCGATCCGCCGGATGTTGGTCTCCCGGTCGGCCTTGGAGAAGGTCAGCCCGGCCGACAGGTTGCGCCGGACCACGTCGCCGTCCAGGGAGGTCAGCGTGCGACGCCCGTCCTCCAGGATCAGGTCCATCAGGGCCTGGGCCAGCGTGGACTTTCCCGACCCGGACAGGCCGGTGAAGAAGATGACCAGCCCCTGGTCCTCGGGCGCGGGACGGTCCGCGTCGACCACCTCGGCGACCGCGGTCGGCAGCTCGCCGTCGGGGTCGTCGGTCAGGGCGTGCACCGGGTCGCCGCCGGCGTAGTTGTCGGCGACCAGGGTGCCCAGGGCGTGGTCGGCCTCGGCGTCGTCGTGCGCGGCCAGCGGCACCACCACCACGGAGGCGTCGGGGAGCTCGGCGGCCGCGGCCAGGGTGGCCCGGACCAGGCCGACCCGGCTCAGCCAGGACGTGCCGGTGCCGGCCAGGGCGAGCAGCACCACGCGGCCCAGCGACGCCAGTTCGGCGACCTGACCGGTGGTCAGCGGCTCGGCGACCGGGACGAACGTCGCCCCCGCGTGCGACTCGCGCACCTGGGCGGGGGTGAGGTGCAGTCGCCGGAACGGGCCGAACTGGGCGTGGGTCAGCTCGGCGACCGAGCCGTCGGCGGCCACGGTGGCCAGCGGCAGACCCTCGGGGTCGACCAGCTCCACGAGCTCGGCACCGGCCAGGTCCTCGGGCAGCGCCAACCGGACCGCGCTGCCGGGTTCGTTGAACCGGCGCACCGGGGCCAGGGCGCCGGTCAGGAGGAGCTCGAGGTCGTCGAGCTCGACGGGGCTGGGGTGGTGCTGGGGAGTCGACACGTCGGTCATCCTGCCACCGCGTAGCGTGGCCGGCATGGCTGGTCCCGACGCAGACACCACACCCGGCTCGCCGTCGAACATGTCGCCGGAGGTGCACCTGGGCGCGCCGGGGCAGCCCGTGGTGGCCCGGTTGGTGCGTGAGGGGTTCACCGAGGGCGTGCACCACGGCGTGGTCGTGGCCCGCGACGTGCACGGCGAGGTGCTGCTGGCCCACGGCCCGGTCGCCGACCCGATGCTGCCGCGCAGCGTCAACAAGCCGCTGCAGGCGGTCGCGATGGTCCGGCACGGGCTCGACCTGCCGCCCGAGCAGCTCGCCCTGGCCGCGGCCTCCCACTCCGGGGAGCCGCAGCACGTCGAGGTGGTCTCCGCAGTGCTCGCCTCGGTGGGCCTGGACGCCTCCGCGCTGGCCAACCCCGAGGACTGGCCGCTGATCGACTCGGTGCGCGACGAGGTGCTGCGGGCCGGGGGAGCGCCGTCGAGGCTGCTGATGAACTGCTCGGGCAAGCACGCCGCGATGCTGGTCACCTGCATGGTCAACGGCTGGCCGACCGACGGCTACCTGGACCCCGCCCACCCGCTGCAGCAGACGATCCTGGCCGAGCTGCCCTCGCTGACCGGGGAGCCGGTCGCGGTGGCCACCACCGACGGCTGCGGGGCGCCGCTGCTCGCCGTCAGCCCGCTCGGCCTGGCCCACGCGTTCGGCCTGCTGGCCCGGGCCGAGGCCAGCACCGCCGAGGGACGAGTTGCTGCCGCGATGCGCGCCCACCCCGAGCTGGTCTCCGGCAGCACCCGCGACGAGGCGGTGCTGCACCGAGCGGTGCCGGGCCTGGTGACCAAGGCCGGTGCCGAGGCCGTCCAGGCCGTGGGGCTGCCCGACGGGCGCGGGATCGCGCTGAAGATCGCCGACGGCTCCCCGCGGGCCCGCCCGGTGCTGATGGCCGCGGCGCTGGAACGGATCGGGGCGCTGGACCTGCCCGGGGTGGACGCCGGCGCGGTACGGGGCACGGGTCGTCACGAGGTGCGCGGCGGCGGCCGGGTGCTCGGGGCGGTCGAGGCCGTCCTGCCCTGAGCCAGGTATTCCACGGGTCTCCCGCACGTTCGTCGGGTGCTAGCCATGGCTAGCGCGAGGTGCGACGAGGTGGTGGTGGGAAACTCGCGGTTCGTGGCCGAAACGTCGCACGACAACCGCCAGATCCCCTAGATATCTAGGGAAACTGGCAGCAGTGGGAGTGCGGAGATCGGCCATTGTGACCCACTTCACCCTGCTTGCTCTTGCAAGCGCTAACAAAAGTTAGCACCATGGAGGCATGGACACGGGCAAGGTGCACCGCACCGCGAAGTCGCTGGGGGACTACCTCAAGGACCAGCGGTTG
>JAEWXC010000027.1 GCA_023396115.1 Actinomycetes bacterium | reverse complement strand
CCCCACCCACAACCGCCCCCCCGCCGCGCCAACCACCCGCGGCGGCGTCTCGCCATGCCCCTTGACAGGCGTGGTCCACATATCAGTAGATGATCAGCCGGTCGCTGATCCGGTCGAACTGGGCGGGCTCCAGCCCGGCGAGGGTCATCAGGTCGTCCACGTGGCTGAACCCGCCGAGCTGGGACCGCACCGACAGGATGTGGTCGGCCTGCTGCTGGGTCAGACCCAGGGCCCGGACGAAGGCCTCGGCCGGCACCAGGTTGACGTCCACCAGTCCACCGTCGTCGAAGCGTCGGGGCAGGTCCGGGCGTCCGACGCACAGGTCGCGCGCCAGCGACGGGTCGAGCTCCGCCATCCGTCGGGCCTCGGCCCGCTTCGCGCGGGTCAGCATCACGTCGGCGATCGCCGCGTCGTTGGGGTTCATGTAGAGCGTCGGGGGCGGCCCGACGACCCGCGCTGGGGACACGGCCGGGGGAGCGGTGACCCCCCAGCCGATCCGACGCGCGGTGGTGACGCTGTAGACGGCGCTCCCGGCCGCGCACCCCAGCACGATCAGGGCGCCGAGGTCCCCACGCCACGTGTCCACCGCGTCCGCCTCGGAGCCGACCAGGAGGAATCCGGTCGCGACCAGTGCCGTGAAGCCGAGAGCGATCACCGTGGCGACGGTCGTGCGGGCCCGGGCCGCGATCGCGATCGGCGGCACGAAGGCCAGGAACCCGCAGGAGAAGACGGGCAGCGCCCACAACCAGGCAGGCGGACGGACCGGCTGGCCCGGGTGCGGGAACGACGTCGTCATGCGCTGAGCCTAGTGCGGACCCCCGACGCAGCCACGTCCGTGTCAGCCGGGGTGCAGGCGCTCGACGAGCAACCGCACGAGGGAGCCGGGGCACCGCCACGACCACTGTTCAACCGATTGGTTGACAACGCTGGTCCGCGGTCCTACGGTGGGTTCATCAACCAATTGGTTGAACACGGAGGTGGGACTGGTGAAACGGGTGGGGGAGATGGTCGATCAGCTGTCGAAGGCGTTCGCGGCCCTCGCCGACCCCATCCGACGCGACATCGTGGCCCGACTCACGATCGGGGACGCCACGGTCAACGAACTGGCCGCGCCGCACGAGGTCTCGTTGCAGGCGGTGAGCAAGCACCTCAAGGTGCTCGAGGAGGCTGGGCTGGTCTCGCGCAGCCGTGACGCCCAGCGCCGTCCCGCCCACCTCGAGGCCGAGGCGCTGTCCCGGCTCACCGACTGGATCGGGACCCACCAACGCGCCGCGGAGCAGCGTGCGTCCCGCCTGGAGCAGGCACTCGCACGGATGGATCGACACGACACCACAGGAGGAGAGACGACATGAGCACCGAACACCTGACGACCGCACGGATCGAGGCCGACGCCGAGGTCCCGTTGATCCGCATCACCCGGGACTTCCGGGCGACTCCTGAGCAGTTGTTCCGCGCCCACACCGACCCGGACGTCTACGCGACGTGGGTGGGGCCGGAGTCGGTGGGCACCCGCATCGACCACTGGGACGCGCGCACCGGCGGCTCCTGGCGGTTCCTCAACGTCCGGGGGGAGGAGGAGTACGGGTTCCACGGCTGCTTCCACGAGGTCAGCCCGACCCGGATCGTGCAGACCTTCACCTGGGAGGGCATGCCCGAGAGCGTCTCGCTGGAGACGCTGCGCTTCGAGGACCTCGGCGACGGCTGGACCCGGTTGCACGCCCAGTCCCTGGTCGACTCCTTCGAGGGCCGGGACGGGTGGCTGCACAGTGGTGTGGAGACCGGCGTCCACGAGGGGTACGCGGCGCTGGACCGGCTGCTCGCCGGCTGAGGGGAGGGATCAGTCCCGGGTCGCGGGCAGGTCGCGCAGGTAGCGGCCTGCCTCGGCGTTCCAGGTCCGGCCGTGCCGGTCGTCCGACGGGCGCCTGTTGGCACGGATGTCCAGGAACCGGTCCTCCAGACCGCCTCCGGCGGCGGGCGAGGTGCCGGGTTCGAGCCGCCAGTGGTGGATGGCGGTGAACTCGGCGCGGGTGGGCATGGTGGCGAACACGCGCAACGACGGGCGCAGGAGCGACCACACCGGCTCCCCGAACCGGTCGGTGGTGAACTCCCGCGGTGTCACCGGGGGATCGGTGACCAACCCGAGCCGGATCCATTCGGACGTGACCCACGCGGTGCGGAAGACGGGACCCTCCAGGTGCGGTGCCAGGTGGCGCCACTGCCGCAGCAGGTCCGGGGTGATGCCCTCCTCCACGCTCAGCTGCAGGCTCCGCTCGGTCTCCCCGTGGCCCGCCTCCGCGAGCAGGTTGACCACCTGGTCGCCCCGGAGATCGGCGTCGCCACGGACACCACGCAGCAGGTGGCGCATCACCGGACGCGGGTCCGTGCCGGGCCCGGCGGCGACGACCGTCCAGTCCGTGGGGGTGACGGAGACGTGCGCATCGGGGAACCTGTCGACCAGGGTGACTAACCGGTTCGCGACCGTGGCGTTCTCGGCGAAGTCGCCCCCCGGAACCGCCATCGGGGGCGCGTCGGCTCCGAAGAGGTCGACGGGCGAGTCGGTGGTCCCGGCGTCGATCGTCACCCACACGTCCTGGGGACCGTTGGAGCGCAGTCGGTGCTCCACCAGCGCGTCGAGCACCGCACGCACCTCCGCCTCGCGGACCCCGGGGACCAGGTCGACGACGATCCGCTCGCCCCAGTAGTCGGTGTCGAACGCCGCCCGGTCCACCCGCGCCTCGGCCACCCCGTCAAGGCCGGTCAGGCGCTCGGCGAAGCGGTCACGCGCCAGGGCACCTTCGTCGGTGCCGCTCCAGCAGCCGGTCAGCAGCAGGACGCCGACGAGGACGGGAACAAGGGTGCGGAGCCTTCTCACCGGGCCATTGTGCGGGGTGGTCCGCGGTCGGGTGTGCGGGCACGCTGGAGTTCGGGGTGAAGTCGTCCGCCCCGCAGCGACGTCGTGGCTCACTCGTCGCCGGCCCGGGCACACACGGCATCCATGTGGCGCATCCATGCCAGTGCCATCGCGGGACTGTGCTCGCCACTGGGGCGGGTGTGCTGGGTTCCGTCGGCTCCGTGCCAGGTGAGGGTGAAGGGACGGGCGCTGGGTGTCCACATCGTCGCCAGGCGGCAGTCCCTCGCTGTGAGGCGCAGCTGGACGCGCTCGACCGCGCCTCCGTCAGACAGCGAGGTCGGCAGGTCCGGCACCCGGATGTCGAGGGCGCCGCCGGGGCGACCGATGCTCGTCACCGTGGCCGGACCGTGCCCCTCGACGTGGATCAGCAGGGCGTCCAGCCACAGTCCCGACGTCGACCCGTCAATGGACACCGGGCGCTCAGCGAGTCCGGTGATCACGAGGTGGACGCTTGGCCGGGGCGTCGCGGGGAGAGGCGGGTCGGGCGCGTCCTGCCGCCACAGCGTGATGCCCGCTCCGATCGCGATCCCACACGCCAGGGCGATCGCGCCGGTCAGCCACCGGGCGCGAGCAGACTCCTGCCACCTGCTGCTCCGCCCGAACGTCACGGTCTCCTCCCGCGCCACAGCACCATCCTCGCCCGATCCGGGCAGCGCGACCAGACACACCTGTGCCGCGAGCACGGCACCGACGGGTGGGTGTTCGTAGCATGCCCCCATGGGCCGCACACCTGCTCCGGAGTCCCGGGGGACAGGGGACCCCGGGCCAACCGCTCGGGTCGCGGCGGTGACCCTGCAGTTCCATCCCAACTGGCCGCACGGCTCCGGGCAGGTCATCGACTCCCTGGCCCGGGAGGGGTACTACCGCTCGCAGTTCGCCACCGGGATCTCGAACGGGGGACTCACTGCGTTCCCCGGCGGCGACCGGTTTCGGTGGGAGAGTCGCCTGTTCTCCGGGCGCTACGACGGGGCGCCGCCCACGGAACGTCCCGTCTACGGTGCCTGGAACCGGCGGGCCGACCAGTTCGGTGGGGCCATCCGGTTCGGCTCCTCGTACGTGCGGCTGCGCCCGGAGGTGCTGTCCCGCTCCACGTTCTGCTTCCCCGACTCGGTCCACGAACCGGTCGACGTGGGAGACGCGTCATTGCTGCCGCACCTGTGCGAGATGGCCGACGAGGCCGGTCTCGACGACCTGGACGACTGCGTGGAGGCGCACGTGCACGGTGGGGTCAGCCTCGGGGCCGACGTGGACGCACTGGTGCTGGACCCGTCGTTCATCGGCACCGACGTCGAGGAGGCGGCCCAGCGGTCGGGTTGTCGGATCGAGTACCACCCGGGGTTCCGAGCCTCGCCGGACGACTTCGATCCGCAGTACCGCGGGACGCACATCGTCGACCTGGCTCGTCAGCTCGGTGACAATCTGACGCCGCGGCTGCTCGGCGACTCGGGTGCGCACCCGCCCCAGGCGGTCAAACAGGTGTGGCACTGCCTGGCACGGTTCGGCCGCCTCTCGGGGTGAGCGGGGAAGTGGGTCAGGCATCTCAGGAGCGGTGCTCCCGGTGCGCCACCCAGACTACTGGTAACCCTGCGTATCAAGGTTGGGCGTATACGAGCTGAGTCAGGCTGTGGTTCAGCCGAGGGGCCTGACATCGCGAGCGTGGTCACGGCCTTGGCAGCAACGCCGATCGCGGGCACCATGGCGCGTGCGCCGATCTGCTCGGCCAGGGGCGCGCAGCGGGACCGTGCTGCTTCATCTGTCGGAGAACGCAGCGCGGCACCGGCACCACTGCGCATCCGGCTCGGGCATGTTCCCCCGCGAAGGGCTGGGGCAGTCAGTTCCGGCCTTCAGAGCGACGCGGGGGAGGGAATCGAGGACGCGTGCTCGGCGGCATGTGGGGATGCGACTGAGGGTCTGCGCTGGCGCTGGCCTAGACTCAGCACTGAGCGGGGACGGTTGTCCACGCTCCTGGTCGATCCATCCAGGAAGGTTGGGACATGTTCTTCAGGGCTCGGGCCAGCCTGTAAGTGGCGAGTAACAGGACCGCGCTGGAACGTCGCGCGGTCCTTTGTTCTGCCCACTCGCCCGCTCATTCCTGAGGGAAGTTCATGTCTTCTACCGATTCCTCTTCTTCTCTGCGATCCTCGCTACCACGGCCCAGGTGGCCATTGCTATTGTCCAATGCCTTGGATGCCGCTGGGCGTCGGGGTGTCGACTTCGTAACTGATGTCTTGGCGGTACTGGTTCTTGGAGCCAGTGCTGCGCAGATGGGTTTGCTCAACGCCATCGGAACACTGGCATTCCTCGTGCTGGGGATCCCGATTGGGGTCCTGGTCGACCGCTCGCCCACGGTGCGGCTGCTCGCTGGCTCTGGCCTGGTCCGAGCAATGCTGCTGGCGACGGTGATCACTGCCCTGGCACTGGACTCGCTGACCATGGTCCACTTGTACCTGGTCGCTGGGTTAGTCGGCACCACTACGGTCGTCACCGAGACCACACAGACTGCCATTGCCCCTCGAGTCGCCGGACAGGACGCGGTGGCCGCCCTGGAGATGCTCGATCCTCCACGCGATGAGTTCCCGCCTCGCCCCGACGAGACCTGTCACTATTACGAGGCGGAAATCAGCTTCTTCGAACGAGTCGACGTCCACGTCGTCTGCTTCGCCTCCGACCAGGTCAGCAGGATCGGAACGGCTCCCGCGCCATGACCCCGGAGGATCGCACCGACACCCCGCCGATCCGTGTCCTGATCGCGGATGACGACCAGCTCGTCCGCACCGGCGTCGCCGCTATTCTCGCCTCCGCCACTGACCTTGACATCACCGCCCTCGCCAGCAACGGCCACGAGGCCGTCGACGCCGCGGCAACACACCGCGTTGACGTCGCACTGCTGGATATCCAGATGCCACGACTCGACGGCATCGGAGCTCTCCGTGAGATCCGGCACCGACTGCCCGAGCTTCCGATCGCCATGCTCACCACCTTTTCCGACGACCATCTCATCGCCGATGCGATCAACGCCGGCGCCCTCGGTTTCCTCCTCAAGTCCGACGAACCTCAGCAACTCATTGCCGGCGTCAGGGCCCTCGCGCACGGCGGAGGCGCGTTCTCCCCTCGAGTCGCCCGCTGGCTCGCCGCCGAGCAACGAGCGGGCCACCGCACCCGAACCGCGCGAGACGAACTCACTGCCCTGCTCACCGAGCGCCAGATCGAGCTCCTCACCCACATCGCTCGCGGACTCTCCAACGCCCAGATCGGCAGGGCCATGCATCTGTCCGAAGGCACCGTCAAGCAATACGTCTCCCAGCTCTTCAACACCCTCGGCATCGACAACCGTGTCCACGCCGCCATCACCGCCTACCGACATGGACTCATCACCTGAAGCCGACCCTGACCACACTAATGGTGGGTAGTGGCGCACTCGAGAGCATGGTCATCGTCGGCATCTAGATGGCGGTCGTCTACAGCGGCGCAATCTTTTAACCAAAGTGGACAGCGCGTCCGCGATCAGTCCCCGCTCCCCTGATCGTCGAAGACAGTAGCGTCGTGACGGTTTCGATGCGCGTGATGATCGCGAGGGATGGCTACAAGCACCTCCTGCGCACGGTCGCGGCCAAGGACGACGACCGCGAGCCAACCCCGTAGGGCCGGCAAAGTAGTTGCGTTTCGATCGGGTAGTTTCTGCGGTTCCCAGATTACGGGCTTAAGGGTCGTTCGTGCTGTCCGCACAGGCCTCAGTCAACCTGCGTCTCGATGCAGTAGCGTCGCAGTTCTGCGATCATCGCGGTCTTGGGGGTGCTGACGAAGCGGAACGCATGGCTGAAACGGACGCGCATTCCTCCAGCCTCGAGGTAGCCGTCGCAGGAAGCGCGTCGTCCGTGGGTGACGACAGAAATGACCTCCACCCGCTCGGGAGAACGGCGGGCGCACCTCTCGGGCTGCACTGGGGCCGCTGTGTGTGGATTTCTCGATGAGCGTCCAGCTCATGTCATCGGCAAGCCACTCGGAGAGGGCCTCCAGCTCTCCCTTGGCCCGGTTCACAACGAAGTCTCCGTCAACGCACTTCCGTGAAGACTCATGGTGCTATGGCTCGATCCGATGCGCCCGGCCTTTCTCCGCGATCGGCACGCACATTTCGATGGGTCTATCAGGCTCCCAGCTGACCTGTCCTTGGTAGATGATGCCGAGTTTCCCGGTGGCGCCGTCTCGCTAGTCGGCCATGGCGAAGCAGTGTCGCCGCCGTGTTGCTCCTGCTCACGTCTCACAACTCACATCGAGTCGCCGCTCGCCCAAGAGCCGAACTTCGGGGACGCTGCTGTACCACGCATGATGAGAATCACGCAGGGCACGTAGAGTGCTGCGGCGCAGAGCCAGAGGAAGCCGTCGGCGTTGATGTAAGTGAGCGCGAAGATCGTTGTGAAAGCGACCGGTCCGAAGATCGATGTGACGCTGTTGATGCTGGCGAGCACACCCTGGAGGCGCCCTTGGTGCTGTTCATCGACGCGCTGGGAGAGAAGGGTTTGCAGAGCGGGGAGGCCGATGCCACCGATCCCCAGTGCCGCCAAGATAGGCGCCATGGAAAATGCGTCAGTGACAATCGCCAGGCCTACTAGACCCAAGGCGTCGGTAACACACCCGATGATGACTGTTTTTGCCTCACCGATCCACTCCACGATGCGGCCAGTAAGGAGGGCCTGCACGAGAACCTGTACGATCCCGAAGACGGACAGGGAGATTCCAACTTCGACGGGACTCCAGTCGAGGCGGTGTTCAGTAAACAGCACCCAGGTCGCACCTGGAGCCTGCCCAATGAATTGAACAAGGCCGAATGCGACTAATAGGAAGGTAATCCCAGGCACCGCGCTGAGGCCGGGGCGACCACGATGCTGAGCGAGCGACGCAGAGCGCGCAGGGGAATCAGGACGGGTCTCGCGTAACAAGATAAAGGTGAGTGCCAGATTGCTCGCTGAGAGAAGAGCAGCGAGCAAAAACGGCAGATGTGGCGAGATGGCACCGAACAGTCCACCCATGGCTGGCCCCGCGATCATTCCGCCGCCATAGCAGGCACTGAGTAAACCGAAACGCTTGGCGCGCTGGTGGGGTGGCGTGATGTCGGCGATCACGGTGGCGGTGACCGCATTGGTCGCTCCGGTTATCCCAGCCACTGCACGGGCGATATAGAACACCGACAGAGCGGATGTCGTGGCGAGCACGAGATAGTCGACGGTCGCACCGGCCAGGGAAACAAGCAGCACCCGGCGGCGGCCGAATCGGTCCGACAGTGTTCCCAGTACGGGGGCAAAGATGAACTGCATTACCGCGTAGAGCGCGATCAGCACTCCGACGTTCAGCGGAACCGCATCAGCGGTGACCCCTGCCTCGTGTAGCAGTGCGGGAAGAATCGGCATCACCAGGCCCATGCCGGCGGCGTCGAGGCTAGCCGTGATGAGGACCGTGGCCAACGAGCCACGAGCGGAAGTGAGAGATGACACCTTATCAACGATAAAGTTATCGATGATAAAGTGCAAGCATGGCTCAGAAACAAGCGCGACTCGATCGTGCAGCAGTCTTGCGCGGTGCGAGGCATGTGCTCAATAACACGGGGATCGACGGTTTCACCACGCGGGCGCTGGCTGCGCATCTGCGGGTGCAGCAGCCAGCGCTCTACTGGCACTTTCGGACAAAGGGCCACCTGCTCGGATCGCTCGCAGCTGATGTGCTTGATCGCGAACACCACGCCTCACTCCCAGAGTCAGGGGAGCGCTGGGACGACTTTCTCCTGCGCAACGCGCGGAGCTTCCGGACAGCGCTTCTGGCAGTCCGGGATGGAGCACGGCTGCACGCAGAGTTTCACCGTCAAAAGAGTGACCAGATGCCAGCGGGCTCGGATGCCCCCGAAAGTCAGATCGAGTTTCTCGTGTCCGAAGGATTCGCTGAGGTCTCTGCGGTCCGAGCTCTCATGGCTATCAGCCGCTATACGGTCGGTTTCGTACTAGAAGAACAAACAGCGCTCGACAACGGATGTGAGCCTGTCGATCAAGACCTAGATTTCGAGTTCGGGTTAGTTGCAATGGTTGAAGGGCTGGCATCAAAGCGATGAGGGATGCTCGCGCTTTGGGTCTCTGCGTCAGTAAGGTCAATCCTTTCCCGCTCCCGCAGCAGCTCCTCCGCGATACTGACGTTTTGCTCATGGCTACGGAGCTCACTAACGAGCAAATCAGGGACCGTATGCATGTCGCGTCGCGATCGCGGAACGGCACATCAGCAGCATCTTCACCATGCTCGACCTTAACGAGCGCACAGGAAACAAGCGCGTCATCGCCGTCCTCGAGTACCTCAAGAACTAAGCGTCGAGTGCGTGACCGGCGCGATGACCATAGGTAACGGCGGTTTAGCATCGGTGCCGCATCTTGACACGACTCAATCCGCGACAGCTAACCTCCGCATATGGAGTTGGGACTGATGCACGTATAGGTGACATACGATCTGTGGTGTTCCCCCACCGCAGGGAAGGATGTGCACCATGCCCGCCCCCTCCCCCCAAGAGTTCCGCGATGACGTCGTCCGCGTCGCCCAGAACCGTGAGCCCGGCACCCACTTGAAGCAGATCGCGAAGGACTTCGGGATCAGCTTCTCTTGTCTGACGAACTGGATGCGCCAGGCCGAGATCGAAGCTGGGAACAAGCCCGGCCCCACCAAGGCCGAGGCCGAAGAACTCCGCGCAGCCCGCCGCAGGATCCGACTGCTCGAGCAGGAGAACGAAGTCCTACGCCGCGCCGCGGCCTACCTCTCCCAGGCGAACCTGCCGAAAAAATGATGTACCCGCTCGTGTCCGAGCTCGCCGCCGACCAGATCCCGGTCGTGGTGTCCTTGCGGGTCCTCAAGCTCGCCCGCCAGCCCTACTACCGCTGGCTCCAGAACCCTGTCACCACCGCGGAGGTGGAGGCCGCTCACCGGGCCAACGCCCTCCACGACGCCCACCAGAACGATCCCGAGTTCGGGTACCGGCTGCTGCGCGACGAGGCCGAGAATGCTGGCGCTCCGATGGCGGCCCGTACCGCCTGGCGGCTCTGCCACGAGAACCAGTGGCACTGCGCGTTCGGGACCAAGCGCGGCAAGAACGGGACCCGCCCAGGCCCGCCCGTGCACGATGACCGCGTCCGCCGGGACTTCTCTGCCGAGGAGCCCAACCGGCTGTGGTTGACCGACATCACGGAGCACCCCACCGGTGAGGGCAAGCTCTACCTCTGCGCGATCAAGGATCTCTACGCCGGACGGATCGTGGGGTACTCCATGGCCGACCGGATGCAGGCCTCGTTGGCCGTGAACGCCCTCGAGCAGGCCGTGGCCCGCCGCGGAGGCACCGACGTGGTGGCCGGGTGCATCGTGCACTCGGACCGCGGCTCGCAATTCCGCTCGGCCCTACTCCAGGACGCCCTGACCGCCCACGGGCTGATCGGGTCCATGGGACAGGCCGGTGCTGCAGGGGACAACGCGGCTATGGAGTCCTTCTTCGCGTTGCTGCAGAAGAACGTGCTGGACCGACGCGACTGGGACACCCGGGACGAGCTGCGGGCCGGGATCATCACCTGGATCGAGCGGACCTACCACCGCCGCCGCCGGCAGGTGCGCCTGGGCCGATTGACGCCGGTCGAGTACGAGTTGATCATGGACCACACGCCCGCAGACGCGGCGTGAAGACGGCTGTCACCTATGGGTGCATCAGTCCCGTTCGACGGAATGGAGATCCCCGACGATATCGAGGTCACGGTCTGGGGGAGCAACGAGCACCGGCTCTGTAACGTCTGCCGCGCAGAATGCGACCCCGAGCCGAGCGGCGCCGACGGGTACGGCGTGTGAATCGTCTACGTCTGCCGCGACCACGGAGTCCAATCCGTCGTGGACCCATTCGAGCATCTCCGTTGAAGCGCGCTCTTCGCTATCTCCCTGCATTGACGCAAACATCGCGCTCTCCGCCTTCCGAGGGTAGATCCCAAGATCTGCGGCGCACCTGCCCAGTGTGACGATCTCGATCAGGGTCATGACCGCTGGGGACGGGTACCGGTACCTGCTGAACGCAGTTGTCGCTGGCGACGGGGATCGCGATGCGTCGTCAGCGCTGACAAGGTACTACCTTGAAGCAGGAACGCCTCCCGGCATCTGGCTCGGGGCCGGCCTCCCAGGACTCGCCGGAGAGATCGCCGTCGGTGCCTCGGTGAGCGAGGAGCAGTTACGGCGCCTCATGGGGCACGGGCAGGATCCGAACAGCGGCGAGCAACTGGGGCGTCCGTACCGAAAGTTTGCCACCGCGGGCGAGCGGACGCAGCGCCGCCTCGATCAGCTCCCGAAGTCCCTTACCGCAGGTGAGCGTACCGCGCAGCAAGCGCTGATCGAGGCGGAGGAAGCACAGAAGCCAACGAATGCGCCGGTCGCAGGGTTCGATCTCACGTTCTCGGTCCCGAAGTCCGTCTCGACCCTCTGGGCAGTTGCCGACGGCGGCACGCAAGCACTCATTGCCCAAGCTCACCACGCAGCGATCCGAGACATGATCGCCCTACTCGAGCGCGACGTCGCGATGACCAGGGTCGGCGCGAAAGGGGCGCGTGGCGCCGTCGCGCAAGTCGACGCGCGGGGTGTGATTGCGACTGCCTACGATCATTACGATTCTCGGGCCGCGGATCCACAACTCCACACGCACATTGTCGTCGCCAACCGCGTGCAAGCAGCTCATGACGGGAAGTGGCGCACGCTCGATTCTCGCGCTATCCACGCCGCCGTCACCGGCCTATCGGAGCATTACAACGCGGTCCTCTCGGACCATCTCACTCAGATCCTCGGCGTCGGGTGGGAAGCCCGTGAGCGCGGTGCGGGGCGCTCCACGGCGTGGGAGATCGTTGGCGTGCCGCAGGAGCTGATGGACGAGTTCTCTTCCCGTACTCGCGATATCGAGCAGGTCAAAGACCGGCTGGTCGACGACTACGTCTCGAAGCACGGGAGGCAGCCGTCCCCGAAGCTGGTGTGGCAGTTCCGGCAGCAGGCCACGCTCGAGACTCGGCCCCCGAAGCAGCAGCACTCTCTCAGCGATCTCACCTCCCAGTGGCGAGAACGCGCGACCGCGTTGCTGGGTGAGGACGCGCCAACCTGGGCGTCGGCACTGCTCGCCGGTAGTGAGCACGAACCGTTGCTGCGGGCAGACGATATCCCGTTGGAGGATCTCGAGGAGGTCGCCGAGGTCGTGGTGCAGCAGGTCGGTGACCGGCGAGCGACGTGGAAACGGTGGAACCTCCACGCGGAGGCCGTGCGACAGACGATGGCTCTCCGCTTCGCGTCCGCGAACGACCGGGACGTCATCACCCAGCAGATCGTCGATGCCGCAGAACGGGTCTCGCTGCGCCTCACTCCGCCCGAGCTCGCGAAGAGCCCCTCGCTGTTTCGTCGCGCGGACGGGTCGAGCGTGTTCCGACCCAAAGCCGGAACGGTGTTCTCCTCCGAGCAGGTGCTCGCGGCAGAAGACCGACTCCTTGGCGCGTCGAATGATCGGTCGGCGCCGACCGTACCGCTGGCATGGATCGAGGACGCTGCCAGAACGAAGAACCGCGACGGGCACACCCTGTCGGTGGACCAGGAGCAGGCGATCGCGAAGATCGGCGTCTCCGGCCGCGTCCTCGACGTACTCGTCGGCCCCGCAGGGACTGGGAAGACCACAACGATGCGTGCCCTGCGCCGAGCCTGGGAGCGACGCTACGGGCCAGGCTCGGTGACCGGGCTCGCGCCCTCGGCCGCTGCCGCCGACGTCCTCGCCGGGGATCTGGAGATCGGGACGGAGAACACGGCGAAGTGGCTGCATGAGCATCGCCTCGGGAAATGGAACCTCACGCGCGGACAGCTCGTCATCATCGACGAAGCCTCCTTGGGTGGCACGTTCGCGCTCGATGCCATCACCAGTCACGCCCAGCAGGTCGGCGCGAAAGTGCTGCTCGTGGGCGATTGGGCGCAACTCGCAGCGGTGGACGCGGGCGGCGCGTTCGGGATGCTCGTGCGTGACCGCGGCGACGCCCCGGAACTGGTCGATGTGCGTCGCTTCCGAAACGACTGGGAGAAGCAGGCGTCCCTGCAGTTGCGGATCGGCGACACCGACGTCATCGATACCTACATTGCGCACCAGCGCGTCACGCCGGGCGGATATGACGAGATTCTCGAAGCCGCCTACCAAGCCTGGCGCACAGACCTCGCAGCGGGAAAGAGCACGGTGCTGATCGCGGAAACCCTCGACACGGTCTCTGCGCTCAACACCCGCGCCCGCACCGACCGAATCCTCCAGGGCGACGTCGCTGTGGACGGCGTCAAACTCCATGACGGCAACGAAGTTTCCCGCGGAGATCTCATCATCACCCGCGAGAACAATCGGCGCCTCTCGCTCGGGCGAAGCTGGGTGAAAAACGGCGACCGCTGGCACGTCGCCCATGCGAACGACGACGGATCCCTCACCGTGCGGCGGGCAGGATCGAAGCGGCGCACCACGATCACGCTGCCCGTGAGCTACGTCGCCGAGCACGTCGACCTCGGCTAGCCGAGGTTCTGTAAACGCACCTACCTCTTACACGAGTAGGAAGGTGGGGCCGAAGCATGGGCCACGAACAGCAGAAGCAGAGTACGGAGCCGTTGCGGGCGGTGGTGTACGTCAGGATCAGCGACGACCCCGAGGGCACCGAACGCGGTGTGGATCGGCAGGAGGCCGACTGCCGCGCCTACGCCGAAGCCCACGGCTGGGAAGTCGCAGCAGTATTTCGTGAGAATGACACGTCGGCGTTCAAGCAGCGCACGATCACGCTCCCGTCAGGCGAGCGGGTACGGCGGGTTGTCCGTCCGCAGTTCCGCGCCATGCTGAAACACCTCACCGACGGGCAGGCGCAGGTGATGATCGCCTACGACTTAGATCGGGCGGTGCGCGACCCCAGAGACTTGGAAGACCTCATCGACGCGAAAGTGCTCGGCGGGTTCACCGTCCGCTCGGTGACCGGTTCCCTACGACTCGACACGGATTCTGATGTCGCGATGGCGAGAGTGCTGGTGGCGATGGCGAACAAATCCTCCGCTGACACCGCCCGCCGTGTCGCGCGGGCGGCGAAGCAGCAAGCCGTCGAGGGTGCCTGGCACGGCGGCAGGGTGCCGTTCGGATACCGAGCAGAGGCAGGCGCGCTTGTGATCGATCCAGTGACGGGGCCGCTGGTGGTCGAGATGTACCAGCGGGTGCTCGCTGGTGACTCGCTGTATCGGATTCGGAAGGACTGGAACGCGCGCGGCATCCTCACCACCCACGGATGCGCATGGTCGGATCGCACGCTCAAGATGGTGCTCTACAACCCCTCCAACAAGGGAGTGCGCGAGTACCGGCCCGTGATGCCGGACGGGAGCCGCGCGAAGACCTCGAAAATGCAGGTCAAAGCGGCCTGGCCCGCACTGGTGGATGAGGACACCTGGCAGCAAGTCTCCGATGTGCTCGACGCGAGGAAGCAGGCGCGGAACTTCCACCAGCCCGGTAGCGGTGCGGCGGTGCGGATGTATCCGTTCTCGGGGCTGATTCGCTGCTCACTGTGCGGCACAGCGATGATTCACCGGGGTGGCGTGTACCAGTGCTTACAGCCCACCCCAGGAGGGTGCACCCGTTCGATCCGCTCCGCCGAAATCGAAAGGCTCGTCGAAGAAGCAGTGCTCGCGACGTTCGAGCAGATCACCCTCAACCCCACGAAACACCGAACCTCCGGCAGCGACCTTGCGGCACGCGTCGGGCTCGCAGCGACGCTCGACGCCGACAGAGAACGCTTGGCGCGGCTCGATGATGACTACTATGACGGGCTGATCGACAAGGCCATGTGGGTGCGGCAACGCGCACGGATCGCGGAGCGGATCGAGGCGACTCGCCGCGAGCATGCGGCGACGATGCCCGAGCAGCACGCAGGGCTCAACATCGACATGACCACGGTTGCGGCCGAGTGGGAAGGACGTACCCCGATGTGGCAGTACCAGGCCGCGAGCCTGATCTTGCAAGCAGTGCTGGTGCACGCTCACCCCGCTGACATGATGACCGCTGTCCCAAAGCGCCGCAACGAGAGCACCGAGGACTTCCATGTGCGCCGCGACACGCACCGGGCGGCAGTGCTCGCACGCCGCGTCGAGTTCGTCTGGCGCGCATAACCCCGACGATCCGTGACCGGCCCCGCAGCCCTGAGCCATTCAGGGGGCGGGGCCTTCACATTTCTCCGCGACGGGCGCGCGCATGGGGCGCGGGGCGGTGCAGAGTCCGCGCAGCCCCGCCAGCACCGCAGGATCATCTACGACGGTGGTGAAGCCCTGCGCGTGCCGCGAGGCAGCGGCAAGCCGTGCGCCGAGCGTCGCAGCGGACGAGGGCGCAGAAGGAATCGGTGCAGTGGACGTAGCAGTAGCAACGGGAGTGACGGCGTGGGTGCTCATACTGTTAGGTGCGCAGCCCCACCCCCAAATCAAGGCGCGGTGCGTTGATCGGGATTGGCGGCGCGAATCATCTTCATCAGTGCCTCGTCGCCGCGCAGACTGTCCAGCGTTTCGCCGTTCAGCAATCGCAGCAGCACACCATCACCTATCGGCGTGCCCGCGTGCTTCGGGTCGGGATGCCCGAGGACGACCCGCAACAGCGCAGACCACGCGCGGAGCGGTATGCCGAGCAGCATCGGGATCGTGCGGTCACGGCGCAGCATCTCGACCCCGCGATGCCGCGAGGAGAGATCGGCAAGCCGGTAGGCCACATGCTCGACACACTCGGCGACCAGCGCGGCATCCCAGCCCGCCGAGAAAAATAGCGCGACCGTGGCAGACAGCAGAGCGAGCACCCGCGCCTCGTGCTCGTTCTCGTCCGCGTCGCCGTCATCATGATGCGTGAACGCGGGATGGTAGTCGGCCAGCCGCTCCCGCTCGGCGAACCGCACAGCATCGTGAAACCCGGCGATCCGAGAGGTGTGGCGTACTTTGCTGGCTGAGGTCAGCATTCCAGCGGCACGGGTCTCCGCGTGGCAGGTGATCTGCACTGCCCGAGTGACGACGGCCCAAGGATTACCCGCGTTCCGGGTCGAGGGAGCGAGCATCACCTCGAACGCGGCAGACGCCACCGCCCAGGCATCCAAGCCATGCTTACGCGCGAGCGGCCGATACTTCGTCGCTGTGAAGCGCATCAGCTCCGCCGCTTCACGGTCGCCCCGCCATGCGCCCGGCCCGGCGTCGTGTAACCGGATGAGTAGGGCGCGTAGACCTTCTGGGCTCTCGAAACCGCCGCTGGCCGAGCCAGTTGTTCCCGCAGCATCGTCGGTAGCGGGTGAGGTGTGTTCGTCCACGGTGACGCCTCCCAAAAGGGAGGTGCGTCAGGGGCACCCAAACGTGGACGCGGATCAGTACACACTCACGCCGTCGAGACCTCCAAAGGGCTTGCCTCGTCCTGCGCGCCGAATTGACGACGTCGCGAGGGCTTCTTTGAAAACCGAGGCGCGGGCGCGATGGAGACTGAGACGAAAGCCATGAGGAGACTCCGGCACGACAGGCTATTCCGACGATGAATCTCAGGGTCGCCACCGACAGTGTTCCTACTTCCCACGATTTCGGGCGCGGACGGCCAGGAGAGCGCATCCGATCACGGCAATGCCGCCCAGGACGGTCTGCCAGCCGATGTGCTCGCCCAGCAGGAGCCCGGCCCAGAGGATGCTCATGACGGGTTGGATGAGTTGCACTTGGCTAACTTGCGCCATGGGGCCGATGGCGAGGCCGCGGTACCAGGCGAAGAACCCCAGGAACATGCTCACCGCGGCAAGGTACGCGAACGCGCCCCACTCCACCAGCGTGCCCGTGGGCGGCTGCTGCACTACGGCGATGCCGGTCAGCAGGATCATCAGCGGCGAGGCGAGCACGAGCGCCCACGAGATGGTCTGCCAAGACCCCAGCGCGCGGGAGAGCAGCCCGCCCTCGGCGTAGCCGATCGCGCACACGATCACCGCGGCGAACAGCAGCAGGTCAGAGAGATGCAGGCCACCGAAACCGCCGCCCTGGATCACGGCGAATACCACAGCCGCGACCGCCCCGAACCCGGCGGCGACCCAGAACGAGCGCGCCGGGCGCTCGCCCGTGCGTAGCACCGCACACACGGCTGTTGCTGCGGGCAGCAGCGCGATCACGACGGCCCCATGGCTCGCGGGCGCGGTTGTCAGCGCGAACGAGGTGAGCAGCGGAAACCCGACCACCGCTCCGCCCGCGACGACAGCGACTTGGAGCCACTGCTTGCCGCGAGGGAGCTTCTGCCGAGTCACTCCGAGCGCGAGCGCGGCGAGCACAGCGGCGATCACCGCGCGGCCCGACCCGACGAACAGCGCCGACATATGCCCGTTCTCGACGGCCACGCGGGTGAACGGCACTGTGAACGAGAACGCGGTGACTCCGAGCAGCCCCCACCACAGGCCGGCATGGGACTTCGGTAGCGGTTCCGTAGTCTGATGAGTAGCGGTATCGTTGTCTGTCATGTCCAATAGTAGCAGCGACCGTATCGTGTCGGCACTCCGCGCGTGGATCGCCGCCGCGCCCGCGGGCGCGCAGCTCCCCTCGACCAGGCAGCTCGTCGCCCAGTTCGAGGCGAGCCCGGTCACCGTGCAGAAAGCGCTCCGGGTGCTCATCGGGCAGGGGGTGATCGAGTCTCGGCCCGGCGTCGGCACGTTCGTGCGCGCGATCCGCACCGCCCGCCCGAATGACTACGGGTGGCAGACCGCCGCGCTCGGCTCTCCGCAGCATCGCATTCCGAGCCTGTCGTCGGCGCTGCGCACGACACCGAACGATGTGATCGCCCTGCACTCGGGCTACCCCGACAAGGAACTGCTGCCCGAACGCCTGGTGCGGGCCGCATTCGCCCGCGCTGCGCGAAGCGATGCGTCGGTGAACCGCCCGCCCGTCGCAGGCCTCCCCGAACTGCAATCCTGGTTCGCCACCGAACTTGGCACGATCACACCAGCAGGCCTCACCGCCCCGGCCGCGAGTGACGTGGTGATCCTGCCCGGCAGCCAGAGCGGCCTCAGCACCCTCTTCCGCACCCTCGCCGGGGCGGGGCGTCCATTGCTCATCGAGTCTCCGAGCTACTGGGGCGCGATGCTCGCCGCCGCGCAAGTCGGCGTGCAACTCATCCCCATCCCGTCCGGGCCAAACGGCCCAAACCCCGACGACCTCGACCGCGCATTCGCGCAGACCGGGGCACGAGCGTTCTACGCGCAACCAAACTTCGCCAACCCCACCGGCGGCCAATGGTCGGCCGAACTGGGCGACATCGTGCTCGGGATCGTGCGCAAGCACGGCGCGTTCCTCATCGAAGACGACTGGGCGCACGACTTCGGCATCACCACCGATGCCGCACCAATCGCGGCCCGCGACGACAGCGGACACGTCGTCTACCTGCGCTCGCTCACCAAATCCGTCTCGCCATCCGTACGCGTTGCCGGGCTGATCGCCCGCGGCCCCGCTCGTGACCGCATTCTCACCGACACACAGGCTCAGGCGATGTACGTCAGCTCGACACTCCAAGCCGCTGCCCTCGACGTCGTCACGCAACCGGCTTGGCGCACGCACCTGCGCTCGCTCCGGCAGCAGCTCACGGCCCGCCGCGACCTCCTGGTGGACGCTCTGCGCGAGCACACCCCGGCTGCGCACCTCGAAGCCGTGCCCCGCGGCGGCCTGAACCTCTGGCTGCGACTGCCCGACAACGCAAACCTGCACCAGCTCGTCCGCGATTGTGAAGCCCAGGGCGTCATCATCGCCACAGGCGACGACTGGTTCCCCGCCGAACCCACCGGCCGCTACCTCCGGCTCAACTATTCCGGCCCGAATCCCAGCGCGTTCCCCGACGCCACACGCACCATCGGACAAGCCCTCGCTAACAACCATTAGAAGCCGCCGATCTCGAATCGTCTACTTTCGCTGACGTTCCTTTATTCACCTATGCACGTATGCCACCGTTGGTGGGGCGTGCGCACCTCCCTCATGAGACGACCCATGAGGGAGGCCCGGATGAAGGGCGGCGTGATCCTGTTCCGTGGCAGCGGTGCTGCCGCGCGCCGGTATGTCGAGGCCGACCGCTCCCGCGCCGACGAGTACTACCTGGGCGCTGACAACGCAGTCGCTGAGTATGCAGTGCTCGCCGCCAGTGGCGAAGTCACCGCCACTCGATCCCTGACCGCTGTCGAGTATGAGGGGTGGGTGGACTGGCGCGATCCGCTCACAGATGAGTCGATGGGCACTCCGCGTAAGCCGGGCGAGGGTACGAAGGGGTCGCCGTTGTTCGCGGAGATAACGATCAACGCCCCCAAGAGCCTGTCGGTCGCCGCCGCTCTCCACCCCGAGGTCTCCGACGCACTCGACGCTGCGCAGCAGGACGCCCTGGGAGAGATTCGCCGCTGGCTCGGCCAGCACTCCGTCACTCGGGTGGGACCGCGTCACGCGCGGGAGGTCGTGCCTGTCGAGCAGATGCAGGTGGTCGGTATCCGGCACAAGACCTCGCGGGCGGGCGATCCGCACCGGCATATTCACATGCAGGTCGGCACGAGGGTGTGGGCGGCTGGGAAGTGGCGGGCACTGGACACTGCCGCGTTGTTCAAGCAGCAAGGCGCGATCCGCGCCCTCGGCACAGCGGTCATCGCCGCGCACCCGGAACTCGCGAAGACTCTCGCGGAGCACGGTCTGACGCTCGACCCGGTGAGCGGTGAGGCGGCGGAGTTGCAGTCGTTCAACGGGGTGATGTCGAAGCGATCGGCGCAGATCAGGCGCAACCTCGACCGGCTCGAAGTCGAATGGGAAGCCGAGCACCCCGGCGAAGCGCTCGGCCCAGTGATGACCGCCCGGTTGCAGGGCATCGCATGGACACACCAGCGGCCGGGGAAGAAGCCCGCCGATTTGAAGGATGAGCAGTGGTGGGTGCAGGAGCTCCGCGACGCCGGATACGACCCCTCTGCGCCAGAACGCAGCACCGTGCGGCACGCGGTGCAGTTGGATGATCTTGCTGTGCAGGAGGTTGCATCGCGGGCGCTGGATCGCTGCGTCGCTGCATCATCAGCGTGGACGAGGCACAGCGTGCAGGAGCACGTCACTCGGATCACTACCGAACACGGCGTGCACGCAACCCCAGTCGAGCTGCGCGAGTTCATCACTATGGCGACCGATCTTGCGGTGTCGGATTGCTTCTCCGTGCTCCCGCCGGGTGCGGCGACACCGGAGCATGTTGCGCACCTGACCAGCCTGACCGTGGTCGCCGCCGAGGCCGCGCTGCGCGACCAGCTCACCGCAACGACGCCGCGCCATGAGCCGGAGCATCCCGACGTGACCCGAGCGCGGCGAGCCGCCGGGCTGGATGAGGGGCAGGCTGTCGCTGCGGCGGCGATTGCCTCGACCGATCCGTTGGTAATCGTGGAAGGCGCGGCGGGCAGCGGAAAGACGACCATGTTGCGCACCGCGATCACTGTCGCTGCCGAACACGGCCGAGTTTCGCGGGTCGTTGCGCCGACGAAGAAGGCGGCGCAGGTTGCAGAGGAAGAACTTGGAGTTCCTGCAACGTCGGTTGCGGCACTCGTGTACGCGCACGGGTGGCGGTGGAACCGTGACGGCGTATGGACATGCCTTGCCGTCGGTGACCTCGATCTAGACACCGGACGGAACTACACCGGCCCACCCAAGCACGCGCGGCTGCATCGGGGTGAGCGGGTGATCGTGGATGAGGCCGGGATGCTCGACCAAGACACCGCCCGCGCCCTCCTCGCGGTGACCGCTGGGGCGAGGGCGACGGTCGCGCTTGTCGGCGACCGCGCACAACTCCCCGCTGTAGGTCGAGGCGGGGTGCTCGACATGGCCGCGCAGATCAGGGGCCGCACCTACGACATGACCGAGCTGCACCGCTTCACTGACCCCGGCTACGCCGCGCTCACTCTGGCGATGCGTGGCCGCGAGACCCCCGGCGACGTGTTCGACCGACTCGTCGCGATGGGGCTGGTGACGCTGCACGCTGATGACGAGCACGCCCACGAACACATCGCGAAGAATGCCCGCAATGGCGACGCGATCACGGTCGCAACGAACGACGAAGCCGCCGAGCTGAACGAGCGCATCCGCACCGGGCGCATCGAGGGCGGTGAGGTTGATGACGCGGTGACGGCGACCGGCAGTGACGGCCTGCCCATCGGGGCGGGCGACTTGATCCAGACCCGCAGGAATGACACGACTCTCGGGGTCGCGAACCGGCAGCAATGGGTCGTCCAGCACGTCACCGATGAGGGCACCGTGTATGCACGCGAGGTCGCCAGCGGGCGCAAGAACCCCCGCACCGTCACCCTGCCCGGCGAGTATGTGGCGGAGCATGCGCATCTGTCCTACGCTGCAACCGCCTACGGCGTCCAAGGTGCAACCGTCACCACCTCCCACACGGTCTTGTCGGACGCGACGAGCGCGGCAGGCGTCTACGTCGGGATGACCCGAGGCCGCGAAACCAACCAGCTCCACATCATCGCCGAGAACATGAGCGAAGCCAAGCCGCGGTTCATTAAGGCGATGGAGCGCCACCCCGCAGACCGGGGCCTCGAGCACGTCACCCAGCAAGCAGCGGAAGCCGTGCGCGGTCTTATTGCTGATGGCCCGCTCAAGCTCATCACCGAAGAGCTCGCCCGCCTCGACCACGAAGCCGAGCGCGCCCAGCGGCAGGCAGAGCGGTGGGAGCGGATAGCCGCTCGCCTCGATGCTCAACGAGACGCGCACCGCACTGAAGATATGCAGGACACCGCCGCGATCCACGCGGCTGAGGACGCCGCCGAGCAAGTCCGTGCCCAGGTTACCGGGCCGCTCGTTCAGCAAGCAAAGGTGGACGGCGCGGCATACGTTGCCGCCGTCGAGAACGAAGCCACTGCCAGTGCCCGACTCTCGACTACCGGCAGGTTCGGCAGGCGCAAAGCCCATACCGAGCACGATGCCACGAAGGAGCAGACTCGGGCTCAGCGGGCGAGGGTGCGCGACGACTGGGGCGGTGAACCGCCCCGCACCACTAAGGCACTCCCGGCGTGGGCGGCCCAGATGGCCGCATGGAAAGCGGAAGACGACCCCCGCGTGATCGACGCCGCTCGCGCCGTCGAAACAGCGCGCACCGGCCGAGGGATGACATCGCGCCGACACAAGCAAGAACGGTTCGCATTGCTGGCCCGTGAACTTGGAGCCGAGCAAGCACGCGGCGATCGGGTCGCAATGCGCACCGTCCACCCACAGCGTGCCGCTCGCGACGCCTTCGCGCGAGCTACCTTGGCGCGCGCCGAAGCCGACGAACTCCGCAGCCTTCCTGCCAACGACGCTGCGCGGCGCATCGAGGCCAACCGCTTCGAACACGAACAGGTGCGGCGGGTGGCAGCGCAGCGGGCGCGGCAACTCAACCAGTTCCAGCGCACCACCCTCAGCAGCGACCCAGGCCGTGACGGGCCAGCACGCGGCCTGTGACCAGTCATGCGCAATTCCCGCGCTCCACATGACCTGTCCTGCCGTCTGGTAAGATGCTTGGTATGGGTAACTTGATTTGCGTGTTCGCTGTGACGCGCACGCTTGCTGTCCGCGACCGCCGCGCCTAACGGCGCGCTTCGCTGAACGCTTCGCGCGTCGTCCATCCGAGAGACCATTTGCGTCTCGGAACGGCGATCTTGCGCACCCACTTTCTTTCTCTGTGCTCTCCCCTGTTTCCGAGGCGCTCCATCCTTTCTTTCTTGGAGCGCGAACATGCCTCGTTCATCCCACGGCGGCCGACACGAACTCGGCCAGAACTTCCTCACCCACACACCCACCATCAGCAAGATCACAGCCCTCGTCACTGCGACTAAGGGGCCGATCCTTGAACTCGGCGCTGGCGATGGTGCACTCACGAGACGTCTCGCGCAGCTCGGCAGGCCTGTGACCGCGATCGACATCGACGAGCATCGGATCGCAAGCCTCCGCAGCGCGCTGCCCGGTGTGACGATCGATCACGCCGACGCGCTCGCTGTTCCCCTCGACCACCCCGTGATCGTGGGGAACATCCCGTTCCACCTCACCACACCAATCCTGCGCCGACTTCTCCGCGTCGGCACCTGGACCGAGGCCGTGCTCCTAACGCAATGGGAGGTCGCCCGCAAACGCTGCGGGATCGGTGGCTCCACCATGCTGACCGCGCAGACCGCGCCTTGGTTCACCTTCGACCTCCACGGCCGGGTTCCCTCCTGGGGTTTCCGCCCACGCCCCAGCGTCGATGGCGGAATCATACAGATCAGCAGACGCAACCATCCTCTGATTTCCGGTTCGCAGCGCAGCTATTTCGAAAAGTTCGTACGCGCGGTGTTCACCGGCCGAGGCGGAACCCTCGACCGCATCATCGCGAACGCGAGCCACATCGATCCCGACCGAGCCCGGCAACTCCTAAGACAGAGTGGCATTGACTTGCGCGCCCTGCCGAGAGACCTGAGACCAGACCAGTGGGCCGAAATCTGGAACGCGATACCTGAGTTGCGACCTCCCAAAGCCCGCCAAACACGGCCTTACCGTGGCGACTCGTGATCTCGCCTCCCGTGATCACGAGTCGGTCGCGTGAGCGACCCCGCACTGATCGCTAGGCTAGAGCCGCGTACACGCGCACGACCAGAGGTGAGTGTGTTTGGGGCACCTCGGCTACGCCGTCACCGCGCACCGTGCCCAAGGGGCCACCGTCGACACCGCACACGCGGTCGTCCACTCACCGGAAGTGACCCGAGAATCCCTCTACGTCGCGATGACCCGCGGCCGCGAATCCAACCGCGTCTACGTCGCCACCGACGAGCATCACCTCGAGGAGCATCAGCACCGTGAGGACCTGCAGAACACCGCCCGGAGCATCCTCTACGGGATCCTGCAGCACCCTGGCGCAGAGCTCTCCGCACACGACACGATCACCGTGGAGCAGGACTTCTGGGGCTCACTCGAGCAACTCGCGGCCGAGTACGACACCATCGCACAAGTCGCCGGACAGGAACGCTGGATCGCCCTCCTGCACGCCGGAGGCCTCACGGCGGAGACGATCGACGAGCTCGTCGAGACAGACGCCTTCGGGATCCTCACCACCGAGCTGCGCAGGCTCGAAGCCGACGGGCACGACATCGACAGTCTTCTCCCGCGCATCATCCAGGTTGGAGGACTGGACGAGGTGCAGGATCTCGGGTCGCTGCTGCGTTACAGGCTCCAGCGCATCACGGCGGCCTACCAGCCTGCTCCGCAGCGGACCGCCAGGATGATCGCCGGCCTGGTCCCGCGCGCGACCGGGATCACCGATCCCGCGATGAGGCAAGCCCTCGACGAGCGGGAGCAGCTCATGGAGCAGCGCATCGATGCCCTGGTCGAGAAGCTCCTCAAGCAGCCAGAGCCCTGGTTGACGGGACTCGACGAGACCGCTCCCGCAGAGGGTGAGGCTGCGGCACGGGCGGTCATTGCGTACCGCGACCGGTGGGGCGTCACCTCGAGCAGCCCACTCGGAGCGGTGCCCGGCGACGATGCTCAGCGCGTCGACTACGAACGCGCCCAGGGCGTGCTCGTGAGCCTTCAGCAGACCGAGCACTCCCCGGAGGAAGTGCGGTCCAGACGGAGTCAGAGGCGGTCGATTTCCTGATGTATGCGGCCGATATTCTTAGTGCATGACGCCAACGAACCGCGCGCGGATCTCTCGCCAGACGCGCTCAAACGTGTTCGATTGGCTCTCGCTTTCCGAGTACGACTGGTCGGGGCGGCTGCAGCATCCGCAGTTCCTCGCCCGGCTCTACGACTTGGAGGAGCTGCCGAGCAGAGACCACAGGTACCGCACTGCCAGCGGCGACATCTACCAGCACATGGTGAACAACTGGGACTGGGAGGATGACTGGGTCTTCAACGACGACCGTTTCCAGCTTCGTAACGGCAGCGACGAGACGTTCCTCAACTTCTTAGCCGAGACAGTCCATCCCATTGTCCGCGACGATCCAGACGCCGCTGCCGCGATGGTCGCTGCCTACAATGACACCCTCCGCCGAGATGGGTATGAGCTCATCGAGACAGACCGTTTCGGAGATCGCATCATCTATGGCTGGCGTCAGATTTCCGCGTATTACGCCCCAACCGAGCTAACGCTCGCCAAGACGCCCGACCTCACCGAGAACTCTGTGCTGCGCCGTCACCTCGATCTAATCAACCGCGACCTCAGCTCAGATCCCGCTGCGGCGATCTCCTCCTGCAAGAACCTCCTCGAGAGCCAGTGCAAGATCGTGCTCACGGATCTGGATATCGAGTTCTCCGAACGAGACGAGCTCCCGGCTCTTTTCGCAAGCACCGCATCGGCACTCGCGATCAATGCCGACGCGGTAGACGGCAGCAAGCGCGGCAGCGACGCCCTCCGCAAAGCGATGCGCGCCCTCTCCACTCTCGTGCAGTCCGTCGCGGAGGCACGCAACTCAATCGGCGACGGGCATGGCTCCGTCAACGAGAGCCCCGCGACTCCACGACATGCACGCCTCGTGTTCAACTCGACTGTTGCAGTCGCGCAGTTCATCGCCGACACCTGGCACGAAACCTCCCATGAGCAAAAGGCTGCGCTGGGCTCCTCCTTCTGACGCTTCTCCACTCCAATCCGCAAGCGGAACTCCACCGCTCTTCCGCACTCCAACCGAGCAGCGTAGACTGCGAAATGGCAGGACAGACCACGCGCGAAGCCTGACGTCGGGCGGAGCAGACCGCCCCAAGAAGCCTCGGGGCACTCACCACACAGGACCAGCCACATCGAAGTGCTCCCGTGTGAAAAGTGAGGCCATCATGAATCTCATGCAGCGTCTGTGGAACGCCAGCGTCCGCACCCGCATCTTCCTGCGCCGCCGCAGCCGTACTTGTCATGCTGACACCTATCGAGGACAGCAGACACTGACCCAGTGCGCTCCGGTGGCCACCACTTCGTGCCACCGGAGCGCGCTGACCGCGGCGGCATGCCCGGGCGCATGTCGTGCCCTGGGTTCGGTTCCGTGGTGAGGACGAGCCGCGGGCGCGGGCATCTGTTGCTGGACATCCAGCAGGCCGACGGCCAGACCATCCTGGTGTAACTGAACGCGAGCATGGCTGGGCAGATCGTGGTGGTCGCCGGCTATCGCTGGTCGCCCGCGTGGCGGGCCGCATATCGGGCCCACGGTTCTGCGGACTTTTCGGCGTGGAGGAAGGCGACGTGGTGGCTGTAGCCGAGTGCGTCGGCGACTAGCGACGGTGGGCATTGGAGGACGAGCTCGCCGAGGGCGCTGTTGCGGGCGCCGAGGAGGTTCACGCCGAGGGCTCGCAGTCTGTCCATCACGGTGTTGGGGTGGAGGTGTCGTCCGGCGAGGATGCTTGGGAACATCCAGGGGCTGTCCGTCCCTGCCGCTGTCCGGAGGTTGGGCCGAGCATCGCGGTGCTGGCGGATCATGTTGGCGAACGGCTCAGGCACGTCCACTGGATGGCGGCCGAGCTGGATTCTCATGCCGTGAGGGCTCTCGGCGATGGCCTCGGTCGTCAGAGTGACGACTTTGACCAGTGGTTGCGCGTAGAGGAGCAGGAGCATGCCGGCGACGCGGTAGGGGAGTGACTCGCTGGTCCCGGTGAGCAATTCGCGGATCCAGGCAAGTCTCTGCTCCTGGCTCAGGGACGGGCTCGATCGGGGAGTGCGATGCGCGACCGTGACACCGGTGTTCAAGCGGGACTTCTTGGCGAGCTGGAAGAAGTTCCTGATCATGGTGCGAGTGGTCGGTCCGCCTGCCAGCCACTCGTCGGCGTCTTGCTGGGTGCAGGTCGCGGCGGTGCGGTGGTGTGTCTGGTGCAGCCAGGTCAGGAACTTGACTGTCTCGGTGATCTCTTGCTTCGCTGAGTGCACCGGGCCGCGCGTGTTGGCGCCTGCTTCGGATTTGGCGCGGATGTTGCGTAGGTGGTGCCAGGTCGCGAAGTGCTGGACGGGCTGACGGACCTCGGCGGGGAGCCCTTCTAACTTGACGGCGATCCACTCCTCGAATCGGTGCAGGTAGGCATCGCGGTAGGGGAGTAGGCCGTGATGTTGCAGGAGTGCTCGGATGTGTTCGGTCGGCTTGCCGGGAACGGCGTCGAGGCCTTCGTGGGAGATCGGGATCGTGCCGTCGCCAAGGCCACGCAGGAGCGTCTGGACCTTGGGGGATCGCTTCCAGACGAGGATCGACTCGGGTCGCTCGGATGCGCATAGCGCGTCGACCAGACCGCGCAGAGCGGGGTGTTCCGGCTCGCCGCCGAGGACCTGGTGGAGGTCGGCGCGAAGCGCACATCGGGCGCAGAGCCGCCCTCGGTGATGCCCGGCTTCGGTGTCGCAGCTGTCGCAATGGAAGTCGTGGGGGATCTCCGCGCAGGTCGCGCAGATCGGACCGCCGCCGGCGCTTGCGGGTCCTGGTAGCAGGCGGTCTTGGAGGCACTCCGGGCAGACGCCTCGGGTGTGGACGGCGTTGTAGTAGCAGATGTTGCAGAGCCGGCCCTCCGGCCATGTGACGGCGACCCGCGGGATCTTGCGGCCGCAGCGTGCGCACGGGTTCCCGGTCGTCGAGGTGATGCGTGGACGACCCTGGATGGTGGAGCGGGGGGACAGGCCTGCTGGTCCTCGACTCGCCACGGCAGCCATCCCTACTCGTCGAGAATGTTCGCGCGCCGGGGTCGAACTGATCGGTCGAGGCTGACGACGTTGGAGCCGGGCTCGGTCGCGGTCTTCCGGCGCCGGACGTCCGCGGCGGTTGTCGTGACCAGATCGGCTGGTGTGCACTCGAAGATGTCGCAGAGTGCGGCGATAACTTGGAGCGAGACGCGCTCCGGCCGCTGATTGACGAGGCGGTAGACCTGCGGTCGGGAGAGCGTGATGTCCCGTTCGCCGAGCAGCGGGATGAGATCGGTCGTGTTGTGCAGACCTCTGGCCGCCATCAGCTCGGCCAGGCGCCACTGGTAGTCGACCTTGCGTTTCATGGTGTTCCATCCTTCGTGGTGCGGGCCAGGGCCTCGTTGACGGTCCTGTCGAGAGCGCTGCGGAGCGTGCTGCGCCGGAACTCGTCGCCGACGAACTGGTAGATGCCGGTCGTCGAGGCGTACTCGTGCCCCATCTGGACCTGGACGAACCGTGGGTCCCAGCCAGCCTCCAACAGATGCGTAGCGTAGGAGCGTCGGAACGAGTGCAGATCGAGCCCGTCCGAAAGTCCGAGCTCGTCGCAGTAGCGGCGTAGCCGGCGCAGCAGCGCCGGTTCTCCGACCAGGCCGCCGCGTTCGCTGGGGAACAGGTCGAGTGTGTCGGGCTCACCGCGACCGTTGGCGAGCCAGTCCTCGAGGATCGGAGGCGTCCATCGCCAGACGGTGAGCACGCTGCGGGGTTTGTAGGGCGAGGAGCGCTTTGACTTGCCGTAGCGGACCTTGCAGACGCCGAACCGGCCGAACTCGCGCGCATGCGGGTTGCGGGCGAAGTCGACGAGCTGCAGGTGTCGCAACTCGTTGAAGCGGAGGCCGTAGGCGTAGGCGATCTTCATCATGACCGCATCGCGATAGGCCGCCTGCCAGCCCTTGCGTCCCGACCGCCCCATGCGTTCGACCTCATCGTCGGCGTAGACGAAGAGTCGATCGAGCTCGGACCGCGTGTAGGGACGCTTCGTGGGTCCGCCGTCGTACTCCTGGACGTGCGGTGCGGAGTTCCAGTCGAAGAAGACCTGCGCCGGGTGGGTGCCGAAGTACTGCTCGCAGACCCGGTCCCATCCGTAGTCGGGGTTGCTGACGTAGCTCGTGAACGCCCGAAGCGCAGAGTGGTAGCTGCGCAGCGTGGAGCGAGAGACGTGTCGGACGGTGCGCAGGTCGGCCGAGAACTCCTCGACCATCGCCGGCGTCCAGTTCCACGGATCCTCGTTCATGTGCTCAACGAACCGGCGCACACAGCGCAGCCGCTGCTCGATCGTCGCGAACTGCAGGTTCCTGGAGAGCTGCTGGTTGCGCCAGCCGTCCAGCATGAGCTGGAGCACCTGCTCCTCGGGCCGAAGGACCGGCAGCGAGGGCACCACCGAGACCCGACCCACACCGTCGACGTGCATCCGACACCTCGTTCCGCGGTTGCATCCAATGAGTCAATGATGCATCCGATGAGACGCCAAGGGTATACGTGCTGGTCAACGGCGTGTCTGCGGGCTCTGTTGCAAAGATTGGCGGCAGTCAGAGGTAGGCTGTCGCTCTGCGCCGATCAGGCGGCTGCTGCGAAATGGTGGTTGAGCATGCCCATGGCCTCCGTCAGCGCCGAGGGCCCAATGCCA
>JAEWXC010000077.1 GCA_023396115.1 Actinomycetes bacterium | reverse complement strand
CCCAGCGTGAGGCGAACCGCCGCAAAGCCGAAACCCTCGGCGCCCAGGTGGTCGCGGAGTTCGTCGACGCCGGCGAGTCAGCCAGGTCGGCGAAACGGCCGGGGTTGCAGCAGCTACTGGATTACATCGCGACCCATCAGGTCACCTACTGCATCGTGCACAAGGTCGACCGGCTGGCACGGAACCGGCTCGATGACGTCGACATCCACCGCCACCTCATCGACGCCGGCGTCCAACTCGTCTCCGCCACCGAGAACATCGACGACACCCCCTCCGGGATGCTGCTCCACGGCATCATGTCCTCCATCGCGGAGTTCTACTCCCGCAACCTCGCCGCCGAAGTCACCAAAGGCATGACCCAGAAAGTCGCCGCAGGCGGCACCCCATCCCGGGCACCCATCGGCTACCTCAACATCCGGCGCACCGATGACCAGGGCAGGGAGTACCGCACCGTTGAGATCGACCCCGACCGTGCGCCCCTCATCCGCTGGGTCTTCGACACCTACGCCAAAGGCGAGCACACCGTCCCCGACCTCCTCGCCGAAGCCACCGCCCGCGGCCTCACCACGGCCCCCACCCCGAAACGCCCGTCCGGGCCGGTGGGGCGTTCCACGTTCTTCAAACTCTTGCGCAACCCGTACTACATCGGGCAGGTCCGCTACCAAGGCGCCCTCCACCCCGGCGCCCACGAACCCATCGTCGACCCGCAGACCTGGCAGCGGGTCCAGATCCTCCTGGACACCCGCGCCACCGCTGGGGAACGCCGCCGCAAGCACGATCACTACCTCAAGGGCACCCTGTACTGCGGCACCTGCATGTCGCGGTTGCAGCTCGACTACGCCCGCAACAAACAAGGCATCCGCTACGCCTACTACATCTGCACCGGACGAGCCACGAAACGCACCTCCTGTACCAGGAAGGCCGTGCCCGTTGGCGTTGCTGAGCAACTCGTCGCCGACTGCTACCAACAGATCGCCATCACCGAGCACACCTACGCGCAGCTCGCACAGCGGGTCGAAGCGGCGTTCGATGAGCGTCTGGCTGAGCGGTCCCAGGCCATCGACGACCTCGCCACCACCAAGCAGCGGCTGGAAGCCGAAGCAGACAAGCTCCTCGAAGCCCACTTCGCCGACGCCATCGACCTCCCCACCCTGAAACGCCACCAAGACCGAATCCGCATCGCACTGGCTGACGTCACCAAACGGCTGGAAGCCGAGCGGCACGACCACGAAGGACCCCGCCAACACCTCGCCACCGCCCTACGACTCCTCGCCGACTGCGCCACCATGTATGAGCGCACCGACGACTTGGGCAAACGGCTCGCCAATCAGGCCTTCTACCAGCGCATCCTCATCACCGAAGACGAAAAAGCGGCGATCCAGCTCAACGAGCCGTTCGCCGCCCTCGCACCCACATCAACCGATGTCAGGTGTTCTAATACATCCAATCTGGTGGAGCTGAGGGGATTCGAACCCCTGACCTTCTCATTGCGAACGAGACGCGCTACCAACTGCGCCACAGCCCCTCCACGTCCGAGGACGCGTCGGAAAAGATAGCACCCGCGGTGAGGCGCCGCCGAATCCGGGGCAGGCACCCGGAGCAGCGGCCGGCTGGGGCCCGGCGGGGCAAAGGAGTTCCAGTTCCGCCGACACTCGCAGGGGCTGGTGCTTACGGTCGCTCCCTACCGACTCGTCCCCTCAGGCAGGACTGCCCATGCGTCGTCACCTGCCGTGTTCTCGGCCACCGCTGCCCTTCCGCTGCTCCTGCTCCCGCTGACGACGGCGACGGCCACCGCGAACACTCCGAGCGCCACGAGGACCTCGGCCGCGGCCCCGGCCGACCAGCGCGACCAGGTCCCGACGGTCACGTGGAAGAAGACCCGGCACAAGTACGCCGTCTCCACCATGGACGGCACCAAGGTCTACCAACGCCAGACCACCTCGACCCTGCTGGTGAAGAAGGCGGCAGCGGGCATGACCGTGGCGGTCGAGTTCAAGACCCACGGCGAGTGGTACCAGCAGGGCGAGCGGCTCTCCGTCACCTCCACCACGCTCCGGAAGCGGTTCAAGCGGATGGTCACCGCGATGGGCACCCGGAAGGGCGCTGGTGTCGTCCCGATCCGGGTGACGGTGCGCACCGTGCAGGGCGGCAAGGTCGCCCGCGTGGTCAAGAAGTTCTGAACCACCCCGACACCCAGGAGGCCGACCCGACGGGTCGGCCTCCTGGGCGTTCGGGGCAGGTCAGATCCAGCGGCGGAACCAGATGCGCTCTCCCCAGTCGTCCCGACTGATCAGCTGGTCGGTCAGGATCGGCCAGAACCAGGCGAACGTGAGCAGCACCAGCACGAAGAACGCCCCGGACACCACGATCCCCACGGTGCGCCGGGTGCTGGGTGAGCGTGAGGGGCCGACCAGGGTGCCCATCACCAGCACGCAGGCCAGCACCATGAACGGCACCACGGGGGCCATGTAGAAGAGGAAGATCGGCCGGTCGTCGTACTGCAACCACGGCAACCAGGTGCTCGCGGTGCCGACCACGGCGACCCCGAACCGCCAGTCGCGCCGCCCCACCCAGAGCACCAGGGCGGCCAGCAGCGCCACGCACGAACCCCACCACAGCACCGGGTTGCCGATCAGCAGCACCTGACGCAGACAGGTCGACCCGCGGGGGGCGTCACAGCCCTGCTCGCCGGGCTCGATCCCGTTCTGGGCGTCCACCCCGACCGGACGGTTCACCAGCATCCAGCCGAGCGGTTTCGACCCGTAGGTGTGGGTGGAGTCGTTCAACCCCTCGGTGTGGAACTGGTAGACGTCCTGGTGGTAGTACCACAGCGAGCGCAGCGACTGGGTGACCTCGCCCAGGCCCTCGGCGTCCGGCTCGGACTGGGTCGGCCAGGGCTTGCCGCCGTCGGAGGTGCGGTACTGGTTGGCGCCCAGGTGCTCCTCGTAGACGTCGGCGTTGGCCAGCCAGCCGCCCCAGGTGGCCACGTAGACGACGCCGGCCACCGCGACCAGCTGCACGAAGGCGCCCAGACCGTCCACCAGCGCCGACTTCCACACCGCGTCGCGCACCCCGCGCGAGGAGCGCGCCCGGGCGCTCCACAGCCACACCAGCAGCCCGAAGGCAGCCAGCGGGTACAGCGCAGTCCACTTGGTCCCGACGGCCAGCCCGAACCAGATCCCCGCGGCCAGCAGCCACGGCCGTGCCAGCACCCGCGGGCCCCACGCGCGGCCCGGCAGCGGGGCGTCGGAGAGTCGTCGGCGGAACCACTGCCGGTCGGCCACCACGCAGTGCACGCCACCGAGCAGGAAGAACGCCAGGAAGATGTCGAGCAGGGCCAGCCGGGACAGCACGAACAGCATCGCGTCCAGCCCCAGCAGCGCCCCGCCGACCAGGCCCCAGAACACCGACCCGGTGACCCGCTGGGTGAAGCGGCACATCAGCAGCACCAGCAGCGCCCCGACGACCGCCGAGGCGATCCGCCAGCCGAACGGGTCCATCCCGAACGCCCACTCGCCGGCCGCGATCAGCCACTTGCCGACGTCGGGGTGCACCACCATCGTGGGCCCGTCGCCGAAGATCTCCATCGTGTCGCCGGCCATCACGGCCTTGTCGGCCTCGTCGGTGAACGACTTCACGTAGCCGAAGTGCAGCATCGACCAGGCGTGCTTGGCGTAGTAGGTCTCGTCGAACGCCAGCCGCTGCGGCTCGTCGAGGTGGAACAGGCGCAGCCCGAACGAGACCAGGGTCAGCAGCGCCGCCCCCAGCCACCCCACCACCGGGTCGACACCGCGCGGTCGCGGGTCGCGCTGCGAGGGCGGCGGCAGCGGGCCGCCCGAAGGGGTGCGCGACAGCCCGGCCACGGCCGGGTCGGAGGTCGTCGCCACCACGCTGCTCACACCGGGCAGGATAGGGGCATGCCCGACACCGGAGTGCTCGTCCTCGCCGCGACGCCGATCGGCCGCACCGCCGACGCCCCGCCGCGCCTCGCCGAGGAGCTGGCGGCCGCGCAGGTCGTCGCGGCCGAGGACACCCGCCGCCTCAAGCGGCTGGTCTCCGAGCTCGGCATCACCCTGGCCGGTCGGGTGGTCTCCTACTTCGAGGGCAACGAGTCGGCCCGCACACCGGTCCTGCTGGAGGCGCTGCTGGCCGGCGACCGGGTGGTGCTGGTGACCGACGCCGGGATGCCCAGCGTCTCCGACCCGGGCTACCGGCTGGTCGCCGCCGCCGTCGAGCACGACGTGCACGTCACCGCCGTCCCCGGACCCAGTGCCGTGCTGACCGCCCTGGCCGTCTCCGGGTTGGAGGTGGACCGGTTCTGCTTCGAGGGTTTCCTGCCCCGCAAGGCCGGCGAACGCTCACGTCGACTGTCCTCGCTGGCGGCCGAGGAACGCACGATGGTCTTCTTCGAGGCGCCGCACCGCACCGAGGCCGCGTTGACCGCGATGGCCGAGGCGTTCGGCCCCCAGCGGCGGGCGGCGGTGTGCCGTGAGCTCACCAAGACCCACGAGGAGGTGGTCCGGGGACCCCTGGCGGACCTCGTCGCCTGGGCCGCCGACGGGGTGCGCGGCGAGGTGACGCTGGTGGTCGCCGGTGCCGAGCCGGTCGCCGCGGTGGCCGGCGACGACGACAGCCTGCGCGCCGCGGTGGCCGACCTGGAGGCGGCCGGCACCTCCCGCAAGGAGGCGATCGTGGAGGTCGCCAAGGCCGCGGGACTGCCCAAGCGGGAGGTCTACCGCGCCGTCCACGTACCGTCGGCGCCATGAGCGAGCCGACCCGCAGCCGCGCGGCCACCGAGGAGAAGTCCGGGGCCCGCCGGGACCGGCAGCGCCCGCCGGCCCCCGAGCCGTTGCCGCACCCGGTGGTGGACAACCACTGCCACCTCGACATCGCCGACGGGGACTGGCTGGAGACGTCCGAGGCGATCGCCCGGGCCGCCGAGGTGAACGTCCCGCGGATCGTGCAGATCGGCTGCGACCTGCCCGGCGCCCGCTGGGCGGTCGAGGCGGCCGCGACGCACCGAGCCCTGGTCGCCGGGGTCGCGCTGCACCCCAACGAGGCGCCGCGACTGGCCGGGGCCGGGCAGTTGGAGCAGGCGCTGGCCGAGATCGAGCAGTTGGCCCGCAGCCACGACAAGATCCGCGCGATCGGCGAGACCGGGTTGGACACCTTCCGCACCGGCCCCGACGGTGCGGCCGCCCAGGAGGAGTCGTTCCGCTGGCACATCGACGCCGCCAAGCGCCTGGACAAGACGCTGGTGATCCACGACCGCGACGCGCACGAGCGGGTGCTGGAGGTGCTCGACTCCGAGGGCGCGCCCGACCGCTGGGTGATGCACTGCTTCTCCGGTGACGCGGACTTCGCGCGGCAGTGCTTGGACCGGGGGGCGCACCTGTCGTTCGCCGGACCGGTCACCTTCAAGAAGAACGACGACCTGCGCGCGGCGCTGGCACTGGCCCCGCGGGACCGGGTGCTGGTCGAGACCGACGCCCCGTACCTGACACCCACCCCGTACCGCGGACGACCGAACGCCTCCTACCTGGTGCCCCACACCGTCCGGGCGATGGCCCAGGTGCGCGGTGACGACCTCGACGCGCTGTGTCGCAGCATCGAGGCGAACACCTTCGCGGCGTTCGGCGGCGCCTGGTAGCCGGGTCCCGCTCAACCGCGCCGACGGGTGGCGAGGACGCAGGCCAGGCTGACGAGCAGGACCAGCAGACCGTGCCCGATCCGGATGCCGGCCGGCACGAAGTACTGCAGCGGCATCGTGGCCACGGCCGCGCCGCTCAGCAGCCCTAGCACGTCGCGCCGCACGGCAGCCACGAGCAGGCTGACCCCGACCGATCACCAGCAGGAGCCCGGCCCCGAAGGTGCTGAGGGCGAGGGTGCCGTCGCGGATCGCGTCGAGCTGCTCGAGCAGTAGCACGGCACCGGGGGCCATCTGGTCGGGGCGTTCGACCCGGCCGACGACCTGTGGGACGACACGGTCGACCAGACCGCGCGGAGGCTGGGGCTGACCCCGGGCTGACCCCCGCTGCCCGGGGGGGCGTCGCGGAGCTCTCCCCGGACCCCTCTCCGGCCCCGTCACCGGGGCTGCGCGGGGGTCGTGCGGGGGTCTGAGCAGCGCATTCAGGACGCGGGTGAGCGAGTGTGACCCCGGTCGCGAAACCGGTACGAGGAGTTGCGGATGCGCCGTTCGCCCTGTTCCCTAGAGGGCTGAAGGCCGGGATCGGGAACGATTCACGGCCGGTACGACCGGGAGCCGGACCACCAGTCCGGGCCCCGTCCCCCGAGTGCTCTTCCCCCGTGCTCCGCCTGATCGGTGCTGCGCGCGTGCCCGGCGGCGTGCCGGCTCCCCGAGGCCCGGGAAGCTCGACCTGGGAGTGACGTGCGCCTCGCACAGCTCAGCACCAACAAGCGCCTGCTCGCGACCGTGGCCTCGGTGGCCGCCGTCGCCGTCGTGGGCACCACCATCGGCTACCAGAGCCTCACCTCGCAGGTGAGCCTCAGCCTCGACGGGAAGACCGAACAGGTCACCGCCATGGGCAGCACCGTCGGGGACGTCCTCGATGCGCAGGGCATCGAGGTCACCGACCGCGACCTGGTCCTGCCGGCCCTGGACAGCGAGGTGCGTGACGGCACCGAGATCGCCGTCCGGTTCGCCCGCCCCGTCGCCCTGACCGTCGACGGCGACTCCAGCACCCACTGGGTGACCGCCACCGACGTCGACACCGCCCTGGACGAGATCGGGCGCCGCTACTCCGGAGCCGACCTGTCGGTGAGCCGCAGTAGCAGCATCGACCGCGACGGCATCGACCTGGAGGTCGTCACCCCCAAGAAGGTGTCGGTCAAGGTCGGGGCCAAGAAGGCCAAGAACCTGGAGATGACCGTCCTCACCGTCGGCGACGTGCTCCGCGAGCTCGGCGTCGAGGTCGACGAGGACGACGAGCTCCGTCCCTCCGCCGACACCCCGCTCGCCGAGGGCGAGAAGGTCGTGGTGACCCGGGTCAAGGTCGTCACCCGGCAGGTTGAGGGGGAGGAGATCCCCTTCCGCACCACCGAGACCCCCGACGAGACCATGATGTCGGGCGAGCGGACCACCACCACCGAGGGCCGCACCGGCCTGCGTGACGTCACCTACGAGGTGACCTACCGCAACGGCAAGGTCGTGGCGCGCAAGGTCGTGACCGCCGACGTCACCCGCAAGGCGCGCAACGCCGTGGTGAAGGTCGGCACGGGTACGAACCTGGCCGCCGGCAACACCGTGTGGGACGCCCTGGCCAAGTGCGAGTCCGGCGGCAACTGGGCCACCAACACGGGCAACGGGTACTACGGCGGCCTGCAGTTCTCCGCCTCCACCTGGCGCGCGGTCGGTGGCAGCGGCCTGCCGCACCAGCACTCGCGCGAGGAGCAGATCAAGCGCGGCAAGATCCTGCAGGCGCGCTCGGGGTGGGGCCAGTGGCCGCACTGCTCGAGCAAGCTCGGCCTGCGCTGAGACCCCTCTGACGACGCCGCCCTCCCCCCCCGGGCCCCCCCCCCGGCGGGGGGGCGGCGGTCTCGGCGGGGGGCCCCGGGCCCCC
>JAEWXC010000051.1 GCA_023396115.1 Actinomycetes bacterium | reverse complement strand
CTCTCAGCGCCGATGGTACTGCAACCGGGAGGTTGTGGGAGAGTAGGACGCCGCCGGACAATTTTTTGGTGATGGGTCACCCCCTATTGGGGGTGGCCCATCACTGCATTCCAGGGGTGTGTGCAGCGCCAGCGTTGATTCAGGTCGTGGTCGAGGCGTCAGTCCACGGTGCGCATGAGCACACCCACGGGCGGCTTCGGCTGGAACGACGTCGCCTTCTCCGGCAGCACCCGGCCGCGTGCGGCCACCCGCTCGAGCAGGGTGATGTCCGGTGCCGGGAGCAGCAGCGCCACCCCCTGGTGCGCACTCGCCAGCGCCGCGTCGGTGCTGTGGTGGTAGTCCACCCCGCTCAACGGGTGCAGCGGGTCACGGGTCAGCAGCGGGGTCAGGGTCTCGTGCACCCACTGCACCGCCGCCTGGTCGCGCAGCCGGGGCAACCTCAGCGTCAACCACCCCGACCCGTCGGTGGCGACCAGGGTGTCGGGATCCAGGTCGGAGAGAGCAGCGATCCGCTCCTGACGCCGGGTACCCACCGCGAGCCCGGCCGCTGCCAGCTCGAGCTGGCGCAACGTGGTGCCGCGGAGCACCCGGTGGATAGCCCCCAGGAACAGGGGAGTGTCCTCCTGGTCGACCACCATCGCCAGCCCGGACCCCCACCCGGTGTCCGGGTGCGTCTCCTGCTGGCGCAGGTAGGCGGCGTAGCGGTGGTGCCCGTCGGCGATGAGCAGCTGCGAGGCCGCGAGTGCCTCGTCGATGACCGCCAGCTCCGCACTGTCCCGGATCGCCCACAGCCGGTGCGTCGTGCCGACCCGGTCCGGGTAGGAACGGTCCGGCGTACGCCGGCCGATCACGTTGATGAGGTGGCGCAGGTTCTCCGGCCCCCGGTGCACCAGGAGGATCGGTGCAGGGTTCAGCCGGGTCTCGTCCATCCGGGCGGCCAGGTCGCCCACCTGCCCCGGGTGCACCGCCTCGTGGGGGAAGACCCCGGTGCGGTACGGCTCCTCCGAGCGGGTGCCCAGGTCCAGCAGACCCACCAGTCCTCGGACCGTGAGACCACCAGCGGTGTACTCGTGCAGGAAGACGGCGGGGTCCGGCTCGGCCAGCACCTGCCCCGTCTCCTGCCACTGCCGCAGCCGCTCGACGACGTCCTTGTAGGGGCGGGCGAAGGCCCGCCCGGCGGAGGGGTCGCTGATCCGGTGCGGTGCCAGCATCAGTGCGCTGAACGGTCGCAGCACCACCGGACGCCCCAGGCGCGGCGGGGTCACCAGCTGCTCGGGGCTGTCGGGGTTGGGCTGCGGCACCTGCACGGTGGCATCGTAGGCGGCTGTGAGTCGAGGGAGGGTGCACGACGTGCTGCAGGGTGTCGACCAACCGCTGGTGGAGGTGCACGACCTCGTCATGCTCGACCTCGACGGGGTCCTGTTCCACGGGGGAACGGTTGTTCCCACCGCCCCGGCGGCAGTCGCGGGCGTCCGCGACCGGGGCACGCCGCTCGCGTTCGTCACCAACAACGCCTCCCGGAGCCCGGCCGAGGTCGCCGACCACCTCCAGTCCCTGGGGGTGACGGCGGCCGCCGGCGAGGTGGCCACCAGTTCGCAGGCCGCGGCCGGGCTGCTCGCGGACCGGCTGGGTCCGGGCGCCCGGGTGGCGGTGCTGGGTGCTGCCGGTCTGCGCGACGCGGTGAGCCGCGTCGGCCTGGTCCCGGTCGCGGTGCCGGACCGTCCCGACCACGACCGTCCCGACGCCCTGGTCACCGGGTTCGGCCCCGAGGTGGTCTGGAGCGAGGTGATCCGGGCCGGGGCGCTCATCGCCTCCGGTGTGCCCTGGGTCGCGGCCAACGCCGACCTGACCTTCCCCACCGACTTCGGCACCGCGCCCGGGCACGGTGCCCTGGTCCGGATGCTCAGCGAGTTCTCCGGGGTCGTCCCGCAGGTAGCCGGCAAGCCCGAGCCAGCACTCTTCGAGCGGGTCGTCGACCAGCACCGGTCCACCCGACCGTTGATGGTCGGTGACCGGTTGGACACCGACATCCTCGGTGCGCGTCGTGCGGGCGTCGACTCGCTGCTGGTGCTCAGTGGCGTCAGCGGTCTGCACGACCTGCTCACCGCACCAGCTGATGCACGGCCCACCTACCTGGGCCTCGACGTGAGCGCCCTGCTCGCCCCGGCACCCGCGCCGCAGGTGGTCGCGGACCGGGTGAGCCTCGGGGGGTGGCAGGTGCGGGTCGACGGGTCCGGGGTGCAGGTCACCGGCGCCGGCGAGCTGGCCGACTGGTGGCGCGTGGTGGCCACCGCGGGCTGGTCGCACCTGGACCGCACCGGGGAGCCCGCCCCGGCTGACGGGCTGGTTCCGCCCCGCGGCTGACGGCCGGTGGCGCCCTGTGGGTCACCGCCACCCCCGGCACCCGCCGGGCGATACCCTCGGCGCATGGACGTGGAGGAGCAGACGGTGCCGCAGGGGACCCCCGGTGACACCGACAGCACGGGCAACAGTGCCGTGGACGAGGTCCTGGACTGGGTCGCCGGGCTGGACGACGTCCCGCTGGCCGACCACCCGGCCGTCTACGAGCGCGCCCACACCCGTCTGCGGCAGGCGCTCGACACCCCCGGAGCCGTGCCGGGAGCGCCCACCCCCGACGTCACGCCCGCTGCGGCGGAGGAGAACTGACCCGTGGCACCCCGACGACTCCGCCTCGACGCGGAACTGGTCCGGCGCGGGCTCGCCCGCAGCCGCGAGCACGCCAGCGAACTGATCGCCGAGGGCCGTGTGAAGGTGAGCGGCGTCCGGGCACACAAGCCGGCCACCGGCATCACCACCGACGTGGCGATCGTCGTCGACGTTGACGCCAGCCGCCCCGAGTACGCCTCCCGCGGCGCCCACAAGCTGCTCGGCGCCCTGGACGCCTTCTCGTCGCTCGAGGTGCGGGGACGTCGTTGCCTCGACGCGGGCGCCTCGACCGGGGGCTTCACCGACGTGCTGCTGTCCCGGGGCGCCGCCGAGGTCGTCGCGGTCGACGTCGGGTACGGCCAGCTGGTCTGGCGCCTGCGCAACGACGACCGGGTCCGGGTGCACGACCGGACGAACATCCGTGACCTCAGCACCGAGCTCATCGGCGGCCCCGTCGACCTCGTCGTCGGCGACCTCTCCTTCATCTCGCTCACCCTGGTGCTCGAGGCCCTGGTCGCCGTCACCGCACCCGACGGCGACCTGGCGCTCATGGTCAAGCCGCAGTTCGAGGTCGGCAAGGACCGGGTCGGCAAGGGCGGGGTGGTGCGTGACCCGGAGCTGCGGGCCGAGACCGTCCGGACCGTGGCCGACCACGCGGCCCGCCTGGGGTGGGGGGCCGTGGACGTGGCCACCTCACCGCTGCCCGGCCCGTCGGGGAACGTGGAGTTCTTCCTGCGGCTGCGCCACGGTGAGCCGCAGGTCAGCCACGAGGCGATCACCGCCGAGGTGGTGCGGGGCAGCGCCGCGGCCCCGAACCCGGTCACCGGTGCGTCGGACCCGGCTGGGAGGGTGGAGGAGTGACGGACCAGACCAGCACGCCCCCCGACCCGACCCGTCGGATCCTCGTGCTCACCCACACCGGTCGCGCCGCCGCCTGCGAAGTGGCCAGCTCCTTCGTGCGGGAGCTGTCCGCCCACGGACTGCAGGTGGTCCTGGTGGACCACGAGGCCCAGGCGCTGGGCGTCCCGCCCGGCGAAGGGGTCGAGATCGTCGGGGAGGACCGGGCCGGCGAGGGCTGTGAGCTGGCCGTCGTGGTCGGCGGTGACGGCACGATCCTGCGCGCCGCCGAGCTCACCCACGCCCACCAGACCCCGCTGCTCGGGGTCAACCTGGGCCACGTCGGGTTCCTGGCCGAGGCCGAGTACGACGACGTGGAGACCTCGATCGCCGCCATCGTCGAGCGGCGCTACACCGCCGAGGACCGGCTCACCCTCGACGTGCAGATCATCCAGGGCAAGCAGGTCGTCTTCCACACGTTCGCGCTCAACGAGGCCAGCGTCGAGAAGGCAGCCCGGGAACGCATGCTCGAGGTCGTGGTCGAGATCGACGGTCGCCCGCTGAGCCGCTGGGGTTGCGACGGCGTCGTGATGGCCACCCCGACCGGGTCGACGGCCTACAACTTCTCCGCCGGCGGACCCGTGGTCTGGCCCGGCGTCGAGGCGCTGCTCATGGTCCCGATCAGCGCGCACGCCCTGTTCGCCCGACCCATGGTGGTGGCACCGACCTCGACCCTCGCGGTCGAGGTGCTCGCCGGCACCGAGGGTGCGGGAGTGCTGTGGTGCGACGGACGCCGCACCGTGGACCTGCCGCCCGGAGCCCGGATCGAGGTCCGCCGTGGCGCCGCACCGGTCCGTCTGGTGCGGTTGCACGAGGCTCCCTTCACCGACCGGCTGGTGGCCAAGTTCGGGCTCTCGGTCGAGGGCTGGCGTGGCTCCGCCGAGCGCCGCCGTCGAGCCGAGGAGGAGACCGCGTGATCGAGGAGATCCGGATCACCCAGTTGGGTGTCATCGACTCCTCCGAGCTGGCTCTGGGTCCGGGGTTGACCGTGATCACCGGCGAGACCGGCGCGGGCAAGACGATGATTGTCAGCGCGCTCGGTCTGCTCATGGGCGGTCGCGCCGACTCCGGCGCCGTGCGCCGCGGCGCACGGGCGGCCCGGGTGGAAGGTCTCATCCGGGTGCCCGAGGACGGCAACCTCGCCGCCTCCGTCGACGACGTCGGGGGCGAGGTGGAGGACGGCCGGGTGGTGCTGGCCCGCAACATCGCCGCCGAGGGACGCTCCCGGGCCTGGGTGGGCGGTGCCGGGGTCCCGGCCACGACACTCTCCGAGATCACCGACAACCTGGTGGCCGTGCACGGTCAGTCCGACCAGCACCGGCTTCTGCGCACCCCACCCCAGCGGGAGGCGCTGGACCGGTTCGGTGGCGCGTCCCTGGCCAAGGTGCGCGGTACCTACCGGCGCCTGCACGACGAGCTCGTGGCCGTGGAGAAGGAGCTGGTGGACGTCACCACCACCGCCCGCGAACGCGCCCTGGAGGCGGACCGGTTGCGGTTCGGGGTGGAGGAGATCGACGCCGTCTCACCCGAACCCGGCGAGGACCTCGCGCTGGCCGAGGAGGAGTCCCGGCTCGGCCACGCCGACACCCTGCGCACCGCCGCGGAGCAGGCCCGCGAGGCACTCTCCAGCGACACCGGGGCGGCCGACGCGCTCGCCTGCGTCTCTGCTGCGCGGCAGCTGCTGGAGAGCGTGCGTGACCACGACCGCACCGCGGCCGACCTGGCCGACCGGGTGGTGGAGCTGTCGCACCTGCTCAACGACCTGGCCGCCGACGTCGCCTCCTACGCCTCCGGGCTGGAGACCGATCCGGCCCGGCTGGCCGGCGTGAGCGAACGACGGGCAGCACTGGGCGCCCTGACCCGCAAGTACGGCGACACGATCGACGAGGTGTTGGCCTGGTCCCGCTCCGCCGCCGAGCGGCTCTTCGCCCTGGACGGGGACGACGACCGGGTCGAGCTGCTCCGCGCCGAACGGGTCCGGCTGCGTGGTGAGCTGGGTGCCGCTGCCGCCGCACTCACCGCCGCCCGCACCAAGGCCGCCGGCAAACTCGCCGCGCGGGTCAGCGCCGAGCTGACCCAGCTCGCCATGCCCCACGCCGTCGTGGAGATCGCCGTCCACCAGCACGAGGCTGCGCCCGCCGACGAGCCGGGCGGTCCGCTGGTGGTGGGGGAGCGGACTCTGCGGTTCAACGCCCACGGGGTCGACGAGATCGAGTTCCTGCTCGCCGCCAACACCGGCTCCGAACCGCGCCCGCTGCACAAGGGCGCCTCCGGGGGAGAGCTGTCCCGGGTGATGCTGGCCCTGGAGGTCGTGCTCGCCGAGACCAGCCCGGTCCCCACGTTCGTCTTCGACGAGGTCGACGCCGGCGTCGGCGGCAAGGCGGCGATCGAGATCGGTCGGCGGCTGGCCCAACTGGCGCGCACCGCCCAGGTACTGGTCGTCACCCACCTGCCGCAGGTCGCAGCGTTCGCCGACTCCCACGTCGTGGTCGCGAAGGCCAGCGACGGCACGGTCACCACGTCGGGACTGCAGGTGCTCGACGAGACCGAGCGTGAGGTCGAGCTCTCCCGGATGCTCGCCGGCCTCGAGGACTCCGACACCGCCCGTGCCCACGCCCGTGAGCTGCTGGACACCGCCGGCGAGGCCCGCCGCGCCTGACCGACCGGGGCAACGCGCCGACGTCGGCAGGTCCGCAGCACGCCTGCACCCGGCTGGAAGGATGGCGCGGTCATGAAGATCGCCAGGAAGTCAGCCACGCCCCCAGCCCCCGGTACCTCCGGTACCGCCCGCGTGGACCGCAACCCCCGCCAACTGCTCGGCCGGGTCCGGCCCGGTGACGTCGCGGTGATCGACCACCTCGACCTGGACCGGGCCACCGCCCAGGCGCTGGTTGACGCCGGTGTCGCGGTCGTGGTCAACGCCTCGCCGATGATCTCGGGCCGGTTCGCCAGCCGGGGACCCGAGGTGCTCACCACGGCCGGGGTCGAGGTGGTCGAGAACGCCGGCAGCGACGTGCTGGCGCTCAGCGACGGCACGACGGTGCGGGTCGACGGCGGGGAGATCCACGACGGGGAGACCCTGGTCGCCACCGGCACCGTGATCGGCCTCGACCAGGTCCGCGAGCAGATGCAGGCCGCCCGCAGCGCACTGCCGGTGCAGCTGGAGACGTTCGCGCACAACTCCGCCGCCCTGCTCCGCCGTGAGGAGGAGCTGCTGCTGCACGGTCAGGGGCTTCCCGCACTGCGCACCCGCCTGGCCGGCCGCCCCGTGGTGGTCGTCGCCCCGGGGGACCAGGTCGCCGAGGAACTGCGATCCGTCCGCGCCTTCGTCCGGGAACAGCACCCCGTGCTGGTGGGCGTCGACAGCGGCGCCGACGCGCTCCTGGCCGCACGACTGCGGCCCGACGTGGTGGTGCTCCAGGCCCGCGCAGGCGGCGACGGTCCCTCCACCCGGGCGCTGAAGCAGGCCCGCGACGTCGTCGTGCGCCTCGACCCCGGAGCAGGCCGCGAGGCCACCGAGCACCTCGAGCGCCTCGGCGTCCGGGCCCTGCGGGTGGAGACCGGCGTGACCCCCGAGGACGTGGCACTGCTGCTGGCCGACGCCGCCGAGGCCTCGGTGGTGGTGGGCGTCGGCATGCACGCGGCGCTCGAGGAGTTCCTGGACAGCCGGCGGACCGGTCTGGCCAGCACCTACCTCACCAGGCTGCGGGTCGGCCCCCGACTGGTCGACGCCACCGCGCTGCCCACCCTCTACTCCGGCCGGGTCCGCCCCCGCCACCTCCTGCTGCTGCTGCTGGCGGGGTTCGTGGCGCTCGTCGCCGCCCTCGCCGTCACCCCCGTCGGAGGTGAGTGGGTCGAGTCAGCACTCGACGCCTGCCGCCACCTCGTCGACCAGATCCAAGGAAAGTTCTCGTGATCAGCTTCCGGTACCACCTGACCACCCTCGTCGCCGTCTTCCTGGCCCTCGCCGTGGGCGTGGCGCTCGGCGGCGGCCCCCTGTCCGAGCTCGGACGCGACGGCGGCAGCGACGTCGACACCGCCCGGGCTCAGACCGACGAGGCCCGGACCCAGCAGAAGGTCGCCGAACGCGCCCTGGCCGCTCTCGCCCCCCGCGCCTACGGGACCAGCCTCAAGGACGTCCAGGTCGCCGTGCTGCGGATGCCCGGGGTCACCGACGCCCGCGCGGCCGCCATGACCCGCCAGCTCACCGCTGCCGGTGCGCTCCCGGTCGAGTACCGGGCCGCGGCCGGTCTGGTCGCACCCGCCCAGAAATCCCTGGTCGACACCCTGACCAGCCAGTTGGCCACCCAGATGCCCGAGGGCACGATGACCGAGGCACCACCCACCTACGAGCGGTTGGGCGAGCTGCTCGGCAACGCGGTCGCCGAACCGGCCGGCAAGCCCGGGGACGCCAAGACCAACGCGGTGCTGGAGGGCCTGACCGGTGCCGACCTGCTCGCCTCGCCCGAGCCGCCCACCAACCGGTCCAAGGTGGTGCTGGTGCTGGCTGCCGACCCGGAGATGACCGACGGCGCGGACGTTGTGCACTCCGGCCTGGTCACCGGCCTCGCGCGTCGCGCCGCGGGTGTGGTGGTCGCCACCGGCACCGAGTCCGAGCTGGTCGAGAGCCTCCGTTCGGCGGGCCTGGCCGAGACCGTGGTGCTGGTCGACGGTGTGGAGTCCGTCACGGGCCAGGTCGCCTCCGTGCTCGGTCTGAGCCGGGCCCTGGACGGTGCCGGAGGCGATTTCGGCGCGTCAGGTGCCCACGGCCCGCTTCCGCTGGGGTAGGCTAGAACCCCGTGAAGCAGGCGACCCCCACCAAGCACGTTTTCGTCACCGGAGGCGTCGCCTCCTCGCTCGGCAAGGGGCTCTCCGCCTCCAGCCTGGGCAGCCTCCTGAAGGCCCGCGGCCTGCGGGTGACCATGCAGAAGCTGGATCCGTACCTGAACGTCGATCCGGGCACCATGAACCCGTTCCAGCACGGCGAGGTCTTCGTCACCGAGGACGGCGCCGAGACCGACCTGGACGTCGGGCACTACGAGCGGTTCCTGGACACCGACCTCAACCAGATCGCCAACGTCACCACCGGGCAGGTCTACTCGACGGTCATCGCCAAGGAGCGCCGGGGCGACTACCTGGGCGACACCGTCCAGGTGATCCCGCACATCACCAACGAGATCAAGGACCGGATCCTGGCGATGGGCGGTGACGACGTCGACGTCGTCATCACCGAAATCGGCGGCACGGTCGGCGACATCGAGTCGCTCCCGTTCCTCGAGGCCGCCCGCCAGACCCGGCACGAGATCGGCCGGGACAACTGCTTCTTCATCCACGTCTCCCTGGTGCCCTACATCGGCCCGTCGGGAGAGCTCAAGACCAAGCCGACCCAGCACTCGGTCTCCGCGCTGCGCTCGATCGGCATCCAGCCCGACGCGATCATCTGCCGCGCCGACCGCGAGCTGCCCGAGGGCATCAAGCGCAAGATCGCGCTGATGTGCGACGTCGAGTCCGACGCCGTGGTCACCGCTGCGGACGCCCCCTCGATCTACGACATCCCCAAGGTCCTGCACTCCGAGGGCCTCGACGCCTACCTGGTGCGCCGCCTCGACCTGCCGTTCCGCGACGTCGACTGGACGCTGTGGGACGACCTGCTGCGCCGGGTCCACCACCCCAAGGAGGAGGTCACCGTCGGTCTGGTCGGCAAGTACGTCGACCTCCCGGACGCCTACCTCTCGGTCGGTGAGGCGCTGCGCGCCGGCGGCTTCGCCCACGAGGCGAAGGTGCAGATCCGCTGGATCCCCTCCGACGAGTGCGCCACCGAGGCCGGTGCGGCCAAGCACCTGGCCGACGTCGACGCGGTCTGCGTCCCCGGCGGCTTCGGCATCCGCGGTATCGAGGGCAAGCTCGGTGCGCTGCGCTACGCCCGCACCCACGGCATCCCGACCCTGGGCCTGTGCCTGGGTCTGCAGTGCATGGTCATCGAGTACGCCCGCGACGTCGCCGGGATCACCGGCGCCGGGTCCACCGAGTTCGACCCCGAGACGGTCGAACCGGTGATCTCCACCATCGAGGAGCAGAAGAAGTTCGTCGAGGGCGCCGGTGACCTGGGCGGCACCATGCGGCTGGGCTCCCAGCCGGCGGTGCTGACGGCCGGTTCCGTCGTGGCCGGGGCCTACGGCGCCACCGAGGTGACCGAGCGGCACCGGCACCGTTACGAGTTCAACGACGCCTACCGCACGCGCCTGGAGGAGGCCGGTCTGGTCTTCTCCGGCACCAACCCCGACAACGGGCTGGTCGAGTTCGTCGAGCTCCCCACCGACGTGCACCCGTACTACGTGGCCACCCAGGCCCACCCGGAGCTCAAGTCGCGCCCCACCCGCCCGCACCCGCTGTTCTCCGGTCTGGTCGGCGCCGCCATCGCCCGCCAGAGGGAACTGCGTTTCGACATCGACGAGTCCGGTCTGCGTCGTCCCGACGCGGACTGATCGACTCCGAGCACCACGCCGGGCCGCACCCCCACGGGTGCGGCCCGTCGTCGTCCACCGGCCCCGCACCGTGCCGTGGGCGGGGGAGACCACGCTGTGTCGGGGGAGTGACCTACCGTGTGAGCACGGCTCCCACCGGGGGCGCCGGGAGCGGTAGGAGGCGCGCGTGACCCAGGAGCAGCAGCCCGTCGAGGAGACCGGGGCCCCGCCCGTGGGGATGGTGACCGGCACCGTCGACTCGACACCGCTGAAGTTCCACGTCGCCATCGCCGAGGACGCCTACCTCCAGCTCGACGACGTGGTGACCACCAGCCGCGAGGTCCCCGGCGTCGGCACGGTGACCACCTCCGGGGTCGTGACCGACGTGGTGTCACGGCACGAGGGGGCCACCTTCGGGTCCGACGTGTTCCTGATCGCCGACGGGATCATGCCCGCCCAGGTGCAGGAGGTCGCCGAGGTGACCACCACCCGGGTCGAACCCGAGCGGTACGTCCCGCCGCGCCCGGGGGAGGCAGCCCACCGGGCCACCGGCAGCACCCGCGACCAAGCGCTCTACTTCGACCAGATGGAGCACCGGGTCCCGGTCGGGATGGGCCGGGACGGGGCGCCGGTCCACCTCAACCTGGAGTTCCTGGACGGCACCCGCGGCGCGCACGTGTCCATCTCGGGGATCTCCGGGGTCGCCACCAAGACCAGCTTCGCGCTGTTCCTTCTGCACTCGGTCTTCACCTCCGGTGCCCTGGGTCCCCGCGCGGTCAACGCGAAGGCGCTGATCTTCTCGGTCAAGGGCGAGGACCTGCTCTTCCTGGACCAGGCCAACTCCCGGCTGCGGGACGTCGACCGGGTCGGCTACGCGCGCCTCGGGCTCGCGGCGCAGCCGTTCGGATCGGTCGGCTTCTTCGCCCCGCCGGCGCCCGGTGACCCCACCGGTCGTCCGCACGTCACCGGCCGCACCTCGGGGGTGCAGTCGTTCTGGTGGAGCCTGGCCGAGCTGTGTGAGCGCGAGCTGCTGCGCTACGTCTTCGCGGACACCGAGGACGAGCGGCAGCAGTACACGATGGTGATCCACCAGGTCGCTGCCCGGCTCGCCCAGGACGCGGTCCCGGCCGGCAACGACGGCGCGGTCAACATCGACGGTCAGACCGTGCGCACCTGGCCCGACCTGGTCGAGCTGATCTGCGAGAAGGTCTCCAGCGAGGACGACCTCACCCGGCGCCGGTGGGCCGGACCGGTCACCGGCATCGGCACGGTCAACGCGTTCATCCGGCGGCTGCGCTCCTCGGTGCGTCACCTCACCCCGATCATCCGCGGCGACCTGACCGACAGCCCCGGTCGACGGATCTCCACCAGCGGCCAGCAGGTCACCGTGGTCGACCTGCACGCGCTGCACGACCGGGCCCAGCGGTTCGTCGTCGGTGTGGTGCTGGCGAGTGAGACCGAACGCAAGGAGCAGGCCGGCGCCGGTGGGCTGCTGTTCACGATGCTCGACGAGCTCAACAAGTACGCCCCCCGGGACGGTTCCTCCCCGATCAAGGAGGTGCTCCTCGACATCGCCGAACGCGGTCGGTCGCTGGGCATCATCCTGATCGGGGCGCAGCAGACGGCCAGCGAGGTCGAGCGGCGCATCGTGTCCAACTCCTCGATCAAGATCGTCGGGCGGCTCGACCCGGCCGAGGCGGGGCGCCCCGAGTACGGGTTCCTGCCCCGCTCCCAGCGGGCCCGGGCCACCCTCGCCAAACCCGGCACCATGTTCGTCACCCAGCCCGAGATCCCGGTGCCGTTGGCCGTGGAGTTCCCGTTCCCGGCCTGGGCCACCCGGCTCTCCGAAGTCGTGGACCCGACGTTCAGCAGCGGCAGCGCCCCCGGCGACGCCGCCGCCGGGCCGGCTGCCCGCGACCCGTTCGACCTGCTGCCCGACGTCGACGACACGTTCGGCTTCGACACCGACCCGGCACCGTTCTGAGTCCGGCTCCCTCCCTGCCCACTGCACCTGTCCAGACCCACCGGAGTCCTGCGTGAAGTTCCTGCACACCGCCGACTGGCACGTCGGCAAGACCCTCAAGGGCCGCCCGCGTCTCGACGAGCAGCGCGAAGTGCTCTCGGAGATCGTCGGCCTGGCCCGGACCCACGACGTGGATGCGGTGCTCATCGCCGGCGACGTCTACGACAGCGCCGCACCCACCGCTGACGCCCAGCGGCTGGTGGTCCAGGTGCTGCTCGCCCTGGCCCGGGACGGGATCAAGGTGCTGGCGATCGCCGGCAACCACGACCACGGGCGCACGTTCGAGGCGTACCGGCCGCTGATGGAGGTGGCCGGCATCGAACTCTTCGGTCAGGTCCGGCCCCGCGACAAGGGTGGCGTGCACACCTTCACCGCCCGCAGCGACGGGGCGTCGGTGAACGTGGGCATGCTGCCGTTCCTCTCGCAGCGCGACGCGGTGCGCGGCGCCCAGCTGATCGCCCCCGGCGACAACGTTCCGGCCCGCAACTCCGGTGCCTACGAGCAGTGGGTGCGCAACTTCGTCACCCACCTGGGCGAGGGCTACGACCCCGACGGGGTCAACCTGATGATGGCGCACCTGACCACCATCGGCGGCATCCAGGGCGGTGGCGAGCGCAGCGCCCAGACCATCTTCGAGTACAGCGTGGCGCCCACCATCTTCCCCACGGACTCGCACTACGTGGCGCTGGGCCACCTGCACCGTCGCCAAGAGGTCGCCTCGCACTGCCCGGTGCACTACTCGGGGGCTCCGCTGCGGGTCGACTTCGGTGAGGAGGACTACACCCCCAGCGTGCTGCTGGTGGAGGCCGAGCCGGGGCGTCCTGCCCGGGTGACCGACCTCGAGCTCACCTCGCCCCGGCGGTTGCGGACCGTGGAGGGCAGCGTGGAGGAGTTGCGCTCCCGGTCCGAGGAGCTGTCCGAGGAGTGGCTGCGGGTCCGGGTCACCCAGACCACCTACGCCGGGCTGCGCGACGACATCCTCGAGGCCCTGCCGAACGCGCTGGAGATCCACGTCCAGCCGGACCCCGACCAGCTCACCCGGACCCGGGTCAGTCAGGCCCAGGTCGCCCAGGTGACGCCACGCGAGCTGTTCGCCAGCTACAGCGCCGAGGTCGGCAGTCAGGACGAGCGGGTCACCGCCCTGTTCGACGAGCTGCACGACGAGACCACCGGACACCAGCCCAGCACCGCCACGCCGGCAGGAGGGACCGCCTGATGCGCCCCGTACGCCTCGACGTCGACGGCTTCGCGTCGTTCCGTGAGTCCGCCAGCGTCGACTTCACCGATGCCGACTACTTCTCCTTCGTCGGCAACACCGGGTCCGGCAAGTCGACGCTGATCGACGCGATCTGCTTCGCCCTCTACGGCACCGCCCCGCGCTGGGGCCGGGCCAACGCCGTGGGCGACGCGCTCGCCCCGACCAAGAACCGCGCCACCGTCCGGCTGGTCTTCGACCTCGGCGACGAGCGGTACCAGGCCGTCCGCGAGGTCCGCCGCAGCGGCGGGGCCGGAACGGTGCAGACCAAGGGCGCACTGCTGGAACGCTTCCTCGACCCCCGGGCGCTGCCGCTGCCGGGCGAGGAGACCGCCACCGAGGTGCTGGCCGGGGAGGCCCGCCGGATGACGCCGGCCGTGGTCGAGCTGCTCGGCATGGAGTTTGACGACTTCTGCCAGTGCGTCGTGCTCCCGCAGGGGGAGTTCGCCCGGTTCCTCAAGGCCACGCGGGCCGAGCGGCAGACGATCCTGCTCAAGCTCCTGGGCGGTGACGCCTACGAGCGGATGCGGCGGGCCGCCAACGCCCGCGCCAAGCAGGCCCAGACCCAACTGGACCTGCTGACCGACCAGCACGGGCGGGGCAGCACCAGCACGCCCGAGCAGGTCGAGCAGCTGGCGGCGGACCTCACCGCCCTCGACGCGGCCGTGGCACCCGTCCAGGCCGCCGTCGACGAGCTGGTCGCGCTCGGCCAGACCGAGGAGGCTGCCCGGGTCAGCGGAACCCGGGCGACCGACCTGGCCGCGACCCTGTCCTACCTGGCGGTTCCCGAAGGTCTCACCGCACGGCACGACGCGCTCCTGGACGCACGCGACGCCCTCGCGACGGCCACCGAAGCAGTCGCCACCGCGGAGGGCGCTGCCGATGCGGCTGCCAACGCCGTGGCCGTCCACCCCACGCGCCCGGCGCTGGAACAGATCGCCTCGGCCCGCGAGGAACGTGACGGGCTGGTCGCCCAGGTGGCCGACCTGACCCGCGAGGAGACCGACCTGCGGTCGCAGGAGGAGGCCGCTCTCGTCGCGGACACCACCGCCCGGGACCGGCTGGAGGAGTTGCGCGCCGGCCACCAGTCGGCTGCCCAGGCGGACCGGGACGCGGCCGCCGCCGTCGAGCGGGCGAGCACCCTGGCGGCGCGCACCAGTGGCCTCACCGTCCCCGACGAGCTGGACACCGCCGCCGGTGAGCCGGCAGCCCGCAGCGCGGTCGGCGCCGCGGAGCAGGACGTCGCGGACGCCCAGCGTGCGCTCGACGCCGTGACCGCGGAACTCGAGACGGCTCCGCCCTCCGACGAACTCCGCCGACGCCTGGAGGCGGTCGACCGGTTCGCACAGCGTTGGGAGGCCTGGCACACGGCCGCGGACCGGTGCCGGGAGCTGGACCAGCAGCACGCCGACGCCGTCGCCGAGAACGAGCGGCACCAGCAGGTGTACGAGGCCGCCGAGGACGAACTGCACCGGCGGCGGCGCGACGACCGCGCTGCCGCGCTGCGTGCCGACCTGCAGGTCGGCGACGACTGCCCGGTCTGCACCCAGCAGGTGAGCGTGCTGCCCGCTGCCGGCGACACCTCCGCCGCGCTCGTCGACGCCCAGACCCGCGCCGAGCAGGCGCGGACGGTGGAGGAGGAGTCCCGCCGCCGGGCTGACCAGCTGGGTCGCGAGCGCGACCAGGAGCAGCAGCGCCACACCTGGGAGCGCGAGGCGCTCATCGAGGACCTCGCTGCCCTGGTCGACACGCTCGGAACCGGCGCCACCGACCTCCCGGCGGACCCGGAGTCCCTGCGCACCTGCACCGGTCGGTTCCGCGCGGCGCTGGACGCGGCGAACGCGCAGGGGAGCCGGTTGCGGGCCGAGCAGTCCGACCACCGCCAGCGCCTGAGCGGCCTGGAGAAGGTGCTCAAGGACGCCGAGGAGGACCTGCGCCGCGCGCAGACCGCGCACACCGTCGCCGCCCAGCGCCTGGTGTCCCGGTCCGAGCAGCACGCCGCGGACGGGGCTCCCGCCCCGTCGGGTGATCCTGCCTCCCTGCACGCCGACTGGACCGCGCTGGTGGACTGGGCACGCGACCTGCACCACCGCACGGTCGAGGAGGTCCTGCCCGCAGCCCACCTGCAGCACACGAGCACCACCGCAGCCCTCGAACAGGTGGTCAACGACGGGACCGCGGCCGCGGCCGCGGCGGAGGCCACCGGAGCCGAACTCACCCGACTCCGGACCGAGCTGGCGCGCACCAGCGCCACCCTGTCAGCACGCCGCGAGCGGGTCGGCCAGCTCGACGAGATCCTCACCGACGCGCCCAGCGCCGACGAGCTCTCCGAACAGCTGACCCGGGCCGACGAGCTCGCCCGGGTCGCCGCCGAGGCCCGAGCCCACCGCGACAGCCAGCGCGAGGCGCACCGGACGGCCGCGGAGCGCCACGACGAGGCGGTGCAGGCCACCCGGGCCGACCGGGAGGCGTTCGACACCGCCAGGGACCGGGTCAGCGGCGCCCAGCCGCCCGGGTTCCCGGCCAGCGAGCTGGACGAGGACCTGCACGGGTGCTGGGTCCGGCTGGTCAGCTGGGCCACCGAGCGGGTCGTGGAGCTGCACACCGAACGCGACGCGTCCCTGGCCGCAGCCGCCGAGGCCGGGCAGCGGCGCGACGCCCGCGTCACCGAGCTCGGCGCGCTGCTGGACGGGCACGGCATCGAGTACGAGCACCAGGCACTCGGCCAGGACCCGCGGACCTCGGTGGAGGGACTGGCCGTCGCCCGCGCCGAGACCCGGGACCGGCTGGCCGGGGCCCGCAAGGACCTGGAGCGACAGGCCGACCTCGTCCGACGGATCACCGAGGCCACCGAACGGCAACGGGTCGCCGCCGAGCTGGCCAGCCTCCTGCGGGCCGACAAGTTCCAGCAGTGGCTCGCCGGGGCCGCGTTGGACACCCTGGTCACCGGAGCCTCCAGCAGCCTCGACGAGCTGTCCGGCGGACAGTTCTCGCTGACCCACGACAAGGGCGAGTTCTACGTCGTCGACCACTTCGACGCCGACTCCACCCGCTCGGTGAAGACGCTGTCGGGCGGCGAGACGTTCCAGACCTCCCTGGCCCTGGCGCTCGCCCTGTCCGAGCAGCTCGCAGCCCTGGCGGCCGGTGGCGTGGTGCGGCTGGAGTCGATCTTCCTCGACGAGGGGTTCGGCACCCTGGACCCCGACTCACTGGACACCGTCGCCGCGACACTGGAGAACCTGGCCCAGGGACGAATGGTCGGGGTGGTCACCCACGTGCAGGCGCTGGCCGACCGGACCCCGGTCAGGTTCCGGGTCACCCGGGACCACCTGACCTCCCGGGTCGAGCGCGAGGCGTTGTGAAGTACTTCATCGACGGTTGGGACCCCTCCTACGGCTCCTCGGTGGAGGACCTGGGGGAGCCGGAGGGGTTCGTCTCGACCGCCCGGGTGACCGTGGACGTCGAACGGAGCGCCGAGGACTGGGCGCCGGTCTGCGTGCCGGAAGGCCCCGAGCCGGGGCGGGTGCTCTTCGTCGACGGGGTGCGCCGGATCGAGGCCCGGGTGTGGGCCGGGTCCGCCGACGGCACCAACGCCGACCTGGGGGTCGCGGCCTCCTGGGGAGCCGGCGTGGTGTGCTGCTGCGATCTGGGGGCCCACGTGCTGCTGGCCGAACAGCGACGGGGACTGTTCACCACCGCCCCGGACGCCGCCCCGCTGCCGACCCGGGCCGGGGAGTTCACCCGGCACGCGGTCGCCGCGGCCGACGACCAGGCCCCCGCCCAGCTCCTCAACGCCGCGCTGCAGGGGCAGCTGGCCGACCTGGAGCTGCTCACCACCCTGACCGCCCGCAGCACCGACCACCTCCACGGCGTCGAGGACGACCTGGTTGTGGTCGACGGGCCGCTGCGGGGGCGCCAGCACCTGCCCCGGACGATCGGGTTCATCAAGTCGCACCGGGCCACCTACCTGCCCGAGGAGCTGAACCTGCAGGTCGCACTGCTCGCACCCGGCGAACGCACCCCGGTCTTCCTCATGGGGACCACCTGGGAGCGCTACGCCTGGTACCTGCGGCTGCCCGGCCGACCCGGTGCCCCGTGGGCCGGGGTGGTGCGCATCGAGTGCAGCGCCGAGTTGGAGCTGCCCGAGGTCACCGCGCTGGCCGGACTCACCCAGCGGCTGCTGCCCCGGTTCGCCTCGGTCGAGTACAAGGACTCCCGCGCACCCCAGAACCTCGTCCCGATCGCCGGGCTCGAACGGGACCTGCGACACCGGCTGGGTGAACCCACGTTCGTCCTGCGGGCCCTGCAACAGGCCGCCGCCCGCACCTGAGCGGTACGGGCGGCGGACAGTCGTGCTGGTTGGGTCAGCGGGTCACAGGGCCCGGGCTGCGTGGATCCTGCTCAGCGTGTGGGCACCTGCACGCAACTGGTTGGCGGCATAGGCGCTGACCGTGCCGGACTCGGCGACCTCACGGGCCCGGGCCAGGAAGGCCTCGTCGCCGACGCCCTGGGGGAACATCGCCCGGATCACGACCCCCTGGTTGAGCAGCCCACCGGTCAACCGGGTGAGCTCCTCCAGGTAGCGCAGCGCGAACGGCTGCAGCAGGTCGCTCTGCGGCACCCGCCAGAACGTGGCACCGAGTTCGAGGGTGTCGCGCGAGGCCGGGATGGACCGGTCGACGAAGAACGCCCTCCACACCTCCTCCTTCGCCCACTCCTCCCGGGAGGCCGCGAGCACCTTCAGCCGGCGGGTGGTGGCCGCGTCGGGGTCCGGGTCGGCGGCCAGCAACGCCTCCAGCGCTGCCCTGTCGACGCCCTCGGTCTCGGCGCGCCGGATCGCGGCCCGCCAGGCCAGGTCCAGGTCCGACTCCCCGGCGACCGCGGCATCGACCACGGCCCAGTGCTCGGGCGTGCTGGCGGTGGAGGCGAGCACCCGCAGGGCCGGCTGCAGGTTCTGCCCCGAGGCGGCAACCACGGCCGCGGCGTCGGCCAGCTCGCGCACCAGGGCGGGCTGCTCGGCGGGGGCTGCCCACCGGTCGGCCACCAGCGTGGCCAGGCTGAGCATCGGCTCCACCAGGGCCGGGTTGGTCTCGGCACGCAGCCCCTGGGCGAGTGCGCGGACCACGTCACGCGGAGCGGCGGCGCCGAGCAGGAGCTGCTGGTGCGCCGTCATCACGACCAGGGCCCGGTCCAGCGGGTCGGTCAGGTGCGGCAGCGCCTCCACCATCGCGGCCAGCTCCGCCGGGTCGACCCGGACCACCGCGTAGGTGTGGTCGCCGGCGTTGAGCAGGTGCAGGTCACCCGAGGGCAGGTCCACCGGGGTGGCTTCCTCGGTGAGCCGGACCTCGGTGCGCCCGGTCGGGACCGGGCGGCCGCTGGAGGTGTCGAAGCTGGCGATGTCGACCCGGTGCGGGCGGGGCTTCGCCTCGTCGGGGGAGCTCAGCTCCACCACGTGGACCCCGTCCCGGGCCAGCAGGCGCATCTGGTCGGGGCCGGAGCGGTCCAGCCAGGCCGCGGTCCACGCGCCCAGGTCCTGCCCGGCGGCACGACCGAAGGCCCCCATCAGGTCGTCGAGCACCGTGTTGCCCCAGGCGTGCCGGGCGAAGTAGTCCTGCAGGCCGGCGATGTAGGCGTCCCGGCCCACCCAGGCCATCAACTGGTGCAGGACCGACATGCCCTTCTCGTAGGTGATGACGTCGAAGTTCGCCATCGCCCGGGTCACGTCCGGGACGTCGGCCCGGATCGGGTGGCTGGCCGGCCCCAGGTCCATGTCGTAGGCCAGCTTCTTGGACTGCGCCAGGTGCGTGGCCCACTGGTCGGAGAACTCGGTGGCCTCGGCCAGGCCCCAGTTGGCCGCCCACGAGGCGAAGGCCTCGTTCAACCACAGGTCGTCCCACCACTGCATGGTGACCAGGTCGCCGAACCACATGTGCGCCATCTCGTGCAGCACGAACTCGGCCCGCACCGCACGCTGCTGGTGGCTGGGCGGGGTGCGGAACAGCTGGCTGTCGCCGTAGGTGACGCACCCCCAGTTCTCCATCGCACCGCCGAGGTTGGGCACGAAGACCTGGTCGTAGCGCTCCTGCGGGAAGGCGATGCCGAACTGCTCGCCGAAGAAGGCCAGGCCCTGGCGGGTGAGGGTGACCAGCTCCTCCAGGTCTCGCTCCAGGTGCGGCACCAGCGACTGGCGGCAGTAGAAGCCCAGGTCGTAGCCGTCCACCTGGCGGCGCACCTCGTGGAACGGGCCCGCGTTGACCACGACCACGTAGGTCGACAGCGGGGGAGTGTCGGGGTAGCTCCAGGTCCGCGCCGACACCCCGGCGCGGTCGTGCGGCTCACCGATCGACTCCGGCGCCCCGTTGGAGGCGACCTTCCACGCCTCGGGGGCGTGCACGGTGAACCGGTGCGGCGCCTTCAGGTCGGGCTGGTCGAAGCAGGCCCACAACCGTCGTGCCTCGTCGGGCTCCAGGGACGTCCAGACGTAGACACCCCCGTCGGTCGGGTCGACGGTGCGCAGGATGCCCTCGCCCGAGGCGGTGTTGTCGCAGGTCTGCTCGAGCACGAGCACGTTCTCGGAAGCCAGGTCAGCCAGCGGCAACCGGCCACCCGAGACCCGGCTGACGTCCAGGTCGCGGCCGTTCAGCGAGGCCCGGACGACGTCGCCGGCACAGTCCACGAACGTCTCGGCGCCGGGGGTGCGGCACCCGAACGTGACCGTGCTGACCGACCTCCACCGAGCACCCTCCAACAGGCCGGTCATGTCGACCTCGATGTCGTAGCGGTCGACGGTCAGCAGCGCCGTCCGGGCGGCGGCCTCTTCACGGGTCAGGCTCAGCATCGTCATGGGCGCGACTCTAGACCGGGACGCCCGGGCGCCGGTCACCGCGCGGGGCACGTGTGTACCGTCACCAGCATGTCCGTCCCTGACCAGCCTGACGCCCCCGCCAAGGCCGATGCCACCGAGCTGCTGGACCGTCCGGAGGTGTGGCCGGTGCAGTCGTCGCAGGACCTGCACCGCGACGGCTGGATCGTCGCGCTGCGGGCCGACCAGGTGACCCGGCCCGGTGTTCCGGAGGAACCCTTCCGGCGCCTGACCCTGGAGCACCCCGGGGCCGTGGTCGTGCTCGCCCTGGACGAGCAGGACCGGGTCTTCTGCCTGCGCCAGTACCGCCACCCCGCGCAGATGAGCTTCGTGGAACTGCCGGCGGGTTTGCGCGACGCCGACGGGGAGCCGCCCGTGGAGACCGCCCGTCGCGAGCTGGTCGAAGAGGCGGAGCTCTCCGCCGCGCACTGGCGCGAGCTGCTGGTCACCTTCCCCTCGGCCGGGATCACCTCCGAGGAGCACCACATCTTCCTGGCCACCGGTCTCACCCCGCACCCGCGCGGCGACTTCGAGCTGCACGCGGAGGAGGCCGAGATGGTCGCGTTCTGGGTGCCGTTCACCGACCTGCTCGGTGCGGTCCTCGAGGGACGCGTCCGACAGGGCCCGCTGGTCCAGGCGGTGCTGGCCACCGAGGTACTCCGCGCCCGCGGGGAGATCTGAGCCCACCACGCACCGTCACGGTGGAGCCCCGCGTGCCGTGCAGGCGCGGGGGACGGGTTGACGTAACGTCACGCCCATGACGACCGCCCCCACCCGCCGGCCGAGCCCGCTGGACCGGGCGGTGCGGACCTGGCTGGACCACCTCGCGGTGGAACGCGGCCTGGCCGGCAACACGCTCTCGTCCTACCGGCGCGACCTGCGGCGCTACCTGGCGTTCCTCAATGCCCGGGGGATCGACGACCCGGCTGCGGTCACCGAGTCGGTGGTCACCGACTTCCTCGTGCACCTGCGTGAGGGCGACACCGAGCACCCGCCGCTGGCCGCCACCTCGGCGGCGCGGACGGTGGTGGCGGTGCGCGGCTTCCACAAGTTCGCGGTCGCGGACGGCTTCGCCACCCACGACCCGGCAGCCCAGGTGAAGCCGCCGACGCCGGCCAAGCGGTTGCCCAAGCCGCTCCCGCTGGCCGACGTCGAGGCGATCCTGGAGGCAGCCGGCGCGGACGGCACCACCCTGGCGCTGCGGGACCGGGCGCTGCTGGAGGTGCTCTACGGCACCGGGGCCCGGATCAGCGAGGCCGTGGGGCTCGACGTCGACGACCTCGACACCTTCGACCGCACCGTGCTGCTGCGCGGCAAGGGCTCCAAGGAGCGCCTGGTTCCCGTCGGCAGCTACGCCCTGGAGGCGGTCGAGGCCTACCTGACCCGGGGCCGACCGGAACTGGTGGCGGCCGGCCGGGGCACCCCGGCCCTCTTCCTCAACGCCCGCGGCGGGCGGCTGTCGCGGCAGAGCGCCTGGGCGGTGCTCGCCAAGGCCGTCGACCGCGCCGGGGTCCCGGGGGAGGTCTCCCCGCACACGATGCGACACTCATTCGCGACCCACCTGCTCGACGGCGGCGCCGACGTCCGGGTGGTGCAAGAGCTGCTCGGTCACGCCTCGGTCACCACCACGCAGGTCTACACCCTGGTCACCGTCGACAACCTGCGCGAGGTCTTCGCGACCGCGCACCCCCGGGCCCGCGGCTGACGCTGCGGCCCCAGCCCGAACCGACACAGCCCCGACACCGGCCCCGTGGCCGCGAGAGGAACAGATGCCCCAGCAGTGGTGGGAGTCCGCCGACACCCCCGAGGCGGCCTACGACGCGTTCACCGAGTGGGCGCTGGACCGCGGCACCACGCCGTACCCGCACCAGGAGGAGGCGGTCCTGGAGCTGGTCGGCGGGGCGCACGTGGTGCTGGCCACCCCCACCGGGTCGGGCAAGTCCCTGGTCGCGGTCGGGGCACACCTGGCGGCGCTGGCCCGGGACGAGGTCTCCTTCTACACCGCGCCGATCAAGGCACTGGTCAGCGAGAAGTTCTTCGACCTGTGCCAGGTCTTCGGGGCCGACAACGTCGGGATGCTCACCGGCGACGCCGCGGTCAACGCTGACGCCCCGATCATCTGCTGCACCGCGGAGGTCCTGGCCAACATCGCGCTGCGTGAGGGGGCCGACGCCGACGTCGGGCTCGTGGTGATGGACGAGTTCCACTACTACGGCGAACCGGACCGGGGGTGGGCCTGGCAGGTGCCGCTGCTGGAGCTGCCGCAGGCCCAGTTCCTGCTCATGTCCGCCACGCTGGGTGACGTCACCCAGATCGCCGAGGACCTGACCGCCCGCACCGGGCGGGAGGTCGCCGTCGTCGACGACGCCGAGCGGCCGGTGCCGCTGACGTTCAGCTACGCCATGACGCCGCTGCCCGAGACCCTCTCCGACTTGGTCAGCACCCACCAGTCGCCGGTCTACGTCGTCCACTTCACCCAGGCGGCGGCCGTCGAGCACGCCAACCTGCTGCTCACCCCCTCGGCCGGCTTGCCGCCACTGACCCGGGAGCAGAAGGACGCGATCGCGGAGAAGATCGGTGGCTTCCGGTTCGGCCGCGGTTTCGGGTCGACCCTCGCCAAGCTGTTGAAGGCCGGCATCGGGGTCCACCACGCCGGGATGCTGCCCAAGTACCGGCGCATCGTCGAACAGCTGGCGCAGTCCGGGGTGCTGCGGGTGATCTGTGGCACCGACACCCTGGGGGTCGGCATCAACGTGCCGATCCGCACGGTCCTGTTCACCGGGCTGGCGAAGTTCGACGGCACCCGGCAGCGCATCCTGCGCACCCGCGAGTTCCAGCAGATCGCCGGACGCGCCGGCCGGGCCGGCTTCGACACCGCCGGCTACGTCGTGGTGCAGGCCCCCGAGCACGTGATCGAGAACGAGCGAGCCAAGGCCAAGGCCGCCGCCAAGAACGAGGCCAACCCGAAGAAGAAGTCCAAGGCCCAGCTGCGGAAGGCACCCGACGGCGCGGTCGTCTGGTCCGAGCAGACCTTCGACAAGCTCGTCTCCGGCGCACCGGAGCCGCTGCCGTCACGGATGAAGGTCGACAACTCGATGATCCTCAACGTGGTCGCCCGACCCGAGGACGCCTTCACCGTGTTCCGCCGGATCCTGCTCACCAACCACGAGGACCGGCGCCGGCAGCTGAAGCTGGCCCGCCGCGCGCTGCGACTGACCCGCAGTCTGGTCCACTCCGGGGTGCTCACCCGGCGCGAGGAGCTCGACGCCCACGGACGCCGTTACGTGCTCACCGAGGACCTCCCGGCCGACTTCGCCCTCAACCAGCCGCTGGCGCACTTCGCCCTGGCGGCCCTGGACCTGCTCGACGTGGAGCAGCCCGGCTACGCCCTGAACGTGGTCTCGGTGGTGGAGGCCGTGCTGGAGGGCCCGCGCCAGATCCTGTTCGCCCAGCAGCACGCCGCGCGCGGGGTGGCGGTGGCGGAGATGAAGGCCGACGGGATCGAGTACGACGAACGGATGGCGCTCCTGGAGGAGGTCACCTGGCCCAAGCCGCTGGAGGAGCTCCTGGTCCCGGCGTTCGAGATCTACCGCGGCACCCACCCGTGGTTGCCCGAGGACGCGCTGGCGCCGAAGTCGATCGTGCGCGAGATGTGGGAGCAGGCGATGTCGTTCACCGACTTCGTCTCCCGCTACCAGCTGGCCCGCTCCGAGGGCCTCGTGCTGCGCTACCTCACCGACGCCTACCGGACGCTGCGGCACACCGTCCCCGAGGGGTACCGCACCCCCGACTTCGAGGCGTTGCTGGAGTGGCTGGGGGAGACGGTGCGCCAGACCGACTCCTCGCTGCTGGACGAGTGGGAGGCACTCAGCGACCCCGAGCGGCACCCCACGGTGGCCACCGACGCCGCCCCGCCGCCCCGGCCGCTGTCGGCCCAGCGCAGCTTCGAGGTGATGGTCCGCAACGCGATGTGGGCGCGGGTCGACGCCGTGGCCCGCGACGACCTGGACACCCTGACCCGTCTCGAGCGCGACGCCGAGGGGCGCGGCGCGGAGGGCGGGTGGACGCGTCGGGACTGGGACGACGCCCTGGAGGCCTACTACGCCGAGCACGACCGGGTCGGGACCGACGCCGACGCCCGTGGTCCGGCGCTGCTGCGGATCGAACGCACCCCGGAGTCCTGGCAGGTGCGACAGACCCTGGCCGACCCCGAGGGCCACCACGACTGGGTGATCGAGGCCCAGGTGGACGTGGCGGCCTCGGACGAGGCCGGTGAGCTGGTGCTGTGGACGGTGCGGATGGGGATGCTGGGGGACTGAGTGCCACCAGCGGGCGCTGGCCTCGCCGCCGCCCACGTGAGTCTGTGCCAGACGTGACCAGAGGACTGTGAGGGAACACCGGAATCAGCGTCGACTTCTACGACAGCCGCAGTACCCTGCACGCCGACCTGCAGGAACAGGTCTGGCAGGCGATCGCTGCCACGCCGGAGTGGGATGTCTGGTTGAGGGCCCACTACCTGTGGCCCGACTCTCACTTCTCCATGGTCTCGTACGAGAACCGGGAGAAGCGTCGCATCGGCATCCGGGCGGGAAACTTGACCTGTCGCGAACGGGTCGGCGACCTCCTGGCGGCAGTCGAGGCCGGACGAGGTGAGCAGTACTTCGCGGAGCTCTTCCGGGCCGTCCACGTGAAGTGGGCAGAGCGGCTCGAGGTGCCGATGCCCCCGTCCTGCCCCCCCGGTCGGCTCGGCTGAGTGAGCGTGGTCAGTGCGGGGCCGCTGCGCTCGACGGCCACACCTCGTGGCGCCCCCGCGTGTCGTGCACAGGGTTCTGCACAGGACGCTCCGACCTGTGCAGGCACGCGGGCCGGTGCGCACAGAATCACCGGACCGGCTGGGGGTTTCCGGGGGCGCCTTGAAGCGTGTCGACCCGGGGTCCTAGAGTCGCGCCACGCGGTGTCGTGAAGTCGACAAAGCTCCTGGCGCCAACGGGGAGCACCGCACTTGCCCGGCAGTCCGCTGCCCGATCCGTCCCGAGGAGCCACCAGGTGACCGAACCGATCCCGTCGTTGCGTTCGGTGGGCCAGAGCAGCGACAAGCTCGGTCCCACGGGTCGGCCCCTCCCGGACTTCCCCGAACCGAGCGCGCTGATCACGCACGGGCCGGCGCGCATCATCGCGATGTGCAACCAGAAGGGCGGGGTCGGCAAGACCACCACCACCATCAACCTGGGTGCCGCGCTGGCCGAGTACGGCCGCAAGGTGCTGCTGGTCGACTTCGACCCGCAGGGCTCGCTGTCGGTGGGGTTGGGGCTGAACCCGCACGAGATGGAGCTGAGCATCTACAACCTGCTGATGGAGCGCGACGTCACCGTCGGCGACGTGATCGTGCCCAGCGGGGTGCCGGGGATGGACCTGATCCCCTCCAACATCGACCTCTCCGCCGCCGAGGTGCAGCTGGTTCACGAGGTGGCCCGCGAGCAGACCCTGCAGCGGGTCCTGGCCGGCGCCGTGGAGCACTACGACGTCATCCTGATCGACTGCCAGCCCTCGCTGGGTCTGCTCACCGTGAACGCCCTGACCGCCTCCGACGGTGTGATCGTCCCGCTGGAGTGCGAGTACTTCGCGCTGCGCGGTGTGGCGCTGCTGAAGACCACGATCGACAAGGTCTCCGAGCGGCTCAACCCGCGCCTGGAGGTCGACGGCATCCTCGGCACCATGTTCGACGGACGCACCCTGCACAGCCGTGAGGTGATGGAGCGGCTGGTGCAGGCCTGGGGTGACAAGGTCTTCCACACCGTCATCCGCCGCACCGTGAAGTTCTCCGACTCCACCGTCGCCGGCGAGCCGATCACCAGCTACGCCTCGTCCTCGGCCGGGGCCGACTCCTACCGCCAGCTCGCGAGGGAGGTGCTCGCCCGGTGTCTCGACGGGTGAGGATGCCGGCGGCCGACGACCTGTTCCGCCCCACCGCGGTCCCCGACCCCGAGCCGGAGCAGCAGGCACCCGCCAGCCGGGCACGCCGCAGCGCCCCGCGTGCCGTCGAGCCCGCGGCGGCCGAACCGGAGCAGACCTCGCCCGCCCGGGTGAAGGCACGCAAGCCCAGCGGCCGGGTGCGGCACGACGAGAAGATGACCGTCTACGTCACCTCCGACGAACTGCTGGAGATCGAGCACGCCCGGCTCTCGCTGCGTCGCGAGCAGGGGTTGGCCGTCGACCGGGGCCGGCTGGTCCGTGAGGCGGTCGCGCTGGTGCTGGCCGACTTCGAGGCCCACGGCGCCGACAGCGCCCTGGTCCGTCGGCTCACCCAGGAGTGAGGGTGAGCGCCCCGCCGGAGCCGGCCGCCACGGCGCAGCCGACGCTCGCTGCCGGGGAGAGCGTCGGACCCGGGGTCTTCGCGGTCCGGCTGGACAACTTCGAGGGCCCCTTCGACCTGCTGCTGAGCCTGATCGCCAAGCACAAGCTCGACATCACCGAGGTCGCGCTCAGCCAGGTCACCGACGAGTTCATCGCCCACGTGAAGGTCGGAGGGCCGCACTGGGACCTGGAGCAGACCTCCAACTTCCTGCTCGTCGCGGCCACCCTGCTGGACCTCAAGGCCGCCCGGCTGCTGCCGCAGGCCGAGGTCGAGGACGACGAGGATCTGGCGCTGCTGGAGGCACGCGACCTGCTGTTCGCCCGGCTGCTGCAGTACCGGGCCTACAAGCAGGTCGCCGAGGTGATGGAACGCCGGTTCGCCGCCGAGGAGACCCGCCACCCGCGCGCGGTGGGGCTCGAGGAACGCTTCGCCACGCTCCTGCCCGAGGTGCTCATCGGCATCGGTCTGGAGGAGTTCGCCCGGCTGGCGGCCAAGGCCTCCGCCCCGGTCGTCGAACCCGAGATCACGCTGCACCACATCCACGCCCCCGCGGTGTCGGTGCGGGAGGAGGCGGTCCTGGTCTCGGCCCGGCTGCGCCGCTCGGGCACCCTCACCTTCCGGTCCCTGGCCAGCGACTCACCTGACACCCTCACCACGGTCGCCCGGTTCCTGGCCCTGCTGGAGCTCTTCCGGGAGGGCGCTGTCGCGTTCGACCAGGTCACCCCGCTGGGTGAGCTGACCGTGCGCTGGACCGGGGGAGAGAACGACGTGGAGGGCATCGACGAGTTCGACGGCAGCCCACCCCCGGAGCAGACTGGAGATCCGGTCCCCGAGCCCGACCAGGAGCCGGACCAGGACCTGACGCAACGCCACGAGGACGAGGAGGGCACCGATGGGTGAGCCGCACCCCGCCGCCGACCTGGAGGCGGTGCTGATGGTCGCCGACCAGCCGCTGCCCAGCGACGTGCTGGCCGCTGCCGTGGGCCGCCCGGTCGCCGAGGTGGAGCAGGCCCTGGCCGGGCTGGAGGCCGAGTACGCCGAGCAGGGTCGCGGCTTCGAGCTGCGTCACGTCGCCGGCGGGTGGCGCTACTACACCCGCGAGGAGCACGCCGGCGTCGTCGAGGCGTTCGTCCTCGACGGCCAGCAGGCCCGGTTGACCCAGGCCGCCCTGGAGACCCTGGCCGTGGTGGCCTACCAGCAGCCGGTCTCCCGGTCCCGGGTCTCGGCGGTGCGCGGCGTCAACGTGGACGGCGTGATGCGCACCCTGCTGACCCGGGGACTGGTCGCCGAGGCCGGTACCGACCCCACCTCGGGGGCGCACCTGTACCGGACCACCGCCTACTTCCTGGAGCGGCTGGGGATCGCCTCGCTCGACGAGCTGCCCGAGCTGGCGCCCTACCTGCCCGGCATGGAGGAACTCGAGGACGAGATCGGGGTGGCCGCACCCGCTGCGACTCCCCAGGCCACTGCGGCCGCGGACTCCGTGGAGCCACCGCCCACCGACCCCAGTGACGACCACCTGCCCGTGTCCCCGCCCCGGGGGCCCGGCGACGAACCAGACGGAGGCACCGAACCCGCATGATCCAGGTCGACGAGGACGGACAGATCCGTCTCCAGAAGCTGCTGGCCCAGTCCGGCGTCGCCTCGCGCCGCAAGTGCGAGGAGCTGATGCTCGACGGGCTGGTGGAGGTCGACGGCGAGGTCGTCACCCGGCTCGGCACCAAGGTCGACCCCACGACCGCGGTGATCCGGGTCGACGGCAAGCGCCTGCCGCCGGTGAGCCCGCACGTGTACCTGGTGCTCAACAAGCCCCGCGGCGTGGTCTCCACGATGAGCGACCCGCAGGGACGCCGCAACCTCGGTGACGTGGTCGCCGACCGCCCCGAGCGGCTCTTCCACGTCGGCCGGCTCGACACCGACACCTCGGGGCTGATCCTGCTGACCAACGACGGCGACTTCGCCCAGCGGATGGCCCACCCCTCGTTCGAGGTGGACAAGACCTACGTCGCCGAGGTCGAGGGGGAGGTCTCGCGTGCCACGATCGCCCAGCTGCTCGCCGGGGTGGAGCTCGACGACGGTCCCGTGGTGTGCTCCGCGGCCCGGGTCGTCGAGCAGGGCCGCGGCAACGCGAGCGGGCGCAGCATCGTCGAGCTGGTCATCCACGAGGGCCGCAACCGGATCGTGCGTCGGCTGCTCGCCTCCCGGGGTCACCCTGTGCGCCGGCTGACCCGGACCCGCTTCGGGCCGGTGGCCCTGACCGGGGTGGCCGAGGGTCGGATGCGGGAGCTCACCCGCGACGAACTGGGCACCCTGCTGGACCTCACCGCACGGTGAACGGCCCGCCACCACTAGGGTTCACGTCGTGCCCGAGTCCACCCCAGCCCTGAGCGGCCCCGTCGAGGTCGTCGGCGTCGGCCTGCTCGGCACGTCCGTGGCGCTCGCCGTGGCCCGTGCCGGGCTCGAGGTCGTGCTGCGCGACATCAGCCCCGAGCACGTCCGCACCGCCATCGGCCTGGGAGCCGGGCGGGCCGCGGTCGAGAGTGACGTCCCCCAGCTGGTCGTGGTCGCGGTCCCGCCCGACCACCTCGGTGAGGTGATCGCCCAGGCCCTGGACCGCACCGTCGGCACCGGTGCCGTGGTCACCGACGTGGGGTCGATCAAGTCCGGCCCGCTCGCCGTAGTGGCCGACCACCCCGAGGTGCACCGCTACGTCGGGTCGCACCCGATGGCCGGCTCCGAGCGGTCCGGTCCGCTGGCCGGCAACGCCGCCCTGTTCGAGGGACGCCCGTGGGCGATCACCCCGCACCCCGGTGCGGCGGTGGCCACCGTCGAACTCGTGGAGCAGCTCGTCGCCCTGGCCGGTGCCGAGGCGGTCTGGCTCACCCCGGCCGAGCACGACCGCGCCGTGGCCCGCACCTCCCACGTCCCGCACCTGCTCTCCAGCCTGGTGGCCGGCCGCCTGGCCGAGGCCCCGGCGAACCACCTGGTGCTGTCGGGCCAGGGTGTCCGCGACGTCACCCGGGTCGCGGCCGGCGACCCGGAGCTCTACTCCCAGATCGTCCACGCCAACGCACCGGCGGTCCTGGAGCTGCTCGGTGAGCTGCGCACCGAGCTCGACCGGGTGATCTCCGCGGTGGGTGCCGGCGACCGGACCGGGCTGCAGCAGGTGCTGACCCGCGGAGCCGACGGCACCCGGGCGATCCCCGCCAAGCACGGCGGCCCGTCGCGGCCGATGGAGTCGGTGTGGGTCTCGATCCCCGACCACGCGGGCGAGCTGGCCCGGTTGTTCGCCGACTCGGTGGCCAGCGAGGTCAACATCGAGGACATCCGTATCGACCACGACCCGGCCCGCCCGGTCGGACTGGTGGAGCTGGTCGTGGACGCCGAGCGCGCCGACCACCTCGTCGCCTCCCTGGAATCCCTCGGCTGGCAGACGCAGCGGTAGGCTGCTCGCTGCGCCCGGCTCGGCCGTGCGCCCGTCCGTCGTCTGCCCGGTCCACCCGGACCACACCCCGTCGAGAGGCCTCCCGTGAGCAACCCGAACCCTGGCACCCTCGTCGTCGCGATCGACGGGCCGTCCGGGTCGGGCAAGTCGAGCACCTCCCGCGGTGTCGCGACCCGCCTCGGTCTGCGCTACCTCGACACCGGGGCCATGTTCCGGGCGATCACCTGGTGGGTGCTCGAGCAGGGCATCGACGTCCACGACGCCGCGGCCGTCGCCGCCCGCGTCGAGGAGCCGGTCCTCACCTCCGGCACCGACCCCGCCCAGCCCACGATCCACGTCGACGGCACCGACGTCGCGGTCGCGATCCGCGGTGAGGCCGTCACCGGTGCGGTCAGCCCGGTCAGCGCGGTGCCCGAGGTCCGGGCGCGTCTGCTGCAGCTGCAGCGCGAGACCATCGGGACCGGCGGCATCGTGGTCGAGGGACGTGACATCGGGTCGGTCGTCGCCCCGGACGCCGACGTCAAGGTCTACCTGAGCGCCGACCCGGCCGCGCGGGCCGCCCGACGGGCGCTGGAGGAGGGTGGCAGCGACGTCGAGGCCACCCGCGACTCGCTCCTGGCCCGGGACAAGATCGACTCCAGCCGCGCCACCGCTCCGCTCGTCGTCCCCGACGGGGCCACGCACATCGACACCACGGACTTCACCCTCGACCAGGTCATCGACCAGGTGGTGGCGCTGGCCGAGGCGGTCCGGGAGGACGCATGAGCACCGGAGCCGGGCGGGTCAGGCACCCGCGGACCTGGCTGCTGCACGGCGCCCGGCCGTTCGCCAACTGGCTGTTCCGGCGCCGGATGCAGGTCCAGGTCCACGGCGCCGACTTCGTCCCCACCGAGGGTCCGGTGATCCTGGCCGCCAACCACATGGGCGTCCTCGACGGACCCCTGCTGGCGATCTTCGCGCCGCGCCCGGTGCACGCGCTGACCAAGCAGGAGATGTTCTCCGGCCCCGCCGGCGTCTTCTTCCGCCAGGCCGGGCAGATCAAGCTCGACCGGTTCCACGCCGACCCGGGTGCGGTGCGCACCTGCTTGGCGGTGCTGGAGCAGGGTGCCGTCGTGGGGATCTTCCCCGAGGGCACCCGCGGCGCGGGCGAGTTCACCGAGGGGTTCCACCGCGGTGCCGCCTACCTCGGGCTGGTCTCGGGTGCCCCGATCGTGCCCGTCACGATCCTGGGGTCCCGCCCGCCCGGCGGGGGCAGCAGCGCCCTGCCGGACCCCGACGTGCCGGTGCACCTGGTCTTCGGTCCCGCCCGCACCCTGCCGCGCACGCCGTGGCCCCGCACCAAGGAACAAGTCGGGGTCGAGACGGTGTTGCTGAGGGACTACCTGCGGTCCGAGCTGGACCGCGCCCTGCGCCTGACCGGCGCCACCCTGCCCGGGCCCCTTCCCGCGCAGCCCACGCAGGACGACCGCGAGCCCGACGCCGGGCCCGCAGCACGAGGAGCATGATGAGCGACAGCTACGACACCCCCGGGGCGACCGACGAGTTCGCCCCCACCGGACCGGTTCCGGTGCTCGCCGTGGTGGGCCGGCCCAACGTGGGCAAGTCGACGTTGGTGAACCGCATCATCGGGCGCCGTGAGGCCGTGGTCGAGGACAAGCCGGGGGTGACCCGGGACCGTGTCTCCTACGACGCGACCTGGAACGGCCGCGCGTTCACCCTCGTCGACACCGGCGGGTGGGACCCGGACGCCAAGGGCCTGGCCCAGCGGATCGCCGCCCAGGCCGAGATTGCGGTCAGCCTGGCCGACGCGGTGCTGTTCGTCGTGGACGCCGGGGTCGGGATCACCGACGCCGACGAGGCCGTGGTGAAGATCCTGCGCAAGTCAGGCAAGCCGGTCGTGATCGCGGCCAACAAGGTCGACGACGAGCGCACCGAGGCGCAGGCCTACGCACTGTGGAACCTGGGGCTGGGGGAGCCGTTCCCGGTCTCGGCGCTGCACGGGCGCGGCTCGGGTGACCTGCTCGACGCCTGCCTGGAGGCGCTGCCGGAGCTGCCCGAGGAGTCCTTCGAGGAGGTCGGCGGCCCCCGTCGCATCGCCCTGGTCGGCCGCCCCAACGTGGGCAAGTCCTCCCTGCTCAACCAGCTGGCCGGCTCGGACCGCGTGGTGGTCGACAACGTCGCCGGCACCACCGTCGACCCGGTCGACGAGCTGATCGAGCTCGACGGCAAGGTCTGGAAGTTCATCGACACCGCCGGGATCCGCAAGCGGGTCAAGGCCGCCTCGGGGCACGAGTACTACGCCTCGCTGCGCACCACCACGGCCATCGACCGCGCCGAGGTGGCGGTCCTGGTGCTGGACGCGGAGCAGAACATCGCCGAGCAGGACGTGCGGATCCTGCAGACGGTCCGCGAGGCCGGCCGGGCGCTGGTGATCGCGTTCAACAAGTGGGACCTGGTCGACGACGAGCGCCGCCACTACCTGGAGCGGGAGATCGAGCGGGAGCTGGTCCAGGTGCAGTGGGCGCCGCGGATCAACCTGACCGCCCGGACCGGCTGGCACGTGAACCGGCTGGTGCCGGCGCTGGAGTCGGCGCTGGAGGGCTGGGAGAGCCGGATCAGCACCGGCCAGCTCAACACGTTCCTGGGTCGGCTCGTCGCCGAGCACCCGCACCCGGTGCGGGGCGGCAAGCAGCCCAAGATCCTGTTCGGCACCCAGCCGTCCACGGCGCCGCCGACGTTCATCCTGTTCACCTCCGGCAAGCTCGACGCCTCCTACGAGCGGTTCATCGAGCGCCGGCTGCGCGAGCAGTTCGGGTTCGTCGGCACCCCGATCGTGCTGCAGGTGCGCCCGCGGGAGAAGCGCAAGCGCTGACCACGCCCATCAGCCTCTCTCCGGGGCCGGAGCACCTTGCTGGCTGGCACGGGGGACACTGGTGCTGATGTCTGCCGCCCTGTCCGAACACCCGCGTGACGTGGCCCGGCCATGACGCGCCGTGGGCGGGGGCATGCACGCGGCAGCACGGCCTACCGCCGCCTGCTCGTCGGGCTGCTGCTGGCCGGCGTGGCCACCTTCGCCCAGCTCTACTCGCCGCAGGCGAGATCCGGGTGTTGGTGATCTTCGTGCTCGCCGCGGTCGCCTGGGTGAGTGTCCCGCTGATCTGGCCGGACGACACCCCGATCAGTGACCCCGGCATCGCGATGGTCGTGGCGCTGCTGCTGTTCCTGCTGCCGGCCGGGACGGCCCGCGGGGTCCGGCTGCTCGACTGGGAGAGCGCCGTCCAGCTGCCCCGGGGGGGTGCTGCTGCTGTTCGGCGGTGGGCTGGCGCTCTCCGCCCAGTTCGGCTCCTCGGGACTGACGGACTGGATCGGCACCCAGGCCGAGGGGCTCGACGGGATGCCGGTCATCGTGCTGGTGCTCGTCTTCGCGACCGGGATCATCTTCCTGACCGAGCTGACCAGCAACACCGCCACCGCGGCCACGTTCCTCCCGGTGGCTGGCGGGGTCGCGCTCGGCCTCGGGGTGGACCCGATGCTGCTGGCCATCCCGGTCGCACTCGCTGCCACCTGCGCGTTCATGCTGCCGGTCGCCACGCCACCCAACGCCCATCGCCTACGGGTCGGGGTACGTGACCATCCCGCAGATGGTGAGGGCCGGTCTGTGGCTCAACCTGATCGGGATCGTCCTGGTGACCCTCACCGTGATGACCCTGGCGGTGTGGGTGTTCGGCATTGTCTACTACTGACGGGCAGCCCACGGGTGTCACCGGGCACGGGGCGGCAGCCAGCCGTCCACGGCCCCGCCGACGCTCGTCTCGTCCACCTGCCCGGCCGATCTGAGTACCCGACTCTGTTCCGGCCGGTCGGCTGCCGCGGGAGGGTGGGTCCATGAACACGGCCAACACGCCCCAGGCGATCCACTCGACCTCTCCGCACGACGCCCGCCCGCGACTCCGGGTGGGCGTCGTGCTGTGCCTGCTCGGGATCGCCGGCTCCGTGTTCGCCGGCGTGGTCTCGGCGTGGTGGGGGATGGAGTACTCCTCCTCGTCCTCGAGCACGGCCGGGATCGGCACGGCGTTCGCGATGGCCCTGGGAGCCACCGCCGTGGTGTCGGCGCTGCTGGCCCTGGTCGGACTGTTCCTGCGCACCCGGCACACGGCCGCGGTGGTGCTCGGGTGCCTGTCCCTGGCGCTCTACCTGCCGTGGGTCGTGCTGGTCCTGCCATCCGTGGCCACCGCCGGGTGAGACCGGCACGACCTCGTGGGCTCCGGCCCCGCACCGCCCGCTGACTGGGCCGTGCGGGGCCGGAGCCGTTAACGTGCACGCATGGATCAACCTGCGAGTCCCAGCCGCCCCCTCCGTGACCAGACCGGGGGAGGGCGGATCTGATGGACACCCAGATGCTCACCAACGGCGGGCTGGTGCTCGTCTTCATCCTGCTCGGCGGGGTCTTCGCCGGGACCGAGATGGCCATGGTGTCGCTGCGCGAGAGCCAGCTGCGCCAGATGGAACAGCGCGGCGGACGCGGCGCCAAGGCGGCCTCGGTGGCCCGCGACCCGAACCGGTTCCTGGCGGCGGTGCAGATCGGGGTCACGGTCGCCGGGTTCTTCTCCGCCGCCTACGGTGGCTCGACCCTGGCCCCGTCGCTGGCGCCGGTCCTGGTCGACTGGGGGCTCTCGGAGTCGGCGGCCGACTCACTGGCCCTGGTGCTGCTGACCCTGCTCATCGCCTACCTGTCGCTGGTCCTGGGTGAGCTGGTGCCGAAGCGTCTGGCGCTGCAGAAGTCGGTTGGGTTGGCCTCGGCGACGGCACCGGTGCTGGACAAGTTCGCCACCCTGATGCGCCCGGTGATCTGGCTGCTGTCGGTCTCGACCAACGCCCTGGTGCGGCTGCTGGGCGGCGACCCGAACGCCAACCAGGAGGAGGTCAGCGAGGAGGAGCTGCGCGACATCGTCTCCACGCACGAGTCCCTCGACGAGGGGGAGCGGCAGATCCTCGACGACGTGTTCGCCGCCCGCACCAGCAGCCTCAAGGAGGTGATGGTGCCGCGCGGCGAGGTGAGCTTCCTGCGGGGTGACCTGCCGATCCGTGAGGCCGTTGAACAGGTGGGTCGCGGGTCGTACTCGCGCTACCCGGTGATCGGGGAGTCCTTCGACGAGGTCGTCGGCTTCCTGCACGTGCGCGACCTGCTGGGGATCACCGAGCACGACGGACGTCGGGTGCGGCAGGTGGCGCGTCGGATCCTGATGCTGCCGGGCACCAACGGCGTGCTGCCGACCGTGGCGCAGATGCGTGAGCTCAAGATCCACATGGCCGTGGTCGTCGACGAGTACGGCGGCACCGACGGGATCGTGACCCTGGAGGACCTCGTCGAGGAGATCGTCGGTGACATCCGCGACGAGTACGACGTCGACGACGGGTCCCCGATCCCGGTCGACGGTGTGCGCGTGGTCAACGCGGGTCTGACCATCGAGGACTTCGCCGACGAGACCGGTGTCGAGCTGCCCGACGGGGACTACGAGACCGCCGCCGGCTGGCTCATCGCGCAGCTCGGGCGGATCCCCGAGGTCGGTGACAACGCCGGTCTTCCGGGGGCGCTGCTGACCGTCACCGAGATGGTCGGGCGACGCGTCAGCAAGGTCCGGGTCGAGGTCCTCGAGGTGGTCGAGACCGAGGACTCCGAGGACTCCTGAACCGGCACCGACACCCGGGGACACCCCGATGTGAGGGAGCCGGTCTCCCTGCGGTACTGTTCACCTCGCCGTCGGATCGGGCTTCCACCGATTCGTCGGCATCGGGCTGTAGCGCAGCTTGGTAGCGCACCTGACTGGGGGTCAGGGGGTCGCAGGTTCAAATCCTGTCAGCCCGACCGAAGAAAGTGCAGGTCAGAGGCCGTTCCCGCGGATCGCGGGGGCGGCCTCTTCCTCGTTCTCACCCCCTTGCGTGTGCAGCGTGTGTGCACAGCCCTCTTCGACAGGGGTCTGCGGCGGCTGAATCTGGGCCCGTCCAGGCACCAGCGCCGAGGCGTCGTTGGCCGCCTGGTGGTCCTTCGAACGGAGCAGGTGTGCGTAGATGTCTGCGGTCACGGCCACGCTCGAGTGCCCCAGCCGCTTCGACACCACAGCGATGTCGGTGCCGGCGGCAAGCTGCAGCGAGGCCTGCTGGTGGCGCTGCCCGTGGAACGTCATCTTCGGCAGCCCTGCCTGCTTGCGGATCTTGTCGAACAGCCGCGTCGCGTACTGCAGCTTCAGCGGCTCCCCGTTCTCGTAGGTGAACACCCGGCCACTGTCGACCCACGCGTCCCCCCACGCAGCACGCTCAGCTGCCTGCGCGATCTGCCACGCGACCAGAGCGCCCACCGAACGGTCGTCGAGCGCGACCCTGCGCACACCCGCGTCAGTCTTGGACTTCCCGACCCGCAGCTCCCGGTTGGGCAGGTCGATGTCAGACCAGTCCAGCCCCACCAGTTCGAAGCGCCGAAGGCCGGTGAAGATCGCTAGCTCGAACAACGCCCCCAGCCGGTGCTGAGACGCGACGTCGAGGAAGTGCCCCACCTGCGCCGGCTCCCACACCGCCATCTCCTTCTTCGCGATCGGCGGTAGCGACAGGTGATGTGCCGGCGTCTCCGGGATCAGGTCGTCGATCACGGCCTGCGTGAACGCTCCCTGGACCACAGCCACGATCCGAGCCGTCGTGACGGCGCCGCGCTGCTTGGCCAGGGCGTCGACGAACGCCTGGACGTCGCGGCGTCGGATGTCCCGCAGCTGCATCGCGCCTAGGGCGGAGGGGATCATGTCCCGGGTCACGTACCGGCTGTAGTTGTCGATCGTGGAGGGCGCCAGTGGCTTCTTCGCCTTGGTGTTCATCACGATGCGTCGCTCGAGCCAGTCGGGGAGGTACTCGGCGAAGGTGATCCGCGAGCGGGTGTGCTGCTTGCCCTGGTCGATGTCGACCGCGGCCTTGTTCCGGGCCTGCTGGGCGTCACGCTTCGTCGCCCAGGGGCCGCCGTAGTCGCGGCCGTTGATCTGGCGGCGCTTCCCGCTGATCGGGTCGAAGCCGGCCGACAGGCGGAACGTCCAGCTGCCGTGTTTCGGGTCGGCCAGCATCGTCGGGCACGCCCGGGCCTGCTGTGCCTCGGTCGGCTTGTCGCCCAGGGTGCCGTACTGCTTGCCGTCAGGGGTGCGGCAACCGCACCGACGGAACACTCCACTCATCGCGGTTCCTCCGCGCCCGGACCCGGCAATCGGCCGAGCTCGTCGAGGAGTTCGGCGAGCACCATTCGACGGTCCAAGGCCCGGTCCGTGACGATCTCGGAGGTCTCACCGAGGATCGCTCCCAGTCGCGCCACCTGCTCATCCACGGACCTTCGGTGCTCCGGTGATGCGCTCGGCGCCAGCCCCTCGAGGCGCTCCCGGAGTCGCTCGAGCTGTCCGACGTGGATCCCCACGGCTCGGTCGGCGAGGCTCGACTCGATGGATTCCGGGAAGAGCTCGGTCACGCTCCCAAGGTCGAAGGCTGCAGCGAGGGCGACCACTTCCTGGGCGGTGAGTGCGCGAGGGCGTTCTTTCGCCTCAGCCTTGGCCACCGTGGTCTGTCGCCACCCTGTCAGGCCGAGTGCCTGCATGCGACCGGCCAGCGCTTCCTGCGACAGGTCGCGGGTCTTTCGTAGGTCGCGGATGCGCTCGGCCAAGTCGGCCGGCAGTTCGGTGATCGTTCGGGCCATCGAAATATCCTCCATGGGGTTGGACTGTACCCCCGAAAGGTCTGGGTTCAGTCCGATTGGTTCGTTAGGTTGACGGTAATCCCTGACGGGATGAACGTCAACCGATTGGAGAATATTCATGGCGGAGCGGCTGCTCATGAGCGAGGAAGTTGCGGAGATCCTGCGCGTCCCGGTGACCACGCTGCAGGACTGGCGGTACCGAGGCGTCGGCCCCAGGGCCGCGCGGATCGGTCGGCGTGTCATGTACCGCGCTTCGGATGTGGACCGGTGGATCGAAGCGGCGTTCACCGGGGAGCGGACGGCGTGACAACCCGGCACCTGGCCGTCGAGGACCTGCGTGGCCGCCTCACCCTCGGTGTTGACGAAGCCGGCCAGATCCTCGGAATCTCCCGCGCCACCGCCTACCAGGCCGCACGCGAAGGCCGGATCCCCAGCCTGCAGTTGGGCACGCAACGCCGCGTCGTGCCGGCTCACCGGTTCCTCACCGAGACCCTCGGCCTGCCAGCAGACACCGCCGCACAGATCCTCGGCCTCCCGGCCCCCGACAACAGCAGGGCCGCCCCGGGCGAAGAGGCGGCCACCACTGACGCTCACCCCCACAGCAACGGATCGGAGCACACCCACCATGCCCTCCCACACTCCGCGTAGGCAAGGAACCCTCACGGTCCGCCACGTCATCGACGTCACCACCGGCCGCCAAGCACTCAGCGACGCCGCCGCCCTGGCCGAGAGCCAGCCGACCGGCGAGGTAGTGACGATCTCCGTCCACGACCACCAGACCCCCTGCGAGCTCGACAGCCGACTGCTGGACCAGCTGGGCCGGGCCGTCGCCCGCGGCCACCACCTCGAACTCGTCGGCACCAGCCGCGCCTGCAACGCCTGGTACGGCGCCATCTGCTTCTGGATCCCCGAGCCACCCACCCCCGGGCCCGGAGGGCCCTCACGCCCGACGAGCCCCAAAGCGACGCCCCGACGGGAGCTCCACGTCGCCCGACTGGTCACCACCACGCCAGGCGGTGCCGCATGACGCAGGCCAACAACCGTGCCGGCGACCTCGTTGAACAGGTCGTTGCCTTCCAACGGCGGATACTGCAGGACGCCCTCGCCCACGCGACGGCCGAGTACTGGCTTAAGCGTGCAGAGCAGTACGAGTGGGCACGCCCTCGCCCCGGCGACTTCGTCCCGACACACGTCACCCGAGCCGATCGACAGCGACGGTGGGATCTCCTCACTGCCAAGGCACAGGCATGCCGACACCGAGCCACCCTCGCCACCCTGCCCTCCGGCCCCCACCAAGACCAGGACGACCACGACATCGACACCGTGATGAACGAACTCGCCAACCAGTGGCACGGAACCACCCACGGAGCCGCCGCGTGAACGACATCGAGCGAGGCCCCACCGAGTTGGAGCCGCCCCCGGACGAGTGGGACGAAGCGCATCAGCAGATCAAGTTCAACGAGCAGGTCGCCACCGAGACCAGGCGACTCAAGATCCGCGACGCTGCCCGAGAGCGACTCAGGGCCGAGCGAGCAGCCGCGGAAGGCCTCCCGCCGTTCGACGCGGGCCTACTCGCTGACATCCTGGCGCGCCCCCCGGAGCCGAAGCACCGTGCCGAGGGCATCATCCCGGCCGACGGCGGCACCCTGATCGTCGCCCAACGCAAGACCGGCAAGACGTCGCTCCAGCTGAACCTGGCGCGCAGCGCCCTGCTCGGTGAAGACTTCCTCGGCAAGTTCCCCGTCACCCCGCTCACCGGCCGGGTCGCGTTCCTCAACTTCGAGGTGTCGGGACAAACCGTCGCTGCCTGGGCCAACGACCTATCTATCCCGCACGACAGGATGTTCCTGGTGAACCTCCGCGGCCGCCGGAACCCACTCGCGAGCCCCGAAGACTCCACCGCGCTCGCACAGAAGCTGCGCGAGATGGAGACCGAAATGCTGATCATCGACCCCTTCGGCCGCGCCTTCACCGGCACCAACCAGAACGACCCCGGCGAAGTCGGCGGGTTCCTCGCAGACCTCGACAGGTTCGGCCGCGGCGCAGTCGGCGCCCGTGACATCGTCCTCGCCGCACACGCCGGCTGGAACGGTGAACGCAGCCGCGGCTCCACCGCCCTCGAAGACTGGGCGGACACCATCATCAACGTCACCCGCGGCGAGGACGGACACCGCTACCTCCGCGCCGAAGGCCGCGACGTCCTGGTCGCCGAAGACCGGATCTCCATGAACGAGACAACACGGCTCCTGACCCTCGACGGCGCCGGCTCACGGAGGTCCGCCGCCGAGTACAGCCGACGCGAAGCCCTCATCCCGCTGGTACTAGAGGTGCTCCACGAACACCACCCCCAGTTCGTCTCCGCCAGCCAGCTCGACACCGCGATCGCCAAGATGATCAAGGACGGCGAGGCAGACATCCGCCACTCCAAGGGCGACGCCAAGAACGCCGCGCAGATGCTCGAGCGCCCCGACCGCGGCTCCCTCTTGGTCTCCAAGGCCGGCCCGCGGAACTCCCGGCTCTTCGGATTCGCCCCAGGAGTCAACCCAGATTCCCTGACCTCCCTGACCTCCCCAGACCTCCCCGCAGGGAAGCCAAACGACCTCCCCAACCTCCCTTATAGGGAGGGAGGTCGTGACAGGGAAGACAAGACCGCCACACCTCCCCAGCCGAACGGAGACCACGCAGCATGACCACCCAGGTCGGCAGCCAAGCGCTGCACCTCCCAGAAGGACTGTTCCCCAGGGACATGGTCGAAGACCTCGCCTCGTTCATCCCCGCGACCACCAACTGGTGCATCAAGTACGGCGACGGACGACTGATCCCCATGGCGGGATGGTTGCGCGTGTACCACCGACGCCGGGCCGGTGCTGTTCGGCTCCGTTCTCGTTGTGGAGATGCCCCGCGCGCCTTGGCTTGGGTCGTGGGTGCGGTGGTGGTCGGGCGTGGGCAGGGTGCACACACGCTGCACACACGGGGTGTATTTGTGCAGGTCAGAGGGTGGCCTCTTGACTCCGGGACATGTGGCCTCGCGGTGGCTCGTGGGTCACTCGCGGGACGTGTAGCTGTACCTGGTGCCGCCCATTCGCAGCAGGTGGGCGTGGTGGCCGCACAACGGCAGGTCGAGGCGAACCGAATCCTCGACTGCACCGACGTCCAGGGGGAGTCGGACGGCGAGCTGGTCGATCACCTCTGCGGTGTCGAAGCAGTCGGTGCCGAGGCAGGGAGTGCCGGTCAGGTCGTCGCCATCGAGGTCGTGAGCCATGGCTGCAGTGTGAAGGCTGGGGGTCGGCGTGGGTGAACCGCAGGAGACGGATGCCCGCGCAGGTGCCGGCTGGGTGCCGGCGTTCGCGGGGCAGCGGCCGCCGTTCGAACCGGGGAACACGCTGGCCGCGTCGACGCACGGCGCGTACTCGCCGCGCTGGGTTGAGCCGCTCGCGGCTGAGTTCGTGGCGCTCATGCTGGCTGATCCGACAGTGCCGGGGTACGTGAAGGCGCCGGCGTATCGAGCCGAGTTGTACGCCTTGGGGCGTGCGGAGGCGCAGGTGCAGTTGATCAGCGAGTGGCTGGCTAAGCAGGGCGAGCGGTGTGGCGAACCGGTGGGCGACCTGGGGTCGGAGTCAGTGCGGGCGGCGTATCTGCTGCTGCATCGGGCCGAGGGGCGGGCGTCGTCGTCCAGGTCCCGCCTGGGCCTGACCCCGACTGCAGCGGCCCGGATGGGGAAGCACGTGGCGCAGGGGCAGGCGGCGAACGCGGACGTGGCGAAGGCGATGGCGCGGCTGGAGCAGTTGGAGCGCGACAAGCAGGCCGGTGTCGGCGATGGCTGAACTGGGGTTGCAGGACCTGGACGACGCGCGACGTGATGCGAGCGTGTTCGCGCGGCTGCTCCTCGGCACTCCGCTGTGGGATCACCAGGTTGAGGTGGTGCGGTCGAAGGCGCGGTATCGGGTGGTCTGTGCTGGTCGGCAGGTTGGGAAGTCTCGCCTGCTGGCAGTCATTGCGCTGCATCGGGCGTTCGCGGTGCCGGGTTCGATGGTGCTGCTGGTGTCGGCTGGTGACACGGCCGCGAAGCGGCTTCTGGAGGACGTCGCGGCGTTGGCCTTGGGGTCGCCGGTGTTGGCCGGGTCGGTGGTGGATGAGTCGTCGAAGGCGGTGAGCCTGTCGAACGGTTCGGTGGTGCGTGCTGTGCCGGCTTCGGCGGCGCAGATTCGGGGGTGGTCGGTGGATCTGCTGATCGTGGATGAGGCTGCGTTCATCGATCCGGACATCTGGCGGGCTGCGGAGCCGGCGATCATCGCCCGGCCTGGGGCTCGGGTGGTGCTGTCGTCGTCGCCGTGGGGCGGTCCGGATCACTTCTTCCGGGCGTTGTGGACCCGGGCGCAGGCGGCGCCGTCGGGTGAGTTGGAGGCGTGGCATTGGCCGTCGTCGACGTCCCCGTTGGTTGACGACGTGCTTCTGGAGGCGATCCGTGAGCGGGAGACGCCGGCGTACTTCGAGCGGGAGTACTTGGCGAAGTGGACGGATTCGGCTGGGGCGTACTTCACGACGGCTGAGCTGGAGGCTGCGACGGATGAGGGGGTCGAGCTGGTGACTCTGGAGAGCGATCCGGGGGTGCTGGCGGGGTTGGGGGCGGTGGTGGGTGGCGTGGACTGGGGGATGGCTCGGGATGCGCATGCGTTGACGGTGGTCGCGGGGTTGTCGGAGCCGGATGCGCGGGGGCGGGCGCGGTACGTGGTGGCGTTGGTGGAGGAGCGGTTCGGGTTGTCCTACGAGAGGTGGATCGACCGGTTGGTTGACGCGGTGGGGTTGCTGCGGTTGCAGGTGCTGACGGCGGAGACGAACGGGGTGGGGCAGATGCCTACTCAGGTGTTGGCGCGTCGGGTCTGGGAGGCCACGGGGTGGGAGCGGGTGGTGCCGGTGGCGACGACGGCGCGGTTGAAGGAGGACCTGTTCGGGTTCGCGAAGTTGTTGATGCAGCAGGGGCGTCTAGTGCTGCCGCGGCATCCGGCGTTGCTGCGGCAGTTGGGTGCGTTGGAGTTCACGGCGTTGGACGGTGGGGGGATGCGGATTGCGGTGCCGGAGCGGGCTGGGCATGACGACGTGGCGATGTCGTTCGCGTTGGCGTTGCAGCCGTTGGTGGCGGGGGAGTTGGTCCCTGTGATGGATCGGGTGGTGACGGAGGAGGAGTTGTTCGGTGAGGAAGACGGGCCGGGGGGCTTCAGCATCGCCCCGTATGACGGGGTGTCGTGGTGACCGCGGCTCCGGGGTGGGTGCCGTCGGGTGTTGCGCGGCAGGCGTGGTTGGAGTTGGTGGCTGCGGTCCACGCTGTGCGCCGGGTGCCGTGTCAGGTGACCCCGGCGCGGTGGTGGTCGACGAAGCCGGGTGACGTCGACGCTGCGGTGGATGCCTGTCGTGGTTGCCCTGTGCGGGGTGAGTGTCTGGCGTACGCGTTGGTTGGGTGTGAGCGTGAGGGTGTGTGGGGTGGGACGGCCCCGGCCGACCGGAAGGTGGCCGGGGCGTGAGGGGCTACTGGCCGGGGATCTGGCCTGCCGCCAGTGAGGTCCCGATGCCGAGGACGACGGCTTGGGTGGTCGAGGCGAGCCACTTGGCGAACGTTCGAGCCTTCGAGCGTTCCTCCTGGGGCAGGGTCTCGTCGGCTGCCAGCGCTTCGAGTGTTGCGATCAGGCGGTCTACGGCGGCCTCGGGGGTCGGCCAGACCCCGACTTCCCGTGCGCCCTTCTCGGTGACGCGGATGGACTCGTACTCGCCGCCGGCTTCCCTCCGGAACGTGAGGTACCCGAAGTCTCGGAGCCGGAACATGGCGTGGTCGACGTCGCGCATGCGGAAGCCCAGGTGTTCGGTGAAGTCGTCAGGGGTCAGGCCGTGGCCGCGCTGCTCGGCGCTTGCTGCGAGTCGCAGCACCGGCAGGTCCCGGGCGACCCAGTCGTCTCCAGGAGCCGCCTGGAGTGGGCCGCCGCGCTGGTCGTCATCGAGGTGCCGCACCCGGGCGTGGCCGGAGGGGGTGAGCCCGATGAGCCAGATCATGCGGCCCCCCGCGTGGCGAGACGGCTGCGTGGTGACGAGGCCGGCTTCTTGGAGGTCCTGGACGTGGGCGTCTCCTTGCTCGGCGGTGAGTCGCAGGCCGGTGTTCACGTCTGCCGGGTCGACGGCCGTCAGGTTGCGTGCCTGGAGGGTGGCGTGCAGGGCCAGGAGGTACTGGTCAGGGGTCTTCGTCATGTGGGTGCTCCTCGAGTTGGGGGTGGCGTCGGGGAGCGTAGGTGCACCCCCCGTCACACCCCCGGCCGTACCGACGAGGAACACGGCCAGGGCGACTAGGACACCGACGAACTTGAGCACCGCGATCCCCAGGTCGGAGTCCGCGTTGACGAGGTCGGTGACCGCGTTCACACGGGCGGTCAGGTCTGTGATGTCGGCGGTGGTGCGTGCGCGGTCCGGGCGACCGCGGTGCTTGGCTCGTCGGGTCGGCTTGTCGAGGGCATGTCGCGGCTGGCTGTGGTCGTGCTTCGGCTCTTTCACGTCCCTTCCGGGCTGTTTCCTGCGGGGAGACAGGTCACCCGCCCAGATGGTCGGCGGTGGGCGGTGAACGGGCCGGTGGATGACACTCGGGTGTTGCTCTCCGCGACGGTGCCGCCGGTAGTGGCGTACCTGCTGGTCCGCGATCACCCAGACGTGCTGCGGCGCCTCGAGGCGAAGGGACGGGGGCTCGTGCAGCAGTCGGGTGTGGGTGGCGCTGCGGGCCGGCAGGTGTTGGCTTCGGTGGCGGAGCTTCGCCAGGCGTCGAGGGAGTGGCAGGCCAGGTTCGTCCCGGGAGCGACTTCCGTCAGCGGAAATGCGGAAGTTCCGCGTGAGTCCGAGCGTGCAGGCTCAGGTGTGTCCTCCTCACAGCCGGGCCTCACAACCCGGGAGGTGGCCGACCGGCTCGGGTTGACCAGGAAGCAGATCACGAACTTGGTCCGCGGTGGTCGGCTGGTCGGTCACCTGGTGGGGCGGACGTGGGTCATCGACGAGGTGTCGGTGGCTGCAGAACTGGAGCGTAGGCAGGCCGGCTGAGTGTCCGGGAGACCTGCCGGGAAGGCAGGCACCGGTGAGCGGTGAACAGCAGCGGATGGACCGGCAGGTCCAGGAGGCGGTGGCGCGGGCGTTCGGCCGGGGCACCACCGTCGAGGAAGTCCTGGTCGACGAGGCCCTGGGTGACGGTGAGGTGACTCGCGTGAAGCAGTCGCTTCGCGATGCCGGGTTCGACGACGGCATGGTCGAGCGGGGCGTGAAGTTGTGGGAGCAGCACGCGTTCATCGACTTCGAGGACATGTGCGCTTCCCTGGCGGGAGCCTGGTCCGCGTACGGCTCCGGGTACGGGCCGGACGGGCGGCGGTTGGCGCCGGGCGTGACCACTGCCAGCATCCGTGAGGCTGGCCGGCGGTTCGAGGAGAAGCAGGCCGCGGTGCGCGAGGCGTTGCGCCGATGAGGTGGCCGTGGCGGGCCCGGCCCGGGATGGTGAAGGTGTCCCGGAAGAGGCTAATCGAGCTGCAGGCGGGCGCGTTGCGTGCTCGGGAGTTGCAGGACCGGATCAACGCGGCGAACGCGCAGACCAGGGCCTACGAACTGTTGGCTGCTGGTGAGTCGGTGTCGAGCGTGGACGTGGAGTCACGGGTCGCGCGGGAGTCACTGGGGGTGTTGCCGTTCACTGCGGACGGGCAGCTGCATGAGCCGGCGTTCCGGGCGCTGCATCAGGGGCGGCTGTGGGCCGCGCATGAGGATCTCCTGCTCAGTGCGGGCGGTGCCTCGTGACGACGCTGGTGGAGGCGCTCGCGGCACGTGACGCGGCGGTGGCGCGGGCTACGGCGGCGGAGGCCCGGGTGCTGGTGCTGGAGCGTGAGGCCAGGGCACGTGAGGTCATCTCCAGGCAGCTGCTCGACTGCCGAGAGGAATTGTCGTCGCTGGCGATCAGGGGGCTGCTGGCCGACCTGCCGTTGACCGAGTCGGGGGCGTTGGATGAACCCCGGCTGCGGTCCATCACCGTGAAGGCCGTCGCCGAGTCCGGGGGGTACCGATGACCGAGAATCCTGACGAGGACGCGAAGACCGTTGCAGAGCGTGCCGTGCAGGCCGCGGAGGTCGCGGTGCACGAGGCCCGCGCGGTGCTGGCGCAGTGGGCGGCCCGGGAGGTCGAAGCAAGTGACGAGTTGGCACGCGTGGAAGCGACGTCGGGCGAGGCGTACCTGAGCGACCCGGATGCCCTCGAGGAGGTGCCGAAACTCCTGCGGGAACTGCGGGATCGGATCGGTATCGCCCAGACAGCGCAGCAGGCCCAAGGGCCGCGTGTGCGGGAAGCGGAGTCGGCGTGGCTGGCTGCCCAGGCTGACCTGCACGAGGTGCCCGTGCTGGAGATCGAAGCACGGTTGGAAGCGCACAACGCGAAGACAGAGCGGCTCCTCGCTGCGTTGGTGAAGCACGATGGCCCGTACGTCACCGAGCAGGAGTTGGCGCGGGTCCGCAACGATCTTCGGCCGTATGTGGCGGGTCTGCCGGACTCGTGGACGATCCCGACGTCGGAGGTCATCTCGAACGAGGCCCGGGAGGGTCGGCGGGACGTGTGGGTGCTGCGCGAGTTGGCTGCGGGTCGAGATCCGCTTGCCCCCCAGGCTGGTGCGTGGTGGGGCGCGACGAGCGACGTCCCGTCACATGAGTTCTTCCCGGCCTGTGTGTGGAGCCCGGATTCGTTGGTTCCTGTCGCGCTGTACGTCGAGACGCGGGAGCGTCACCAGGGCTTGTTGGACCAGTGCCGGGAGTCCCTGGCTGAGCGTCGCAGGCAGGTCAACCAGCTGGAGGCACGGATCGCAGCCGGTGAGACTGTCTCGACCGAGGTGGTGGGGATCGGCTTGGGTCGGACGCCGTCGTTGGAGGCCCAGTTGGCTGAGGCAGTGATGGCGCGCGACTCGGTGGCAGCGTCGATGGAGCGGCAGGAGCGACAGTCGATCCAGGTGTTGGGCGAGGGGGCTGTGTCGTGAGCAGCACGCCACCGGACGTCGAGTCGCGTCTCACGGCAACCGAGGCGGCGACGGCGTTGCGTGCCATGCGCATGGCGGTCGCCCGGGAGCAGGCGGAGGCGTTGCTGCGCTCCTCGCAGCAGCTGGAGTTCTCCGATGTGCTCGACGAGAACGTGATCCAGACGCTCCTGGTGAACCTGCCCTACACGCCTGAGGGTGATCTCCACACCTTCGGGCTGTCGGCGATGACCAGCACTTGGATGTGGCACCGGCGGGAAGAGTCGGTGAACCCACCGCAGACGAAGGACGGTGACCCCGGTGAGCAGTGAAGTCCGCACCCTCCTCGTGAAACTCCGCGCGGAGACCGCGCAGTACGAGCAGGCGATGGCCAAGGCCGCCCAGTCCACTGAGCAGGTTGTCGAGGCATCGCGCGCGTCGCAGCAGAAGAGCAAGAGCCTTCTGGGTGAGCTCGATGCCCTGGGTGTGGCGACCAACGTCTCCGTCGCCGCGATCGGCAGCGCGGTCGTCATGTCGGCGGCCAACTTCGAGCAGGGCATGTCGAACGTCCGGGCAGCCACCCACGGCACCGCCGAGGAGATGGACGCCCTCGCAGACGCCGCGAAGAAGGCCGGCGCAGACACTGCGTTCTCGGCGACCGAGGCTGCTGCCGGGATCGAGAACCTCGCCAAGGCCGGTGTGTCCACCGAGGACATCCTGTCCGGTGGCCTGGCCGGCGCCCTAGACCTCGCCGCAGCGGGACAGCTCGCTGTCGCCGATGCTGCGGAGTACACCGCCACTGCGCTGACCCAGTTCCAGCTGGCCGGTGACCAGGCGTCCCACGTCGCCGACCTCCTCGCCGCCGGTGCCGGCAAGGCACAGGGCGAGGTCGCCGACATGGCGAACGGCCTGAACTACGCCGGTGTCCCCGCCGCGAACCTCGGGGTGTCGATCGAGGAGACCGCCGGCACGATCGCGTTGCTCGCGAAGAACGGTGTCATCGGCGAGCAGGCCGGTACGTCGCTGCGGGGCATGCTGTCGTCGCTGACGTCGCCGTCGAAGGCCGCGAAGAACGAGATGGATGCGCTGGGGATCAGCGTGTTCGACGCGCAGGGCAAGTTCGTCGGGTTCGAGGGCGTCGCCCAGCAGTTGCAGTCCCGGATGGGGAAGCTGTCGGACGCGGAGCGGGCGTCGGCGCTGGGCCGGATCTTCGGCAACGAGCAGCTGCAGGCCGCGAACGTGCTGTACCGCGAAGGCGCTGGTGGGGTCGCGGAGTGGACCCGAATGGTCGACGACGCCGGGTACGCGGCTGAGACGGCCGCGGAGCGGATGAACAACACCAAGGGCGCCTGGGAAGAGTTCATGGGGACGCTGGAGACCACCATGATCGGTCACGGCGAAGGGTCTCTCGGGGCGTTCGGAGCGATCCTCAGCGGCGCCACGGCTGTCCTGGGGGTGATCGGGGAGGTTCAGACCGAGCTGGATGATCTGGCGTCGGTGGGGCCGCTCAAGGTTGAGGGGCTGTGGACGTCGGTGACGAACCCCATGCTCGGGGTGGCCAACGCTCTCGGAAACGTGTGGGACCAGTTCGACGACTCCGACGAGCCGTTCATGACGATCACCGAGGTCGTGGACGGGATGCGGTCCCAGCTGGACGTCGCCACCACGTCGTCCCGCTCGCTCGCTGGGGAGCAGGTCGCGGTCGCACAGTCGTCTGAGGCTGAGGCGAAGGCGTTGGAGAAGGTCGCGAAGTCGGCCCGGGACACTGCCGGCGGGTTCGTGAACTTGGGGAAGTCCCTCGACGACAACAAGGTGTCGTTCAGCGACTGGCTGAAGGAGCTCGAGGAGCAGAACCGGGCTCTGAAGCGGTTCACGGCGAACGCTGAGCGGGCCGGCGAGAAGGGTGTGAAGCAGGGCCTGATCGAGCAGTTGAAGGCCGCGGGCCCGGAGGGTGCTCGGCGGATGCAGCAGCTCGCGAACGCCTCGGACAAGGAGATTGCCCGCGCGAACCGTGCCTGGAAGCGGGGGCAGGGCGCGATCGAGGACTTCGTGGCGGCCGCCACCGACGCCTCGCGGCTGCCGGACATCGAGACTGGCGTGCGTGTGAAGTCCGATGAGGCGATGAACCGTTTGCGGGTGCTGCGGACCGCGATGGCGCAGATCAAGGACAAGACCGTCACGGTGCGGATCAACTCCTCCGGCGGCATCTCCAAGGGCAACACCGGCATGGGCCCACAGGACAAGGCGATGGGTGGTCCGATCCGCGGCCCGGGTACGGGCACGAGCGACGAGGTCCCGATCTGGGCCAGCAACGGCGAGTTCATGATGCGCGCCGCCGCCGTCGAGCACTACGGCGAGCAGTTCATGCACGACTTCAACGCGATGCGGATCCCGAAGTTCGCGGCCGGTGGCCCGGTCGGTGGGAGCCGCGACGCGAAGGGGAAGTCGCGGATGCTGATCCAGGCATCCACCGGCGACATGGTCCTCCCCAACCTGCTGGAGAAGTTCGAGCGCCTCGCCGCGCAGGTGGAGAAGTCGCGGAAGGCCATCACTGCCGAGACCGCTGTCCGTGACCAGCTCAAGGGCGCGTTCGACACGCTGGCCGCGTCGGTCGCTGACCGCTACAAGTCCGACCTGTTCGGGGGCGAATCGAACGCGTTCACCAACCCCGCCCTCGACCCCACCGCACAGATCCAGGCCGACCGCGCTGAGATCGCTGCGCTGCAGAAGGCCCGCGCAACGCTTGCCGGGAAGGGCCTCGACGGGGCGGCGCTGGACGAGCTGATCGCGAAGGGCGACCTGTCCGAGGTGCAGGCCATGGCGAACTGGTCGACGCAGCAGGTCCGGGAGTACGAGCGGCTCTACAACCTCCGCGCGCAGGAAGCACAGGCCGCGGGTGTGAGTGCCGCGAACGCTGCGTACGGGGAGCAGCTGCGGGAGTCCAACCGGGAGTTGCGGGAGATGAAGGCGCAGTTGCGGGACGCGAACAAGGCGCTGAACGCGATCAAGAACCAGGGCAAGGGCCGAGACGACCGTGTCGCGAACAGGGCGGTCCGGCAGATCAACGGCATGGCCGTCCACGGCAGGAGGAACGCACGTGTCGACTGACCCGTGCCGTGGCGCGGCGAAGCGGGCCGTATCACCAGCTGTTCGCCAGAGCCGTCACCCGCTTCGCCACCCGACTCTACGCCCTCACGCGAACACCAGATCACCCCACAACTCGACCGGGTGCCGACCCAGCAGCCGGACCGCCAGTCGGTCACCCGCCGCGAGCGTCAACCAGCCGGCCCGCCGGGCACGCAGCACCGCCCGCTCCTCAGCGGACCCCTCCCGGGCACCACAGGCGTAGATTCCGCCGGCCGCGGCCAGCGCCGCCAACAGGGGCCCTGCCGGCAGCACCTTCTCTTCCGTCGCCCCGGTCGGCCCCAGGGCGGCCCGTCGCTCCGCCGCGGCGCGACGCTCAGCCAGCCTGTCGGCGTAGACCTGAAGCGACCCCGCCTCCGCGAGCCACCCGAACCTCGGGTCCCGGCGGCCCACAACCAGGCCGTTGCGCAGCGCGCCGTACATCGTGGGCTTGGTGACCCGGGCGATCCGCGCGGCCTGCGGCGCCGGGAACCAGTCGACACCCACCCGCGGAGGAGCCGCGACCGCCGTCACGATGCTGCGCCCGCCGCTGCCAGCAGCTCCAGCACCAACGCACGGCCCTGGGGGAACGCCACTGCCGCCAGGAGCCCCTGGATCGCGTCCGAGGCACCCAGGCGCCGCGACGTCACCATCAGGGCGTCCTGCACCGGCACAACCCCCGACAGCAACCGTCCCTGGTGGCGGCCGTCGACCGCGACCCACACCGTGCTGGTGTCGCTGGCCTTCGCGACCAGGTACAGGCAGAACTCCGACCCGGCCCCGGGCCGGACCAGCACTTCAGCGGACATGCACTCGGTGGCGTGCTCGTCGGTGTCCTCCGCGGTGCACCATGATGTGCCGCGACTGCACGCCAGCTGCCCGGTGGCCATGTCCTCGAGCTGGGCCAGGGCCCTCGACAGCAGCCGGGCGCCGTCGAGGGTGAGGGCGTCGGGCATCGCGGCGTCGTCGAGACCAACCACCATCGGGGTGCCGTCGGAGTTCGCGAGCTGCAACTGCAGTCCGGCGACCTCGATGGTCCGGGACCAGCAGAAGTTGCCGGCGGTGTCGTGCTCGACACACCACGCCTGGTGCTCGACGTCGGGTGCGGGTGCGGCGGCCGCGCCGGTTCGGGCCATGGACTGCAGCGACGTCAGGGTGTCCACGAGCTCATCGAGCGCGCCCAGGGTGAGGGCTTCCGGGGCGTCGTGCAGCCCGAACACCTTCAGCTCGCCGGACAGGGTGCCGTTGGACAGGGTGATGTACCGCATGCCAGTGACGTCGACGTCGTGGTTGCAGTGGCCGAGGTCGTGGTCGTGGCGGTTGCACCACGGCGTGTTGGCCGGGCAGGTGCCGGGGGCCGGGGTTGGGGTGTGGCTAGGGTTCGTCATGGGTCTGGTTGCCTTCTTGTTCAAGGTGCTGGATCAAGGCCTCACCGGGTGCTCGAACACCTGGTGGGGCCGTTCTGGTTGTGGGGACCGAATGCCAGGTCCCGGCCCCGGTCCCGCGCGTGCACACTCGTGTGTGCAGACGGCGGGGTTCGGTCTGGACTAGTCGTCACAGACCGGGGGAGTGGGTGCGTCTCAGGCGGACTTTCACGCCTGAGGTGGACTCACCGGACCGGTTGGCATCGTGGCCTTGTTGCTGGGGGTCAGGGGGTCGCAGGTTCAAATCCTGTCAGCCCGACCGAAGAACCGGCTCTGGCCAGCGGAAACGCTGAGTCAGGGCCGGTTTGCCTTACGACCAGCAACGCCCCGTTCCGCACCTACTCCCCACATATTCCATCTTCGGTGCGGGCTTGTCTGGGTCTGTGAGCCGCTCCAGGGAGTTTATGGGCATTGGCAGAAACGGCTGGCTTGGAGATGCCGTCGGGTCACGCCGGAGGAAGAGTGCCCGAGCTGTTGGGCAGCAGCCTCGGGGTTCAGCTCCTCTGCGATCAAAGTTGCGACGGTCTTGCAGAACGCGAGTGGAGTGATTCAGTCCAGGTTCGCGTGCACACTGATTTCCCGTCATCGCGGCGTTCGACACCTGGAGCCATGTGTCGTTGCGGGTGGCGAGCACCCGCAACGATTGCTGTTGGGCTTGCTTCGCCCAGGTGACGTCGAAGGGCCCCCGCGGCTAAGGTCGGAGGAGCGGTGGTCCGCACGCTTGGCTCGGTCTTGGGGTGGGGATTGCGGTAGCAGTCCTGTCCCGTCTCGGTCTTAATGGTTCCGCGAACCGTAACAGTCAGCGGGTTGAATCGCCGTCCTTTGGCCCCGTCCCTGCGCACGAAACGCCGCGCGGATGCTGATGGTGAACTAGTCTCACAGGGTGATTCATGGCATGAACCGTCGCTCCCCGTCTCGCGCGTACCTCACCGTGCTGGTGGCGGTCCTTGCAACTGCTACTCTCCTGACAAGTTGCGGAGAAAAGGGCCAGTCGCCTGAGGTTTCGAAGGGCCGGAAAGAAGCCTGCGAAGAGATGGTCTCTTCGCTGGCCGACCCTTTGCTTAAGGCAGTAACCACATCTGACGAGGGCGTTCGCGGCGTGGCCGACCCGATGATGGAGTTCATCGACGCCAACGCCGCATTGGACATCTCCAGAGCCGAGGCAAACGACTGCGCCTTGGTGAAACCCATCAGTGAACTGGGAGACCTGCTGATTCGGCTGATGGGAGCGATGGCGAAAAAGTGCACCTCGGAGAAACTTGACTCGCCTGAGTGCATGCAGGGGCAGAACGGGACAGCGATCGCCGCATCTCTGATCAGAAACACTCTGACGAACGAGGCCGACAACTATGGGACTTCAAAGCTCCCAGAAGCACTGGACGGGTGGGAGGATCTCGTCGCTTTGGTTCCCTGAGGCAAACACCGAAACTGCCCGCGGGCCGGCGCGAGACCGGATGGTGGTCGCGAACGTCTTCTTCACGGAGCGGGACTTGGTGACCCTTGACCGGGATCGTATGTCCGCAGTGGAGCAACGCCAGCACGTCCCCTCGATCCCAGTGAACTGATCCAGTTGGCTCCGCCTGAAGCCTCCATGCCCAACGAGACCTGGCAATTCGACATCACCCGCTACCGCCTCACCCGACCCGAAGTCCAACGTAGGTGACGACGTCGAGATCATCACTTGGCTCGACGACCACTCCCGCTACTCACTCCACATCACCGCCCATAGCTGGATCACCGCACGCATCGTTCTGGCTACGTTCATTAACACTGCAGGCCAACACGGCAACCCCACACCCACCCCGACCGACGACGGCATGGCCCTGCACCGTCCGCTTCGCCGGCGGAAGGTGCTCCCGCAGCATGCTCGAACACGAGCTGCGGCGGCGCGGGGTTACCCAGGAGAACTCCCGCCCCCACCAGCCCACCATCTGCGGGAAGGGCGAACGTGACTTGGGTCGCGCGCACGGATGTCGCGCGCACACGGATTGTGAACGTCCAGATGTCGTTGACCTGCAGCGATGCTTGCGCGGTAGCGCCCGGCCAAGGCACCAAACCACTGGTTCGAAGGGTTTCCCGTCGTCAATTCGGTGCCCGATCCCGCTTAGACAGCAGCCTTCACGAGCTTCGGGTTAGACGCAACCTGCGTGCACTCCTGGCCGAGGCGTTCGGTAGGTTCACGCTTTCCGTGGCCCCGACCTTGGAGAGCGACATGCCCCAGTGCCCCGCGTGCGGTGCAGCCATCTCCGGGGACGGCTCGTGCAGCCGCTGCGGCACCGCCTCGGGTGGGCTCGACGCACGCCCGCGCTGGACACCGGGGGCTGTCGCCCGCGACCCGGCGGGTGAGTCACGACCGAGTTGGGTACTCGCGGTGGGCCTCGCCGCACTCGTGACGGCACTGGTCGTCGGTGTCCTCACCATCCGACACCTCACCGCCGAAGACCCCGCTGAGTCCCCGCGCTCGGGTGACACAGCAGCCACGCCACCACCGGGTTCGTCGGAGGGGCGGCGTTGCTGGAACGGGGCCACGGTGACCGGCCGCGAGACCTGCGATCTGGAACCGGTGGAGGCCCAACTGTGGGCGTTCGGGTTCACCCGTACCGACTGCGACATCGCGGCAGATCTGGGCAGCGAGCACGGCACCGACAGCTTCGAGTGCTACGTCGACGGCGACCGTGCCACCACCCCGGTGCACGTGGCCAGGTACCGCGACGAGGCGGCCCGGCAGCAGCGACTGGGGGACTACCGGGTCTGCACCCTCGGACCGATCGAGGGCGCCATCGAGTGCGGTCCCACCCGGCGCGGCCGGTGGCTGCGGAGCTTCGCGCGCAACACCGGGGTGCTGTTCTACGCCAGCGCGATGGACCGGACGACGCTGGAGGGCATCGCACAACGGTCCGTCACGGAGGTCCTGCGCGGCGCGCACCCCTGACGGTGCTTGTCGTCCTCCCGGCGACCCCTCAGTCTGGACCCACGACAACTGCCCCACCCGGGGCACGTCCCCAGGGAGTCAACGTGCGGATCGTGGTGGCGCTGGGCGGGAACGCCCTGCTGGAGCGGGGTCAACGCCCCGACGCCGACGCGCAACAGGCCAACGTGCGCCGGGCCGTCGAGGCACTGGCGCCGCTGGCTGACACCCACGAGATCGTCCTCACCCACGGCAACGGCCCCCAGGTTGGGGTGCTCGCGCTGCAGAGCGCCTCGGACCCCGCCCTCACCACCCCCTACCCCTTCGACGTCCTCGGCGCCCAGACCCAGGGGATGATCGGTTACTGGTTGCTGCAAGCCCTGCAGAACCGGCTGACCGGCCGCCAGGTGGCCGCCATCGTCAACCAGACCCTGGTCCGGGCCGACGACCCGGCGTTCGAGAACCCCACCAAGTTCGTCGGCGAGACCTACGACCAGCAGCGGGCCGAACAGCTCGCCCAGGAGCGCGGGTGGACCGTCCGACCTGACGGCACCGGCTGGCGACGGGTGGTCGGGTCACCGCGCCCCGTGCGGGTCGTCGAGACCGCCCTGATCCGCGAACTGCTCCTGCTCGGCGCCGTGGTGGTGTGTGCCGGTGGTGGGGGAGTACCTGTGGTCCGCGACCCGAGCGGGGAACTGCGCGGCGTGGAGGCGGTGGTCGACAAGGACCTCACGAGTGCTGTGCTGGCCGAGGCTCTCGACGCCGACGCGCTGCTCGTGCTCACCGACGTCACCGCGGTGCTGCGCGACTTCGGCACCCCCGAGCAGGCGGAGATCCGGCGCGCCACCCCGTGGGAGATGCGCGCCCTGGCCCTCCCGGCCGGGTCCATGGGTCCCAAGGTCGACGCGGTCTGCCGGTTCGTGGAGAACACCGCCGGCATGGCCGCCATCGGCTCGCTCACCCAGGTGGCCGAGATCCTCGCCGGGACCGCGGGCACCGTCGTCACCGGCTCCGGTCGCTACGACGGCCCCACCTCGGGGTTCCGGTGGCGCCGGTGAGCGCAGCGCCCTCGTGGACGTGGGGCCCAGGGGCCCTGTCACCGCGATCTTCCGGCTCCTAGCCTCACCCGGGTGACCACCTGCGGGTGGGCACACGGCGCCTGCTCATCGGGGAGCACGCGCACCGAGAAGGGGAGCACCATGAAACGCATCATCATCGTCCTGGGCGTGCTGCTCGGGTCACTCCTCGTGGCCCCGGCGACGCCGGCCACGGCGGCACCGGCCTGGCCGGTGCTGCGCAGCGGCAGCACGGGCAGCCAGGTCTCGGCCGTGCAGGAGCTGCTCACCGCGCGCGGGTACGCCACCGCCGTCGACGCCAGCTACGGCCCGGCGACGAGCGGCAAGGTCGTCGCGTTCCAGCGGGCCAAGGGCCTCACCGCTGACGGGATCACCGGCGCCCAGACCTGGAAGGCCCTGGTCAAGCAGGTGCAGAGCGGCGACGCGGGCGGCTACGTCAAGGCCGCGCAGCGCCTGCTCAACCGGTTCGGCTACGGCCTGACCGTCGACGGGTCCTTCGGCCCCCGCACCCGCGACGCGGTGCGCAGCTTCCAGAGCGCCAAGGGCCTGGCCGTCGACGGCATCGTCGGGCCCATCACGTGGCAGACCCTGGCCGGTTCCGCAGCGGGCACCACGAACCCGCCGGCCACCAACTGCTCCAGCGTCACCTCGGGTGTCTCCTCCGCGCACACCACCGTGGTCACCGCCGGGTACAGCACCACCCGCGTGCACACGTGCCTCGCACCCGCACTGACCCGGCTCTACCGCGACGCCAAGGCCGCCGGGATCGTACTGGGCGGCTGGGGCTTCCGCACCTACGCCCAGCAGGTCGAGCTGCGCAAGAAGCACTGCGGCACCAGCTACTACGCGATCTACGAGAAGCCCTCCTCGCAGTGCTCGCCGCCGACGGCCCGCCCCGGCACGTCGATGCACGAGAAGGGGTTGGCGATCGACTTCAACTCCTCCGGCGGGACGCTCAGCTCGGCCGCGTTCACCTGGCTGAAGAACAACGCCGCCCGCTACGGGCTGAAGAACCTGCCCTCGGAGCGGTGGCACTGGAGCACCACCGGCGGTTGACCGACGCTGCACCGCAACACCGACCGGGTCGGGAGGGCACACCTCCCGACCCGGTTGGGTCTCCGGACCCTGTGCGGACGTCCCCGACCGACCTAGCGTGGGCCGGGTCGTCCGCGGAACGGGCGGGCAGGACCGACGCCTCATCGGGGAGCCGCCGGCCGTGCAGAACAGGAGCAACCGGTGATGAGACGCATCCTCCTGGCCCTCGCCCTCGGGCTGGGCCTCATGGTCGCCGTGGGGTCCGCCCCCGCCCAGTCCGAGCCGGCCTGGCCCGTGCTCAGCAAGGGCAGCCGCGGAGCCCACGCGATGGCGGTCCAGCACCTGCTGACGGCTCGCGGGTTCGCCACGGATGTCGACGGGCGCTTCGGACGCGACACGAAGGCCAAGACGAAGGCGTTCCAGCGCAAGAAGAAGCTCGACGACGACGGCATCGTCGGCAAGGACACCTGGTCGAAGCTGGTCAAGACGGTCGAGGCCGGTGACAAGAACCGGTACGTGCGGGCCGCCCAGGTCCTGCTCAACAAGTACGGCTACGGCCTCAAGGTCGACGGTGACTTCGGTGCCCGGACCAAGGCCGCCCTCGCCGCGTTCCAGAAGAAGAAGGGCATCAAGGGCGAGAAGAATCGCGTCGGCTCCCGGAGCTGGCAGTACCTCGCCGGGTCGCCGGCGCGGGAGATGAACCCGGCCGTGCGCAACTGCGACAACGTCACCACCGGGGTCAGCATCGAGCACACCACCGTGGTCACCGCTGGCCACGGCACCACCCGGGTGCACAAGTGCCTGGCCGCCGACCTGACCCGCCTGTACGCCGACGCCAAGCGCGACGGTCACGTCCTGGGTGGTTGGGGCTTCCGCACCTACGACCAGCAGGTCGCGCTCCGCAAGAAGCACTGCGGCACGAGCAAGTGGGAGATCTACCAGAAGGCCTCCAGCCAGTGCCGTCCGCCGACGGCCCGACCGGGCAGGTCCAACCACGAGCGCGGCACGGCGATCGACTTCAACTCCGCCGGCAACTCGCTCAGCAGGAGCGCGTTCAACTGGCTCGCGGCCAACGCCCGCAACTACGGCCTGAAGAACCTCCCCTCGGAGGCTTGGCACTGGAGCACCACCGGCAACTGAACGGGATCGGACACAACCGGGGCAGGGGCCGGTGACCGCGACTAGAGTGCGGCACCGTGCCCCTGTTGCGAACCCTGCTGAGCCCCGGCTTCCACGCGCTGCACCGAGCAGTGGAGTGGGTGGGCTCGATCAGCCCCAGTACCCCGTGGGCCCGGCGCTTCGGGTCGTTCGGCACCGGGACCATGATCGCGTTCCCTCAGGCCACGATTCTGGGCGAGCAGTCGATCCACCTGGGCACTGACACCTTGGTCGGGCGGCACTGCACCCTCTCGGTCGGCTACGGCCCCGGTGACCCCGGGATCCCCGAGCGGGGTCTGGTGATCGGCGACCGGTGCGTCGTGGGTGCCCGGTGCACCTTCACCGCGCACGCCGGCATCGAGATCGGTGACGACGTCTGGTTCGGCCAGTCGGTGTTCGTCTCCGACTCCTCGCACGGCTACCAGGACCCGCACACCCCGATCGGGGACCAGATGGGGTCCCACCAGCCGGTCCGGATCGGGTCAGGGTCCTGGATCGGCCACGGCGCGGTGATCCTGCCCGGCACCACCATCGGGCGCAACGTCACCGTCGGCGCTGGTTCCGTGGTCCGCGGCGACGTGCCCGACCACACCGTCGTCGCCGGCATCCCCGCCAAGGTGGTGCGCCGCCTGGAGCCCGGGGTGGGCTGGGTCGGCAAGAACGACGTGCGCCCCGTCCTCGACACCGAGACCGTCGCCCGGATGCTGTCCGGTGAGATCGACCCCGAGGCCCTGATGGAACACGGCGTCGAGGTGCCGCTCAGTTCCTGAGCAGCACCCCGACGCCGGGGTTTGCAACGGGTGCAGCGCCCCACGGGGGTTCCCGGTCGGCGCACAAGTGCCCGGTGAGCGCCACGGAAGTGCCCGGTCACGGCCACGGAAGTGCCCGGTCGGCGCGCAAGTGCCCGGTCACTGCCACGCAAGTGCCCGGTCGGCGCGCAAGTGCCCGGTCAGCGTCGCGCAAGTGCCCGGTCGGCGTCGCGGGTGAGCGGTCAGGCCTGGATCAGCTGGGCCCGGCCGTGCTCGGCGAACTCGGCGGCCAGCTTCTCGCGGGCCTCGCCGTCGAGCTGGCGGTAGGAGCCGTCGCGCAGGCGCTCGAAGACCGGCTCGTCGCCGCCCCAGAGCATCCGGCGCAGCTTCGGCTTGTCCACCTTGCTGGTCGCGGTGACCGGCAGCGCGGCGGTGATCCGGATCAGCCGGGGAGCCCACTTGGTGCCCAGGTCGGGCTGCTCGGCCAGGAACGTGGTGAAGGCGTCCGGGTCGAAGTCGGCGTCGACCACCATCTGCACCGTGGCCATCACCTGGTCACCGGTCTGCGGGTCGGGGACCGGGTAGACGGCAGCCACCGCCACGCCCGGGAAGCGGGCGACGATCCGCTCGACCGGGGCCGCGGCGAAGTTCTCCGAGTCCACCCGGATCCAGTCGGCGGTCCGACCGGCGAAGTAGAAGTAGCCCTCGGCGTCGCGGTAGGCCAGGTCACCGGTGAAGAAGTGGCCGTCGCGCAGCTTCTCCGCGCTCGCCTCGGGGTTGTTGTAGTAGCCCTCGAACTTGGCGGCCGCGTCCAGGGAGACGATCTCGCCGATGGCCTGCTCGGGGTTGAGCAGCATCCCGTTGTCGTCGAACTCGGCCGGCGGGCACTCCTGGCCCTCGGGGTTCCAGACCTGCGGGTGGTGGCCGATCTGCGGGAGACCGAGCGCGCCCTCGGGGGTCGACTCGTTGGTGATGATGTAGCAGGCGCCCTCCGACGAGCCGTACGACTCGAAGACCGGGGCACCGAAGCGGCGCAGGAACTCGGCGCGGTCCCGGGTGGAGGCCTCGGTGCCGAAGCCGAACTTCAGCTGGTTGTCGGACTCACCGGGCACCTCGGGCTGGGCCAGGATGTAGGCCAGCGAACGCCCCACGTAGTTGAAGAACGTGGCACCGAACTTCTGGATGTCGGGCAGGAACCCCGAGGCGGAGAACTTGCGGCGCAGCGCCAGCGCGGCGCCACCCTTCACGCACGGGCCCCAGGCGCTCATCAGTGCGTTGCCGTGGAACAGCGGCATCGCGTTGTAGGCGACCTCGCCGTAGTTGAACATCATCGGGTTGATCTGGCTGACGAACGCCCAGCGTCGCGTCGAGCAGATCACGGCCTTGGGTGCACCGGTCGAGCCCGAGGTGAACAGCAGCACCAGGGTGGTGGCCGGGTCCAGCGCCTCGGGGGTGGGCTCCAGCGGCGCGTCGGCGTGCCGGGCCAGCATCTCGGCGTACTCGGGGGAGTCGACCCGCACCACCCGCTGGGCGCCGTGGTCGATGCCCTCGAGCAGGTCGGCGTAGGTGGCGTCGACGAAGATCGTGTCCACGTGCGTGGCGCGGATGTCCAGGGCCAGCTCGGCACCGCGACGGGTCGGGTTGATGCCGACCACGGTGGCGCCGCTGAACGCCGCGCCAGCGATCTGGAAGATGTACTCGGGGCTGTTCTCCAGCAGCACGCCCACATGCCAGGGGCGGTCGGTGGGACGCAGCTCCTGGTGCACCGCGGAACGGACCGCAGCCTCGCGGAGCACCTCACGCCAACTCCACCGGTCGTCCTCGAACAGCAGGCCGGGATTGTCGTCCTCGGCGCGGGTGAGGAAGAGCTCGGCCATCGTGGCGTGGGGGACCTCGGGAACTGTGGTGGACGTCATGGGGCGTGAATCTGCCAGACCACCTCGCGCCCCGCGCGGGTCCGCTCCGCTGGCCGGGACTGGGAACCGCGGGAGATCGCGACGAGCCGGTCGAGATGGGGTGAGCTCCCCATGTCGCACCGGCAGGTGGGCCACCGGGTGACCACGCTGCGGGCAATCCTCGGCGGTTCGGGTGACACACGTCACCACTTCGGCTTGACTGCACCACCATGGACCAGTCACCGCTCATCACCGTGGGCCTGCCGATCGCGCTCGCCATCATCATGTTCGGCCTGGGGCTGGCGCTCACGCCCGGCGACTTCGCGCGGGTGGCACGCAGCCCCAAGGCGGTCGTGGCCGCGCTCGTGGTGCAGGTGGTGGTGCTGCCGGCGATCACCTTCGGGCTCGTGGTGCTCTTCGACCTGCCGCCGCTGCTCGCGGTCGGTGTGATGCTGCTGGTGGCCTCACCCGGTGGCACCACGGCCAACCTGTTCAGCCACCTGTTCCGCGGGGACGTGGCGCTCAACATCTCCCTGACCGCGATCAACTCGGTGCTCGCGGCGTTCACCATCCCGCTGGTCACCAACTTCGCGATCGACCACTTCGACGCCGACGGCGAGCTCGGGCTGCAGTTCGGCAAGGTGCTGCAGGTCATCGCCATCGTGCTGATCCCGGTCGCGCTGGGCATGGTGGTCCGGCACCTGCAGGAGGAGCGGGCCCGCGCCGCCGACAAGCCGGTGCGGATCTTCTCCATCGTCGTCCTGGTCATCGTCGCCGTCGGGGCGATCGTGGGGGAGAAGGACAACATCGGCGAGTACTTCGCCGACGTCGGCCTGGTCGTGGCCCTGGTCTGCCTGATCAGCCTCACCCTCGGGTACCTGGTGGCCAAGGCGCTGCGGCTCGGCCAGGCCCAGGCCGTGGCCTGCTCGATGGAGGTCGGCATCCACAACACCACCATCGCGCTGACCATCGCCCTGGCCGTCCTCGACAACGGCACCGTCGCGATCCCCGCGGCCGTCTACTCGGTCGTCATGTACGTGCTGGCGCCGCTGTTCGGCTGGGCCGTCACCCGCAACACCGCCGCCCCGACCACCCGCGAGAACGCCGCGACGCCAGGCGTGTGACGGTCCCCGCACCGGCGCTTCCCGCCCCCGCGCCCGGCCCGGATGGGACACACTGACCCCGTGAACACAGGCGAGAGCGCACCGATCGGCAAGCAGCGCCAGGCCATGGAGCGGCTGATCCGCCTCACCGTGGCACTGCGTGCCGCGGGCAAGGTGGGGCTGTCCACCGCCGAACTGCTGACCATCGCCCGGTTCCCGGACGACGCCGCGGACCCGGCCAGCCAGCTGGCCCGGGACTTCCGCCACCTGCGCGGCCTGGGCTGGCAGATCGACAACGTGGCCGAGGTCGGCGAGGACGGGCGCTACCGGATGACCAACGGGGACAGCCGGCTCCGGGTGCAGCTCACCCCGCCCCAGCAGGCCGCCCTGCGCCGGGCTGCCCTGGTCGCCGACCGGGACGACCTGGCCGAGCAGCTCGGGCTCGACGCCGAGCGAGCCGCGGGGACCGTCGAGGCCCGCGTCACCCAGGCATCCCTGGCCCCCGAGCTCGACGTCGTCGGCCGGGCCGTGCAGACCCGCGCCCTGCTGACGTTCCGCTACAACGGCCGCGAGCGGGTGGTGCACCCCGCCGGGATGCACGCCCGCAACAACCGCTGGTACCTGGCCGGGCAGGAGGTCGACGGCGAGACGGTGAAGATGTTCGTGGTCAGCCGGATGTCCCAGGTGCGCGCCGGCGCCCCGCGCAGCGCCACCGCGCCGGAGGAGGTCCCGCGCCCGCGGCTGCACCCGATGGCCTGGCTGATCGACGACCCGGTCGACGTGGAGCTCGTGGCGGCCGAGGAGTTCGTGCCCGACGTGCGGCGCTGGCTGGGCACGCCGACCAGCCAGAGGAGCACCGAGGACGGTGAGGTCCGTCTGGTCTACACGGTCACGCACCGCAAGGCGCTGCGCACCCGGCTCTACGAGCTCGGCACCCGGGTCCGGGTCGCCGGTCCACCCGAGTTCCGCGACGAGCTGCTCGCGGACCTCACGACGATGGCAGGTCTGTGATGGCGCCCCCGAAGTACGTCCAGCGGTTCGCCCGGCTGCCGCACGTCTTCCAGCTGCTCGCCGAGAACCCCGAGGGGATGGCGCTCTCGGACCTGGGTGAGCGACTTGGCGTGGACCCCGACGAGCTGCGCCAGGACCTGCTGGCCTACTTCACCGCCGACCACGCCGGCATGCTCGGGCTGTCCCGCCCCGCTGACCTGCGCTTCACCTCCGCCGACGGCAACGACGACATCGACCCGAACGTGGCCACCGTCGTGCAGATCATCGACGAGCGGGCCTCCGAGGAGCTCGGGGTCGAACTCGTCGACGGGGCCGAGCTGGGGCTGATCTACACCGCCGCGCAGGCCCTGCTCGACGTCACCCCCGACGACCAGGACCTGCGCGAAGCGGTCGAGGTGCTGACCGCGACCCTGTTCGGGCAGGAGCCGGTGGCCACCTCGCCGCTGCGTGCCGGCCACCTGGCCGAGCTCCAGACCGCCCGCGAGCAGCGGACCCGGGTCCGGATCGGCTACTCCAACTCGTGGCGGGTCGGCACCGGGGACCGGGTGATCGAGCCCTACCGGCTGGTGCAGACCCGGCGCGGCTGGGAGGTCGACGCCGGCCCGCTGGACGACAACGGCCGGATGCGCACCTTCCTGCTCTCCAACATCCGCAGCGTCGAGACCACCGACGAGACGTTCACCGACCCCGACCGGCTCGAGGAGCGGCTCGCCGACCAGCGGGCCACCACCGGCGTCCGGGTCCGGATCCCGCACGCGGCCCGGTGGGCGGCGGACATGTACGCCGAGTCGATCCGGGTGGTCAGCGACGGCGAGCAGGACGTCACCCTGGACCTGGAGATGCTGCCGCCGGTCGAGCAGCGGGTGGCGCTGCTGGCGCTGAGCGCCGGGGAGGACGCGGTCGTCCTCGACCCGCCCGGACTCGTCGCCGGGATCCCCGCGCTGGCCGCTGACCTGCTGGCGCACCACTCCGTCCAGCCCTGATCCGCTCCGGGCTGCCACGTGGCGGGCGCGGGGCTCGGGAGATCTCGGCAAGCTCGATCACCGGGGGCAAGCTCGCCACGGGGCCCGGGGGATCTCGGCAAGCTCGATCACCGGGGACGGGCTCGATCACCGGGGCGACTCGATCACCGGGGCGACTCGATCACCGGGGGCGGCGCAGTCACCGGAGGCGGCTGAGTTACAGGGCGGCTCGATCACCGGGTGCCCGAGCTCCGGTGGGTCGGCCCTGAAGGGCCCCACGGGGCGAGGTGCGTCCGGACGGGGATCGGCGCAGGAGGCAGGCCGGGTACCGGGTGCCCCCTAGACTTCGGCCAACGTCACCGAATGAAGGACACCCACCAGCCGATGGACGGCTCCTGTTGCTCGTGCCCCCCGACCCGCACTGACGCCACCGGAGGTGTGGGGTGACGGCCTGGTTGCTGCTCGGGCTCGCGCTGTTGCTGGTCGCGGCCTGTGGTCTTTTCGTGGCCGCCGAGTTCTCCCTGGTCACCGTGGACCGTGGCGCCGTCGACCGGGCCGCCGCGGCCGGGGACCGCAAGGCCGCCGGGGTCCGGGTCGGGTTGAGCCAGCTCTCCACCCAGCTCTCCGGCGCCCAGGTCGGGATCACCGTGACCAACCTGGCCATCGGGTTCCTGGCCGAACCGGCGATCGCGACCCTGGTCCGCGACCCGCTCGAGGCCCTCGGGGTGCCCGCCGGAGCGGTCAGCCCGGTCTCGGTCGCGCTGGGCATGGCCATCGGCACGGTGCTGACCATGGTCTTCGGTGAACTGGTGCCCAAGAACCTGGCGATCGCGATGCCCCTGGCCACGGCCCGGGCCACGGTCGGGTTCCAGCGCGGGTTCACCTCCGTGGTGCGCGGGCCGATCCGGTTCCTCAACAACTCCGCCAACTCGCTGATCCGTCGCCTCGGCGTCGAACCCCAGGAGGAGCTGCGCTCGGCGCGGTCCTCCAGCGAGCTCGCCTCCTTGGTCGCACGCTCCGCGGTCCAGGGCACCCTGGACGCCGACACCGCCGAACTGGTCGAGCGCTCGGTGCAGTTCGGCACCCGCACCGCCGGCGAGATCATGACCCCGCGGGTCCGGGTCCACCAGGTCGAGGCCTCGGACCGGGCCAGCGAGGTGGTCGAGCTGGCGCGCCAGACCGGCAACTCCCGGTTCCCGGTGCTCGACGACGAGGAGAACGTCGTCGGCCTGGTGCACGTCAAGCACGTCGTGGGGCTGCCGCCGGCCGAACGGGCCACCACCCGGGTCAAGAAGGTGATGATCAACCCGATCGTCGTGCCCGACTCGCTGCGGCTGGACCCGCTGCTGTCGCTGCTGCGCGGTGACGGCTTCCAGATGGCCGTCGTGCTGGACGAGTACGGCGGTTTCGCCGGGGTGGTGACCCTGGAGGACCTGGTCGAGGAGATCGTCGGGGACATCGCCGACGAGCACGACCGGCACCGGGCCCGTGCGGTGCGGCGCGGCGACGGCAGCTGGTCGCTGTCGGGGCTGCTGCGGCCCGACGAGGTCGAGGACGCCACGTCGGTGGCGCTGCCCACCGACGCGGAGTACGACACGCTCGGCGGCCTGATCATGCACCAGCTCGGCCGGATCCCGGCCGTGGGGGACCGCTGCGAGGTCGTGGTCCCCGACCACCGTGACCCCGACGAACCGGCCGACCAGCTGGTGTTGCTGGTGGTGGAGCGGATGGACGGCCTGCGGGTCGACCGGGTCGCCCTCACCACGATCACCCCGGGTGCCGGGGAGGTGTCCTGATGGGAGACCTCGGAGGCGTGGCGCTCGCGGTGGTGCTGCTGGTGCTCAACGCGTTCTTCGTGGGCGCCGAGTTCGCGCTCATCTCGGCGCGCCGCAGCCAGATCGAACCCCGGGCGCAGGCCGGGTCCCGGATGGCGCGCACCACCCTGTGGGCGATGGAGCACGTCTCGCTGGTGATGGCCGGCGCCCAGCTGGGCATCACGATCTGCTCGCTGGGGCTGGGCGCGGTCGGCGAGCCCGCCGTGGCGCACCTGATGGAGCCGGTCTTCGAGAAGCTCCGGGTGCCCGAGGACCTGGTGCACCCGATCTCGTTCGTGCTGGCCATGTCGCTGGTGGTCTACCTGCATGTCGTGCTGGGGGAGATGGTGCCGAAGAACCTCGCCCTGGCGGGCCCGGAACGCGCAGCGCTGCTGCTCGGGCCCCCGATGGTGCTGGTCGTGCAGGTCCTCAAGCCGGTCATCGTGGTCCTCAACGCGATCGCCAACGGCATCCTGCGCCTGGTCCGGGTCGAACCCAAGGACGAGCTGTCCTCGGCGTTCACCCGCGAGGAGGTGGCGCTGCTGGTCGAGGAGTCCCGCGGCGAGGGCCTCATCGAGGACGACGAGTACGACCGGCTGGCCGGCGCACTCGGGTTCGCCGAGAAGAACATCGCGACGGTGCTGCTGCCGCTGGACGGACTGGCGACCCTGCCACGAGGTGCCACGGTCGCCGAGGTCGAGGAGCTGTGCGCGGCCACCGGGTACTCCCGGTTCCCGGTACGACGAGCCGCCGCCGGGGAGGCCGACGACGGCGAGCTGGCCGGCTACCTGCACGTCAAGGACGTGCTGGAGAGCGACGAGGCCCGCCGCCTGCGGCCGGTGCAGGACAAGTGGATCCGGCCGTTGGCCACCGTCCAGCCCGACGACGTCCTGCACGAGGCCCTGGCCAACCTGCAGCGCCGCGGCGCCCACATGGCGCGGGTGGTCCAGGCCGACGGGACCCTGCTGGGCATCGTCACGCTCGAGGACGTGCTGGAGGAGCTGGTCGGGGAGATCCGTGACGCCGTCCACCTCGACGACGCCTGAGTCCTGATCCGCCACCCCACCCGCTGCTGCGCGACGCGGTCGGCCGGCGGATCCGGGCTGAGCAGCACCCTCCGGGCCACTGGGGGGAGACCGTGCGGCCCGCCGCCGCGCCCGGACTGGCCGGGGGTCGCTACCCTTCGGGTGTCCCGGCGAGGTCGGGGACGACGCAGACAGCAGGGCGGGAGAACGCACGAGTGAGCAGCACCACGAGCACCGGTCCGGGGATCTTCACGGCCCCGAACCTGGTGAGCCTGGCCCGGCTGGCGCTCGTCCCCCTGTTCCTGTGGCTGGTCCTGGGCCCGGAGGAGGACCTGCTGGCCCTGGTCGTCCTCATGGTGGCCGGCCTGACCGACTGGCTCGACGGATGGCTGGCCCGGGTGCTGGACCAGCGCACCACCTTCGGGGCGCTGCTCGACCCGATCGCCGACCGGATCTACATCCTGGCCGTGGTCGTCGGACTCGCGCTGCGCGACATCGTGCCGTGGTGGATCGCCGTGGCGCTGCCGCTGCGGGACCTGCTGATGTGGGGGCTGGTGCCGCTGCTGCGCACCCGCGGCCACAGCGCGCTGCCGGTGCACTTCCTGGGCAAGGCCGCCACGTTCAACCTGCTCTACGCCTTCCCGTTGCTCTTCCTGGGTGAGGGCACCGGGACAGGCCCCACCATGGCCCGGGTCTTCGGCTGGGCGTTCGCGGGCTGGGGCCTGGCCCTGTACTGGTGGGCCGGGCTGCTGTACACGTGGCAGGTGGTCCAGCTGCTGCGGACCACCGAACCGGTGAGGCGACGTGACGCCGGCTGAACGGCACCGGGCACCGGGCTCCCACGAGGTTCCCGGACCCGAGGAGCTGCCCGCCCACGTCACGCTGCCGCTGCTGACCCTGATCACCCAGCAGTCCCTGGACGGCGACTACGCCCACGTCGCCGAGCGGCGCCGGCAGGAGGCCGAGGCGGGTACCGCACCGGTTGAGGACCGGCGCAGGTCCCGGCGCTGGATCACCCTGGCCACCGTGGCCGTGTGCGGGCTGCTGGCCACCACCGCTGCGGTGCAGACCAACCGCAACGCCCAGGTCACCGAACTCGGACGCACCACCCTGGTGGGCCGGGTGCAGGAGCAGAAGGACCAGGTGGAGCAGGCCCAGGACCGGATCGGGCAGCTCCGTAGCGAGGTCGCCGCCGCTGACGCGGAGCGGCAGCGCATCGCCGACGAGCAACGCCGGGTCAACCGGGAGCTGCGCCGGCTCGAGGTGCGCACCGGGTTCGGCGAGACCCGTGGCCCCGGCATCCGGATCGAGATCACCGAGCGCGGCGACGAGCTGGTCCGCGACGAGGACCTGGCCCGGCTGGTCGACGGACTCTGGGCCGCCGGCGCCGAGGCCATCGAGATCAACGACCAACGGCTCACCGTGCTCTCCTCGATCAGCGCCCCCGGGCAGACCATCCACGTCAACGGTCGTCCGGTGAACCCGCCGTACACCGTCTACGCCATCGGGGACCCCTCGTCCCTGCAGGCGCGACTGCTCGACAGCGTGCACGGTGCACAGTTCTTGCAGATGGCGCGTAGCCTCCAGTTCGACGTGAAGGTCGCCGAGGAGGACCAGCTGCGCCTGCCGGCTGCTCTGCTGCGACCGTTGCGCCACACCACGGAGTGGGCTGAGGGCACCACTCGTGACATGGAAGGGGAAAGCCGTTGATCGCGGTTCTCGGTCTCGTGCTCGGGGTGGTGGCGGGCCTCGTCCTGCAACCCGACGTCCCGCTGTGGCTCTCGCAGTACCTGCCGATCGCGGTGGTCGCGGCGATGGACGCCGCCTTCGGTGGCCTGCGCGCCTTCCTGGACGGGATCTTCGACGACAAGGTCTTCGTCGTCTCGTTCGTCTCCAACGTGCTGATCGCCGCCGCGATCGTCTTCTTCGGCGACCAGCTCGGGGTCGGGACCCAGCTCTCCACCGGCGTCATCGTCGTGCTCGGGATCCGGATCTTCTCCAACGTCGCAGCGATCAGACGGCACCTGTTCCATGCCTGAGCCCACATCCGGGAAGCGCCCCGACCCGAGCCGCCCGAAGTCGTCCGGCACCCCGCCGGACGGCGAGCCCGACTCCCAGCCCGACTCCCGGCCCGACTCCCAGCCTGACGCACCGTCGGGGACCTCGACCACGCAGCCGGAGGCGGAGACGACTCCGGACCCGTCCGACGACGCGGCTCCCGAGGACACCCGTGAGCCCGTCTCCACCGATGCCGACGCGCACGCCGGCGGTGCCGGTGACGCCGGGTCCGGCGGTGCTGCCTCCCGGTTGTGGCGGGCGCTGTGGCGCCCCAGTCGAACCCAGGTCGTGGTCGCGGTGCTGCTCGGCATCGTCGGGTTCGCGGCCGCGGTCGAGGTCCGCAGCAACAGCGAGGACGACGCCTACGCCGGGCGCCGCCAGGAGGACCTGATCGACATCCTCAACGGTCTGACCGGCGCCTCGGACCGGGCCCAGCGGGAGATCGACCGCCTCGAGAGCACCAAGGCCGACCTGAGCAGCGACTCCTCGGCGCGCGGAGCAGCCCTGAGCCAGGCAGAGGAACGCTCCCGCAACCTGTCGATTCTGGCCGGACTCGTCCCGGTCCAGGGACCGGGCATCCGGATCACCATCAACGAGACCGACCGCCGGGTCTCGACCAACGCGGTCCTCGACACCATCCAGGAGCTGCGCACCGCCGACGCCGAGGCGATGGAGTTCAACAACGAGCTGCGGATCGTGGCCCAGTCCTCCTTCGAGAGCACCGAGGAGGGCCTGATGATCGACGGGGTCCTGCTCGAGCCGCCCTACGTGCTCGAGGTGATCGGCGAGCCGCACACGCTGCGCGGCGCGCTGACCTTCCTGTTCGGTCCGGTCACCCAGCTCACCGAGGACGACCACGCCGAGGTCGACATCGCCGACGTCGAGCAGCTGCAGATCCGCAGCGTCCGGGACCCGGTCGAGCCGGACCTGGCCGAACCGGGCGGCTCCTGAGCCACCACCCTCGGGGCACTGCCCACACCCGCGGCGCAGGTACTAGTCTCCCTCCCGACGTGCGGCTCCACCCGCGCCGCACCGCCGGCACCCGCCGGACCCGGTCCCACTGACACACGAGGAGCGCGCATGTACCCCGCCGACCTGAAGTACACCGTCGAGCACGAGTGGGTCCGCCAGCCGGGCGAGAGCGCGGGCTCGGTGCGCGTGGGTATCACCGACTTCGCCCAGGACGCCCTGGGCTCCATCGTCTACGTGCAGCTGCCCGAGGTGGGGGAGCAGGTCACCGCCGGGGAGACCTGCGGCGAGCTGGAGTCGACCAAGTCGGTCAGCGACCTCTACGCCCCGGTCACCGGCGAGGTCGTGGCCCGCAACGAGGCCCTCGACGCCACCCCGGAACTGGTCAACGACGACCCCTACGGCCAGGGCTGGCTGTTCGAGGTCCGGGTCGGTGACGACAGCGCCCTGGAGTCCCTGCTCGACGCCGCGACCTACGAGTCCGGTCTGGCCGGCTGAGCCGGTCGACCACGCTCCCCGGGTGACCCCGGGCTGCTCTGGGCAGTTCGGGGTTGCAGGGTGTGGTCGGACTGATAGGTTCGGGGCACCGACGGGCCCCACCCGCACCACCCGGGACACGTCGGCGAAGTGACGGCGGACCGGACACCACGATGGAGGCGCACCCCATGCCCTTCTGCACCGCATGCGGCAGGCAGAACCCCGACGACGCACGGTTCTGCTCCCAGTGCGGCACCAAGATCGCGCCGGCCGAGGAGAACTTCGAGGCGACGGCCACGATCACCTTCGGTGCTCCGCAGAACACCGAGACCGCCGAGCGTCCGTTGAACTCCGACGACGCCGCCGCGGTCGACGGCCTGCACGTCGGGTCGGCGCTGCTGGTGGTCCAGCGTGGACCGGGCGCCGGCAGCCGGTTCCTGCTCAACCAGGACCTGGTCAGCGCCGGGCGCCACCCCGACTCCGAGATCTTCCTCGACGACGTCACCGTCTCGCGGCGGCACGCCGAGTTCCGCCGCAGCGGCACCACCTTCACCGTCTCCGACGTCGGCAGCCTCAACGGCACCTACGTCAACCGGGACCGGATCGACGAGGTCTCGCTGACCGACGGCGACGAGGTCCAGATCGGCAAGTACCGACTGGTCTACTTCGCCGGCCACGAGGCCTGAGCGTGGCCGCAGCCGACCCCGCAGCCAGCGGAGCGCCGGTCGCCCGGATGACGATCGGGCAGGTGCTCGACCTGCTGCGGAGCGACTTCCCGGGCATCACCATCCCGAAGATCCGGTTCCTCGAGGCCGAGGGTCTGATCAAGCCCGAGCGCACCGCTGCGGGCTACCGCAAGTTCTCCGACGGCGACGTCGAGCGACTGCGCGTGGTGCTGCGCCTGCAGCGCGACCAGTACCTGCCGCTCAAGGTGATCCGGGAGCACCTCGACGCCCTCGACGCCGGCCACGAGCCGCCGCCGCTGGACTCGGGCATCCCCACCGTGCCAACGGTGGCCCTGGCCGGCGACGGTCTCCCGTCCGCGGACACCTTCGGTCAGCGCTCCGACGTGCGGGTCTCGCGACGCGAGCTGCTCAAGATCGTCGGCATCACCGAGGAGCAGCTCACTGAGCTCGAGGGCTTCGGTCTGCTCACCGGTCGTCCCGGTACCGGTGACTTCGACGGCGACGACCTCGTCGTCGCCCGCACCGCACGCGACCTGGCCGACTACGGCTTGGAACCGCGTCACCTGCGTGCCTTCCGGACGGCCGCCGACCGGGAGATCTCCCTGGTCCAGCAGGTCGTCGCACCGGTCGCCCGGGGGCGTGACGCCTCCGCGCGTGGACGCGCCGAGGCCCAGGCCGCGGAGATGGCGGCGCTGGCGGTGCGACTGCACGCCAGTCTGGTCCGCGCGGGCCTGCGCCGTCCCTGACCCGGTTCACCCCGGCCGGCCGCACCGGGTCGTGCACAGCTCCTCCGTCACGTGGGTAGGGTGGAGGTGTGCGTGAGGTAGAGGTCGTCGGGGTCCGCGTCGAAATGCCGACCAACCAGCCCATCGTGCTGCTGCGCGAGGCCGGGGGAGACCGGTACCTGCCGATCTGGATCGGTGCCGTCGAGGCCACCGCGATCGCCTTCGCCCAGCAGGGCGTGCTCCCGCCCCGCCCGCTGACCCACGACCTGTTCAAGGACGTGCTCGAGGCCACCGGCCACCCGCTGGAACAGGTCCGCATCACCGACGTCAAGGACGGTGTCTTCTTCGCCGAGCTGGTCCTGGCCCAGGGCGTTGAGGTCTCGGCCCGCCCGTCGGACTCGATCGCGCTGGCGCTGCGCACCGGCGCCACCATCTGGTGCTCCGAGGCGGTCCTGGACGAGGCCGGGCTCGCCGTCCCCGCCGAGCAGGAGGACGAGGTGGAACGGTTCCGGGAGTTCCTGGACCACGTCAGCCCCGAGGACTTCGAGCAGCCGGAGCAGTGAGCCGGCCGCCACGGCGACAGCCTCACCCTCATCATGAACTTGAGGGTTGCGACACGCCGCCCGGTGATTGACCACCCCTCCTGCGCGGCATACCTTGAACTGTCTCCGTTGTAACTCCACCGTTGTGGTTGCACTTCCCCGCTTCCACGACTGCTTCCCCCGCAGGGAGTTACCGCACATCGGAGTAGCTGTCCTGGAGGTCCCCACGTGGGCATGAACGAGAACGACCCGGAGCGCGTCGACGTCGACGCTGCGGCCGCCGCCGCGTCCGCCGACGAACAGGGACTCCTGTTCAACGACGACGTCAGCCCGGTGCCGAGCGACGCCGGCTTCCGCGGGCCGACCGCGTGCAACGCCGCGGGCATCACCTACCGCCAGCTGGACTACTGGGCCCGTACCGGCCTGGTCGAGCCGACCGTGCGCGGTGCCACCGGGTCGGGCTCCCAGCGCCTGTACTCCTTCCGCGACATCCTGCTGCTCAAGGTCGTCAAGCGACTCCTCGACGCCGGGATCTCGCTGCAGCAGATCCGCACCGCCGTGCACCACCTGCGCGAGCGCGGCACCGACGACCTGACCCGCGTCACGCTGATGAGCGACGGCGCCTCGGTCTACGAGTGCACCAGCAACGACGAGGTCATCGACCTGCTCCAGGGCGGTCAGGGCGTCTTCGGCATCGCCATCGGCGGGGTGTGGCGCGAGATCGAGGGCACCCTCTCGGAGCTGCCCAGCGAGCGCACCGGCGCCGAGCCGGGTGCCGCGGCCCCCGGGGACGAGTTGGCGGCACGCCGAGCGGCCCGCCGCACCGGCTGATAGATTTCTCCTGCTGACGATCCCGCACGGGAGAGTCTTCGCGGCGTCCGGCTCCGGTCGGGCGCCGTAGGAGCGCCGAAGGGGCAACCCCTCCCCGGAACCTCTCAGGCGCCAGGACCGTGCGGATAGGCGACTCTGGAGCGCAGTGCTGCGTGACAGAGGGGGAGGCGACCAGAAGATGTCTTCGAGGGAGCCCCCATGACGCACGTCCGTGCCAACCAGCAGACCGACGCGCAGCGCGATGAACCGTGCTCCGACCTCTTCGCCGACCGGCACATGGGTCCGCGTGCCGCCGACGTCGACACCATGCTCGCCGTTGTGGGGTACTCCACGCTCGAGGAGCTGATGGACGCAGCCGTGCCGCCGGCGATCCGGATGACCCAGCCGCTCGACCTGCCCGCGGCCGTCTCCGAGACCGTCGCGGCCGCCGAGCTGCGCCGGCTGGCCGGCGCCAACCGGCCCGCCGAGTCGATGATCGGCCTGGGCTACCACGGCACCGTCACCCCGGCAGTGATCCGGCGCAACGTGCTCGAGGACCCGGCGTGGTACACCGCGTACACGCCCTACCAGCCCGAGATCTCCCAGGGTCGGCTCGAGGCCCTGTTGAACTTCCAGACCGTCGTGGCCGACCTGGCCGGTCTGCCGATCGCCAACGCCTCGCTGCTCGACGAGGGCACCGCAGCCGCCGAGGCGATGACCCTGGTCCGACGAGGCAAGCGCACCAGCAGCGGCCCGTTCGTGGTCGACGCCGACGCGCTGCCGCAGACCATCGAAGTGGTCCGGACCCGTGCCGAGGCGATGGGCATCGACGTCGTGGTCGCCGACCTGGCCGAGGGCCTGCCCGAGGGCGAGCTGTGCGGCGTGCTGGTGCAGTACCCCGGCGCGTCCGGACGGGTCCTCGACCCCCGGGCCGTCATCGAGGAGGCCCACGCCCGCGGGGCGCTGGCCGTGGTCGCCGCGGACCTGCTGGCCCTCACCGTGCTCGAGGCGCCCGGGGCGATGGGCGCCGACGTGGTCGTCGGTTCCTCGCAGCGCTTCGGGGTCCCGCTGTTCCACGGCGGGCCGCACGCCGGCTACATGGCTGTCAGCCACGGCCTGGAACGCCAGCTGCCCGGCCGCCTGGTCGGTGTCTCGGTCGACGCGCACGGACGCCCGGCGTACCGGCTGGCGCTGCAGACCCGCGAGCAGCACATCCGCCGCGACCGGGCCACGTCCAACATCTGCACCGCCCAGGTGCTGCTGGCCGTGGTCGCCTCGATGTACGCCGTGTACCACGGCCCTGAGGGCCTCACGGCGATCGCGCGACGCACCGCCGTGCACGCCGACCGGATCGCGGCCGGCCTCGCTGCCGGCGGGTTCGAGATGGTCAACGACTCCTGGTTCGACACCCTGACCGTCCGCACCCCGGGCCGGGCCGCCGAGATCGTGGGCACCGCCCGCACCCTGGGCGTCCAGCTGCGCCTGGTGGACGCCGACCACGTGGGGCTGTCGACCTCGGAGACCACCACGGACTCCACCGTCGCCTGCGTGCTCAAGGCGTTCGGTGTGCCCGCGGACACCCAGCCGGCCCCGGCGCGCAGCGGCCTGCCGGGCGACCTGGCCCGCGACACCGAGTTCCTGACCCACCCGGTCTTCGCCGAGCACCGCTCGGAGACCCAGATGCTGCGCTACATCTCCCGTCTCGCCCGCCGCGACTACGCGCTGGACCGCGGCATGATCCCGCTGGGCTCGTGCACCATGAAGCTCAACGCGACCACCGAGATGGAGCCGGTCAGCCTGCCCGGCTTCGCCGACCTGCACCCGTTCGTCCCCGCCGAGGACGCCGAGGGCTACCGGCGCCTCGTCGCCGACCTGGAGGGATGGCTGGCCGAGGTCACCGGCTACGACCGGGTCTCCATCCAGCCCAACGCCGGCTCCCAGGGTGAGTTGGCCGGGCTGCTCGCGATCCGCGGCTACCACCGCTCACGCGGCGAGGCCCGCCGCGACGTGTGCCTGATCCCGTCCTCGGCGCACGGAACCAACGCCGCCTCCGCGGTGATGGCGGGGATGCGGGTCGTGGTCGTGCGGGCCACCGACGACGGAGCCGTCGACCTGGACGACCTGCGCGCCCAGTGCGAGAAGCACGCCGACGACCTGGCCGCGATCATGGTCACCTACCCCTCGACGCACGGCGCCTACGAGGACTCGATCACCAGCCTCTGCGAGATCGTGCACGCGGCCGGCGGTCAGGTCTACGTCGACGGCGCCAACCTCAACGCGCTGCTTGGCTGGGCCCGGCCGGGTGAGTTCGGCGGCGACGTCTCCCACCTCAACCTGCACAAGACCTTCTGCATCCCGCACGGCGGCGGTGGCCCGGGCGTCGGGCCGGTCGCGGTCCGCGAGCACCTGGCCCCGTTCCTGCCCAGCCACGCCGCCCACCCCGAGGAGGCGAAGCGGTCCGGCATCGGCCCGATCAGCGCCGCGCCGTACGGGTCCGCCGGCATCCTGCCGATCTCGTGGGCCTACGTCCGGATGATGGGGGCCGAGGGACTGACCCGGGCCACCGCTACCGCCGTGCTGGCCGCGAACTACGTCGCCACCCGGCTCGAGCCGCACTTCCCGGTGCTCTACCGCGGCCACAACGAGCTGGTCGCGCACGAGTGCATCCTTGACCTGCGCCCGCTCACCAAGGAGACCGGGGTGAGCGTGGAGGACGTGGCCAAGCGCCTGATCGACCACGGCTTCCACGCCCCGACGATGAGCTTCCCGGTGGCCGGCACCCTGATGGTCGAGCCCACCGAGTCGGAGGACCTGGCCGAGATCGACCGGTTCATCGACGCGATGGTGGCGATCCGTGCCGAGATCGACGAGGTGGCCTCCGGTGCGGTCAGCTCAGAGGACTCGGTGCTGCGCCACGCCCCGCACACCGCCGCCGAACTGGTGGGGGAGTGGGAGCACCCCTACAGCCGCGAGCAGGCCGTCTTCCCGGCCGGCCCCGACCCGGACAAGTACTGGCCGGTGGTGTCGCGGATCGACCAGGCCTACGGGGACCGCAACCTGGTCTGCTCGTGCCCGTCCCCGGAGGCGTTCGCCGAGTGAGGCCGTGATGGGAGCCGGTGCCGCAGGCGGTCGGGACGTCCGGGCCGACCAGCTCGCCCACGTCCAGGCCACCGCCCGGGTCAGCGCGCTGTCCGGGATGGTGTTCAGCCGCGACGGGGTGGTCTGGTCCGGTCACACCGGCGACGGCTCCCTGCGGGCGCAGTACCGGATCGGGTCGATCACCAAGACGTTCGTGGCGGTGCAGGTGCTGCGCGCCCGTGAGGCCGGGCTGCTCGATCTCGACGACCGGCTGGGTGACCACCTCGGCGACGTCGGGTACCGCGACGCCACGTTGCGCGGCATGCTCAGCCACACCGCGGGGATGCAGAGCGAACCCGTCGGGCCGTGGTGGGAGCGGAACCGGGGCGGGACCCTGGCCGAGCTGCTGGCCGCCAACGACGGGTCCGGGCGGGTGCTGCAGGTGGGGGAGGGCCACTACTCCAACCTGGGCTTCGGCCTGCTCGGGGCGGTGCTGGAGCACGTGGACCCGCGGCGGCGGCCGTGGCGTGTCCAGGTCCGCGACGACCTGGTGGTCCCGCTGGGGCTGGCCTCCACCAGCTACCTGCCGCGTCCCGGCGCACAGCCGGGGTGGAGCGTGCACCCGTTCACCGGGGTCCGGGTGCACGAGCCGCTGCACGACACCGGGGCGATGGCCCCCGCCGGACAGCTGTGGTCCACCGTGGCTGACCTGGCCACCTGGGGCCAGTTCCTGGCCGGGGCACGACCCGACCTGCTCCCGGGTGGCGCGCTGGCGGAGATGGCCGCCCCCGTCCGACCGGACTACGGACTGGGGCTGTTTCGGTTCCCCGCCCCCCAGGGCACGCTGATCGGCCACACCGGCTCGATGCCGGGGTTCCTGGCCGCCCTCGTGGTCGACCCCACCACCGGGATCGGGGCGACGGTGCTGGCCAACGCCACCACGGGCTTCCGGCCCGAGCAGCTGGCCCTGGACCTGCTGGAAGGCGCCACACCGGACACCGAGCCGGGCGGGCCGGTGGAGGCCTGGGTGCCCTCGCGGGAGGTGCCACCGGAGGTCCGGGACGTCGTGGGGACCTGGTTCTGGGGCAACACCGGGTACGTGGTGCGCTGGCACAACGAACGACTCGAGTTCCTGCCGTTGGGGCGGTCCCGGCCCGAGGAGACGTTCGTCCGCGCGGACGGCCGGTGGCTGGGCACCGACGGCTACCACCGGGGCGAGACCCTCCACGTTCGTCAGCAGCCCGACGGGGCGTTGCGCCTGGAGTGCGCCACGTTCGTGTGGACCCGCCAGCCCTACGCCGACTGAGCCCCTGTCCTGCCCGCTGCTGCACGGCAGCCGGTCGGGGGAGCGGGGTCACCCGGCGACGAGACGGACCCGGGAGCCGTCGCGCTGCTTCTCCACGTGCAGCCGGGTGGAGATCCGCTCCTGCAGCTGCGGGACGTGGCTGACCAGACCCACGACCCGCCCGCCCTCGCGGAGCTGGTCGAGGGTGTCCAGGACGTCGTCCAGGGTGTCGGCGTCCAGCGCGCCGAAGCCCTCGTCCACGAACAGGGTCTCCAACGACTGCCCGCCGGCCTCCTGGGTGATCACGTCGGCGAGCCCCAGGGCCAGTGCCAGCGCCACCACGAAGCTCTCCCCGCCGGAGAGGGTGGCCGGGTCGCGGGCGACACCGCTCCACGCGTCGTGGACCTGCAGGCTGAGCCCGCCCCGGTTCTCGCCGACGCCGCGGACCGCGGAGTGCTCCAACAGGTACCGGCCGTCGCTCATCCGGGCCAGCCGCTCGTTCGCGGCCGCCACGACGGCGCTGAACCGTCGGGCCAGCACGTAGGCCGACAGTCGCATCTGCCAGCGGTTCTCGCCGCTGGTCCCGTCGACCAGCCGGGACAAGTCGGTGACGAGCCGGAGTTCGGCCTCGGCCGGCTGCCAGCGCTGCAGCAGGTGGTCGATCTCGGCGGCCAGCTCGGTCAACCGGTCCGCGCGCTGCCCGGTGACGCTCACCTCCGTGCGTGCTGCCCCGAGCTGCTCGTCGAGCTCGGCGGCGGACGTCTCGAGGGCCGCCAGGTCGGGGGTGGGGTGTTCGAGTGCGGCGGCCACGTCGGCGTCGGCCAGGACAGCGAGCGCTGCTGCCCGGTCCGCCGCCCGAGCGGTCACCTCGGCATCCAGCCGGGCGAGCGCCTCGTCGTCGAGCAGCGCGGCACGGACCTGGTCGACGGTGTCGAGTCCGGTGGGCGCCAGGGAAGCCTGCAGCAGGGCGGCCAACTCGGCGTGCCGGTCCCGGGCCCGGAGCTCGCGCTCGGTGGCCGAGACCAGCGCCGCGAGGGCGTCGACCCGCCGCTGGACCAGGTCCGCAGACCGTTGGAGCCGCCCCGCGTCCGGCACACCGGCGTCGTCTGCCGGGCCCGGCACCAGACCGGGCACCAGGTCGTCCGCCGCGGTGGTGGGGACGAGCGCCACCACCTTGGCCAGCTGTTCACCGAGCCGCTCGGAGGTGGTACGGACCCGCTCCTGTGCCAGCGCCAGACCGGTACGGGCCTCTGCCAGGTGCTCCCGGGCGGCGACCAGCGTCTCCGCGAGGCTCGCCCGGGCCTTCTCGGTCTCCTGGACGGCCCGCTCTGCCTCGGTGGCCGCAGCTGCCACGGGTCGTAGCTGCTCCTGCTCGCCCCGGGTGCGTTCCAGCGCCGCGGCCAGTGCGGCGAGGTCCTGCTCGCCGCGCCGTTCGAGCAGCCGACTGCGCTCGGCAGTGAGCTCGGCGACCCGCGCGTCGAGTGCCACGGCGGCGGCCTCGGCGTCGTCGAGCTGACGGCGAGCCTCCCGTTCGTCGTCGCGGCTCACCGCACCGTCCTCGGTGACGGCGGGTCGGGGGTGGTGGCCCGAGCCGCAGACCGGGCAGGCGCAGCCGGCGGCCAGGTCGCCGGCCAGCTCGGCGGCCATGCCGTTGATCCGCCGTTCACGCAGGTCGAGCCAGTCCTCGCGCAGCTGCTGGCGGTGCGTGTGGTGCTCCCGGGCGGTGTCGCGGGCCAGGTCGAGTTCGAGCTGGGTGGTTTCGGCGGTCACTCCGGCGGTGTGCCGGCGCTGCAGGTCGTCGGCCTGCGCGGCGAGCTCCGTCAGGCGCCCGGCTGCTTCTCGGGCGCGGTCCAGCCGCTCCCGGGTGGCCCGGGCTCGGACGGGGAGTTCCTCGGCGTCCGCTTCGAGTCGGGCCAGGGCCCCGGTGGACACCTCGACGTCGGCGGCAGCAGCGGCCTCGTCCCGGCGGTGCCGGGTGTGCTCGTGGGTCAGGTCGATCGCCGCGTCGAGCGCACGGCGGGCCTGCTGGAGCCCGTCGAGGTGCTCGCCGGGGGAGTCGGGGAGGACGCCGGTCCAGTCGGTGCGCAACCGGGTCAGCGCGTCCTGCGACCGCTGGTGCTGGTCCGCGGCGGTGTCGGTGGAGGCGACCAGGTCCGCCAGCGGTGCCGCGGCCCGGGCCTGGGTCAGGGCGCGTTCCTGTGCCCGGTGCTGGTCCCACTCCCGGTCCAGCTCCGCGAGCCGGGCCCGGGCCCGGACGCCGCGGGCTCGGGTCGCCGCCGTCGTGTGGCCGGTCTGCAGTGCGGTGTGGGCCTGCTCGTGGCGTGCGGCGACCTCGGTGAGTCGGGTCCTGGCGTCGGTGTGCGACTGCGTCGAGGCACGTGCCAGACCGTGCGCCCAGACGGCGGGGGACCCCTGGCCCGGCGCGGGGGAGGTGTCCTCGTCGTCCCGGGGCGGTGGCACGGCGGCCACCTCGGCGGTCCGGGCGACCGCGCCGGCGAGGTCGGCGGCGAGCAGGTCCGTGGAGCGGCGCACCTCGCGGCGACGTTCCTTGAGCCAGCGTTCGACCTGCTCGTGCTCGCTGGTGCGGAACAGGCGCTGCAGCAGTCCGTGCCGCTCCGCCGAGGACGCGCGCAGGAAGGCCTGGAAGTGGCCCTGCGGGAGCATGACGACCTGCGCGAACTGGGTCAGCGTCATGCCCAGCAGGTCGCCCAGCAGGTGCCCGGCCTCGTCGATCCGGGTGGTGAGGGTGGTCCAGTCGCCGTCGACGCGTTCGAGCAGGCTGACACTCGCGTGCGCCCGGGTGAGTCCGGTGCCCCGCTTCTTGGGCCGGTCCCAGGCGGGTGTGCGGCTGACCCGGAAGCGTCTCCCGGCCAGGGTGAGCTCGAGCGTCACCCGGGGTTCGAGGCCCTCCTCGGCCCGGTCGCTGCGCAACGAGCCGCTGCCGGCGCGGTCCCCGGGCACGTCGCCGTAGAGCGCGAACGCGACGGCGTCCAGCACGCTGGTCTTGCCGGCCCCGGTGGCACCGGTCAGCAGGAACAGGCCGCCCCGGCCCAGGGCGTCGAAGTCGACGACCGCGGGCGCGGCGAAGGGGCCGAAGGCGCGGATCTCGAGGCGGTGCAGTCTCACCGGGCCACCACCACGCCGGTGCGGGGGTCCTGGTCGGGGTCGGCGCAGCAGGCGTCCACGGCCTCGCGGAGCAGCTGCTCCTCGGCGGCGGTGGCGGGCGCCCCGCGCACCTCGTGGACGAACTCCAGCGCCACGTCGTGGGCGGAGTCGAGGTGCGCCGGGGCGTGTGGCGTTCCGAGGGGCCGGGCACCCTCGGGCTCGAACGCCAGCACCAGGGTGTGCGGGAACCGTACCCGCAGCCGTTCCATTGCGCGGTCGGGACGCACCGGGTCGGTCAGGGTGACCTGGAGCCAGGCCTGCTCCCAGACGGCGTGGGCTGCCTGCGTGAGCAGGTCCTCGAGGCGGCCGCGCAGCACGCCCAGCGGCCGCGGCACCGGGGCCGGCACGAACCTGGCCCCGGCCAGGCCGTCGGGGCCCAGGTCGACCAGCCAGCTGCCCTTGGTGTGCGCTGCCTCGGAGAAGGAGTACGCCAGCGGGGAGCCGCTGTAGCGCAGGTGCGGGGTGAGTTCGTGGGCGCCGTGCAGGTGACCCAGGGCGACGTAGTCGATGCCCTCGAAGACCTGGACCGGCACCCGGGACACCCCGCCGACGGTGATGTCCCGCTCGGAGTCGCTGGGGGCCGCGCCGGCGACGAACGCGTGTGCCAGCACCACCGACCGGGCGGTGGGCCGGGTGGACAGGTCGGCCCGGACCCGGTGCATCGCCTCGCTCAGCGCCGCCTCGTGCGACCGGGTGGGCAGGTCCCAGGCCGCCTGCGCCGAGGTCGGGTCCAGGTAGGGGAGCCCGTGCACGGCCACCTCACCGTGCTCGTCGCCCACCAGCACCGGGGTCCCGACCTGGTCGAGTTCGGTGCGCAGGTGCACGCCGGCGGCGTCGATGAGTCGGGAGTGCGCCCCCAGCCGGATCGCCGAGTCGTGGTTGCCGCTGGTGACCACCACGCGGGCCCCGGCACCGGCCAGCCGGGCGAACGCCTCGTCGGCCAGCTTCACCGCGTCCACCGGAGGCAGCGCGCGGTCGTAGATGTCACCGGCGACCAGCACCACGTCGACCTGTTCGGCGACGACGACCTCGACCAGGTGGTCGATGAACGCGGCCTGGTGCGGGCCCATCCCCTCCCGGTGGAAGGACCGGCCCAGGTGCCAGTCCGAGGTGTGGAGGAGTCGCACGCGACGAGCCTAGGCGCCGGGTCCGACACGAGCGTGGTCCCACGCCGCGCCGGCTCCGGCTCAGGCGTACCGGACGGTCCGGCCGGGCCGGGTGAAGGCGTACAGGGCCAGACCGGAGCGTTCGGCCAGCTCGACCGAGAGGCTGGTGGGGGCACCGACGGCCACCAGCGCGCCGACCCCCGCGACGACGGCCTTCTGCACCAGCTCGAAGCCGGCTCGGCCGCTGACCACCAGCGCCGGCAGGGCGGGGGAGAGACCCGCCAGCACCCGGGCGCCGACCACCTTGTCCACCGCGTTGTGCCGTCCGACGTCCTCGCGCACCTGGACCAGGGAGCCGTCCGGGCCGAGCATCCCGGCGGCGTGCACCCCGCCGGTCCGGTCGAAGAGCTGCTGGTGCACCCGCAGCTGCTCACCCAGCGCCGGGACCAGCCCGGGGTCGAGGTCCGGGCCGTTCCAGCGCTGCACCGCCCGGGCGACCCGCACCGCGTCGTCGATGCTGTCGGCCCCGCAGACCCCGCAGGCAGACCCCGCACCGTGGTCGCCGTGGTGGACCGGCACCGGGACCGGGGGAGGGCCGGGCAGGGTCACCGTCACCACGTTGAACTCCTGACGAGGCGTCAGCGCGGCGTCGGTGCAGTACGCGACCCGGTCCGGCGGACCCACCAGGTGCCCGGCGGTGAGGGCCCACCCGGTGGCGAGCGCGAAGTCGTCGCCGGGGGTCCGCATCGTCACCCAGGCCCGGCGTGCCGCAGCGCCCGGCCAGGCCAGGCGCAGTTCCAGCGGCTCCTCGGTGACCACCCGGTCGTCGCGGGTGCGAGCTGGGGCGGGACCGGCCCCGTCGTGGCGGTGCTCGGTCGCCCGGACCCGCACGGTCGGGCCGGGTCGACGTTCCAGCGGAGCACTCACGGCGTCACCCTAGTCCGGGCCCGGCGACCGGTCCCCGAGACGTTGCGCCGGTTCCGTGCGGTGCCCGGGACTCTCTGGCACCCTCACCCCATGCCTGCGCGCCCCCAGCACCGTCCGCACTGGACCGGAGAGGCGATCCCCGACCAGTCCGGCCGCCGGGTCGTGGTCACCGGGGCGCTCGGCGGGTTGGGCTGGTCCCTGACGCGCCGGCTTGCCGCTGCCGGTGCCGAGGTCACCATGGCGGTCCGTCGACCCGACGAGGCCCTGGACCTGGCCCTGGACGCGGGTCTGCGGGTCCGGGCCGAACGTCTCGACGTGGCCTCCCTGGCCTCGGTGCGCGACTTCGCCGCCCGGACCGGCGAGATCGACGTGCTGGTCAACAACGCCGGCGTCATGGGCGTGCCCCCCGGCCGCACCGAGGACGGGTTCGAGCGGCAGATGGGGACCAACCACCTGGGGCACTTCGCCCTCACCCAGCTGCTGGTGGACCGGATCACCGACCGGGTGGTGGTCGTCGGCTCGGCCGCCCACCGGGGCGCGAGCCTGCCGGTGACGGACCTCAACTACGTGCGGACGCCCTACCGGCGCTACCCGGCCTACGGCGCCTCGAAGTTGGCGAACCTGCTGTTCATGGCCGAGCTGCAACGCCGGGCGATCGCGGCCCGCACCGGACTCCGGGTCCTGGGCGGACACCCGGGCTACACGTCCACCGGGATCACCGCGGACACCGGGCTGCGGGTCTTCGACCGGATCTCGGCGGTCGGCAACCGCTTCGTGGGGATGTCCGCGGACCGTGGTGCGCTGCCGGTGCTGCGCGCGGTGGTCGAGGACGTCGCCGGCAACACCTACTACGGGCCGCACGGACCCGGCGAGATGCGGGGGTGGCCGGTGCCGGTGGGTCGCAGCCGCGCGGCCAGCGACGCGGACCTGGCACGCGCGCTGTGGCACGCCTCGGAGGAACTCACCGGAGTCGGTTCGGACCTCTCCGGCTGAGCGGGGTGACCGTCGGGTCAGGCGACCGCGGCGGTCTCCAGCGTGACCGTCGTCTTCGGGGCCCCGTCCGTGCCGCCGTCCGCAGTACCGGCCTCGGCGGCCTTGCGCAGCGCGGCCAGCCCCTTGGCGTCCATCGTGCCGAAGACCGTGTAGTCGGCCGGGAGGGGGGTCTCGTCGTAGACCAGGAAGAACTGCGACCCACCCGAGTCCGGCATCATCGTCTTGGCCATCGCCACGGTCCCGGCCGGGTAGGTCTCGGAGCCGTCGACCTCGTCCGGGATGGTGTAGCCCGGCCCGCCCCCGCTGGTGCCCGTCGGGTCCCCGCACTGGAGCACGAAGATCCCCTGGGTGGTCAGCCGGTGGCAGTCGGTGCCGTCGAACCAGCCCTGCTCGGCGAGGGAGACGAAGTTGTTGACCGTGCACGGCGTGCGGTCAGCGTCCAGGGTCAGCGTGATCGCCCCGATGCTGGTGCCCAGGTCGACCTCGACCTTGCCCTTGACCGACGGGTCGGCCGGCGGCGCCTCGACGTCCCGCGCGGGCTCACTGCCGTCGCTGGGGTACTCGCACGCCCCGGCGTCGTCGCCGTTGGCCGCGCCGGTGGCTCCCGCGGCCGGGTCCTTGCCCTGGGCGGGAGTGTCCTCACCGCAGGCGGAGAGGGTCAGCAGCAGCGCCAGGGCAGCGCCGGTTCCGAGGGTTCGCAGGACCATGCGCCCGAGCCTAGGGCAGGGGTGGTCACCGGCTCGTGGGTGGACCGGCCGGGCGTCCTCAGCGGTGCAGCAGGGCGCCGAGCTCGCCGGCCAGGCGCACGCTCGCCTCGATCTCCTCGCGGCGGATTGAGACCGACTCCACGTTGAACCCGACCGGGACGCCCAGGTGCCGACACCAGGCCAGCAGGTCACGGGCGGTGGCCAGCGCCAGCTCGTAGGACTGGTCCAGGGTGTCGGTGGCGTGCCGCAGCTCGTTGGCGATCCAGCGCGGCACGTCCACGCCGAGCCAAGTGAGGAAGTCCAGGGTCTTCTCCGAGCCACAGACAGAGAACGTGAAGACCAGCGGGACCGGCTCCACCCCGGCCTCCAGGCAGGCGTAGTGGTAGTCGGAGACGAGGTTCTTCGCGGCGTTGACGTCGTAGACGACCTGGGTGACGAAGAACTGCACCCCGCCGGCCTGCTTGGCCAGCATCCGCCCCTGCTCGTCGCCGCGGCGGGTGTGCCGCTCCGGGATCGCGACACTGCCCAGGACCATGTCGGGACGGGCGGCGCCGAGACGACGCTGGGCCTCGGGCAGCGGCACCGTCAGCTGCTGGCTGCTGGAGGAGCCGCCGACCAGCACGGCCAGGGTCCGGCTGGCGTCCTGGGCGTGGATCCAGTCGTCGAGCTGGTCCCCGTCGTACTTGCCCAGCGCGCGGTAGACCACGGTCGGCCACGGCGCCTGCAGGTGCTGGGCCAGGTAGTCGGCCGGGTCCATGGTCGGCAGGAACGGGAACGGACGCTCCTGGGGGTTGCGCTCCGACTCGTCGTCGATGTCGTAGAGGACCAGACCGTCGGGGGAGACCGGCCGCAGCCGCTCCACGGTCAGCTCGGCGATCTCGCGGGCCCGCTCGGGGGTGGTGGTCAGACGCGGCGGGGTGAGGGCGAAGAGCAGCAGCTCCCCGTGGCGCGAGGTGATGCGTTCGGTCAGGTCCACACCCCGCACGCTAGTGCGCGTGCGCCGCGACCACGCGCCGTCCCACCCCGTAGCCTGCTTGACCACACGTCCCGCCGGGACCTGACAGCGAGGAGGACGCGGGGTGCGCACACGACTCCCGGTCCGGGTGGGGACAGTGCTCTGGCCGGTGCAGGAATGGCCGCAGATGGCCCAGACCTGGCAGCACGCCGAGGACCTCGGCTTCGACACCGCCTGGCTCTACGACCACCTCGCCTGGCGCGGGCACGCACCCTGGGACGAGGCCTACACCTCGCTCGCTGCGGGCGCAGCCGTGACCAGCAGCATCCGGCTCGGCACCCTGGTGACCTCCCCGAACTTTCGCGACCCGCTGCCCACGGCCGCCGCGGTCCGCACCCTGACACGGATCTCCGGCGGTCGGCTGCGGCTGGGCATCGGGGCCGGGGGCGACGCGCACACCTCGGACGGCGACGTGCTGGGTCGGGAGCTGACGCCGCGCGAACGCGCCGACCGGTTCGCCGAGTACCTCACCCACCTGGACGCCCTGCTGACCACCTCACCGACCAGCACCAGCGGCGACTGGTTCCGCAGCCACGACGTCCGGGTCGCCGAGGGCCTTCCCGCCGGTCGGCCGCCGTTCCTGGTGGCGGGCAACGGGCCACGCGGCATGCGACTCGCTGCGCAGCACGGCACCGGCTGGATCGCGAACCCGCAGACGCCGGGGACCGGAGCCCTCGAGGAGGTCCGCGGCCAGGTCGAGCGGCTCGCCGGGATCGGTGCCGGCATCGGGCGGGACACGGGCGCGATGGAGAAGGTGCTGCTCACCGGGTTCACCGGGGAGCCCTGGTTGGAGTCGTTGGCCTCGTTCCGGGAGCTGCTGGACGCCTACACGGCGGTTGGGATCACCGACGTCGCGCTGCACTGGCCGCGCCCCGACAGCGACTGGGACGCCGACCCGGTGGTGTTCGAGTCGATCGCTCGCTGGGCCGCGGAGCACACCGGGAACCCGGGCCCCACCCTCTGACCAGAGCCCGTGCCGGGGTGGCGATCGGACGGCGGCTCAGACGGTATGACGTGACCGCCTCGGGGTGAGGGGGTTGCGGGCCGGGGCCTCGCCACGCATGTTCGTGGGTTACCGAGCAGGGGCCGCCTGCTCGGCCTATCCACAGTCGTAGGAGGCCCCGGTG
>JAEWXC010000002.1 GCA_023396115.1 Actinomycetes bacterium | reverse complement strand
CGAGCATCTTCTCGGTCACCTGGACCGGGCCGTCGAGGTGGTAGTAGGCCTCGGCGCCGACCAGGGCCGAGGTGACGATCCGGGCGCGCGGCTTGAGGCCGTGGGCCTTGGCGACCTCGGAGTCCATGATCAGCAGGGCGGCGGCGCCGTCGGTGATCTGCGAGGCGGTGCCGGCGGTGTGCAGGCCACCCTCCAGGACGGGCTTGAGGGTGCCGAGCTTCTCCAGGCTGGTGTCGCGGACGCCCTGGTCGGAGTTGATGTCGGCGAACTCGCCGGTGGGGTTGCCCTCCTCGTCCAGGACGGGGGCGTTGATCGTCATCCGCTCGCGGTCGAAGCGGCCCTCGTCCAGGGCGACCCGGGCCTTCTGCTGCGACCAGAGGCCGAACGAGTCGAGGTCGGTGCGCGAGAAGCCGCGGTCGTTGGCGATCCGGTCGGCGCCGGCGAACTGGTCCGGCAGGTCGATCGACCAGTCGTCGGGGCGGGGGTTGCCCAGGCCCTTCGGCACGTTGCCGCCCAGCGGCACCCGGGACATCGACTCGACGCCGCAGGCGACGCCGACCTTGATCGCGTTGCCGGCGACCATCGCGTTGATCAGGGCGGCGGCCTGCTGGCCCGAGGCGCACTGGGCGTCGATGACCGTGGAGGCGGTGTCGTTGTGCAGGCCCGCGTGCATCCAGGCGCGACGGATCATGTTGTTGGACTGCTCGCCGGCCTGGGTGACCACGCCGCCGACGACCTGCTCGACCAGCGAGGAGTCGACCCCGGCGCGGGCCAGGACCTCGGTCTGGGCACGGCCCAGCAGCACCGCCGGGTGGATGCCGGCCAGCCAGCCGCGGCGCTTGCCCAGCGGCGTGCGGACGGCCTCGACGATGACGGGGTAGCTCATGGGTCCTCGCTCGGTAGGGGGAGTGCTCTTGGCCAAAGTAGAACATGTTCTCGAACGGGGCCGAAGAAATCCCGGTGCGATCGGTCGAAACGCTGGTCAACATTCCCTCGGTATGTAACCATCGTCACTCAAGACCTAGAACGTGTTGCAGACCCTATGGAGGGATCCCCCGTGACTGTTGCGCCCGCCGTGCCCGCCGGCTTCGACCCGACCGACCCCGGCCTGAACCAGGAGCGCATCCCGCTCGCCGAGTTCATGGAGCTGCGCAAGACCGCGCCCGTGTTCTGGGTGGAGCAGGGTCCCGAGGCCTGTGCCGGCTTCAACGACGGTGGCTTCTGGGCCATCAGCAAGCACGCCGACATCGCCGCGGTGTCCAAGGACAGCAAGAACTTCTCCACCGCCGAGAACGGCGCCATCATCCGCTTCGCGCCGACCATGCAGCGCGAGGATGTGGAGATGCAGGGCGTCATGCTGATCAACAAGGACGCCCCGGACCACACCAAGATGCGCCAGATCATCAGCCGCGGCTTCACCCCGCGGGCGATCAACGCGCTGCACGACATCCTCCAGGAGCGCGCCGACAAGATCGTCGAGGACGCCCTGGCCAAGGGCACCGGCGACTTCGTCGAGGACGTGGCGGCCGAGCTGCCGCTGCAGGCCATCGCCGACCTGATGGGCGTGCCGCAGGAGGACCGGGCCAAGCTGTTCGACTGGTCCAACCAGATGCTCTCCTACGACGACCCGGACGTCGAGGGTGACGAGACCGTTGCCGCCGCCGAGATCCTCGGCTACGCGATGATGCTGGCCGACCAGCGTCGCAACGACCCCAAGGACGACATCATCACCAAGCTGATCTCGCCCCACGACGACGGCTACGGCACGCTGACCGACGACGAGTTCGGGTTCTTCGTGATCCTGCTGGCGGTGGCCGGCAACGAGACCACCCGCAACGCCATCACCCACGGGATGATGGCCTTCTTCGACAACCCCGAGCAGTGGGAGCTGTGGAAGAACAAGCGCCCCTCGACCATGGTCGACGAGGTCATCCGCTGGGCCACCCCGGTCACCTCGTTCCAGCGCACCGCCCTGGCCGACGTCACCATCGGTGGGCAGGAGATCAAGAAGGGCCAGCGCGTCGGCATCTTCTACGCCTCGGGCAACCACGACGAGGACGTCTTCGAGAACTCGCTGACCTTCGACATCGCCCGCCAGCACAACCCGCACCTGGCCTTCGGTGGCCACGGCGCGCACTACTGCATCGGTGCCAACCTGGCCCGCCTCGAGGTCGAGATCATGTTCAACACGATCGCCGACAAGATGCCCGACCTGCAGCCCAACGGCGAGGCCACCCGCCTGCGCAGCGCGTGGATCAACGGCATCAAGACCCTGCCGGTCAAGTACGCCTGAGCCGACCAGCACCCACCACGGGCGCCGCACCCCACCGGGGGGAGCGGCGCCCGTGGCGCGTCCGGCCCCGTCCGGTGCCGCCGGCCGGGTGACTGGGGTCACGCCCGGTCACTGGCTACGGTGGTGACGACCTGTTCCCGACCTTCAGGAGCATCCATGGTTCCCGCCCCCCACCACCGGGGTCTGCACCTGTTCAAGCGTCGTGTCGCGGCCGCCGTCACCGCTGTCGCGCTGGCCGGCACCCTGGCCGGCTGCGGTGACGACGAGCCGGAGTCGCAGCCCCCGCTGACCGGACAGCCCGGTGGGAGCAGCACGGGGTCCACGCCGAGCGACACGCCCACCCCGGGGACCTCGGACGGGGCCGACCAGGGGGCCCTGGTGGGTCCGGCTGCGGAACTGGGCGACGTGATCGACGCGGCCCTGGCCGCCGCGCCCGGGGGCACCGTGGTCGGGGTCGACTGGGAGGACGGCCGCGACGCCGCCTGGGAGGTGGACCTGCTCCTGGACGGTGGTGGTGTCGAGCTCCGCCTCGACGGCCAGGACCTGCGCGAGCTCGGCCGCCGCGACCAGCGCCTCGGCGACGAGGGCGCCCCGAAGATCGACGCGCGCCGTGCCGCGGAGCTGGCCGTCGCGGAGGAACCCGGGATGGCCCAGGCGATCGACCTGGGCGACGACGGTGGCCGGGTCGTGTGGGAGGTCGAGGTGCGGGGGGCCGACGACGGGATCACCGAGGTCACCCTCGACGCCGGTGACGGGACCGTGGTCTCCAGCGAGCACGACGAATGAGTCGACGGGGCCGCGCGCCGTGGGCGTCCGCGCGACGTGTGGCCCCGGCCCTGCTCCTGGGCCCGTTCCTGGGTCTGGCCGCGGCCGGCTTGGCGGGCTGCGAGGACGCCCCGGCCGGTGACGCCGCGCCGGTGACGCCCGGATCGGCGCTCTTCGCCGTGCACCTGCAGAGCGAGGTCGACGACTCCAGCCGGTACACCGGCCAGCTGGTGCTGGTCGACGCCGACGGGAGCGCCAGCGCGGTGCCGACCCGCGACGGGCACGGCAGCGCACCGCGCTGGACCCCGGCCGGGCCGACCCTGGCCCTGCCCGACCACGACGCCGTGCTGCGGGACACCACCCTGGTCGAGGGACCGGCACGCACCCGGATGGAGAGCGAGGTCTTCTCCACCGTCGCCGACGGCCGCACGGTGCGGGTGATGGGCGCCGCCGAGCGACCCAGCGCCGGGCTGTCGGGTCCGATGGTGCTGGGCGTCTGGGACGGCGATCCCGCACACCCCACCCGCGAGGTGCGGCTGCCGGAGTGGATCGAGACCGGCGGGGCGTGCGGCTCGCTGGTGCACCTGGTGACCCAGCCCGCACGGGGACCCCGACACCTGCTCAGCGTCGATGTCGCCGGCGACGGGCCGCTCCGGGTCCGCGACGTGGGTCCCCTGCGCGGTGACGTGCTGGGCGTGACCGGGATCCGCGGGACCGGGTGCCTGGACGGCGACCCGGTGGTGGTGACCAACCGCGCCCCGCGCCCCGACCGGACCTCGCACACCTTCGTGACCCGGATCGACGCACGCACCGCGGCCCTGACCCCGCTGCGGGCCTCCGAGGACCTGGTCGAGGGCGAGGAGACCTGGACGCTGGTCGGGCAGGTGGGCACGACCGCCGTGCTGGCCGCGGGCCACGACCGGGACGTGGTGGCCGTGGACCTGGGCACCGGCACGGTGCGGACCCTGCTGGCCGACCCCGGTGGCGAGCGGCACCAGGTGGCCGTGGCCGGCGACCGCGCCCTGGTGCTGAGCCACGATGGTGACGGCACCGCGTTCTCCGCGGTCGTCCTCGAGGTGACCGGTGGGCGGGTCGTGCAGCGCCTGGACGTGGAGCTGCCGGCACCGGGCCGGGACGGGGAGTACGTGGAGGTCGCCGGGCTGGCCCTGCGCCCCTGACCGGGGCCGCACGGGGAGGCGCGGTCAGGAGCGGGCGGTGAGCACCAGCGGGCCGTCGGGGGTGACCACGATGGTGTGCTCGCTGTGCGCACCGCGGGAGCCGTCGGCGCTGCGCAGGGTCCACCCGTCGGGGTCGGTGACGATCTCGTCGGTGGTGTGCAGGAACCACGGCTCGATCGCGATCACCAGCCCCGCCCGCAACGGGAACCCGCGCCCCGGGCGTCCGTCGTTGCTGATGTGCGGGTCGCCGTGCATCTCGCGCCCGACCCCGTGGCCACCGAACTGCAGGTTGATCGGCAGGCCCGCGGCCCGGGCGACCTGCCCGATGGCGTGGCTGATGTCGCCGACCCGGTTGCCGACCGTGGCGGCGGCGATGCCCGCGGCCAGGGCCACCTCGGTGGTCTCGATCAGGGCCAGGTCCTCGGGTCGGGCGGTGCCGACCACGACGCTCGTGGCCGAGTCGGCGACCCAGCCGTCCACGGCGCAGGCGAAGTCGACGCTGAGCAGGTCCCCGTCGCGCAGCGTGTAGTCGTGCGGGAGGCCGTGCAGCACCGCGTCGTTGACCGAGGTGCACAGCACCTTGCCGAAGGGCATCGCCCCGAAGCTGGGGTGGTAGTCCACGTAGCAGCTGGTGGCCCCGCGCGCCGCGATCATCCGGGCAGCGAGCTCGTCGAGCTCCAGCAGGTTGACCCCGACCGCCGCGTGCTCGCGCAGCGCGGTGAGCACCTCGCCGACGAACACCCCCGCCGGCCGCATCTGCTCGATCTCGGTGGGGGAGCGCAGTTCGATCATGGCCCCACCCTAGGACCGACCGGCCGACCCGCCCATCCCGGTGCTCGACCCGCCCGTCCCGGTGGTCGAGCTTGCCGAGACCCGGAGACCCCCGCCCCCCCCGGGAAGCAGCACGGCCCGGCCACCCTGGCAGGGTGACCGGGCCGTGCACGGTGTGCGAGCAGATCAGCTGGCCGGCTTCTCCGACCCCACCACCCACATCGCGAAGAACTGCGAGCCGCCGCCGTAGGCGTGGCCCAGCGCCCGCTTGGCGCCGTCGACCTGGTGCTCCCCGGCCGCACCGCGCACCTGCAGGGCCGCCTCGCCGAAGCGGAGCATCCCCGAGGCACCGATCGGGTTGGACGACAGCACGCCGCCGGAGCAGTTGACCGGGATCCGGCCACCCATCGCCGTCTCGCCGGCGTCGGTGAGCTTCCAGCCCTCACCCTCCGCGGCGAAGCCCAGGTTCTCCAGCCACATCGGCTCGAACCAGCTGAACGGCACGTAGATCTCGGCCGCGTCGATCTCGTCGATCGGCGAGGTGATCCCGGCCTGCTTCCACAGGGCGGCAGCCGCGTCCCGACCGGCCTGCGGGTTGACCTGGTCCCGACCGGCAGCGGTGGTGGTCTCCGAGCGCATCACGGTGCCGTGGATCCAGGCCGGGTTGGGGGAGGACTTGGCGGTGTCCTCGTCCACGATCACCAGCGCGCAGGCACCGTCCGAGGACGGGCAGGTCTCGTCGTAGCGGATCGGGTCCCACAGCATCTGCGAGGCCAGCACCGACTCCACGGTGGTTCCCTCGTTGTGCAGGTGCGCGTAGGGGTTGCGCAGCGCGTTGTTGCGGTCCTTGGCCGCCACCACCGCACCCACGTGGGTGGGGGCGCCGGACCGGCGGATGTAGGAGCGCACGTGCGGGGCGAAGTAGCCGCCCGCACCGGCGTGCACCGGCATGATGAACGGCACCGGCACCGAGAGGGCCCACATAGCGTTGGACTCCGACTGCTTCTCGAACGAGACCGTCAGCACCCGCTTGTGCACCCCGGAGGTGACCAGCGAGGACGCGACGATCGCGGTCGAGCCGCCCACCGAGCCGGCGGTGTGCACCCGCAGCAGCGGCTTGCCCGCCGCGCCCAGGGCCTCGGCCAGGTACAGCTCGGGCATCATCACGCCCTCGAACAGGTCCGGGGCCTTGCCCACGACGATCGCGTCGATGTCGTCGAAGGTCATGTTGGCGTCGGCCAGGGCCCGGTCGATCGCCTCGCGGCACAGGCCCGCGATCGAGACGTCCTGGCGGACGGCGCGGTGGTGGGTCTGGCCCATGCCGACCACGGCGGCAAGCTGCTTGCCCATCAGTTGGCTCCCTCGGAGTCGGTGTTCGTCGGCTGCGCGTCCAGGGTCAGGAAGAAGTTCTGCTGGAGCGCCGGGCCGGAGGTGGCGTGCGCCAGGGCCTTGTCGGCGGTGCCCGCCCAGACCTGGGCGGCAGCCTCACCGATCCGGTTCAGACCGGCGGTGAACATCGGGTTCGAGGCCAGGGCCCCGCCCGAGGGGTTGATCCGCACGTCGTCGGCCAGGCCGATCTCGCGGCGCAGGATCAGCTCCTGGTGGCTGAACGGCGCGTGCAGCTCAGCCACCTGGACACCGTTGAGGTCCAGCTGCTCGGCCGCCGCGGCAGCCGAGGGGGAGCGGGTCAGGTCCCGGGCACCCAGGTGCATCGGGTCGACCCGGTGGGCCACCCCGGTGATCCACGCCGGACGGTTGCCGGTCACGGCGCTGATCGACTCCACCGCGTCGCCGGCGGCCAGCACGATCGCCGCGGCACCGTCGGTGACCGGGGCACAGTCGTGCTTGCGCAGCGGGTCGGCCCAGGTCGGCCGGGCCAGCAGGTCGGCCACCGAGGAGCCACCCGAGCGCACCGCGTGCGGGTTCTTCTCGGCGTCGGTGAGCGAGCGGTTGACGACCTCGGCCATAGCCTCCTCGGTCCACAGCCCGGCGTCGAGACCCAGACGGGCCTGGAGCCCGGCGATGGAGACCGTGTCGGGCCACAGCGGGGTCATCGTGATCGGGTCGAACTGCAGCGCCAAGGTGCGGCGCAGCGTCCCGGCGCTGGACTTGCCGAAGCCGTAGACCAGGGCGGTGTCGACCTCGCCGGTCTGGATCTTCAGCCAGGCCTCGTACAGGGCCCAGGCGGCGTCCATCTCGACGTGCGACTCGTTGACTGGCGGCAGGGCACCGATCGCGTCCACGGACTGGACGAACGAGAACGAACGCCCGGCCAGGTAGTCGGAGGAACCCGAGCACCAGAAGCCGATGTCGGACTTGGCCAACCCGGTCTTCTCGTACAGCTCACCGAAGATCGGGACGAGCATCTCCACCATGGTGGGGGAGCCGTCGAAGTTCGTGGTCTGTCGCTGGGCGTGCCCGACGACTGCAACGTCACGCATGTACGTACTCCCTTCTCAGAGGTGCTGCTTGTAGGTGGCGTAGTCCGCGTCGGGCTCGTCGACCGGGCGGAAGTGGCTGATGTTCTCGATCGTGGTGCCCCACTCGGAGGCGTCCTTCCAGACCGCCTCGACGCGCATGCCCATCCGGACCTCCTCGGCCGGGATGTCGAGCACGATGTGCTGCAGCGCGATGTCGGCGCCGTCGAGCAGCACGTAGGCCGAGACGTAGGGCGGCTTGATGTGCTGGCCCATGAACGGCACGTTGACGATGCAGAAGGTGGTGACCGTGCCGCGCTGGCCGAGCTCGACCTCGTCGGTGGTCGGCACGCCGCAGGTCGGGCAGGCGCCGCGCGGCGGCACGTAGACCTTGGTGCACCTCGGGCAGCGCTGGGCCACGATCCGGCCCTCGGCCAGACCGCGGTAGAACGCCGACTCCTCGGGGCTGGCGGCGTAGACGTAGTTGAGGTTGACGGGGGTGACGACGCCGGTGACCGCGTCGGCCGCCTCGGGGGCGGGGGAGGCCTCGCCGACGTTGTCGCTGGTCAGCGCACGGAACCCGGCGATGTCGGTGATCGCGCCGGTGGTCTGCTCGGCCCACACGACCTCGACCCGCATGCCGGTGCTGACCTCGGCCGGCGAGGCGGCGTCCAGGGCGTGCAGCAGCGGCTCGGTGGCACCGTCCAGGCGGACCAGGACCCAGGCGAACGGGCGGTCGAACGGCTGGCCCTCCACCGGCTCGGGGCACCAGGTCCAGGACACCACGGTCCCGGTGGGCGCGACCTCGACGAAGTCCTCGGTGGCGCGGTGGGTGATCGGGTCGAACTCGGCAGGCGGGAGGATGACCCGGCCGTCGGAGGTTCGACCCGCGATCAGGAGACGGTCGCGGAGCCCGGTGAGGAACCGGCCCAGAACGGGGCCGGTGGACCGGGTGTAGTCGAAGCTCACGCGAACCGGGGCACTCAGGGTGCGGTTCTGGGTGGTCGTCATGGCTCAAAAGTGAAACATGTTCTAATCTTGGGCGCAACGAAACACACCCATGTGTCGAGACAGGCGGTACGACGTGAAGCTGGGATTGCAGTTGGGCTACTGGGGCGCGCAGCCGCCGCAGGGTGTCGGGGAACTGGTCGCTGCGGCGGAGGACGCCGGCTGGGACGCGATCTTCACCGCGGAGGCCTGGGGCTCGGACGCCTTCACGCCGCTGGCCTGGTGGGGCCGGGAGACCTCCCGGGTCCGTCTGGGCACCTCGATCGTCCAGATGTCGGGACGCACGCCGACCTCGATCGCCATGCACGCGCTCACCCTGGACCACCTCACCGGGGGCCGGGTGATCCTCGGTATGGGTGTCTCGGGACCCCAGGTCGTCGAGGGCTGGTACGGCGTGCCGTACGAGAAGCCGCTGGCCCGCACGCGTGAGGTCGTCGACATCATCCGCCAGGTGCTGGCCCGCGAGGCGCCGGTCAGCAACGACGGACCGCACCACCCGCTGCCCTACACCGGGCCGGGCTCGGTGGGCCTGGGCAAGCCGCTCAAGCCGATCGTGCACCCGCTCCGCGCCGACCTGCCGATCTGGCTGGGCGCCGAGGGACCCAAGAACGTGGCCCAGACCGCCGAGATCGCGGACGGCTGGATCCCGATCTTCTACACGCCCAGGTCCTCGGGCATGTACCAGCCCTGGCTGGACGAGGGCTTCGCCCGACCGGGCGCCCGGCACACCCGGGAGACCTTCGAGATCGCCGCGACCTGCAACCTCACCGTCACCGCCGACAACGGTCCCGCGAAGCAGGCCGTGATCGACGCGATGAAGCCGTTCGTGTCGCTCTACATGGGCGGCATGGGCGCCAAGGAGCAGAACTTCCACAAGAACGTCTTCGAGCGGATGGGCTACGGAGCCCTCGCCGACGAGGTCCAGGAGCTGTACCTGACCGGCCAGAAGGACCGCGCGACCGCGCTGATCCCCGACGAACTGGTCGACGACATGCACATCATCGGCGACGCCGGCTACGTCCGGGAACGCGTCGCGGAATGGGAGGAGACCGGAGTGAGCACCCTGTTGCTGAGCCTGCGCAGCGCCGACGAGGTCCGTCACGTCGCGGAGGTGCTCGGATGAGCGCCGCCGACCTGACCGCCCAGCGCACCGACCCCCTGGCCGGGACCCTGGCCGCCGAGCTGCCGGGCAACGAGACCCTGCGCTGGGGCACGCACAACGGCCACCTGATGGTCTCCGCGCTCAAGCGGCACCAGGACCGCCCGATCATCCACCTGGGCGAGGTCACCCTGACCGGTCGCGAGGTGTCGGAGCGGATCAGCACCTACATCCAGGCGTTCGAGGCGCTCGGCGCGGGCACCGGCGTGGCCGGGGCGCTGCTCGCCCTGAACCGTCCAGAGGTGCTGTTCATCATCGGCGCCGGCCAGACCCAGGGCTTCCGCCGCCTCTCGCTGCACCCGCTCGGCTCGGCCGACGACCACGCGTACGTGGTCGGGGACGCCGAGATCCAGACCCTGATCGTGGACCCCTACTTCGCGGACCGGGCCGTGGAGCTGCTCGACCGCTGCCCGCAGCTGACCCAGGTGCTGACCATCGGGCCGGTGCCGCCGCAGCTCGAGGGCCGGGCCACCGACCTGGTGGCCGCGGCCGCCGAGTTCGCGCCGCAGCCGCTCGAGGCGAAGCTGCTGCCGCCCGACCACGTCGTGTCGCTGGCCTACACCGGCGGCACCACCGGCAAGCCCAAGGGCGTCATCGGGCTGGCGCAGGCGATGAACACGATGGCCCAGGTGCAGCTCAGCGAGTGGGAGTGGCCGGCCTCGCCGCGCTTCCTGATGTGCACGCCGCTCTCGCACGCCGGTGCGGCCTTCTTCGTGCCCGTCGTGATCAAGGGCGGCACCCTCTTCGTCACCTCCCGGTTCGACCCGGCGGAGGTGCTGGCCACCATCGAGGAGAAGAAGATCAACTCCCTGATGCTGGTGCCGACCATGCTCTACGCGCTGATGGACCACCCCGACAGCCGCACCCGCGACCTGTCCAGCCTGGAGACCGTCTACTACGGCGCCTCCGCGATCAACCCGGTACGGCTCAAGGAGGCGATCGAGCGATTCGGCCCGATCTTCGCCCAGTACTACGGGCAGTCCGAGGCGCCGATGGCGATCACCTACTTCTCCCGCGAGGACCACGTCGACGCCGAGGGGCGCCCGGTCGAGCACCGGCTCACCTCGTGCGGCCGCCCGGCGGCCCTGGTGCGGGCCGCCCTGCTCGACGACGAGGGCCAGCCCGTGCCGGTGGGGGAGCCCGGTGAGATCTGCGTGGCCGGTCCGCTCCTCTCCGGCGGCTACTGGGGCCTGCCCGAGCAGACCGCCGAGACCTGGCGGGACGGCTGGATGCGGACCGGCGACGTGGCCCGTGAGGACGCCGACGGATTCTGGTACATCGTCGACCGCACCAAGGACATGATCGTCACCGGCGGCTTCAATGTCTTCCCCCGGGAGGTCGAGGACGTGGTGGCCGAGCACCCGGCGATCTCGCAGGTCGGGGTGATCGGCACCCCGCACGAGAAGTTCGGTGAGCTGGTCACCGCGGTCGTGGTGCTGCGCGACGGAGCCGAGCTGACCGACGAGGTGGTCACCGAGATCCAGGCGCTGGTCAAGGAGCGCAAGGGCTCGGTGCAGGTGCCCAAGCAGGTCATCGCCGTGGACGCCCTGCCGCTGACCGGTCTGGGCAAGCCCGACAAGAAGGCGCTGCGGGCCACGTTCTGGGAGGGCACCGGCCGCAACATCGGCTGACCTGCCCATGTAACACGGAGTGGACTCCTCTGATGCGGTGGTCTGTCACCGCATCAGAGGGGACAGATCAGTGTTACATCAGCGGGTGGGGCGGCCGGGTCAGGCCGGCGGGGTGTCCAGGTCGATCGACGGCACCGCGGACACGGAGGCGTCCCGCAGCTGGAACTGGGCGTGCAGCTCGAACTTCGACAGCGCCGCGACCAGGTTCGACGGGACCGACCGGACCCGGGTGTTGTAGGCGGCCACGTTGTTGTTGAAGAACCGTCGCGAGGCGGCGATCCGGTCTTCGGTGGTGGCCAGCTCGCGCTGCAGTTGCAGGAAGTTCTCGCTGGCCCGCAGTTCGGGGTAGGCCTCGACCCGGGCCAGCACGGTCCCGATCGCGACCCCGACGGCGTCCTCCACCGCAGTCCGCTGCTGGGGTCCGGTGCCCTCCAGCGGGACGGCGGCCTCCCGGGCGCGGGTGAGTGTCTCCAGGACGTCGCGCTCGTGGGCCGCGTACCCCTGCACGGTGGCCACCAGGTTCGGAACGAGGTCGTGGCGGCGGGTGAGCTCCACATCCACGCCGGCCCAGGAGGACTCGATCAGGGTGCGCTGGGAGACGAACCGGTTGTAGCTGGCGACGTACCAGACCAGCGGGGTCAGCACGACGACGGCCAGGACGAGGAGGGTCGGGGTGGTCACAGCGGTGATCCTGCCCGCTCAGCCGCGGGAGCCGGCACCGGGGTCCTGCACGCCGGCCTGCTGCCACACGAAGTCGGGGATCCGGTCGACGACGCCGTCGGCGAACGCCAGCGTCGCGTCCAGCTGCGCGATGGAGTGCTGGCCGGCGCGGGCCACGATCAGCGTGCCGCCGCGCAGCGCCCAGGCGGTGTCGCGGTGCGGGACCAGGAACTCCATCATCTGCTGGTGCACCACGTCGCTGGCGAACTTGCGGTCGGGGCAGCGGACCCGGAAGTCGCGGTTGAACTGCTCCCACTCGAAGTCGATGTCCTGACCGGTCACGGAGTCGAACATCCGGGTGAAGAATCCCTCCGGGCCCACCTCGAGGTTCGGGAAGTTCGCGCTCGTGCGCAGCGTGATCACCGAGAAGGGGTGGTGCACGGTGCGGGTGGTGGTGCCGCCCTTGCCGTTCGAGCTGGTCTCGGTGGTGGAGTAGCGGTAGTCGAAGGCCACCATCGGGCGGCCGTCGTGGTCGCCCTGGAGCACGTTCGTGGCGCGCCGCGAGTGACCCAGACCGAACGGGCGGCCGTCGAAGGCGCTGGCCCAGCGGTCGTCACGAGCGGTCCAGGTCCAGCCGCGCGACTGGGCGAGAGCCGCCATCTCCTCGCGCCGGCGTTTGGCCTGCAGGTGGCCCAGGTAGGCGAAGACGGCGACCAGGATCAGGCCCCCGACGAAAAGCAGGGGTAGCAACGCGTCCATGGGGGACACCCTTCCCCACACGCGCCGCGGCACACGTCAACGACGCGCCCCCGGGGCGCCGGACCCGACGGAGCGGCCGTCGGGTCCGGCAGTCAGAGGGACCCTCAGCGGTCGACGGGCCAGCCGCGCTCGACCCAGCCGCCGGTGCCGCCGGCCACGTTGACCGCCTCGATGCCCTGGGCGCGCAGGTGGTCCACCACCTGGCGGGAGCGACCGCCGGCGGCGCAGATCACGAAGACCGGCTTGTCGCGGGGGATCTCGTCGAGCCGGTCCGGCACCTCGTTCATCGGGATGTGCACCGCCCCGGGGACGTGCCCGGCGGTGAACTCGTGCTCCTCGCGCACGTCGATCACCGGCACCCCGGCGGCGTGGCCGGCGGCGAAGGTGTCCAGGTCGACCTCGTCGGGGTTGGCCTCGGCCTCGGCGATCTGGCGTCGCACGTCCTCCATGTCCAAGCCCTTGACGCCCTCGATGACCTGCTCCAGTGCGGCGGCGGGCAGCGCACCGGGCTGGGAGAAGACCAGGACGTTCTCGCGGAACGCCATCAGGGTGGGGATGGAGGTGATCTGGGCCATCGCGGCCAGCTGCTGCTCGGCCTCGGTGTCGACCTTGCCGAAGACCACGTCGGGGTGCTGCTGCGAGGCGGCCTCGAAGACCGGCGCGAACTGGCGGCAGGGACCGCACCAGGAGGCCCAGAAGTCCACCAGGACGATGTCGTTGCCGGTGATGGTCTGCTCGAAGGAGTCAGCGGTCAGGTCGACAGTGCTCATGGGGCCAACCTACAAGTAGGGGAGCAGAAACCCCATATCCCCCTGGGGGGATTCGCGCAGAGCGAACGGCCCGGCCCCGCAGGTTGCGGGACCGGGCCGTTCGGTGGTCGTGGGGGGGGGTCGGGCTCAGCTTGCCCGGAACTGCGGGGTGCGCTTCTCCATGAAGGCCCGCGGACCCTCCTTGGCGTCCTCGGAGGCGAAGACCGCGGCGCCGACCCTGGCGTCCTCGGCCCAGCACTCGTCCTCGTGCTTGCCCTCGGAGTCGCGGATCGTCCTGAGGATCGCCTGGACCGCAAGCGGGCCGTTGGCGCAGATCATGTCGGCGATCTCGTGCGCCTTGGCCAGGGCCTGGCCGTCCGGGACCACGTGACCGATCAGGCCGATCTCCTTGGCCTCGGGGGCCTTCACGTGCCGACCGGTGAGCAGCATGTCCGCCGCGATCGTGGCCGGGATCTGCCGGGGGAGTCGGACCACCGAACCGCCGAGCGGGTACAGCGACCAGCGGGCCTCGGAGACGCCGAACTTGGCCGACTCACCCGCGATCCGGATGTCGGTGGCGGTGAGGATCTCGGTGCCGCCGGCGATGGCCGGGCCCTCGACGGCCGCGATCAGCGGCTTGGTCAGGCGGTAGCCCTTGAGCAGCGCCTTGATGACCGAGGGGTCGTAGTCGCCGGAGTCGAAGCTCTCGCTCGGCGGCTTGGCGTTCATCGCCTTGAGGTCGGCGCCCGCGCAGAAGGAACCGCCGGCGCCGGTGAGGATGACGACGCGGATCGAGTCGTCGGAGTTCACCCGCTCCCAGGTCTCCTCCAGGATCGTCAGCATCTCGTGCGAGAGCGCGTTGCGGGCCTCGGGCCGGTTCATCGTCACGACGAGCTTGTGCCCGTCCTGCTCGACCAGGCAGTGGGGAACGTGATTGTCAGACATGTTCCGAAACTCTAGACCACGAGATAGAACGTGTTCTAGATTACAGAGCGTGGCCCTGAATATTGCTGACCTCTTCGAGCACGCCGTCGACGCTGCCGCCGACCTGCCCGCGATCCAGGTGGACGACCGCAAGGTCACCCTGGGTGAGCTGGAGGCCGACGCCAACCGTCTCGCCCACCACCTTGCCGCCCGCGGCATCGGGGTGGGTGACCACGTGGGGATCTACGCCAAGAACAGCGTGGAGCACGTCGTGGCCCTGCTCGCCGTCTACAAGCTGCGCGGCGTGACGATCAACGTCAACTACCGCTACGTCGAGTCGGAGCTCGACTACATCTTCGACAACGCCGACCTCAAGGCGCTGATCTTCGAGCGCAGCTACGCCGACCTGGTCGCCGCCTGTGCCCCCAAGCACGAGCAGCTCACCACGTTCGTCGCGATCCCCGACCCCACCGACCCCGACAACTCCGGCGACCTGTCCCCGTTCGGCGGCGTCACGCTGGCCGAGGCCATCGAGGGCCAGTCCGACGCGCGTGACTTCGGCGAGCGCTCGGCCGACGACGTGCACATCATCTACACCGGCGGCACCACCGGCTGGCCGAAGGGCGTCATGTGGCGCCACGAGGACTTCTGGCGCGTGCTCGGCGGTGGCGTGAACTTCTACACCGGCGAGTTCCTTGACGAGTACGACCAGTCCAAGATCGCCGCCGACCGCAACCCGATGGTCACCTTCCCGCTCAGCCCGATGATGCACGGCGGCGCCCAGTCGGCGATGCTCATGCACCTGTTCGCGGGGCACCTGACCATCCTCGAGCCGAAGTTCGACCCGGTGAAGACCTGGGAGATCATCGACCGCGAGAAGGTCCAGCTGATGTTCATGACCGGCGACGCGATGGCGCGCCCGCTGATCGAGGCCTACGAGGCCGGCGACTTTGACGGCTCCTCGCTGTTCGCGGTGGCCTCGTCCGCGGCGATCTTCAGCCCCGAGGTCAAGGAGCGCTGGATGGCGGCCCTGCCCAACGCCGTCTACACCGACTCGATCGGCTCCACCGAGACCGGCTTCCAGGGCACCGGGATCGAGGCCAAGGGCGGCGCCAGCGCCGAGGGCGTCGTGGTCTCCCCGGGCGTCGGCACCGTCATCCTCGACGAGAACGACCGCCCGATCGACCTGGCCGACCCGGCCAACGTCGGCAAGATCGGCCGCACCGCCCGCAGCGGCTTCGCGCCGATCGGGTACTACAAGGACCCCGAGAAGACCGCCAAGACGATGATCACCGTCGACGGGGTGCGCTACTCGGTTCCCGGTGACTTCGCCAAGGTGATGGAGGAGGGCAAGATCCAGCTCCTGGGTCGCGGCTCCAACTGCATCAACACCGGTGGCGAGAAGGTGTACCCCGAGGAGGTCGAGTCGGAGCTGAAGAAGCACCCGGCCGTCTACGACACCCTCGTCGTCGGTGTCCCCGACGAGACCTACGGCCAGGCCGTCAGCGCCGTCATCCAGCTGCGTGAGGGCGAGCAGGCCACGCTGGAGGAGATCAAGGAGTTCCTGCGCTCCTCCCTGTCGGGCTACAAGCTGCCCCGTTCGGCGGTCTTCGTCGACCAGATCCCGCGCCACGTCACCGGCAAGGCCAACTACGTCAAGGCCCGCGAAGTCATCACCACCCAGGGGGCCTGATGCGCACCGACCTGTGCGAGCTGTTCGGGATCGAGTACCCGATCTTCGCCTTCACCCCCTCCGAGCACGTCGCGGCCGCGGTCTCCCGGGCCGGTGGCCTGGGCGTCCTGGGCTGCGTGCGGTTCAACGACTCCGACGACCTCGACCGGACCCTGACCTGGCTGGACGAGAACACCGACGGCAAGCCGTACGGCGTCGACGTCGTGATGCCGATGAAGGTGCCGACCGAGGGCAAGGCCGTCGACCTGGGCGCGATGATCCCCGAAGCGCACAAGGAGTTCGTCGAGTCCACGCTGACCAAGCTCGGCGTCCCGCCGCTGCCCGAGGGCGAGGGGCGCGAGGGCGTCCTGGGCTGGCTGCACTCGGTGGCCCGCAGCCACGTGGACGTGGCGCTGGCGCACCGCCCGGTGCTGATCGCCAACGCGCTGGGCTCGCCGCCGGTCGACGTGATCGAGAAGGCCCACGAGCACGGCGTGAAGGTGGCCGCGCTGGCCGGTGCCGCCAAGCACGCGATGAGCCACGTGGCCAACGGGGTCGACATCATCGTCGCCCAGGGCTACGAGGCCGGCGGGCACACCGGTGAGATCGCCGGCATGGTGCTGATCCCCGAGATCGTCGACGCCGTCGGTCCCGACGTGCCGGTGCTGGCCGCCGGTGGCATCGGGTCGGGTCGGCAGATGGCCGCCGCGCTGGCCCTGGGTGCCCAGGGCGCCTGGACCGGGTCGATGTGGCTGACGGTCGAGGAGTACGACCTGTCCGCGGGGACCGGCATCCGGGAGGCGCTGCTGCGGGCGGACTCCACCGACACCGTCCGTTCGCGGGTCTACACCGGCAAGCCGGCGCGGCTGCTCAAGACCGCGTGGACCCAGGCCTGGGCCGAGGAGGGTGCCCCGGCGCCGCTGCCGATGCCGTTGCAGAACCTGCTCGTGGCCGACGCCCACAACCGGATGAACTCCGGCGACAACCCCGACACGATCGCGATGCCGGTCGGCCAGATCGTCGGGCGGATGAACGAGGTCGAGCCGGTCGCCACCGTGATCGAGCGCCTGGTGCGCGAGTTCGGTGAGGCCAGCAAGCGGCTGCAGGGGATCGCGGAGGCGTGAGCGTCCTGGACGTCTCCACGTCGCAGCGTGTCCGGAAGGTGGTCCTGAACCGTCCGGACGCGCTGAACGCGTTCAACGAGGAGCTCTACGACGCGCTGGCCGACGCGCTGCTCGAGGCGGCCGTCGACGACGGCGTCGCGGTGGTGCTGCTGACCGGGGCGGGACGGGCGTTCAGCGCCGGGACCGACCTGCTGGAGATGCACCAGATCGCCACCAACCCCGACTTCCAGCGGGGCCGGCACGGGTTCCCCGGGCTGCTGGACGCCCTGGTGGCGTTCCCGAAGCCGCTGGTGGTTGCGGTCAACGGCCTGGGCCTGGGCATCGGGGCGACCGTGCTCGGCTTCGCCGACCTGGCGTTCATGTCCACCCGGGCCCGGCTCAAGTGCCCCTTCACCTCGCTCGGGGTGGCGCCCGAGGCGGCGTCCTCGCTGCTGTTCCCGCAGCTGGTCGGTCGGCAGAACGCCGCCTGGATGCTGCTGTCGGCCGAGTGGGTCTCCGCTGCCGAAGCCCTGGAGATGGGATTGGTGTGGCGGCTCTGCGAGCCCGAGGACCTGCTCGCCGAGGCCACCCGGCACGCCGAGGTCCTGGCCGCCCGCCCGATCTCCAGCCTGGTGGCGGTCAAGCACACCATGACCGCCCCGCACCGGGCCGCGGTCGAGGAGGCACGGGAGCGTGAGAACGCCGCGTTCGCCGAGTTGATGGGCGGCCCGGCCAACCTGGAGGCCCTGACCGCGTTCGCCGAGGGCCGCGAACCCGACTTCACCGACCTCTGACCTGCCTTTCCGCGGACTCCGTCGGTCGGTGGGGTTCGTGGCCCTCCTGCGTCGGGCGCCTCACCGAGCGGTGGGTTGCCCGTCGTTCGGTGAGGTGCGAGCGCAGCGAGCCTCGAACCGCACCAACACACCGAGCCGTCGGGGCTCCCCAGCCTCAGCGCCCGCGGTCGTCGTCCCCAGGTGGCTTGCGTGCCCGTTGCTCCCGGCCCACCGCGGGTCCAGCGTGGCCTCATGCCCTACGTGTATCTGGTGCGATGCTGCGACGGCTCCCTGTACGCCGGTTCGACCTGGGACCTCAAACGGCGCGTGGGCGAGCACAACTCCGGCCTGGCCGGGGCGGCCTACACCCGGCACCGTCGCCCCGTCGTGCTGGCCTGGAGCGCCTGGTGCGACCGAATTGAGGATGCCTACGCGTTCGAGAGGCGACTGATGGGGTGGGGTCGTGCCAAGCGCGAGGCGTTGATCGCGGGGGACTTCGAGCGACTCCGAGCACTCTCCCGTCGTCGCGGTGGGCGCCCAGCCCCGGAGGGGTGACCTGGTGTGCCCTTCGTGCTGCCTGGGTGGGGGTTCGTGGCCCTCCTACGTCGGACGCCTCACCGAGCGGTGGGGCTACCCGTCGTTCGGTGAGGTGCGAGCGAAGCGAGCCTCGAACCCGGTGCGGGCCCCGCGAGGAGTGCACGGGGTTCGTGGCCCTCCTGCGTCGGGCGCCTCACCGAGCAGTGGGGTGGTGGGGTTCGTGGCCCTCCTGCGTCGGGCGCCTCACCGAGCGGGTCAGCGGACCCGGTAGGCGGTGCCGCGCTCCTCGCGCTCCCAGGCGGCGGCGTCGCTGCCGCGCAGGGTCAGTTCCCGCTTGAGCACCTTGTTGGTGGCGGTCCGGGGCAGGTCCGCGTCCAGCAGCACGAACCGCGGGCGTGCCTTGGGGGAGAGGTCGGCCTGGGCGTCCAGGAAGGCCTCGAACCCCGCCGGGTCCAGGGGGCCGGTGGTCACCAGTGCCGCCACCACCTGGTCACCCGAGCGCGGGTCGGGCACCGCGTACACGTAGGCCTCGCCGATGTCGGGGTGCCGCAGCAGCACCCGCTCCACCGGAGCGGCGGCGATGTTCTCGCCGTCCACCCGCAGCCAGTCCGAGGTGCGACCGGCGAAGTAGATCCACCCGTCGGCGTCGCGGTAGGCCAGGTCGCCGGACCAGTACATCCCGGCCCGCATCCGCTCGTCCTCGGCCGCGGGGTCGTTGTAGTAGCCGGCGAAGGCCCCGCGTCCGGCGGTGTTGACGATCTCGCCCGTCGCCTCGGTGGCGTTGGCCAGCCGACCGTCGGCGTCGAAGACCGCGTCCGGGGTCTCCTGCAGCGTCTCGGGGTCCAGCACCGCCACCCCCTCGGCCGGGCGGCCCAGGGCGCCGGCCGGCATGCCCGGCTCCCGGCGCACGATCACGGCGTTCTCGGTGGAGGAGTAGGAGTCCACGACCATGCACCCGAACCGGCGGCCGAACTCGGCGATGTCACGCTCGTTGGCCTCGTTGCCGAAGAGCAGCCGCAGCGGGTTCTCGGCGTCGTCGTCCTGCTCGGGGGTGGCCAGCACGTAGGCCAGCGGTTTGCCGACGTAGTTGGCGTAGGTGGCGCCGAACCGGCGCACGTCACCCAGGAAGCCGGAGGCGCTGAACGGGGCCACGGCCAGCGTCGCCCCGCCCCACAGGGCGGGACCGAACCCGGCCATCACCGCGTTGGAGTGGAACAACGGCATCGACAGGTAGGCGACGTCGTCGGGGCCCAGCCCGAACCGTTCGCCGAGCATCGCGGCCGGGCCGGCGATCTTGGCGTCGGTGACCTTGACCGCCTTCGGACGACCCGAGGTGCCGGAGGTGAAGATCAGCATCACCAGGTCGTCGGGGTCGCTGGGGGTGCTGGGCAGGCTCGCGTCCGCGTGCTCCTCCAGGAGTGCCGCCCAGGCGGGAGTGTCCACCCGCACCAGGTGCACCCCGGGGAGTTCGACCCCACCGAGCAGCTCCACCCCGGCGGCGTCGGTGAGCAGCACCTGGACGTCGGCCGTGGCGGTGTCGGTGGCCAGCGCCGCGCCGCGCCGCGTGGTGTTCAACCCGACGCACACGTGTCCGCCCAGGGAGGCGGCGGTGATGGCCAGCAGCATCTCGTCGGTGTTGCCGAGCAGGGTGCCCACGTGGGCCGGCCGGGACGGGTCCATCAGGGACCGCAGGGCCGCGGCCCGCACGGCCGAACCGTGCACCACCTCCGCCCAGGTGTCGCTGCGCACGCTGGTGGTGCCGTCGGGCGAGGTCGTGGAACGGACCAGCCCGGGCCGCGTGTCCGCGGCCCGGGCCAGCACCAGTTCCCTCAGGGAAGCGCTCATGGCGTCATTGTGCGGTGTCGTCGCCGGGTCAGGCGTCCCCGGCCAGGGACTGGCCGATCACCAGGGCCTGACGGGTCGAGCCACCGACGGCGAACTCGTGCCGCTTCGCGGCGGTGAAGTACCGGTGCGCCTCACCATCGAGGTCGATCCCCACGCCGCCGTGCACGTGCACGGTGGTGTGCGCGATCCGGTGCGCGGCGTCGGCCGCCCACAGGGCCGCGGTGGCGACCTCGGCCCGGGCCGGCAGGCCCTCGGCGACGCGCCACGCGGCCTGCCACAGGGTCAGCCGCTGGGCCAGGACGTCCATGTGGCCGTCCGCGAGCCGGTGCCGCACGCCCTGGAAGATCCCGATCGGGCGACCGAACTGCTCGCGCTCGGTCGCGTAGGCGGCGGTGAGCTTGAGCGCACCCTCGGCCACGCCGAGCAGCTCCGCGCACCCGGTCACGGTGAGCAGGTCCTGCAACCGGGAGGCGACGGTGCCGTCGGTCGACCCGACCAGCTCGGCGGCCGCGTCGGTGAACGTGACCAGTCCGGTGACGTCGCCGTCGCTGGTGGCCTGGCCCTCGACCACCGCACCGTCGGCCGGCAGGGCGACCCGGAAGACCCCGGTGCCCTCGTCGGTGCTGGCCGTGACCAGCAGCGCGTCGGCGTGGGTGGCGCCCCGCACCAGCGTCTTGACGCCGCTGAGCACCCAGCCGTCGCCGGACCGGGTGGCACGCACGCCGGGCGTCGCGGGGGTGTGGTCCAGCGGCTCGGCGGTCGCCGCCAGCAGCAGACGCTCCCCGGTGGCGGCACCGGGCAGCCAGGTGGCGCGCTGCGCCTCGCTGCCGGCCTCGGCCAGCAGCAGGGTGGTGGCCACCTGGACGGCGGCCGGGACCGGGGCGACCACGCGGCCGACCTCGACCAGCACCCGTACGGCCTCGAGCAGGCCGAGACCGGCGCCGTCGTGCTCCTCGGGCACCGTCAGCGAGAGCAGGCCGGCGTCGGCCAGGTCCTGCCACAGGGCGGCGTCGAACCGGTCCTCGCCGGCGTCGACGGCCTTGAGGGAGGCGGGGGTGACGCGCTTGCCGAGCAGGTCGGCGGCCAGGGTGGCGGCGTCCTCGGCCTCGGGGGAGAAGGTGAAGTCCATGTCGTCAGCTCCGCTTGTCGAAGGGAAGGCCCAGGGCGACGTACCCGATGATGTCGCGCTGGATCTCGTTGGTGCCGCCGCCGAAGGTCATCACCAACGAGGAGCGGAAGTAGCGCTCGAGGCGGCCGGCGAGCTCGGCGCCGGGCGAGCCCGCCGCGAGCTGGGCGCCGGGACCGACGATCTCGGTCAGCGTCCGGTAGACCTCGGTGGCCAGCTCGGAGCCGTAGACCTTGATCGCGGAGGCGTCGGCGGGGGAGAGGGCCACGCCCGCATCGGCGTCCGAGGCGAGCTTCCAGTTCTGCAGGGCCAAGGCCTCGGCGCGTGCGTGGGCACGGCCGAGCAGGACCTGCACCCACTCCTGGTCGATGACGCGGCGGCCGTCGGGCAGCCGGGTGTCGCGGGCCCAGTCCCGCACCAGGCCCAGCGAGTGGACCAGCGGCGCGGCGGAGGTGAGCGCGACCCGCTCGTGGTTGAGCTGGTTGGTCATCAGGGCCCAACCGCCGTTCAGGCCGCCGACCAGGTTGTCGGCCGGCACCCGCACGTTGTCGTAGTAGGTGGCGCTGGTGTGCACGCCCGCCACGGTGTGCACCGGGGTGTAGGAGACGCCCTCGGCCTGCGCCGGGACCAGGACCATCGACAGGCCCTTGTGCCGGGGCAGGTCGGCGTCGGTGCGGCAGGCCATCCAGATCCAGTCGGCGTACTGGATCAGCGAGGTCCACATCTTCTGCCCGTTGATCACCCACTCGTCGCCCTCGCGGACCGCGCGGGTCTTGAGCGAGGCCAGGTCGGTGCCGGAGCCGGGCTCGGAGTAGCCGATCGAGAAGTGCAGGTCGCCGGCGAGGATCTTCGGGAGGAAGTACTCCTTCTGCTCCTCGGTGCCGTAGCGCATGATCGTCGGCCCGACGGTGTTCAGCGTCAGGTAGGGGATCGGCACCCCGGCGACGGCGGCGACGTCGGTGAAGATCAGCTGCTCGGTCATCGAGCGGTTCTGGCCGCCGTACTCGGTGGGCCAGCCGATGCCGAGCCACCCGTCGGTGCCGAGCTGGCGGATGACTTCCTTGTAGGCGTCCACGTCGCCGAACTCGCCGGTGGCCGAGGCCAGCGCGACACGCCGTTCGGGTGTGACGAGCGCCTCGAAGTACTCGCTCAACTCGGCCTTGAGCTGCGCGTGCTCGGGCGAGAGGGCCACGTGCATGGGATCACTCCTGAATATCGGGACCGCGGGCGGTCCGATCACGGTCAACAGTGGGAGTCTGGTGGCAGTTGTGCCTGAAAAACTATAACCTGTTCTAAGTTTGAGACATGCGGAACGGCAAATGGCCGTCCAACTGCTGGGAGGAATGACCCATGAGTGACGCACGAATGCTTGACCGGGGCGAGGCTCCGGAGCGCTTTGCTCGCGGATGGCACTGCCTGGGCCGCGTCGAGGACTACAACGACGGCAAGCCCCACGCGGTCGAGGCGTTCGGCGGCAAGCTGGTCGTCTGGTCCGACACCAAGGGCAACATCAACGTGATCGACGGCTACTGCCGTCACATGGGTGGCGACCTGACCCAGGGGACCGTCAAGGGTGACGAGATCGCCTGCCCGTTCCACGACTGGCGCTGGGGCGGCGACGGCAAGTGCAAGTCGATCCCCTACGCCCGCCGTGTCCCGATGCGCGCCCGCACCCAGAAGTACGAGGCCGTGGTGCGCAACAATCTGATCATGTTCTGGCACGACCCGGAGGGTTCGGCTGCCGACATGGACACGCTGCCGCCCGAGCTCGAGGGCGTCGGCACCGAGAACTTCTCGAAGTGGACCTGGAAGACCCTCGACGTCCCGACCGCGCACTGCCGCGAGATCGTCGACAACGTCGTGGACATGGCGCACTTCTTCTACATCCACTTCGCGTTCCCCACGAACTTCCGCAACGTGTTCGAGGGCGAGCAGGCCTCGCAGTTCATGGAGTCCACCGGCCGCCCCGACAAGGCGGGCTCGGGCTACGGCGACGAGTCGCTGGTGCTGCGCTCGGAGGCGACCTACTTCGGTCCCTCGTTCATGGTCAACTGGCTGGTCACCGACTACAAGGGCTTCGAGACCAAGTCGATCCTGATCAACTGCCACATCCCCACCGGCCCCAACTCGTTCAAGCTCATGTACGGCGTGGCCGTCGAACGCGGCGAGGGCATGGACGACAAGACCGTCGAGTACATCGCCGACCGCTACTCGACGATGTTCGCCGAGGGCTTCGAGCAGGATGTCGCGATCTGGCTGAACAAGGCCCCCGTGCAGAACCCGCTGCTGTGCGAGGAGGACGGCCCGGTCTACCAGCTGCGCCGCTGGTACGAGCAGTTCTACGTGGACAAGGCCGACGTCACCGCCGAGATGACCGACCGCTTCGAGTTCGAGGTCGACGTCACCAAGGCCAACGAGTACTGGCGTGCCGAGGTGGCCGAGAACCTCGCCAAGAAGGCTGCTGAGGACGCCGACGCCGGCGTCACCAGCCACCACTGAGCCGCGGGTACTGATGTCGTACATCGTTCCCAAGGACCCCGCGACCCTGGAGGACCAGCAGCTCTACACCCAGGCGCGTCTCGTCGACGTGGCGTGCCTGGACTGTCTGGCCACGGTGCGGGTGAAGAAGAACTCCGAGGCGCACACCTCCGTCCAGTGGACGGGCGAGGCGCTGGGCAACTGTGCGGAGTTTGCGAGGATGGACGCCGAGCCCGGCGGCCGCGGGATCTACCGGACCTGCACGAGGCTGGTCGCCAGCATCGAGACGGCCGTGCGTGCGGGCGAGATCTCGATCGGAGCTGAAGATGGATACTGAGTCCTTCGTCCTCGACGTCGTCGACGTCGTCGAGGAGACCGCCGACGCGCACTCGATCGTGCTCGCGCGTCCGGCCGAAGGCGCCGAGGCGTTCAACTACACCCCGGGACAGTTCCTGACCCTGGCCGTGCCCTCGGACCAGACCGGTCTGGCGGCCCGCTGCTACTCGCTGTCCTCCTCGCCGATCGACGACGGCCCGCTGGTCGTCACGGTGAAGCGGACCGACGGCGGCTACGCCTCCAACTGGATCTGTGACAACCTGCGCGCCGGCGACACCATCCGGGTGCTGCCGCCGAGCGGGATCTTCACGCCCAAGGACCTGGACGCCGACCTGCTGCTCTTCGCGGGCGGCTCGGGTGTCACGCCGATCATCTCGATCGCGCGGACCGCCCTGGCCCGCGGCACCGGCCGGGTGGTGGTCTTCTACGCCAACCGCGACGAGAGGTCGGTGATCTTCGCCGAGGCCTTCCGCGAGCTGGCCGCCGAGCACTCCGACCGGCTGCTGGTGGTGCACTGGCTGGAGTCGGTGCAGGGTCTGCCCAGCCAGGACCAGCTGCGTGAGTTCGCCCGCCAGTACTCCTCGTTCACCTCCTTCTGCTGCGGCCCGGCGCCGTTCATGAAGGCGGTCAGCCAGGCGCTGCGGGAGCTGGAGTTCCCGCGGGACCGTCGCCACCAGGAGAAGTTCGTCTCCCTGGGCGGCAACCCGTTCGGTGACGTCGAGGAGATCCGGGCTGCCGAGGCGACCCTGGCCGAGGCCGACGACGCCAACGAGCCCGACGACGCCAGCGACACCCCGGCCGTGGCCGGTCCGGTCTCGGTCGAGGTCGAGCTGGACGGCGAGTCCTGGGCGTTCGACGACTGGGACGGCCGAACCCTGCTGCTGGACTTCCTGGAGTCCAAGGGCGTGCCCGCCCCGTTCTCGTGCCGTGAGGGCAACTGCTCGGCGTGTGCCTGCGTGGTGCTCGAGGGTGACCTGACCATGAAGCACAACGACGTCCTCGACGAGGCCGACCTGTCCGACGGGATCCGCCTGTCCTGCCAGGGCCAGGCCGCGACCGAGACGCTGAAGATCAGCTACAACGGCTGATCGACCGTTCCGGCCACAGGGCCCGCGCACCGAGCACCCGCTCGGGACGCGGGCCCTGTGCCGTCCCACCCCGCCGACCGGGCACTTGTGCGCCGACCGGGCACTCCCGTGGTGCTGACCGGGCACTTGTGCGGTGCTGACCGGGCAGTTGTGTGACCCACGTGGCCGGGTCGGCGGTTCAGTCGCCGGAGACCCGGCCCCGCAGGCGCTTGGTCTCCCCGCGCTGCTTCTTCGCCTGCAGCCGGCGACGTTGCGAGCCGCGGGTCGGCTTCGTCGCGCGGCGCGGCGGCGGTGGGGGCGCGAGTGCGTCGCGCAGGAGCATGGCTGCGCGTTCGCGGGCGGCCACCCGGTTGCGGTGCTGGGAGCGGTGCTCGTGCGCGGTGACCCGCAGGGTACCGTCGATCAGCTGGTCGGCCAGGGCGCGCAGCACCCGCCGCCGCTGCTGGTCGGTCAGGTCCGTGCACCCGGCCACGTCCACGGTCAGCTGGACCCGGGTGTCGCTGGTGTTGACCGCCTGACCACCGGGGCCGGGGGAGCGGGTGAAGGACTCGCTGAGCCACACCTGCGCGATCGTCACCCCGGCCGGGATGCCCGGTCCGGGGCGCAGGATCAGGTCGTCCACGTCAGTCGTGCCCGGAGGCCTCAGCCCCCGCGGCGCCCCCACTCGATCGCCGGGCACGTGTCCATCACCATCGGCACTCCGGCGGACGTGGCCCGCTCGTACGCGGCCTCGTCGAGCACACCGAGCTGCAACCAGATGCCGCCCGCGCCGACGGCCAGTGCCTGGTCCACGACGTCCCCGGCGAGCTCGGAGCGGACGAAGACGTCCACCACGTCCACCGGGAAGGGGATCTCGGCCAGCGAGGCGTACCCCTGCTCGCCGAACACCTCGGGCGCGTCGGGGTGCACCGGCACCACCCGCTTGCCGTGCGCCACCAACGCCTCGGCGATCCGGTGGGCGGTGCGGGTGGTGTTGGTCGACAGCCCGACCACGGCCCAGGTGTCACCGGCCAGCAGCCGGTCCGCCGTGGCGGGGTCGTGCCAGGGTGCGTCGCTCTGCCGGTCCACGCTCACCAGCCCCGCTCGCGCCACTCGGCCAGGTGCGGACGCTCTTGACCCAGCACCCCGTCGGCGCCGTGCCCGGGGTGGAAGACCACGTCGTCGCCGAGGGTGCCGAAGATCTTTGACTCGACCTCGTCGATCAGCTGCTGGAACGCCTCGGCGTCGCCGAAGGTCGCGCCCACGCCCCCGGGGAACAGCGAGTCCCCGGTGAACAGGTGCTGTGATCCCTCGGGCGGGGTGAGCAGCAGACAGATCGAGCCCGGGGTGTGCCCGGCGACGGCGATCACGTCCAGCACCACCGAGCCCACCGCCACCTGGTCGGTGTGCGCGAGCGCCCGGCCGATGCCGACCCCGGTCTGCTCGGTGATGGCGGCGGCGTCCTCGATGCCAGCCGCGACCACGGCGCCGGTGGCCGCCACCACCTCTGCCAGCGCCCGGTGGTGGTCCCAGTGCTGGTGGGTGGTGACGATCGTGGTCAGGCCGGAATCGCCGACCAGTCCCAGCAGGGTGGCGGCGTCGTCGGCGGCGTCGATGAGCAGCTGGTCGCCGGTGCTGGTGCAGCGCAGCAGGTAGCAGTTGTTCGACATCTTCTCGTCGACCGCGACCTTGGTGACGCGGACGCCGGGCAGGTCGAGGACCTGGGCCGGACCGCCGGGGGTGACCTGGCCGTCGTAGCTCACGGAGCTCATGGTGAACCTCTCTGCTGGGGCGCGACTGGTGGTCGCGGGCACGGTCCGACCGTAGCGCCCGGGCTCGACACGCCCGTTGTCGGTGCCGCGTGAGACGCTGTGGAGTCGGTGGGCACCCGGTGAGTGTCGGTGCCGCCGGATACGATCGCGAACAGGTGTTCGAAGGGTGACGGAGCCCGGCGGACAAGTCAGTCGAGCAGGGGCAGGTAACGCTGGTGATGGAGAAGCTGGTCGTCCGGGGAGCGCGTGAGCACAACCTCAAGGACGTCTCGATCGACCTTCCTCGGGACTCGCTGATCGTCTTCACCGGACTCTCCGGCTCCGGCAAGTCGTCCCTGGCGTTCGACACGATCTTCGCGGAGGGGCAGCGCCGCTACGTGGAGTCGCTGTCCGCCTACGCCCGGCAGTTCCTGGGCCAGATGGACAAGCCCGACGTGGACTTCATCGAGGGCCTGTCCCCGGCGGTGTCGATCGACCAGAAGTCGACGTCGAAGAACCCCCGGTCGACCGTCGGCACCATCACCGAGGTCTACGACTACCTGCGCCTGCTCTACGCCCGGGCCGGCCGTCCGCACTGCCCCACCTGTGGCGCCCCGATCGAGCGGCAGACACCGCAGCAGATCGTGGACCGGGTGCTGGGGCTTGAGCAGGGCCGCCGGTTCCAGGTCCTCGCCCCGGTGGTGCGGGGACGCAAGGGCGAGTACACCGAGCTCTTCCGCCAGCTGCAGACCCAGGGGTACTCCCGCGCCCGGATCGACGGGGAGACCCACCAGCTCGACGACCCGCCGCAGCTGAACAAGCAGAAGAAGCACACCATCGAGGTGGTCGTGGACAGGCTCGCGGTCAAGGAGTCCGCCAAGCAGCGGCTCACCGACTCGGTCGAGACCGCCCTGCAGCTGGCCGACGGGCTGGTCCTGCTCGACTTCGTCGACCTGCCCGAGGGCGACGCGGACCGCGAGATGCGGTTCTCCGAGAAGATGTCGTGCCCCAACGAGCACCCGATCGACACCGACGAGCTCGAGCCGCGGTCGTTCTCCTTCAACTCCCCGTTCGGTGCGTGCCCGTCCTGCACCGGCCTGGGCACCAAGATGGAGGTCGACCCCGAGCTGGTCATCCCCGACACCGGCGCCACCCTGGGCGAGGGGGCCATCCAGCCGTGGAGCGGCGCGCACGTGGCCGAGTACTTCCTGCGGCTGATGAACGCCCTGGGCGAGGAGCTCGGGTTCGACCTCAACACCCCGTGGAAGAAGCTGCCGGCCCAGGCGCGCACCGCGCTGATCGAGGGCCACCCGACCAAGGTCCACGTGGTCACCAAGAACCGGTACGGGCGCCAGCGTGCCTACTACGCCGAGTTCGAGGGGGTGCGGAAGTTCATCGAGCGCCGGCACTCCGAGGCGGAGTCCGACACCAGCCGGGAGCGCTTCGAGGGCTTCATGCGCGAAGTCCCGTGCCCGGCCTGTGGCGGCTCGCGACTCAAGCCGGTCTCGGTCTCGGTCACCCTCGGCGGCCGGTCGATCGCCGAGGTGTGCGCGCTGCCGATCAACGAGGCCGCCGACTTCCTCGCCGACCTGGAGCTCACCGAGCGTGAGAAGCAGATCGCCGAGCGGGTGCTGAAGGAGATCAACGAGCGGCTGCACTTCCTGCTCGACGTCGGCCTCGACTACCTCTCCCTGGACCGTCCCTCGGGTTCGCTCTCCGGTGGCGAGGCGCAGCGGATCCGGCTGGCCACGCAGATCGGCGCGGGCCTGGTCGGGGTCCTCTACGTCCTCGACGAGCCGAGCATCGGGCTGCACCAGCGCGACAACGCCCGGCTGATCGAGACGCTGGTCCGGCTCAAGGACCTGGGCAACACCCTGATCGTCGTCGAGCACGACGAGGACACCATCAAGGTCGCCGACTGGGTGGTCGACATCGGCCCCGGGGCCGGCGAGCACGGCGGCCAGGTGGTGCACTCCGGCACCGTCCAGGGCCTGCTGGACCACCCTGACTCGATGACAGGGCAGTACTTGTCGGGTCGGCGCCGGATCGCGGTGCCGGAGGTCCGCCGCCCGCGCGACAAGAAGCGGAAGCTCACCGTGCACGGCGCCAAGGAGAACAACCTCCGCGACGTCACCGTCGACATCCCGCTGGGTGTGTTCTGCGCGGTCACCGGGGTCTCCGGCTCGGGCAAGTCGACGCTGGTCAACGACATCCTCTACACCTCGCTGGCCAAGCACCTCTACAACGCCCGGACCGTGCCCGGCCGGCACCAGAAGATCACCGGCATCGACCAGCTCGACAAGGTGATCCACGTCGACCAGTCGCCGATCGGCCGGACCCCGCGGTCCAACCCCGCCACCTACACCGGCGTCTTCGACCACGTGCGCAAGCTGTTCGCCTCCACCCCGGAGGCCAAGGTCCGCGGCTACCTGCAGGGCCGGTTCTCGTTCAACGTCAAGGGAGGCCGCTGCGAGGCCTGCTCGGGTGACGGCACGATCAAGATCGAGATGAACTTCCTGCCCGACGTCTACGTGCCGTGCGAGGTCTGCCACGGTGCCCGCTACAACCGCGAGACGCTCGAGGTGCACTACAAGGGCAAGACCATCGCCGAGGTGCTGGACATGCCGATCGAGGAGGCTGCGGAGTTCTTCGCCGCCGTCCCCGCGATCGCCCGGCACATGACGACGTTGTGCGAGGTGGGCCTGGGATACGTGCGCCTGGGTCAGCCGGCCACCACGCTGTCCGGTGGCGAGGCGCAGCGGGTCAAGCTCGCCGCCGAGCTGCAGAAGCGCTCCACCGGCCGCACCATCTACGTGCTCGACGAGCCCACGACGGGTCTGCACTTCGAGGACATCCGCAAATTGCTCGGGGTGCTCAACAGCCTGGTCGACAAGGGCAACACCGTGCTGGTGATCGAGCACAACCTCGACGTCATCAAGACCGCCGACTGGATCATCGACATGGGGCCCGACGGCGGCTCCCGCGGGGGACAGGTCGTCGCCCAGGGCACACCGGAGCAGGTGTCGGCGGTGCCCGAGTCGCACACCGGCGCCTTCCTCGCGCCGCTGCTGGGTGTCGAGCGGCCCTGACCCATCGGCCCAGACCGTAGGCTCGGGGGCGTCGGCACCCGGCCGGCACCCATCGAGAGGACCCGCCATGACCGGACCCGCCCGACGTCAGGTGCTCACCGGCACGACCGCCGCCGTGGTCGGCGTCCCCCTGCTCGCCGCGTGCGGCGAGGACGACGGCGGTGACCAGGCGGTCGACCCGGCCGAGTCCACCCCGAACGCCGCGTCGGGCGAGGCGCTCGGTGACGCCGCCGACGTCCCGGTCGGCGGGTGTGCGGTCTTCGCGGACGCCAAGGTGGTCGTGACCCAGCCGCAGGAAGGCACGTACAAGGCGTTCTCGGCGGTCTGCACCCACCAGCAGTGCCTGGTCACGAGCTCCTCGGAGGGCCACATCCCCTGCACCTGCCACGGCAGCCAGTTCGGGCTCACCGACGGAGCCGTGCTGGAGGGCCCCGCGACCTCCCCGCTGGCCGCAGTCGAGATCACCGTCACCGACGGCACCATCACCATGGCCTGAGCGGTGTCACGGGGTGCCGGGACCGCCCCGACGCACCCGGCACCCGGACCGTGAGTGTCCCCGCCCGCCCGTAGGGTTGGCCCATGGCCAGCCCCGCGTCGTACCGCCCTGCGCCGGGCACGATCCCCACCGATCCGGGCGTGTACCGGTTCTCCGACAGCCGGGGCCGGGTCATCTACGTGGGCAAGGCCAAGAACCTGCGTCAGCGGCTCTCTTCGTACTTCGCCGACGTCGGCACCCTGCACCCGCGCACCGCGACGATGGTCACCACCGGCGCGAGCGTGCAGTGGACGGTGGTCAACACCGAGGTCGAGGCGCTGCAGCTGGAGTATTCCTGGATCAAGGAGTTCGACCCGCGGTTCAACGTCAAGTACCGCGACGACAAGTCCTACCCGTGGTTGGCGGTGACCGTCTCTGACGAGTACCCGCGGGTCATGGTGGGGCGCGGCGCCAAGAAGAAGGGCACCCGCTACTTCGGGCCCTACAGCCACGCCTGGGCGATCCGGGAGACCGTGGACCTGCTGCTCCGGGTCTTCCCGATGCGCTCGTGCAGCAACGGTGTCTTCAAGCGATCCGCGCAGATCGGTCGCCCCTGCCTGCTGGGCTACATCGACAAGTGTGCGGCGCCGTGCGTGGGGCAGATCAGCGCCGAGGACCACCGGGCCATCGTCGAGGACTTCTGCGACTTCCTCGGCGGCAACACCAACGCGTTCGTGCGCCGCCTCGAGAAGGAGATGTACGCCGCCTCCGACGAGATGGAGTTCGAGCGCGCCGCCCGGCTGCGCGACGACCTGGCCGCCCTGCACAAGGCGCTGGAGAAGCAGGCAGTCGTCCTGGGCGACGGCACCGACGCCGACGTCGTGGCGCTCGCCGAGGACCCGCTCGAGGTGGCGGTGCAGATCTTCCACGTCCGGGGCGGCCGGATCCGGGGCCAGCGTGGCTGGGTCGCGGACCGCAGCGACGACGCCAGCACCGCCGAGCTGGTCGAGCACTTCCTGCTCCAGCTCTACGGCGACGGCGACGGCATCCCCCGTGAGGTCCTGGTCCCGGTCGCACCCCCGGAGACCGGCACCCTGGAGGCGCTCCTGTCCGACCTGCGCGGCAGCCGGGTCAGCATCAAGGTGCCCCAGCGGGGCGACAAGAAGACGCTGCTGGAGACGGTGCACCGCAACGCCGAGCAGGGGCTGGCGCTGCACAAGACCAAGCGCGCCAGCGACCTCACCACCCGCAACCTGGCCCTGGAGGAGATCCAGCAGGCGCTGGCCCTGGACGAGGTGCCGCTGCGGATCGAGTGCTACGACGTCTCCAACCTGCAGGGCACCGAGGTGGTCGCCTCGATGGTCGTCTTCGAGGACGGCCTGCCCCGCAAGTCCGAGTACCGCAAGTTCGTGATCCGGGGCGTCGACGGCCAGAACGACGTCGCCTCCATGCACGAGGTGATCACCCGACGGTTCAAGCGGCTCCTGGACGAGCAGGGGAGGACCGAGCAGGCGAGCACCGGGCAGGAGAGCTCCGAGGTGGCGGGGACGGACGGCCCGATGCTGGTGGACCCCGAGACCGGACGCCCCCGCAAGTTCGCCTACGCGCCCGGCCTGGTCGTGGTCGACGGCGGTCCGCCCCAGGTCGCCGCCGCCGAGCAGGCGATGGCCGACCTGGGCGTCAACGACATCCCGGTGGTCGGGCTCGCCAAGCGTCTGGAGGAGGTGTGGGTCCCCGGGGAGGAGGACCCGGTGATCATGCCGCGCACCTCCGAGGGGCTCTACCTGTTGCAGCGGGTCCGCGACGAGGCCCACCGGTTCGCCATCACCCACCACCGCAACCGGCGCTCCAGGACGATGGTCGAGAGCGTCCTGGACGATGTTCCCGGCCTCGGCGAGGTCCGGCGTCGTACCCTGCTCAAGCACTTCGGCTCGCTCAAGAAACTGCGGGCCGCGACCGTCGAGGAACTGCAGCAGGTCCCGGGCATCGGGGCGGCCACGGCGGCCTCGATCGCCGAGGCCGTGGCAGCACCCGGCACCGGACCCCGCATCAACACCGCCACCGGCGAGATCCTGGAGGACTGATGAACGCCCCTGAACCCGGCCAGCTCGTGGTGGTCTCCGGCATGACCGGAGCCGGCCGCAGCACCGCGGCCAAGGAGCTCGAGGACCTGGGCTACTACGTGGTCGACAACCTCCCGCCGACCCTGGTGCGCGACGTGGTCCGCCTGGTCGACGACTCCCGGTCGGTGGCCCAGCCGATCGCGGTGGTGGTGGACGTGCGCAGCGGGTCGTTCTTCGAGTCCCTGCACGCCAACCGGCACCAGAACGTCACCGGCCGGCCCACGACGCTGCTCTTCCTCGACGCCACCGACGAGGTGCTGGTGCGCCGTCAGGAGGCGGTGCGCCGACCGCACCCGTTGCAGGGGTCGGGCCGTCTGATCGACGGGCTGCGGCGTGAGCGGGAGGTGCTGGCCTCGTTGCGCGGTGACGCCGACGTGGTGATCGACACCTCCAACCTCAACGTGCACCAGCTGACCGACCGGATCGCCGCCCAGTTCGGCTCCGAGGAGGCGACCCGGCTCAAGGTCACCGTCACCTCGTTCGGGTTCAAGTACGGGATCCCGGTCGACGCCGACCACGTCGCCGACATGCGGTTCCTGCCCAACCCGTACTGGGTGCCGGAACTGCGTTCGGGCAACGGCCGTGAGGGTGCGGTGTCGGAGTACGTCCTCTCCCAGCCCGGCGCCGGCGCGTTCCTCGAGCAGTTCCTGCCGCTGCTGCAGACCGTGGCCGAGGGGTACCTGGTGGAGGGCAAGCGGTTCATGACCGTCGCCATCGGCTGCACCGGGGGCAAGCACCGCAGCGTCGCGATGACCGAGGAGGTGGCGCGGCAGCTGCGGGAGCGTGGCTTCAGCGTGCGTGCCACCCACCGCGACCTCGGCCGGGAGTGAGATGAGCAACCTCGCCCAGTCCGCGGTCGCCCTCGGTGGCGGCCACGGGCTCTACACCACGCTGCGTGCCCTGCGCCGGCTGCTGGACGACCTGACCATCGACGACCTCTCCGCGGTGGTGACCGTCGCCGACAACGGCGGCTCCTCGGGGCGGTTGCGTGACGAGTTCCCGGTGGTGCCGCCCGGCGACCTGCGGATGGCCCTGGCCGCGCTGTGCGGGGAGGACGACTGGGGGCGCACCTGGGAGCGCCTGGCCCAGCACCGCTTCGGTGGCTCGGGCCAGATGCACGGCCACGCGGTGGGGAACCTGCTGATCGTGGGCCTGTGGGAGCTCTTCGGCGACCCGGTCGCCGCCCTGGACCTGGTCGGCCAGCTGCTCCGGGCACGCGGCCGGGTGCTGCCGATGGCCACCGAGCCGCTCGACATCCACGCCGACGTGCGCGGCCTCGACCCCGACGACCCCACGGCCCTGCGCCCGGTCACCGGCCAGGTCGAGGTGGCCACGACGCCGGGGCACATCGCCCGGGTGGCGTTGAGCCCGGCCGGCGTCGCCGCCTGCCCCGAGGCGGTCGCGGCGGTCGAGCAGGCCGAGTGGGTCTTCCTCGGCCCCGGCTCCTGGTTCAGCTCGGTCGTCCCGCACCTGCTCCTGCCCGGGCTTCGCGACGCCCTGGTGCGCCGCGGCGACCGCCTGGTGCTGGTGCTCAACGTTGGCACCCAGGACGAGGAGACCTCCGGGTACAGCCCCGCCAGCCAGCTGCGGGGCCTCGCCGAGCTGGCACCGGGGCTGCGCTTCCACACCGTGCTGGCCGACCCGGCTTCGGTCGGCGACGCCGACGACCTGGCCGCCGCGGTCACCGAGCTCGGCGGACGCCTGGTGGTCGAGCCGATCGCCGACCCCGACGGATCGCCCCGCCACGACGTGACGCTGCTCTCGGCCGCCCTGGCCCGGGTGATGCTCGGATGACGGGCTCGCTGCGGCCCGCCGGGGCCCCGATCGCCGGACCGGCGCACCACTGCTGGTCCGACGTGGCAGGATCGTCGCCATGGCGATGACCGCTCAGGTGAAGGCAGAACTGGCCAGCATCCCGATCACGAAGACCTGCTGCCGCAAGGCCGAGGTCGCCTCGATGCTGCGCTTCGCCGGGGGCCTGCACATCGTGGGCGGCCGGATCGTGGTCGAGGCGGAGCTGGACACCGGTTCCGCGGCCCGTCGACTCCGCAAGGACATCGCCGAGGTCTACGGCCACGCCTCCGACGTGGCGATGGTGCAGGGCTCCGGGCTGCGCAAGGGCAGCCGTTACCTGGTGCGGGTCTCCCGCGACGGGGAGTCGCTGGCCCGCCAGACCGGTCTGCTGGACCAGCGCGGACGCCCGGTCCGCGGACTGCCGCCCGCGGTGGTCTCCGGTGGCGGCTGCGACGCGGTCGCCGCGTGGCGGGGCACGTTCCTGGCGCACGGCTCGCTGACCGAACCCGGCCGCTCGTCCTCGCTCGAGGTCACCTGCCCCGGACCCGAGGCCGCGCTGGCCCTGGTCGGGGTGGCCCGGCGGCTGGGCATCCAGGCCAAGGCCCGTGAGGTGCGCGGCGTGGACCGGGTCGTGATCCGCGACGGCGACGCCATCGGTGCGCTGCTCACCCGGCTCGGCGCCCACGAGACGCTGATTGCCTGGGAGGAGCGCCGGATGCGCCGCGAGGTCCGGGCCACCGCCAACCGCCTGGCCAACTTCGACGACGCCAACCTGCGGCGCTCGGCCCGCGCGGCCGTGGCCGCCGGCGCCCGGGTGGAGCGGGCCATGGAGCTGCTCGGCGACGACGTGCCCGACCACCTGCGGATGGCCGGCTCGCTGCGTCTGGAGCACAAGCAGGCCTCCCTGGAGGAGCTCGGCCAGCTGCACGACCCGGTCCTGACCAAGGACGCGATCGCGGGCCGGATCCGCCGGCTGCTGGCGATGGCCGACAAGCGGGCCGAGGAGCTCGGGGTGCCCGACACCGAGGCGTCGCTGACGCCGGAGATGCTCGCCGACGAGGGTTGAGCCCCACGTCGTGGGCCGACCTGCACCGGCTTCCGGGCGGCGACGGGGGAGCCGGTGAGGTGAACCTCACCCTGCTGGCGCGTCCACCCGGGCGGCGCCGGTGTGAGCTGCGCGCGCGTGAGCGGTAGTCTTCGCCTCGTCCCTGGAGTACAACGAGGAGCTCATTTCCGTGACTGTTCGCGTAGGCATCAACGGCTTTGGTCGCATCGGCCGCAACTTCTTCCGGGCGGTTCGCGCCTCCGGTGCTGACATCGAGATCGTCGGCGTCAACGACCTGACCGACAACAAGGTCCTGGCGCACCTGCTCAAGTACGACTCGATCCTCGGCCGTCTCGACGCCGACGTGAGCGCGACCGACACCCACATCATCGTGGGCGACCAGCAGATCGCCGCGTTCGCCGAGCGCAACCCGGCCGACCTCAAGTGGGGCGAGCTGGGTGTCGACGTGGTCGTCGAGTCCACCGGCTTCTTCACCGACGCCACCAAGGCCAAGGCGCACATCGACGCCGGCGCCAAGAAGGTCATCATCTCCGCGCCCGCCTCGAACGAGGACATCACCGTGGTGATGGGCGTCAACAACGAGCTGTACGACCCGGCCAACCACCACGTCATCTCGAACGCCTCGTGCACCACGAACTGCCTGGCCCCGATGGCCAAGGCGCTCAACGACGTGCTGGGCATCGAGAAGGGTCTGATGACCACGGTGCACGCCTACACCGCGGACCAGAACCTGCAGGACAACATCCACTCGGACCTGCGCCGCGCCCGTGCCGCCGCGATCAACATCGTCCCGACCGGCACCGGTGCCGCCAAGGCCATCGGCCTGGTCCTGCCCGAGCTGAAGGGCAAGCTGGACGGCTACGCGCTGCGCGTGCCGACCCCGACCGGTTCGCTGACCGACCTGTCGTTCGAGGCCTCCCGCGAGACCACCGTCGAGGAGGTCAACGCGATCATCGCCGCGGCCGCCGACGGCAAGGTCCTCAAGTACTCGACCGACCCGATCGTCTCCTCCGACATCGTCACCGACTCGGCCTCCTGCGTCTTCGACGCGCCGCTGACCAAGGTCATCGGCAACCAGGTCAAGGTCGCCGGCTGGTACGACAACGAGTGGGGCTACTCCAACCGCCTCGTCGACCTGATCGACTTCGTCGGCCAGTCCCTCTGACGTGAGCGGCATCGACGCGCTCGGTGACGTCCGGGGGAAGCGCGTTCTGGTCCGTTCGGACCTGAACGTGCCCCTGGACGGCACCACCATCACCGACGACGGTCGGATCCGGGCCAGCGTGCCCACGATCCGCCGGCTCGCCGAGGCGGGTGCCCGGGTCGTCGTGACCGCCCACCTGGGTCGGCCCGACGGTGCCCCGGACGCGCGCTACTCCCTGGCCCCGGTCGCTGCCCGCCTCGGCGAGCTGCTCGAGCGGGACGTCGCGTTCGCCACCGACACGGTGGGCACCTCTGCCCGCCAGGTCGTGGCCGGGCTCGGTGACGGCGACGTCGCCCTGCTCGAGAACGTGCGCTTCAACGCGGGGGAGACCAGCAAGGACGACGCCGTGCGTGGCGCGTTCGCCGACCAGCTCGCGGCCTTGGCCGACGCCTTCGTCTCCGACGGGTTCGGCGTGGTGCACCGCAAGCAGGCCTCGGTCTACGACGTCGCCACCCGGCTGCCCAGCGCCATGGGCGGTCTGGTCCAGGCGGAGGTCGACGTGCTGCGCCGGCTCACCGTCGACCCGGCCCGTCCCTACGCGGTCGTGCTCGGCGGCTCGAAGGTCTCCGACAAGCTCGGGGTCATCGACAACCTGCTCGGCAAGGCCGACCGGCTGCTGATCGGTGGCGGCATGGTGTTCACTTTCCTCGCGGCCCAGGGCCACGAGGTCGGCAAGAGCCTGCTCGAGGCCGACCAGCTCGAGACCTGCCGTCGCTACCTGGCCGAGGCCGCGGAGAAGGGCGTGGAGCTGATCCTCCCGACCGACGTCGTGGTCGACACCGCCTTCCCCTCGGGGGCGGCGACGCCGAACCCGGTCGTGGTCGCCGCGGACGCGATCCCGGCCGACGCGATGGGTCTGGACATCGGCCCCGACTCGGCCGCCGCGTTCGCCGCGGCGCTGGGCGACGCGCGGACCGTGTTCTGGAACGGCCCGATGGGGGTCTTCGAGGTCGACGCGTTCGCGGCAGGGACCCGGGCCGTGGCCCAGGCCCTGACCGGGATCGACGGGCTCTCGGTGGTCGGCGGTGGCGACTCCGCCGCTGCCGTGCGCACCCTCGGCTTCGACGAGGCCGCCTTCGGGCACATCTCCACCGGTGGTGGGGCGAGCCTGGAGTACCTGGAGGGCAAGGAACTGCCCGGTATCAAGGTCCTGGAGGACTGAGCCGGCGAGGGCTCCCGGTGGCAGCTGCCGCCGGGAGCCCTTGCCGCACCCGCACCACCTGCACCACCCGAACCACCCAGCACCGCGTGCCGGTCCACCGGCCGTGACAGACGAGGAAGAGCGAGATGGCGAAGAGCACCCGGACCCCGCTGATGGCGGGCAACTGGAAGATGAACCTGAACCACGCCGAGGCCGTGGTGCTGGTGCAGAAGCTGGCCTGGACCCTGTCGGACAAGAAGCACGACTACGCCAAGGCCGAGGTCGTGGTGGTCCCGCCGTTCACCGACATCCGCTCGGTGCAGACCCTCGTCGACGGGGACCGGCTCTCGATCCGCTACGGCGCGCAGGACGTCTCGGTGCACGACTCCGGTGCCTACACCGGTGAGGTCTCCGCCGCGATGCTGTCCAAGCTGGGCTGCTCGTACGCGGTCGTGGGGCACTCCGAGCGCCGCGAGTACCACGGCGAGTCCGACGCCCTGGTCAGCGCCAAGGCGCACAAGGCCCTGGACGCCGGGATCGTTCCGATCGTCTGCGTCGGTGAGGGCCTGGAGGTCCGCAAGGCGGGCGAGCAGGTCGCCCACGTGCTGGCGCAGGTGGAGGGGTCGCTCGCCGGCTTCACCGCCGAGCAGGTCGCCGGCCTGGTCGTGGCCTACGAGCCGGTCTGGGCGATCGGCACCGGCGAGGTCGCCACCCCCGAGGACGCCCAGGAGGTGTGCGCCGCGATCCGCGCCCGGGTGCGCGAGTTGCACGGCGACGAGGCGGCGGACTCGCTGCGCATCCTGTACGGCGGTTCGGTCAAGGCCGCGAACGTCGCCGGGATCATGGCGAAGGACGACGTCGACGGTGCCCTGGTCGGTGGCGCGAGCCTCGAGGCCGACGAGTTCGGCGGCATCTGCCGGTTCTACGACATGCCGGTCCTCTGACCGCCCACAAGTGACGTAGGCTACGACCCGTGATTCTCCTGTTCACCATCCTGCTCGTGATCACCAGCCTGCTGCTGATCACCCTCGTCCTCCTCAAGAAGGGCAGCGGCGGCGGTCTGTCCGACATGTTCGGCGGCGGCGTGTCCAGCTCCCTGGGAGGCTCCTCGGTGGCCGAGCGCAACCTCGACCGGTTCACCGTCGGTATCGGCATCCTGTGGTCGGCGTGCGTGATCGCCCTCGGCCTGCTGATGGCCTACCAGAGCTGATCGGGGACGGGCCATGGCTGGAGGAAACGCGATCCGAGGCAGCCGTGTCGGTGCCGGTCCGCTCGGTGAGGCCGAGCGTGGCGAGGCTGCTCCCCGGCAGTCGGTGACCTACTTCTGCGCCCACGAGCACCGCTCGGAGATCACCTTCTCCGTCGAGGCCGTCGTTCCCGAGTCTTGGGACTGCCCCCGCTGTGGCCTGCCGGCCTCGCTGGACCAGGAGAACCCGCCTCCGGCGCCCAAGATCGAGCCGTACAAGACGCACCTGGCCTACGCCAAGGAGCGTCGCAGCGACGCGGAGGCCAAGACGATCCTCGACGAGGCCGTCGCCACCCTCCGCTCGCGCCGCAAGTCCGGCGACCTGATCTTCTGATCCACCGTCGACGCCCCGGTCTCCCACCACGGGAGGCGGGGGCGTCGTCCTGTCCGCGGGCCTCCGGCTTCCTCGCCGACCGGGCACTTGCGCGACGCTGACCGGGCACTTGTGTGGCGCTGACCGGGCACTTGTGTGGCGCTGACCGGGCACTTGCGTGACGTCGGGACCCGGCCTGTGTATGACGGCCGACGCCGGCGGTCCGGATCTGCGCATGCTGAGCCATGGACTTCGCATCGCTGGCACTGACAGGTGTCCCGGCTGCCGAGCAGTTGCTGGACCGGGACCTGCCGTTCACCACTCAGCAGGCTGTCGCCGCAGGAGCATCGCGGGACCTGCTGCGACTCTGGGTGGCCGAGGGACGGCTCCGACGACTCACCCGTGGGGTCTTCGTGCCCAGCGCGGTGCCCGACACCCTGGAACTGCGGGCGAACGCGATCGCCTCGGTCGTGCCGCCGCACGTGGTGGTGACCGACCGCTCGGCGGCGTGGCTCCATGGGGTACCGATCCTCGCGCGCTCAGCGACGCAGGAGATGCCGCCGATCCAGGCGTTCAGCACCACCGGCTCCCGCTCCCGGCGACCCGAGGTCGACAGCGGCATCCGTCTGCTGTCGGCGGACGACGTGGTCGACGTGCACGGGGTGCGGGCGACCTCGCTGCTGCGCACCTCCTGCGACCTCGGCCGACTGCTCTGGCGACATGATGCGCTGGCAGCACTCGATGGCGCCCTGCGCGCCGGTGTCTCCCGGTTCCGCCTGCAACACGAGTCCCAGCGGTTCCGGGGCTACCGAGGGGTGCGCCAACTGCGGATGCTGATCCCGCTGGCCGATCCGGGTGCCGAGTCCGCGCCCGAGTCGAGTCTGCGGTTGTGGTGGTTGGACGCGGGCCTTCCGCCTCCGGTGGTGCAGTTCTGGGTCGAGGAGGACGGGCGGGCCGTCTACCGGCTCGACATCGCCGAGCCGGAGGTGCAGTACGCGGCCGAGTACGACGGCGAACAGTTCCACGGGGCGGATCGCGCGGACCACGACCGGGCGCGGCGGGAGTGGTTGCGGGAGCGGGGGTGGACCGTCGACGTCTTCCGCAAGGGGGACCTGTTCACGCCGGGTGTCGACCCCGTGCCGCGGCTGCAGGCCGGCTACCGGCTGGCCCGACTGCGCCAGGGGTTGAGCCCCTGGGGCGGCCGGCGGCCCCACTGAACGGACAGTCAGCCGGGTGACGACCCCTGGCCCAGCGCTTCGGCGTCTGCCCACAGCACGGTCTCGACACGACCGCTGACTCCGCGTGCCGGCGTCTCCTGCAGCGTGGCCGCCGCGGTGCCCTCGGGAGCGAGCAGCGCGGACACCGCGGGAGCCTTCGCCTCACCGGAGACCAAGAACCAGACCCGCGCGGCACGGTTCAGCGTCCGGAACGTCAGGCTGATCCGTTCCGGTGGTGGCTTGGGTGCGTCGCGGACCGCGACCGTGCTGGAGGCCGCCGCGAGGAGGGCTGGGTGGTGGGGGAAGAGGGAGGCACAGTGGCCGTCCGGGCCCATGCCCAGCAGGACGAGGTCGAACTCTGCAGGACCGTCCTGGCGCAGCTCGTCCGCGTAGTCCGCTGCTGCGTCGTCCAGGTTCTGACCGGCCTCCTTGGCCGGCATCTCGTGCACCCGCTCGGGCGCCACCGGCAGGTGGTCGATCAGTTGACGGTGGGCCGCGAGAGCATTGCGCTCCTCGGAGTCAGCGGGAACGAACCGTTCGTCGCCCCACCACCAGATGACCTCGGCCCAGTTCACGTCCGACTCCGGGCCCAGGCATGCGAGTTCGCTGTAGAGCTCGTTCGCGATGCCGCCGCCGGTGAGCACGACGTGCGGGATCCGGCCGTCGGCCTGCGCCGCCACGAGGACGTCGAGGAAGGCAGAGGCCAGCGCCGGGACGAGCTCGCGGGAGCTGGCGTGTTCGATGATGTCCATCGTCACTCCTCGCACCCGGTGAGCCGCACAACTGCCCGGTCGGCGCCACGGAAGTGCCCGGTCGGCACCACCGAAGTGCCCGGTCGGCGTCGCGGAAGGGGGGAGGTCGGCGCACAAGTGCCCGGTCGGGGCCGCACAAGCGCCCGGTGAGCGTCGCGAAAGCGCCCGGTCGGCGCACAAGTGCCCGGTCGGCGCACAAGTGCCCGGTCGGCGCCACGGAAGTGCCCGGTCGGCGTCACGGAAGTACCCGGTCGGCGTCGGGGGCGGGGGAGTCGGAGGAGTCAGGGTCGGGGGAGTCGATCGCGGTGAGGGCTCCCAGCGTCGCGGCGAAGATCTCGTCCTCGTCGAGGCGGCGCAGCTCCTCGGCCAGCAGGTCCTCCGTGCTCCGGCGGCGCAACGCCACCAGGCGGTCACCGCCACCGGGGATGGACAGGGTGGCCCGTGCCGCGTCGGGGCGGGTCAGCCGGATCTCGTCCTGCGCGGTCCGCAGCAGCACCTCGGTGACACCCGGGCCGTCGTCGACCACCCGGGTCACCGGGACGTCGAGCCGGTCCGCGAGCCACGCGGCCAGCAGGTCTCCGGACGGGTTCTCCCGCTCCGCCGACACCGAGGCCTGCACGATCTGGGCGGGGTACTGGTCCAGTGCCGCGGCGAGCAGGGCCCGCCACCCGGTGCACCGGGTCCAGGCCAGGTCGGTGTCGCCGGGCGTGTAGTACCGGGCTCGTCGGCGCAGGGCCACGTCGGCGGTCGCCGTCACCTCCGCGGCGTCGGTGATCCGACGGTTGCCCAGCGCCCCGATGGCGTTGCCGGCGGGGTTCGCCGGGGCGTCGCCGGCCCACCAGATCACCACGGGGGAGTCGGGGAGCAGCAGCGGCCGGACCACCGAGTCGGCGTGCTTGACCACCTCGCCGCGCAGCCGGATCATCGCGTGCTCGCCGGACCAGCCGTCGCCGATCCCGACCTGGGCGTCGACGCAGGGTGCCCCGCGACCCGAGCCGAGGATCAGGCCCAGGACCCGGGCAGGGTGCTCGTGCGAGGCGTTGCGGGCCGCGGCCATCGCCTCGTCGGCACGTTCCTCGTCGGTGACCACGACCAGCGTCATCACCATCCCCATCGCCGGGGAGCCGGCCTGCATCCGCCCCCGCACGAACTGGGCGGCGATCGCCGAGGAGGTGGTGTCGTCCAGCTGGATCACGGTCGCCTCCAGGTCCGTCCGTCACGGGCGAGCATCTCGGTCGCCCGCGAGGGCCCCCAGGTGCCGGGCTCGTACTGCTCGGGTGCGCCCTCCTCGTCCCACGCGGCCAGCACGGGGTCGAGGATGCGCCACGACGCCTCGACCTCCTCGTGCCGCGGGAACAGTGGCGGGTCGCCGAGGAGCACGTCGAGGATCAGCCGCTCGTACGCCTCGGGGGAGGCCTCGGTGAACGTGCCGCCGTAGGCGAAGTCCATGCTCACGTCACGGATCTCCATCGCCGTCCCCGGCACCTTGGACCCGAACCGCACGGTCAGCCCCTCGTCGGGCTGGATCCGGATCACCAGGGTGTTCTGGTTCAGCGACTCGGTGGCGTCCGGGCCGAACGGCAGATGCGGTGCACGCTTGAAGACGACCGCGACCTCGGTGACCCGGCGGCCGAGCCGCTTGCCGGCGCGGATGTAGAACGGCACACCGGCCCAGCGGCGGTTCTCCACGTGCAGCGTGATCGCGGCATAGGTCTCGGTGGTCGAGTCCGCGGCGATGCCCTCCTCCTGGAGGTAGCCGAGCACCTTCTCCCCGCCGGCCCAGCCCTCCGCGTACTGCCCGCGCGCGGTGGTGGCGGAGAGGTCCTGGGGCAGCAGCACCGCGTCCAGCACCTTCAGCTTCTCCTGGCGCAGCGCCGGGGCCCGGAACGATGTCGGCTCCTCCATCGCCACCAGGGCCATCAGCTGCAGCAGGTGGTTCTGGATGACGTCCCGGGCAGCCCCGATGCCGTCGTAGTACCCGGCCCGGCCACCGATCCCGATGTCCTCGGCCATGGTGATCTGCACGTGGTCGACGTAGTTGCTGTTCCAGACCGGTTCCCACAGGTTGTTCGCGAACCGGATGGCGAGGATGTTCTGGACGGTCTCCTTGCCCAGGTAGTGGTCGATCCGGAACACCGAGCCCGAGTGGAACACCCCGGCCAGGGTCTGGTTCAGCTCCTGGGCGGAGGTCAGGTCGTGCCCGAACGGCTTCTCCACGACCACCCGGCGCCACGACCCCTCGGGTGCCTCGGCGAGCCCGTGCTCCTGGAGCTGGCCCACCACGTTGCCGAACAGTGCCGGGGGGATCGCCAGGTAGAAGGCGATGTTTCCGCCGGTGCCGCGGGTCGCGTCGAGCTCGGTGACGGTCTGTCGCAGCTGGTCGAAGGCGACGTCGTCGTCCAGGTCGCCCGGGACGAAGCGGAACCCCTCGGCCAGCTGTTCCCACACGTCCTCACGGAACTCCGTGCGGGCGTGCTCGGCGACCGCGTCGTGCACGATCTGGGCGAAGTCGGCTCCGTCCCAGTCGCGGCGGGCGAACCCGACGACGGAGAATCCCGGCGGCAACAACCCGCGGTTGGCCAGGTCGTAGACGGCCGGCATGACCTTCTTGCGGGCCAGGTCGCCGGTGACACCGAAGACGACCAGCGTGCACGGCCCGGCGATCCGGGGGAGTCGCCGGTCCTGGGGGTCGCGCAGCGGGTTGGTCATCGGCAGCCCTCGATCACCCGCTCCAGGCCCTCGGGGGTTCCGAGGTGCAGGCGCAGCACCGGCTGCCCGGCCGCGGCCAGCACCTCGGCGTCACCGGCGGCCTGGGCGTTGATGAACTCGCCGAACGTGAACGGACGGTCGGGGACCGCCAGGTCGGCCTCGACCAGCCCGGTGACCTGCAGGTGCACCCCGACCGCGGGGCCGCCCTTGTGGTACTGGCCGGTGGAGTGCAGGAAGCGGGGACCCCAGCCGAACGTGACCGGACGCCGGGTCCGCACCGCGAGCCGGTCCCGGACCTGGGCGAGCCGTTCGTCACGGAGCCGGTCCACGAACGCCTCGACCGCGAGGTAGCCGCGCTCGGGGTCGAGCCGGTCCAGCAGCGCCGACACCGCGTCCGCCACGGTCGGCTCGACCCCGTCGAGCAGGCCGGGGGAGGCGTAGACGGTGACCGGCCCGTCGGTGAACAGCGGCAGCTGCTCGGCGCCGGCACCGTCGAGGTGGGTCCGCGCGGCGGCCTTGGACCGCTCCACGTCGGGCTGGTCGAAGGGGTTGATGTCCAGCAGACGACCGGTCACCGCGGTGGCGTGCTCCCACAGCAGGAACTGGGCACCCAGCGGCAGGTCCACCTGGGCGCTCCAGCCCGACGTGCACGCCGGGTCGGGGCGCAGCGGACCGTAGCTGGCGACCAGGGTGTCGGCGGTGGGTCGGGCGGCGTTGAAGTCGTCGGGACGGGGCACCGCGACCGGCAGCAGACCGGTGCCCTCCTTGCCGGTGGACTCGGCCACCAGCTGCTCGATCCAGTCACCGAAGCCCGGCATCGCCGAGTTCGCGTCGACCAGGATGCCCTTGTCGACCCCGGCCCGCACCGCGCAGCCCATCAGCACCCCGAGCCGCAGCCCCGGGTTCTCGGCGTCGTCGCGGGACAGCGCCGGACGCCACGCCTCGGCCTCGGCCAGCAGCCCGGCGATGTCGGCGCCGGCGAGCCCGCTGGGCACCAGCCCGAACGCGGAGAGGGCCGAGTAGCGACCGCCCACGTCGGGGTCGGCCAGCACCACCCGCTGCCCGGTCGCCTCGGCGTCGAGCGCGAGCGCGGACCCGGGGTCGGTGACCACGATGATCCGGGTCGCCGGGTCGATCCCGACCTCACGGAACGCCCGGGTGAAGACCCGGCGGTGGCTGTCGGTCTCGACGGTGCTGCCGGACTTGGAGGAGACCACCACGACCGTCCGGTCGAGCCGGTCCTCCACGACCTGGCGCACCATGTCGGGGTGGGAGGAGTCGAGCACCACCAGGTCGACGCCGTGCGCGTGGGCGACCACCTCCGGAGCCAGCGAGGAGCCACCCATCCCGCACAGCACGATCCGGTCCAGCCCGGCCGCGAGGTGCTCCTCGCGCCAGCGGGTGATCTGCTCGACGAGCTTCGAGGCCCGCGCGGACAGGTCCACCCAGCCGATCCGGCGTGACGCCTCGTCCTGGGCCTCCGGTCCCCACAGGGAACCGTCGCCCTCGGCCAGTCGGGAGGCGTACCGGTCGGAGACCAGCGCCTGCAGCGCGGCGTCGGCGACGCCGGTGTCGGCGACGGTGAACCGGGTCTGCTCGTGAGGGTCCCCCCACACCTCACCCGTCATGCGCGTGCGGCCTCCACCTGGGTGCGCACGCTGTCGAGCAGCTCGCCCCAGGAGGTGACGAACTTCTCGACACCCTCACGTTCCAGCACGTCGATCACGTCGTCGTAGTCGACCCCGACCCGGGCCAGGGCGTCCATCACCTGGCGCGCCTGCTCCAAGTGGGGCGTGATCTGGTCCCCGACGACCTCGCCGTGGTCGGCGAAGGCGTCCATGGTGGCCCGCGGCATCGTGTTGACCGTGCCGGGCGCCACCAGGTCGGCGACGTAGAGGGTGTCGGGGTAGTCGGGGTTCTTCACACCGGTCGAGGCCCACAGCGGGCGCTGCGGGTGGGCACCGGCGGCGGCGAGCCGCTCCCAGCGCTCGCCGGAGAACACCTGCTCGGCGGCGTGGTGGGCCAGCCGGGCGTTGGCCAGACCCGCCTGACCGCGCAGCGCGAGCGCCTCGGCCGACCCGATCTTCTCCAGGCGGGCGTCGATCTCGGTGTCCACGCGGGAGACGAAGAACGAGGCCACCGACCGGATCCGCGAGACGTCGCGCCCCGCGGCCAGCGCCGCCTCGATGCCGGCCAGGTAGGCCTCCATCACCTCGGCGTACCGGGTCAGCCCGAAGATCAGGGTGACGTTGACCGAGATGCCGTCACCGAGCGCGGCGGTGATCGCCGGGGCACCGGCACTGGTGGCCGGGATCTTCACCAGCGCGTTCGGGCGGTCCACGACCTCCCACAGCTCCCGGGCCTGGGCCAGGGTGCCGTCGGTGTCGTGGGCCAGGGTGGGGGAGACCTCGATCGAGACCCGACCGTCCTGCCCGCCGGTGGCGGCGTGCACCGGCTCGAGCACGTCGCAGGCGTCGCGCACGTCGGTGCTGGTCAGCGCCATCACCGCCTGCTCCGGGTCGGCGGCGACGTCCTGCGGCAGCGCCGCCATCTGGGCGGTGTAGGCGTCGCCGTCCTTGAGGGCGGAGGCGAAGATCGCCGGGTTGGTGGTCACGCCCACCACCGACCGGGTGGCGACCAGGTCGGCGAGCTCACCGGAACCGATGAGCTCGCGCGACAGGTCGTCCAACCAGATCGAGACACCCGCCTCGGAGAGCGCTGCCAGTCGTGCGTTGGTGGCCTCGGTCACGTTCTTCCTCCTGGGTGTCGGTTGGGGTGCTCAGACGCCGGCGGCGGCGATCGACTCGGTGGCGGCCGCAGCCACCGCCTCGGCGGTCACGCCGTACTCCGCGAAGATCCGCGCCGGGTCGGCGCTGGCGCCGTACTGCTCGATCGAGACGGTGCGACCCGCGTCGCCGACGACCTCGCGCCAGCCCAGCGCGATGCCGGCCTCGACCGAGACGCGGGCCTTCAACGACGGGGGAAGGACGGTGTCACGGTAGGACTGGTCCTGGGCGTCGAACCACTCGCGGCACGGCATCGAGACGACGCGGGCGTGGACGCCCTGCGCCGCCAGGAGCTCGCGGGCCTCGACGGCCAGGGCCACCTCGGAGCCGGTCCCGACCAGCACCACATCGGCCTCAGAGCCCTCGGGGGCGTCCAGCAGCACGTAGCCACCGCGGGCCACGCCCTCGGTGGTGGCCCAGCCGTCCTCGCCGCGCGGGAACGTGGGCACGTTCTGGCGGCTCAGGCACAACGCGGCCGGACGCTCGCGCTGGGCCAGCACCGCCTGCCACGCTGCGACGGTCTCGTTGGCGTCGGCCGGCCGGATCACGTCCAGGCCGGGGATGGCGCGCAGCGACGCGAGGTGCTCGACGGGCTGGTGGGTGGGGCCGTCCTCACCCAGGCCGACCGAGTCGTGGGTCCACACGTAGATGGTGGGCAGCTCCATCAGGGCCGCCAGCCGCACCGCGGGACGCATGTAGTCGGCGAACTGCAGGAACGTGCCGCCGAAGACGCGGGTCAGACCCTGCAGCGCGATGCCGTTCATGATCGCGCCCATGGCGTGCTCACGGATGCCGAAGTGCAGCACCCGGCCGTAGGGGTTGCCCGACCAGGTGGAGGTGGAGCGCTCGGTGGGGATGAACGAGGGCGCGTCGTTGATCGTGGTGTTGTTCGAGCCGGCCAGGTCGGCCGAGCCGCCCCACAGCTCGGGCAGGTGCGCGGCGACGGCGTTGATCACCTTGCCGGAGGCGACCCGGGTGGCCACGCCCTTGGCGTCGGCGGGGAACTGCGGCAGGTCAGCGGCCCAGCCCTCGGGCAGCTCCTGCTGGCGCAGGCGGCGCTGCAGCTCGGCGGCCTCGGGGTGGGCGGCGGCCCACGCCTCGAACTGCTCGTCCCAGGCGGCACCGGCGTCGCGGCCGCGGGTCAGCAGCTCGCGGGTGTGCGCGATCACGTCGGCGTCGACCTGGAAGGTCTGGGCCGGGTCGAACCCGAGGATCTCCTTGGTGGCGGCGACCTCGGCCTCACCCAGCGCCGAGCCGTGCGACTTGCCGGTGTTCTGCAGGTTCGGCGCCGGCCAGGCGATGATCGTCTTGAGCACGATCATGGTCGGCTTGTCGGTCACCTCGACGCCGGCCTGGATCTGCTCGTACAGCGCCTCGACGTCCTCGCGGTACTCGCCGCCGCCGTGGGTCCAGTCGACGGTGCGCACGTCCCAGCCGTAGGCCTCGTAGCGCTTGGCGACGTCCTCGGTGAACGCGACGTCGGTGTGGTCCTCGATGGAGATCTTGTTGTCGTCGTAGATGACGGTCAGGTTGCCCAGCTGCTGGTGGCCGGCGAGCGAGGAGGCCTCGGCCGAGACACCCTCCTGCAGGTCACCGTCGGAGGCGATGACGTAGAACTGCTGGTCCCACGGGGAGGTGCCGGCGGCGGCGTCGGGGTCGAGCATCCCGCGCTCACGACGAGCGCCCATGGCCATGCCGACCGCGTTGGCGACACCCTGGCCGAGCGGTCCGGTGGTGGTCTCAACACCGGCGGTGTGCCGGAACTCGGGGTGGCCGGGGGTCAGCGAGCCCCAGGTGCGCAGCGCCTTGATGTCGTCGAGCTCGAGCCCGAAGCCACCCAGGTAGAGCTGGGTGTACAGGGTCAGCGACGAGTGGCCGCAGGACAGCACGAAGCGGTCGCGGGCGTGCCAGCGCGGGTCGGCCGGGTCGTGCCGCATGACCTTCTGGAAGAGCAGGTACGCGACCGGAGCCAGGCTCATCGCGGTACCCGGGTGGCCGTTCCCGACCTTCTGCACCGCGTCCATCGCGAGCACGCGTGCCGTGTCGACGGCCTTCTGGTCCTTGTCGGTCCACTCCAGCCGGGCGGGGATGGTGCTCACTCAGGGGATCCTCTCGGGATGTCGGTCGCGGTCGACGGCGCACGGAGGCACGCCACGGGGTGGACCGCTGGGGCACAGGCGAGTCCGAGCCTACTGTGTGCGGGCGGTAGACTCGATGTCGCACCGGCCCGTGGCGGGTGCCCGTACCAGCGGTTCCCCTTCCACACGAGGTTCACGTGACGCACGTCGACGAGTCGGCCCAGCATGCCAAGACGGAGCGAGACGCTCCGGACGGGCCGCCGACCTTCAAGGACGTGGTCGCCGCCTACGTCGGTCTCACCAAGCCGCGGGTGCTGGAGCTGCTGCTGCTCACCACCGTCCCGGTGATGTTCTACGCCGCCCGCGGTGTGCCGGACCTGATGGACGTGGTGTGGACGGTGATCGGTGGCTCCCTGAGCGCCGGTGCCGCCAGCGCCTACAACTGCGTCTACGACGCCGACATCGACGAGCAGATGCGCCGCACCCGTCGCCGCGCGCTGCCGCGGCACGTGGTCACCCAGCGCTCCGCGCTGGTCTTCGCCACGGTGCTGGCGATCGGCGCCACCCTGGTGCTCGGCCTGGGCGTGAACTGGCTCTCCTCGGGCCTGTCCGCCCTGGCGATCGCGTTCTACGTCTTCGTCTACACGATGCTGCTCAAGCGGCGCACCGCCCAGAACATCGTGTGGGGCGGCATCGCCGGCTGCTTCCCGACGATGATCGGCTGGACCGCGGTCACCGGGTCGTTGGCGTGGGAGCCGTTCGTGCTCTTCATGGTGGTCTTCTTCTGGACCCCGCCGCACACCTGGGCGCTGGCCATCCGGTACCGCGAGGACTACGCGAACGTCGACGTCCCGATGCTGCCGGTGCTGCAGCCGGCCCCCGTGGTGGCCCGGCAGATCGTGGCCTACTCGTGGGTGATGGTCGCCACGTCGCTGCTGCTGTGGCCGGTGGCTGACACCACGCTGTTCTACCCGGTCGCGGCCGGCGTGCTGGGCGCGATCTTCCTGGTCGAGGCGCACAAGATGCTGGGCCGCACCAAGCGGTTCACCGCGCTGGGGGAGATGAACCCGATGCGCCTGTTCCACGCCTCGAACCTGTACCTGACGGTGCTGTTCCTCTGCGTCGCCGTCGACCCGCTGCTGCAGCGCTGACCCACTCCCACCGCTGACGCCGGTCAGCGAGGGTAGCGGCCCCGCCGTCGGGACCACCGCCGGCCGGCCCGGCTGCTAGCCCTGCCACACCGGCAGTGCCGGGGTCCAGCTGAGCGGGATGCCGGGCGCGATCTCCTCGTTGGTGTCCCGCGGCCACACCCCGGTGCCGGTGTACCGCGTGCCGCCCAGACGCAGGTCGACGGTGTAGGTGAAGGGCCCCGGCCCCAGTCGTGTCGCGGCGGCCGCGGCGTCCTCGGGCGCGGTGAACGCGACCACCCCACGGTCGTGGCACTGCTTCCTGCGGCGCACCGGGATCTTGACCTCCCGCCCGGTCCGGTCGGTGACCGTGACGGTCGCGGTCGCCCGGGCGGGCTGCTCGGCCAGGTCACGGACCCCCACCTCCACGCCGTAGGAGGCCAGTTCACCGTCCTGGTCGGCCAGCACCGTGGCGTCGCCGCTCGCGGCATCGGGATAGCTGCCCCCGGTGGCGGTGTCCCACCGGAACGCGTAGATGGCGTCCCCGCCGTCGGGGTCGTTCCCGAACAGGGTCACCACCCGGCTGCCCGGCGGGCCGGCCAGGTCCAGACGGACCGGCTGGTCGGTGGTCTCGGGCGTGGTCATGCTCATCGTGCGCCGGCAGCGGCGCTCGGGCCCGAACAGGTGCTGCACCTGGAAGCTCCAGCCGGCTTCACCGGCATCCACGGCGACCACGTCGTCGGTGATGACCGGAAGTGCGTCCTCAGCGACCACGTCGTCGGTGATGACCGGAAGTGCGTCCTCGTCGTAGAACCCGTCCACGCAGCCGCCGTCCCCGCACCAGGTCCACGCGTCCAGGCGGACCCGGCAGCCCTGGCCGGTGACCAGTTCGACCTGCGGACGCTTCATCCTCCCGACGCGGCCCGGGAGCTCCGAGTGGGCAGGGCACGCCGCCGTGGCCTCGGTGGCGGCGGGGGACGTGGGGGAGGAACCAGTCGACCCGGTTGACTGCGGCTCGACACCCGCGGGGTCACTGCGGTCGGTCGAGCACGCACCGAGCAGCAGCGGGACGAGGGCGAGCGCGACGAGACGACTGGTCATGTCCGTGGGACGTGGCCGGTGCGTGGCCGGTTCCCGGCGTCCTGCCGGGCCCCGCCGGGGGTCAGTGCTGGCCCATCACCCGGGTCAGCAGCCGACCAGCCTCGGTGTGCGTGGCGGTGTGCGGGCGGACCGCCAACCAGACCCGCGCGAACCCGGCAGCCAGCAGGCTGGCCAGCAGCATGTGCAGCGCCACCAGGGCCACCGGCAGGTCGGTGAGGAACTGCGTCCACCCGACGATGCCCTGCACCAGTTCGAGCGTCAGCACCGCGCCGGTCGCCGCGGTGAGCCAGCGGTCGCCGGCGCGACGGGCCACCACGAGCAGGCCCACGGTGAGCAGGACCAGCACGACGACGCTGGCGCCGTGCAGGTAGGAGATGGTCTCCGGGTCGAGCCCGTTGCGCTTGGCCTTCTCGTCACCGGCGTGCGGGCCGGCGCCGGTCACGACCACGCCGAGGTACAGCACCACCCAGCCCCAGCCGAAGAGGGCCTGGGCGAGGCCTCGCCGCGCACCGCCGGCCGCCGGACGGCTGGGGGAGCGCTGGTGGTCCAGCAGGGCCACGCAGACCATGACGATGAGCATCGAGGCCATGAAGTGCAGGCCCACGACCCACGGGTTGAGGTCGGTGAGCACGGTGATGCCGCCGATCACCGCCTGCAGCGGGATGCCCAGCGCCACCCAGACCGACAACCGCACGGCACGGCGGTCCCGGGCGCCCAGCGCGGCCAGGAAGCACCCGATCGCGATGACGACCAGGACGTAGGTGAGCATTCGGTTGCCGAACTCGATGGCCCCGTGGATGCCCATGCTCGGGTGGGTGACGAAGGACTCCTCGGTGCACTTGGGCCAGGTCGGGCAGCCCAGGCCGGACCCGGTCAGCCGCACCGCGGCACCGGTGACCACGATGAGGATGTTGGCCACGGTGCTGGCCAGCGACCAGCCCCACAGGTTCGGGGCCAGTCGGGTGGCGAGCGGGTCGACGAACTCCCGGAGGCGGTGCAGCAGACTCGGTTCGGACACGCTCACTCCCAGCGGAAGGTCTTCGAGGTCAGGAAACCACCCACGAGCGTCCAGAGCAGCAGTCCGGACAGGTCCCGCCAAGACAGCACGCCGTGCAGGGTGGCGTCCCGGAACGCCTCCCCGACGGCGCCGCTGGGCAGGTAGTGGATGGGGTGCTCCATCACGCCGTAGCTCGACGCGGGGATCACCACGGCGCCGCCGGCCATCAGCAGCAGGTAGACGAGGTTCGCCACCGCCAGGGTGGCCTCGGCACGCAGGGTGCCGGCGACCAGGAGCCCCAGCGAGGCGAACGCGGCGGTGCCCAGCACCCAGGCGGCCACGGCCGGGAGCAGCGAGTCCCACCCGTGCGGCTGCCAGCCCAGGGCGAGCCCCACGGCGCTGATCACGACCAGTTGGACGACCTGCACCCAGACCAGGGCGGTGACCTTGCCCAGGAGCAGGCCGGTGCGCGTCAACGGGGAGGCGCCGAGCCGCTTGATCACGCCGTAGCGCCGTTCGAACCCGGTGGCGATGGCCACCGAGGTGAACGCGCTCGACATGACCGCCAGGGCGAGGGCGCCGGGGGTGAGGATGTCGACGGCGGGGCGGGACCAGTCCAGGTCGAGCTGGTCCGCGGCGAGCACGCCGCCCACCAGCACCAGCACCGGGACCACGACGGCGACGAGCAGCTGCTCGCCGTTGCGCAGCATCAGCCGCGCCTCCATCGAGGCCTGGGCGAGCACCTGCCGGGCCAGCGGGGCCGCACCGGGGCGCGGGGTCAGGTCGAGGCTCATGCCAGCTCCCGTCCGGTCAGCTCGAGGAAGACGTCCTCCAGGGACTGGGTGCCCAGCGAGAGGGCCTCGGGCGTGACGTCGTGGCGGTCGCACCAGCCGGCCACGCGGGCCAGGGTGGAGGAGTCGGCCGGGGCGGTGGCCACCACGCTGCGCGGGTCCGGGGAGTGCACGTCCAGGGCGCCGAGCACGGCGCGCAGGTCCTCCAGCGCCGCCGGGGGGAGTGCCGCGGGCACGGTGATCCGGATCGTGGCCTGCTGGCCGCCGCGGGTCAGCTCGTCGGGCGAGCCGGAGGCGATCAGGCGGCCGTGGTCGATGATGTGGACCAGGTCAGCGAGCTGTTCGGCCTCGTCCAGGTAGTGCGTGGTCAGCACCACGGTGACCCCGCTGGAGCGCAGCTCCCGCAGCAGGTCCCAGGTGTTGCGCCGGGCCTGCGGATCCATGCCCGCGGTGGGCTCGTCGACGAAGACCAGCTCGGGACGGCCCACCACGGCCATCGCCAGCGCGAGCCGCTGCTGCTGGCCGCCGGAGAGCCTGCGGTACGGGGTGCGGCCGGCGTCGGTGAGACCGATCCGCTCGACCAGGGCGTCGACGTCCAGCGGGTGGGCGTGCAGCTTCGCAACGTGCCGGAGCATCTCGACCGCGCGCACCCCGCTCCAGGCGCCCCCGGACTGCAGCATCACACCGATCCGGGGGAGCAGGGCGGCCCGGTCGGCCACCGGGTCCAGGCCCAGCACCCGGACGGAACCGGAGGACGGGCGGCGGTAGCCCTCGCAGGTCTCCAGGGTGGTGGTCTTGCCCGCCCCGTTGGGTCCCAGGACGGCGGTGATCGTGCCGCTGGGCACGCTCAGGCTCAGACCGTCGACCGCGCGTTTGTCGCCGTAGGCCATCACGAGGTCGTCGACGACGACGGCGGGGGAGGTTCCGGGCACCGCGTCAGTCTAGGAAGCGGCCGGGCGTCGGAGGCCGTCGGGGCGCTCCGGGGCCAGCCACGCGTGGCGCAGCGCACGGCTGTGGGCGAGCGCGGTGGATGTCGGTCCACGAGTTGTGTCGGGGGTGCAGGAGACCCTCCGGGCATGAGCTCACGGGGAAACTTCGACCGCGTCCGTCACATCATCGCCACCCAGGGCGTGGCCGTCCTGCACGACGAGGTCGCCGGGGTGGGGCACGCCTACACCGTCGGGCTCGCCGCCCGGGAGGGTCACCCGGAGTTGATCATGCGCGGCCTCGCTCCGGGCGCGACCATGGCCGCGGCGTCCCTGCTGAACGAGCTCGCGTACCGGGTCCGCGACGGCGTGCAGCGCTTCGAGGAGCCGTGTGTGGTCCGGGGCTTGGCCGACGGACTCGACATGCTGCTGAGCGGCGTGCCCGACTCGCGGCTGTTGCGGACCGCCAACGAGATGTACCGGGTCCCGGGTCGGCCACCGGTGTCCGCCCTCGAGTTGCACGTGCCGGTGCCGGGAGGCGGGTGGCTCTGGGAGGTGGACGACCGGTTCGTGCCGTTGGGTGGGATCCCCGACGTTGCGGCGTTGCCGGTCGTCGAGGCCCTGTGGCACGACCCGGAGCACGAGCACTGCTGCTTCGACGGGGGCTGTGGCGCGCACTGAGCGTGCACGGGCCCGGGAGGGTGTCGGAGCGTGCGCTGCCGCGGGGTTGCGGGGCTCGTCGGGTGACGTGACTCACCCGGCAGTCGTGGGGTTAGGTTCACCTTCGTTGAAGCGGTTCCTCATTAACGTCACACTTGTGTTGTGGAATTCGCGACGCAGGTGACGACGCCCCCCGTGGGCGACGCCTCCACGCGCGACCGCGTGGCCCGCTCGATCCTCGAGAACGGTCCCTCGACGGCCGCCGACCTGGGGGCACGGCTCGACCTGACCCCGGCCGCGGTCCGCCGTCACCTGGACCACCTGGAGGCGATCGGGGCCGTGGAGGCCACCGAGGTCCGGCCGGTCGGCACCCGCCGGCGTGGCCGCCCCGCCAAGCGGTTCGGCCTGACCAGCACCGGCCGGGACCTGTTCGACAACTCCTACGACGACCTCGCGACTCAGGCGCTGCGGTTCCTGGCCGAGACCCAGGGACCCGAGGCCGTCACCGAGTTCGCCCGCCGCCGGGTCGCGTTCATCGAGCGCGACTTCGAGGCGGTCCGGGCCGCAGACCCGCAGCTCTCGCCCGCCCAGGCACTGGCCCGGGTGTTCACCGCCGAGGGCTACGCCGCCTCGGTCCGTGAGCTCCCCGTGGTGGGCGAGCAGCTGTGCCAGCAGCACTGCCCGGTGGCCCACGTGGCCCACGAGTTCCCGCAGCTGTGCGAGGCCGAGACGGAAGCGATCAGCCAGGTCCTGGGCACCCACGTCCAGCGTCTGGCCACCATCGCGCACGGCGACGGCGTCTGCACCACCTGCATCCCCGACAGCACCAGCACCGACAGGAAGACGACATGACGAGCATCGAAGAGCTGAACCCCGAGCTGCAGGGCATCGGTCGCTACGACTTCGGGTGGTCCGACCCGGACGTCGCCGGTGCCTCGGCCACCCGTGGCCTCAACGAGGCCGTGGTGCGTGACATCTCCGGCAAGAAGTCGGAGCCGCAGTGGATGCTGGACATGCGGCTGAAGGGCCTCAAGCTCTTCGACCGCAAGCCCATGCCGCACTGGGGTGCCGAGCTCGACGACATCGACTTCGACAACATCAAGTACTTCGTGCGCTCCTCGGAGAAGCAGGCCACCAGCTGGGAGGACCTGCCCGAGGACATCAAGAACACCTACGACAAGCTCGGCATCCCCGAGGCCGAGAAGCAGCGCCTCGTGGCCGGTGTCGCCGCGCAGTACGAGTCCGAGGTCGTCTACCACTCGATCCGTGAGGACCTCGAGGCCCAGGGCGTGCTGTTCCTGGACACCGACACCGCGCTGAAGGAGCACGAGGAGCTGTTCCGCGAGTACTTCGGCACCGTCATCCCCACCGGTGACAACAAGTTCTCCGCGCTGAACACCTCGGTGTGGTCGGGCGGGTCGTTCATCTACGTGCCCAAGGGCGTCCACGTTGACATTACGCTGCAGGCCTACTTCCTGATCAACACCGAGAACATGGGCCAGTTCGAGCGGACCCTGATCATCGCCGACGAGGACTCCTACGTGCACTACGTGGAGGGCTGCACCGCGCCGATCTACTCCTCGGACTCGCTGCACTCGGCCGTCGTGGAGATCGTCGTCAAGAAGGGCGCCCGGGTCCGCTACACGACCATCCAGAACTGGTCGAACAACGTGTACAACCTGGTCACCAAGCGCGCCGTCTGCGAGGCCGGCGCGACCATGGAGTGGGTCGACGGCAACATCGGCTCCAAGGTGACCATGAAGTACCCGGCCGTCTATCTGATGGGCGAGCACGCCAAGGGCGAGACCCTGTCCATCGCGTTCGCCGGCGAGGGCCAGCACCAGGACACCGGGTCCAAGATGGTGCACGCCGCCCCGAACACGTCGTCCTCGATCCTGTCGAAGTCGGTGGCCCGTGGCGGCGGCCGCTCGTCCTACCGCGGCCTGGTCCAGGTCAACGAGGGCGCGCACGGCTCCAAGTCGAACGTGCTGTGCGACGCGCTGCTGGTCGACCAGATCAGCCGCTCCGACACCTACCCCTACGTCGACATCCGCGAGGACGACGTGCAGATGGGCCACGAGGCGTCGGTCTCCAAGGTCTCCGAGGACCAGCTCTTCTACCTGATGAGCCGCGGCATGGCCGAGGACGAGGCGATGGCGATGATCGTGCGCGGCTTCGTCGAGCCGATCGCCAAGGAGCTCCCGATGGAGTACGCCCTGGAGCTCAACCGCCTGATCGAGCTGCAGATGGAGGGCGCGGTCGGCTGACCCGGCCCACCCCCGCCCCGCAGACCCACCCCGAGACGAAGAAGAGATTTCCTGACGTGACTGTCACTGACACCGGCCGCGAGAACGTCGCCGCGGCCCTGGAGAGCGAGCGCGTGGAGAGCCACCTCAACCCTCCCGCCTCCTACGACCTGGCCGACCACCCCGTGCCCACCGGGCGCGAGGAGGTCTGGCGCTTCACCCCGCTCAAGCGCCTCAACGGCATCCTCGACGGTGCCGCCTCGGACGCCTCCCTGGACTGGGACACCTCCCTGCCCGAGGGCGTCACGCTGACCACGATCAGCCAGGCCGAGGCCCGCGAGCTCGGTGAGCTGGCCCCCAACGAGCGCCCGGCCGCCCTGGCCGCCGAGCTCTCCGGCGGCTGCGCGCTGCTCGACGTCCCGGCCGAGGCCGAGATCGACGAGCCGGTCGTGATCCGGCTGCACGGCAACTCGGTCGACGACCAGGTGTGGGGGCAGGTCCTCTACCGCATCGGCGCGCACGCCAAGGTCACCATCGTGCTGACCCACACCGGCTCGGCGACGTACAGCACGATCCAGTCGTTCCTGGTCGGCGACGGCGCCCAGGTCAACGTGCTGACCCTGCAGGACTGGGCCGACGACGCCGTCCACCTGGGCCGTGACTCGATCCGGGTCGGCCGCGACGCCACCGTCAAGCACACCGCCATCACCTTCGGTGGCGACGTGGTGCGGATGCACGCCAACGTCTCCTACGCCGGCCCCGGCGGTTCCGCGGAGATGCTCGGCCTCTACTTCGCCGACGCCGGCCAGCACATCGAGCACCGGCTCTACGTCGACCACAACGAGCCGAAGACCAACTCGCACGCCACCTACAAGGGGGCGCTGCAGGGCGAGAAGGCGCACACCGTGTGGATCGGCAACGTGCTGATCCGCAAGGCCGCCGAGGGCATCGAGACCTACGAGGAGAACCGCAACCTCATCCTCACCGACGGCACCCAGTGCGACTCGGTCCCCAACCTGGAGATCGAGACCGGTGACATCGAGGGCGCCGGCCACGCCTCGGCCACGGCCCGCTTCGACGACGAGCAGCTGTTCTACCTGCGCAGCCGCGGCATCGACGAGAAGGAGGCGCAGCGCCTGGTCGTGCACGGCTTCTTCAACGACCTGATCCGCCGCGTCGACATCCCCGCCATCGAGGAGCAGCTGGTCGCCACCGTCGAGGCCGAGCTGGCCAAGAACGTGGTCGGGAAGTCCATCTGATGACTTTCCAGCGCGCCTGCGCCCTCGCCGACGTCCCCGTCGACGAGGCGCTGGCCGTCACCCTGGACGGCCTCGAGGTCGCCGTCGCCCGTGACGGCGACGAGGTCTTCGCGCTCCAGGACCAGTGCTCGCACGCCGCCGTCGCGCTGAGCGAGGGCGAGGTCAGCAACTGCCAGATCGAGTGCTGGCTGCACGGGTCGATGTTCGACCTGCGCACCGGCAAGCCCACCAACCTCCCGGCCACCGTCCCGGTGGCCACCTTCCCCGTCGAGGTACGCGCCAACGCCGATGGCACCAGCGACGTGTACGTCGACACCTCCACCACCCTGAACGGAGTCACCCCCGCATGAGCACCCTGGACATCAAGGACCTGCACGTCTCGGTCGAGACCGAGGACGGCCCCAAGGAGATCCTCAAGGGCGTCACGCTCACCATCAAGGACGGCGAGACGCACGCGATCATGGGCCCCAACGGCTCGGGCAAGTCGACGCTGGCCTACTCGATCGCCGGCCACCCCAAGTACACCGTCACCTCCGGCTCGGTCACCCTCGACGGCGAGGACGTGCTGGAGATGAGCGTCGACGAGCGTGCCCGCGCCGGCCTCTTCCTGGCCATGCAGTACCCGGTGGAGATCCCCGGCGTCTCGGTCGCCAACTTCCTGCGCACCGCCAAGACCGCCATCGACGGCGAGGCGCCCAAGCTGCGCACCTGGGTCAAGGACGTCAACGCCGCGCTGCAGGACAACGGCCTGGACTCCACGTTCAGCCAGCGCTCGGTCAACGAGGGCTTCTCCGGTGGTGAGAAGAAGCGCCACGAGATCGCCCAGCTCGGGCTGCTCAACCCGAAGGTCGCCGTCCTCGACGAGACCGACTCCGGTCTGGACATCGACGCGCTGAAGGTCGTCTCCGAGGGCGTCAACAAGTTCGCCGCCGCCGGCGACAAGGGTGTCCTGCTGATCACCCACTACACGCGGATCCTGCGCTACATCAAGCCTGACTTCGTGCACGTGTTCGTCAACGGCCGGATCGCCGAGCAGGGCGGGCCGGAGCTGGCGGACGCGCTGGAAGAGAACGGCTACGACAAGTACCTCCAGAAGGCCTGAAACGCACCACCTGGCGGCGTTCTCGTCGCTCGCCAATCGCTTCGCTCAAGATTGGCTTCGCTCCTCGGCCTTGCCATGCGGCACGTTTGAGGCCTCTGCGGCCACTGCTGCTGGGTCTCGGCCCCTGCGGGGGTCTGGCCGGCTGAGTGTGTCCGTTTCGAGCGCACGGGAGCGCGGACGCCGCCGGGAACAGGTGAGCCGGGGGACCGGTTCGACCAGGAAGAAGTACTGATGAAGGAGAACGGAATGTCGCTGCCGGGTCTGCTGCCCGAGCTCGAGGTCATCCGCGCCGACTTCCCGATCCTGTCGCGCACGGTGAACGGCGGACAGCCGTTGGTCTACCTCGACAGCGCGAACACGTCGCAGAAGCCGCAGGTCGTGATCGACACGATGGTCGACCACTTGGAGAACCACAACGCCAACATCGCCCGGGCGATGCACGCGCTGGGTGCCGAGTCCACCGAGGCGTTCGAGGGCGGACGCGACAAGGTGGCCGCGTTCCTGGGGGCCAGTGACCGCGACGAGGTGATCTTCACCAAGAACGCCTCGGAGGCGCTCAACCTGGTCGCCAACACCCTGGCGTGGGCCGGCCCGCACCAGATCGGCCCCGGCGACGAGGTGCTGATCACCGAGATGGAGCACCACTCCAACATCGTGCCGTGGCAGCTGCTGTGCGAGCGGACCGGTGCGACCCTGCGCTGGATCGGGCTCACCGAGGACGGTCGCCTGGACCTGTCCAACCTGGACCAGCTCCTCACCGAGCGCACCAAGGTGCTGGCGCTGACCTGGGTGTCAAACATGCTCGGCACCATCAACCCGGTCGCCGAGCTCGCCGCCCAGGCGCGTGCGGTCGGCGCCCTGACCGTCGTCGACGCCTCCCAGGCTGCGCCGCAGATCCCGGTGGACGTCTCGACGCTCGGTGCTGACCTGGTGGTCTTCACCGGGCACAAGGTCGTCGGCCCCACCGGTATCGGCGTGCTGTGGGGGCGTCGCGCAGTGCTCGAGGCGCTGCCGCCGTTCCTGGGCGGGGGCGAGATGATCGCCACCGTCACCATGGAGCGCTCCACCTACGCCCCGATCCCGCACAAGTTCGAGGCCGGCACCCCGCCGATCGTCGAGGCCGTCGGGCTCGGTGCGGCCGTCGACTACCTCTCGCACGTCGGGCTGGACGCCATCCACGCCCACGAGCAGGCGATCACCGGCTACGCCCTGGAGGGGCTGCAGTCCATCCCCGGCACCCGGATCCTCGGGCCGCTGGACGCCGCCTCCCGTGGTGGCGCGATCGCGTTCGAGCTCGGTGGTGTGCACCCGCACGACGTCGCCACCGTGCTGGACACCCAGGGGATCGCGGTCCGGGCCGGACACCACTGCGCCAAGCCCGCGCACGCGCGCTACGGGGTGCAGGCCTCGGTCCGGATGTCGTCGTACCTGTACACGACCCCGGCGGAGATCGACGCCCTGGTCGAGGGCCTCAACTTCACCCGCAACTACTTCAAGGTGGACTGATGTCGGCCGAGCTGGACAGCCTGTACCAGGAGATCATCCTGGACCACTACAAGAACCCGCACCACGCAGGCCTGCGTGACCCGTTCGAGGCCGAGGTGCACCACGTCAACCCCACCTGCGGCGACGAGATCACGCTCCGCGTGCACCTGCGTGACGGCGTGGTCGAGGACGTGTCCTACGACGCCGTGGGCTGCTCGATCTCGCAGGCCGCCGCGTCGGTGATGACCGACCTGGTGATCGGCAAGAAGGTCGACGAGGGCATGGAGATCGGCGAGGTCTTCCTCACCCTGATGCAGGGCAAGGGGCAGGTCGAGCCGGACGAGGACGTCCTGGAGGACGGCATCGCCTTCGCCGGTGTCGCCAAGTTCCCCGCGCGCGTCAAGTGCGCACTACTGGGCTGGATGGCGTGGAAGGATGCCGTGGCCCGCGCAACCGAGGAGACCGCATGACCGACCACTCCGACCTCCCCGAGGTCGACACCACTGCCGCGGCGGGCTCGACCCTGACCGTCGAGGACGTCACCGAGGCGATGAAGGACGTCGTCGACCCCGAGCTGGGGATCAACGTCGTCGACCTGGGCCTGGTCTACGGCGTCCACGTCGAGGAGGACTCCCACGTCGTCATCGACATGACGCTGACCTCCGCCGCGTGCCCGCTCACCGACGTGATCACCGACCAGACCGAGTCCGCCCTGGAGGGTCTGGTCAACGACGTGGCCATCAACTGGGTCTGGATGCCGCCGTGGGGTCCGGACAAGATCACCGAGGACGGCCGCGAGCAGCTGCGCGCGCTGGGATTCAACGTCTGATTCCCTGCTTCGTCACGTCCCGGCGAAGAACCTTCCATGTGTGGCCCGTACCCCTGTTGGTGCGGGCCACGCGTGGTTAGGGTGAGCCGATGGAGTCTCCTCGTTTCGACCTCGCTGCGAGCGCCGACGACCCGCACCCCGAGGTGCGTGCCTTCTGGGAGGTCGCCCGGGAGCGGGCCCGACTGGTCAGCGACATCTCCATCTACTTCGGCGCCACCCCGCTGGGTACGGTGCCGCCGCCGACGTGGTCGTTCGGGGACACCCCCGCCGAGTCCGACGAGTTCGCCCACCGGGTGGTGCGCGAGGGCTCGTTCCGCGACTGCACCCCGGTCTCCCTGTTCGAGCAGACCGACGCGCCGCGCCCCGAGAAGGGCAACCTGTCCATCCTCTGCGACGGCCAGGGACTGCCGGTCGCGCTGCTGGTGACCAGCGACGTGGTCGAGGAGCACATGGACGGCACCTCGATGCTGTGCGAGGCGATGACGGTGCTGCACCCCCGGTGAGGTCCACCGCAGGAACCGGGCCGGTCCGACTCTCCGTCCCGCCGTCCCGACTCGAGCGGTGGGTGGAGAACTTCACCGCCCGCCACGGCGCCACCCGCATCACCGTGCACGAGGGAGCCCTGAGGGGGCAGGCCGAGGACGGGTCCACGTTCACCGCCCGGTCACCGCTCGGGCTGGCGGTGGCGGAGCCCACGACCGCCGCCCTGGTCGAGGCACTCACCCCGCCCGCGAGCTGGGGTGTGCTGCTGGTGCGCAAGGGCGGCTTCGCAGTGGCCCGTCTCGCCCGAGAGCAGCTCGTGGAGCACAAGATCGGCCAACGCCACGTCCAGGGCCGCACCAAGGCCGGCGGCCAGAGCCAGCAGCGTTTCGCCCGGCGACGTGACAACCAGGCCCGCGAGGCCTACCGCGCTGCCGCCGGCCACGCCGAGCGGATCCTCACCGGTCTGGACGGGCCGCTGGTCACCGGGGGAGACGAGGCAGCCCTGGCCGAGGTACTCGCGTCCCGCCCCCTGGCGGGGCTGGACCTGCGGCCCACCCCGCTGCCGGTCCCCGACCCCCGTCGGGCCGTCGTCGACGACGTCGTGGCCCGGTCCGCGCAGACCTGGGTCGAGGTCACCAACGCCGGCTCCTGATCCGGTACGAGTCGCTGCTGTCCGGGCGGTCGGGCCGGGAGTAACGTCGGCAGGGTGGTCGACGATCCGGTACGGGCCCAGGGCCTGGTCAAGAGGTTTGGCAGGTTCACCGCACTCGACGGACTCGACCTGGTGGTCCGGCCGGGGCAGGTGCACGGCTTCCTGGGCCCCAACGGTGCCGGCAAGTCCACCACCATCCGGGTACTGCTCGGGCTGCTGCGTGCCGACGCGGGCCGGGTCACCCTGTTCGGTGCCGACCCCTGGCGGGATGCCGCGCACCTGCACCGCCGGTTGGCCTACGTGCCCGGCGACGTGTCGCTGTGGCCCAACCTGAGCGGCGCAGAAGCCATCGACCTGTTGCTGCGGCTGCGCGGGCTCGACTCGCCCAGCACCCGTCGCGACGAGCTGATCGAGCGGTTCGAGCTCGACCCGACCAAGCAGGGCCGCTCCTACTCCAAGGGGAACCGGCAGAAGGTGGCGCTGGTGGCGGCCCTCGCCGCCCCGGTCGACCTGCTGGTGCTCGACGAACCGACCTCCGGCCTGGACCCGCTGATGGAGGGCGTGTTCAACGAGTGCGTGGCCGAGCACACCGCAGCCGGTGCCTGCGTGCTGCTCTCCAGCCACATCCTCTCGGAGGTGGAACGTCTGGCCGACCAGGTCACGATCATCCGGGCCGGCAGCGTGGTGGAGTCCGGTGACCTGGCCACGCTGCGGCACCTGCGCCGGCAGGTGGTCCGGGCCACCACCGACCGGCCCCTGCCCGCCGACCTGCCCGGGGTGCACCAGGTGCAGCGCCGCGACGGCGTGCTGACCTGTCAGGTCGACCCGGCCGCGGTGCCGGGGCTCGTCGCCGCGCTGAACACGGCCGGGGTGCGTGACCTCACGCTCACCCCGCCGTCGCTGGAGGACCTGTTCCTCGAGCACTACCGGGGCAGGTGAGCACGGTGGTCCGGGGCGTGGGGCCGCTGCTGCGGCACGCACTCAGGCGCGACCGGGTGCTGCTGACCGCGTGGCTCGCCGGGTTGTCCGCGATGGTCGCCGCGTCGGCGTTCACCGTCGAGGGGCTCTACACCGGGGTCGCCGACGTGGCCGCCGCCGCGCGGGTGATCAACTCCAGCCCCGGCCTCGTCGCCCTCTACGGACCGGTCGTGGTGGAGAGCAGTCCGGGTGACGTGGCGATGAGCAAGCTGACCGTCACCTACGCGATGGGCGTGATGGCGATGGCCATCGTGCTGGTGCGTCGCCACACCCGCACCGAGGAGGAGTCCGGTCGGGCCGAACTGGTGGCCAGCACCCAGGTCTCCCGGGGTGCTCCGCTGCTGGCGGCGCTGCTCCTGGGCGTGATCGCCTCGGTCGTGGTCGGCACCCTGGCGGCGCTGATCGACATCGTGGCCGGGCTCCCGGTCGGCGGCTCGGTGGCGTTCGGCCTGGTCTGGCTGGGTGCCGGACTGGTGGGCACCGGGATCGCCGGCATGACCAGCCAACTGTCCGCCAGCGCCCGCACCTGTGGCGGACTCGCGGTGCTCGCCGTCGCCACGATCGACCTGGTCCGGGCGGTCGGAGACCTGGGCCCCGGCTGGCTGGGCTGGCTCTCACCGCTGGGCTGGGGCACCCGGATGCATGCCTGGGGGGAGCCGCGCTGGTGGGTGGCCGCGTTGTACCTGACCACATCCGGCGCTCTCGTGGCAGCAGCGGTGCTGCTGCGTGGGCGTCGGGACCTGGGGGCCGGGGTGCTGCCCGACCGAGCGGGGCCGGCCCGGGGTCGGCTGGCGGGCACTGCCGGGCTGCTGTGGCGCCAGGAGCGCACCACCTCGCTGGTCTGGTGGGTGGCCGTGGTCGCCTCGGGCGTCCTGTTCGGTTCGGTGGTGCCGCACCTGGACGGCATCTTCGCCTCCGCGAGCGGCCGTGCGGTGCTGGAGGCCCTGGGCGGGCCGGGTCGGCTCGAGAAGGCGCTGCTCGCGGCACTGCTGTCGTTGATGGCGGTCATGGTGTCCGGGTACACCGCGCAGGTCGTGGCCGGCGTGGCCCGCGAGGAGACCGAGGCCCGGACCGAACTGGTGCTCGCGGCCGGCGCCTCCCGACACCGGTACCTGGCGCAGGTGGTCGGTCTGGTGCTCGTGGGCAGCGCGGTGCTGGCGCTGAGTTGGGCCGTGGCTGCCGCCCTGGCCTACGGGCCCCAGCGAGACGGCGTCGGTGACGCCCTGACCACCCTGGTGCCCGCGGCCGCCGCCCACGTGCCGGCGATCTGGGTGCTGGCCGCCCTGACCGTGCTGGCCTGGACCCTGCGGCCCCGGGCCGCGTGGATCGGCTGGGCGCTGCTGGCCGGTTGCGTGGTGCTCGGTGACCTCGGCCCCTGGCTGGGGCTGCCCGACTGGGTCGTCGGCGCCTCCCCGTTCGACCACGTGGGGAACGTGCCGGTCAGCCCGGTGGACCGGGCGGCCGAGGCGGGACTGCTGGCCACCGCGGCGCTGCTGGTGACGGGCGCGTGGCTCCAGCACCGGCGCCGCGACATCGGCTAGCGTCCCGCACATGTGGCAACCCGAGCCCGGGTGGCGGCGCCTGAGCGGGGCCGGCCCGTCGACCTCCGGGGTGTGGAGCGCCCGGCGGGGCCCGGTGGACGTGGTGGTCAAGCGGCTGCAGGCGCCGGCCGCACACGACCCGGTCGACTACAGCGACCCGCACAACCCGGCCTGGTGGCGCCGCGAGGCCGACCTGGCGCTGTCGGGTGACCTGGACTCGACCGCCGGTTTGCGGGCCCCGCGGACGGTGGCGGTCGAGGAGGACGTCGAGGGCATCACGCTGGTCGTGGAACACGTGGAGGCGGTGCAGACCTCCGGGCTGTTCCGGGCCGCAGCGCTGGGGCGCTTCGCCGGTGCCGAGGTGCCGCAGCGACCGTGGGCGGTCGCCGACCAACTGCGGTACCGGTTGGGGCTGGTGGCCCGACGCGGAGGCTGGCCCGTCCTGGCCCGCACGTCGGTGGCCGACGCGGCCGACCACCTGTGGCAGCGCCGCGAGTCCTACCTGGCCCAACTCGACACCCTCCCGCGGGTGCCGCAGCACGGGGACCCGACCCGGCAGAACCTGCGCGGGCGGGTGGGCCCCGAGGACGTGGTCGCGATCGACTGGTCCGGCTACGGCACCGGGCCGGTCGGCTCCGACCTGGGGCTGCTGGCGCTGGCAGAACGGGAGTCCTTCGCCCCGCTGCTCGAAGCACACCTGGGCGCTCTCCCCGCAGGACTGGCCCGACGGGAACAGGTGGAGCTGGGAGCCAGGATCACCGTCGTGTTCACCGCCCTCACCCGGGCCGACTGGGCCCTGGCCCGGGTCGCCGGCGGCGAGGGCGCCCTGGCCGGCAAGTTCCGCCACCCCAGCGTCAAGCCCCACCTGCTCGCACTGCAACGGCAGTTCGACCACGTCGAGGCGCTGCTCGGCTGAGCTCCGATCCACCGGCCGGCCGCGACGCGAGCGGCACCATGGTTCGGCAAGGCGCGCCATCTCGGACGTGGATCGGGACTCCCCACGGCGATCCTGTAGGTGTGCGAGGGAAGCATCACTCGCACACCTACCAGAACCCCACATATGTGGGGTTTTGGTACCTGTCCACCGGGCGCACCAGTGGGGCGTGCTGGTGGCCCGGTGGATTGAGGCTGAGTCCGGGCTGAGGCCGGCTCAGCCGCTCCGCGGGCTGCTCAGGCCCAGAGCACCCCGCCGGCGACGTGCCGGGTCGGCGCAGCACCGGCCGGGACCGGGAGATCGACCGGAGTGGGCAGGTCTCCCATCACAGACGCGACGCCGCGAACGTGTCGCAGGCGCGGAGGGTGCCCTTCTCCATGCCGATCTGGAACCAGCGCATCCGCTGCTCGGCCGACCCGTGGGTCCAGCCCTCGGGGTCGACCCGGCCGCCGGACTTCTGCTGGATCCGGTCGTCGCCGACCGTCTGCGCGGCACCGATCGCCTCGTCGATGTCGCCCTGGTCGAGCTCCTCGAAGATGGCCACGCCCTGGTCGTCCTGGGTCTTGGTGGCGGCCGCGGTCCACATGCCCGCGTAGCAGTCGGCCTGCAACTCGAGCCGGACCGCGTCGGACTCGGGACCCTTCTGGGTCCGGACCCGACCCATCGTGCCCATCAGGTTCTGGATGTGGTGCCCGTACTCGTGACCCAGCACGTACGGCTCCACGAAGTCACCGCCCTGACCGCCCAGCTGCTTCTCCAGCACCTCCGGGAAGAAGGTGGTGTCCAGGTAGATGGTGCCGTCGGTGGGGCAGTAGAACGGACCCACCGCCGCCGAGGCGTTGCCGCACTGGGTCTGCACCGACCCGCTGAACGAGTTGATCTGGGTGTCCTGGAACTGCACGTCCGACTGGGCCGGCAGGGTCGCGGCCCAGTAGTTGCCCAGGGAGACCTCGACGGCCTTGCGGGCACAGTCGGCGGACTCGTTGGCGTCGGCACCGGAGAGGCACTCGTCGTAGCGACCGGTGTCGGGGCCCGGCCCACCACCCCCACCGGTCAGACCCCCCAGCCCGCCGGAGAAGTAGGCCACGGCGAGCATCACGATGATCGCGACCACCGTGCCCACGCCGCCCTTGCCGCCGGTCGGGATCGGGATCCGGCCACCGGTTCCGGAGCCGCCGCCCAGGCCGCCCCCGGAACCTCGCCCGGAGTCGCTGACCCGGCCGCTGCTGATGTCGGCCTTGGGGTTGAAGCGCATCGTCTGCTCCTGGGGTCCGGGCGGGGCGTGGTGCTCCGGTGTCCCTCCGTACACTAGTGACCCTCATGATCACCGTGCAGAACCTGGAAGTCCGTGCCGGCGCACGACTCCTCATGGAGAACGTCAATTTCCGGGTCGCCGCCGGTGAGAAGGTCGGGCTCGTCGGACGCAACGGCGCCGGCAAGACCACGATGACCAAGATCCTGGCCGGGGAGGCCCAACCCGCCGGTGGGGAGGTGCGCTCCACCGGGGAGATCGGGTACCTGCCGCAGGACCCCCGGATCGGCAACCCCGACATCCTCGCCCGGGAACGGATCCTCTCGGCCCGCGGGCTGGACGAGGTCGTCCGCCGGCTCCGTGAGGCCGAGGAGCAGATGGGCTCCGACGACCCGACGGTGCGCGAACGCGCCATGAAGCGCTACGCCCGCGCCGACGCCGAGCTGCACGCCGGTGGCGGGTACGCGGCCGAGTCGGAGGCCGCGCAGATGGCTGCGGCGCTGAACATCGAGGAGCGGATCCTCGAGCAGCCGCTCGGCACCCTCTCCGGTGGGCAGAGGCGCCGCGTCGAGCTGGCCCGGATCCTGTTCTCCGGCGCCGAGACGATGCTGCTCGACGAGCCCACCAACCACCTCGACGCCGACTCGATCGTGTGGCTGCGCGAGTACCTCAAGGCCTACCGCGGCGGGCTGATCGTGATCAGCCACGACACCGGTCTGCTGGAGGCGTGCGTCAACAAGGTGCTGCACCTGGACGCCAACCGTGCGGTGATCGACACCTACAACATGGGGTGGAAGGCCTACCTCTCCCAGCGCGAGACCGACGAGCGGCGACGCAAGCGGGAGCGGGCCAACGCCGAGTCGAAGGCCAAGACGCTCACCGACCAGGCCAACCGGATGCGGGCCAAGGCCTCCAAGGCCAGCGCCGCCCAGTCGATGCTCAAGCGTGCTGAGAAGATGGTCTCCGGTCTGGAGGCCGAGCGAGCCCAGGACAAGGTGGCCCGGATCGCGTTCCCCAAGCCCGCGGCCTGCGGCAAGACCCCGCTCACCGGCCGCGAACTGTCGAAGTCGTACGGCTCGCTGGAGGTGTTCACCGACGTCGACCTGGCCATCGACCGGGGCAGCCGGGTGGTGATCCTCGGGCTCAACGGCGCCGGGAAGACCACGATGCTGCGCATCCTGGCCGGCGTCGACCAGCCCGACACCGGGGAGATCGTGCCCGGCCACGGCCTCAAGCTCGGGTACTACGCCCAGGAGCACGAGACCCTCGACGTGGGCCGCACCGTGCTGGAGAACATGCAGTCGGCCGCGCCGCAGCTGACCGACACCGAGGCCCGCAGCGTGCTCGGCTCGTTCCTGTTCTCCGGCGACGACGCGCACAAGCCGGCCGGTGTGCTCTCGGGTGGCGAGAAGACCCGGCTCGCCCTGGCCAGCCTGGTCGTCTCCAGCGCCAACGTGCTGCTGCTCGACGAGCCCACGAACAACCTCGACCCGGCCTCCCGCGAGGAGGTCCTGGCCGCGATCCGTACCTACGAGGGCGCGATCATCCTGGTCACCCACGACGAGGGCGCGGTCCGTGCCCTGGAGCCGGACCGGGTGCTGCTGCTCCCGGACGGCGACGAGGACCTGTGGAGCGACGACTACGCCGACCTGGTCTCCCTCGCCTGACCGCCTCACCGGCCTGACAGCCTGACCCCGACACCACCCACACCGAGGAGAAGCATGGACGAGCAGCGACTGGCGCAGGTGGGTCTGCGGTACGCCGTGGACGGAGCCGTGGCCACCATCACCCTGGACCGTCCGCAGGTGCGCAACGCGCAGACCCCGGCGATGTGGCGGACCCTGGCCGAGCTGGGTCGCAGCATCGGCGACGAGGTCCGCGTGGTCGTGGTGACCGGTGAGGGCGCCTCGTTCAGCGCCGGTCTCGACACCAGCGTGCTCGACCCGTCCCAGCGCAGCCAGGACTCCCTGCTCGACCTGCTCGAGCTCGACGACGCCGGCATGGCGGACGCGATCGGGGAGTTCCAGGAGGGGTTCACCTTCCTGCGCGACCCGCGCTTCGTCTCGGTCGCCGCGGTGCGCGGCCACGCGGTCGGTGCCGGGTTCCAGCTGGCGCTCTCCTGCGACCTGCGGATCGCCGCCGACGACGCCAAGTTCTGCATGAAGGAGGCGGCCCTGGGCCTGGTGCCCGACCTGACGGGAACAAAGCCCCTCGTCGACGTTGTTGGCTACTCGAGGGCACTGGAGATCTGCGCGACCGCGCGGACCGTCCGGGCCGAGGAGGCGCTGGCGCTGGGGATCGTCCAGCAGGTGGTGCCGTCCGAGGAGCTCGAGGACGCCGTCGGCGCGATGGTCTCCGCCCTCACCGCACCGATGCCCGGTGCGGTGCGTGAGACCAAGGGCCTGCTCCTGGACGCCGAGCGGCGTTCGCTGGACGAGCAGCGCCGGGTCGAGCGCGAGGCACAGGTGCGCAGGTTCCGCGAGGTCGCGGGGCTCGCCGGACTCTGAGGATCCCTCAGGGAGAAGCAGGAGGTGGGCATGTCCATGATGGGAGGCCCGCCGATGCTGCGGGCGCTGCGCGCGGACCGCAGCGTCGTCGACAACCAGATCGGTCGCTCAACGCTGCGCCGCGTGGTCGCGTTCGCCGCCCCGCACAAGGTGCGCATCGGTCTGTTCCTGCTGGTCACGGTCCTGGAGGCCGGTCTGGTCGTGCTGCCGCCGCTGCTGATGCAGCGGGTGGTCGACGACGGCATCGGGGGACGTGACGTCTCGCTGGTGGTCTGGCTCGCGGTCGCGATGGCCGGGGTGGCGGTGCTCGGTGCGGCACTGACGTTCGTCGGCGGCTACCTGTCCTCCCGGATCGGTGAGGGCCTGATCTACGACCTGCGGACCCGGGTGTTCGCGCACGTCCAGCGCCAGTCGCTGGCCTTCTTCACCCGCACCCAGACCGGCGCCCTGGTGAGCCGACTCAACAACGACGTGATCGGCGCCCAGCGCGCGTTCACCTCCACCCTGTCCGGCACGGTGTCGAACGGCATCTCGGTGCTGGTCGTCGGGATCACGATGGTGGCGCTGAGCTGGCAGGTCACCCTCGCCTGCCTGGCGCTCTTCCCGGTGCTGCTGCTCGCCGCGCGGTGGGTCGGCAACCGGCTGGCCGGGCTGACCCGCGAGCAGATGGACGGCAACGCCGACCTGGGCAACGCCATGACCGAGCGGTTCAGCGTGGGCGGCGCCCTGCTGCTCAAGCTCTTCGGCCGCCGCGAGACCGAGGACGCCTACTTCGCCGGCAAGGCCGCGGTGGTGCGCGACCTGGGGATCCGGATCTCCCGACTGACCCGGCTGTTCATGTCCGTGATGACGCTGGTGCCGTCGCTGGCGACCGCGCTGGCCTACGGCATCGGCGGCTACCTGGTGATCCAGGGCCACTTCAGCGTCGGCACCCTGGTCGCCCTGGGCATGCTGATGCTGCGTCTGCTGGCGCCGCTGCAGGGGCTCTCCAACGTCCGGATCGACGTGATGACCGCGCTGGTCTCCTTCGACCGGGTCTTCGAGGTGCTCGACCTGCCGAGCTCGATCACCGAGCGGGCCGACGCCCGGGCCCTGACGCCCGGCGCGTCCGGCGTGGAGTTCGACCACGTCGCGTTCGCCTACCCCCGCGCCGAGGACATCTCCCTGGCCTCGCTGGAGAAGGTCGCCCGCGCCGAGAGCCGCGACTCCGGTCCGGTGCTCACCGACATCAGCTTCACCGCCGCCCCGGGCGAGATGGTCGCCCTGGTCGGCCCGTCGGGGGCCGGGAAGTCCACCATCACGCACCTGGTGGCCCGGCTCTACGACGTCGACACCGGTGCGGTCCGGGTCGGTGGCCACGACGTGCGCGACCTGACCCTGGAGTCCCTGGAGGCCGCGGTCGGCTATGTCACCCAGGACGCCCACATGTTCCACGACACGATCCGCGCCAACCTGGCCTACGGCCGCGTCGAGGGCGTCGACGACGACGCGCTGTGGCGGGCGCTGGAGCAGGCCCAGGTCGCGACCCTGGTCCGCAGCCTGCCCGACGGGCTGGACACCGTCGTCGGCGACCGCGGCTACCGGCTCTCCGGTGGCGAACGTCAGCGGTTGGCGATCGCCAGGCTGCTGCTCAAGGCCCCGGCGATCGTGGTCCTGGACGAGGCCACCGCGCACCTGGACTCCGAGTCCGAGGCGGCCGTGCAGCGGGCGCTGGACGCCGCGCTGGAGGGCCGCACCTCGTTGGTGGTGGCCCACCGCCTCTCCACGGTGCGCAACGCCGACCAGATCCTGGTGGTCGACCAGGGCCGGGTCGTCGAGCGGGGCCGGCACGCCGAGCTGCTCGCCGCCGACGGTCTCTACGCGGAGCTGTACCGGACCCAGTTCACCGAGGACGTGGACCGGCTCGAGGAGGAGTTCGGCGCCGGCGTGACCCGGACCGGGCGCTAACCTCGCCCGCATGGATCTCCAGCTGCGCGACCGTGTCCACGTCATCACCGGGGGTACCCGGGGACTCGGGTACGCGACCGCCGAGGTGCTCGTCGCCGAGGAGGCGCGGGTGCTGGTCTCGGGACGCCACGCCGCGTCGGTCGAGGCGGCGGTGGCGCGCCTGGGGGAGCGGGCCCGCGGGGTGGTGGCCGACAACTCCGACCCGGCCACCCCGGAGCTGCTGCGGAGTGCGGCGATGGACCTGTTCGGACGCCTGGACTCGGCGCTGGTGAGTGTTGGGGGACCGGCGCCCGGGACCGTGGCCTCGACCACCGACGACCAGTGGCGCGACGCGTTCGAGAGCGTCTTCCTCGGTGGCACCCGGCTGGCCCGGGATCTGGGTGCGGCGCTGCCCGACGGGGGCTCGATGGCCCTCGTGCTCTCCACCAGCGTCCGGGTCCCGTTGGAGGGTCTGGCCGTCTCCAACGGCCTGCGCCCGGGGTTGGCGATGGTCGCCAAGATGCTCGCCGACGAGCTGGGGCCCCGCGGCGTGCGGGTGAACTCGTTGATGCCCGGCCGGATCGAGACCGAGCGGGTCCGTGAGCTCGACGACTCCACCGGCGACGCGGTCGCGGCCCGGGCCCGCCACGAGGCCACGATCCCGCTGGGCCGCTACGGCCGGCCCGAGGAGTTCGGCCGGGTCGCGGCGTTCCTGCTCAGCCCCGCCGCCTCCTTCGTCACCGGTACTGCGGTCCCGGTCGACGGGGGTCTGCTGCGCACGCCCTGAGCCGCCCCGGCGTCACGCAAGTGCCCGGTCGGCGACAAAGTGCCCGGTGAGCGCCATCTAAGTGCCCGGTCGGCGATCGTGGGGGTCAGGTGTCGCGGGAGGCGGCGTCCGCCTCGCGGGCGTCGATCCGGTCGTCCTCGGCGTGTCGGGAGGCCTTGCGGCGCAGCCGGGCGGTGCCGCCCCGCTTCTCGTCCCACATCAGGTAGAAGAACCCGACGACGGCCAGGACCCCGAAGAACCACCACTGCAGGCCGTAGAAGAAGTGCGGGCCGTTGTCGAGCTCCGGCAGCTCGACCGGTTCGAGGGCCTGCTCCGGCTCGGGACTCTCGTCGCGCACGTCCACGAAGCCGGCGTAGGTCTCGATGCCCAGGGCCTCGCTGATCGCGGCGCTGTTGACCGCCCGGGTCGACTGGTCGTCGACCACCGTGGAGTCACCGGTCGCGTCCACCCGGAGCCAGCCGGTGACCGTCACCTCGCCGGCGGGCGGGGCCGGCACGTCCGTGGGGATCTCGCCGCGGTTGGCGGTGCCGAACCAGCCGCGGTCCACCAGCACCGAGGTGCCCGACTCCGTCCGCAGCGGCACCACCACGTCCACCCCGGCGTGACCGTCACGGGTGCGGTACCGGACGATCACCTGCTGGTCGGCCAGATACTCGCCGGTCGCGGTGACCAGACGCCACTCGTCGCTGGCCCGGACCCGGCCACCGGGGCTGGTGACCTCGGAGACGTCGACGGGGTCGTGGTGCTCGTTGCGCTCGATCTGCGCGTTGCGGTCCTTGCGGTCCTCCAACCGGTCGAACTGCCACTCGCCCAGACGCCAGGCCAGGAAGGTCAGGAAGATGACGGCCAGGGCGAAGAAGACCCACCGTCGGGAGAGCAGGAACCGGGGGTTGGACACGCGGATGAGGTTATCCCTGTGACCCCAGAACTAGACTGGCCGGGTGACCCGCCAGCCTGCCGACGTGGCCGAACTCCGTGACTCCCACGGCCGGGTCGCCACCGACCTGCGGGTGTCACTGACCGACCGGTGCAACCTGCGCTGCACCTACTGCATGCCCGCCGAGGGCCTGGACTGGGCGCCGCCGGAGACCCAGCTGACCGACACCGAGCTGCTGCGGCTGCTGGGCGTGGCCGTGCACCGGCTCGGTGTCCGGCAGGTCCGGTTCACCGGGGGAGAGCCGCTGCTGCGCCGCAGCCTGGTCGAGCTGGTCGCCGGCACCCGCGCGCTCGACCCGGACCTGGGGATCCAGCTGACCACCAACGGGCTGGGCCTGCGGCACCGGGCCGCGGACCTGGCCGCCGCGGGCGTCAACCGGGTCAACGTCTCCCTCGACTCGCTGGTGCCCGAGACCTTCGCCGCGATCACCCGCCGGGACCGGCTCGACGAGGTGCTCGCCGGTCTGGCAGCCGCCCGGGAGGCCGGTCTGCGCCCGGTGAAGGTGAACGCGGTCCTGGTGCGGGGGGTCAACGACCACGAGGCGCCCGACCTGCTGGCCTGGGCCCTGGCCGAGGGCTACGAGCTGCGGTTCATCGAGCAGATGCCGCTGGACGCCCAGCACGGCTGGCGGCGCGACGAGATGGTCACCGCCGACGAGACCCTGGCCCGGCTGCAGGAGCGGTTCGTGCTCACCCCGGACCCCGAGCACCGCGGCAGTGCCCCGGCGGAACGGTTCGTGGTCGACGACGGTCCGGCCCAGGTGGGCATCATCGCATCGGTCACCCGACCGTTCTGCGGTGACTGCGACCGGGTCCGGCTCACCGCCGACGGGCAGGTGCGCAACTGCCTGTTCGCCCGCGAGGAGTCCGACCTGCGCACCGCCCTGCGGGACGGGGCCGACGACGCCGAGCTGGCCCGGCTCTGGCAGGCCGCGGTCGCCTGGAAGCTGCCCGGCCACGGCATCGACGACCCGTCGTTCCTGCAGCCGACCCGACCGATGTCCGCCATCGGCGGCTGAGCTGACCCGACCCCAGCGGCACCGGGGTGGGTGGGGATCAGTTGTCGCCGTCGGGAGCCGGGTGCGGCACCGTGTCCTTGAGGAAGCCGCGGGCTCCGAGGAAGTCACCCAGCGACGTGCGGTGCTCCTCGCACGCCAACCAGATCTTGCGACGCTCCGGCGTGTGCAGGCGCGGGTTGTTCCAGCGCAGCTGCCACACCGCCGGCTGCTGGCAGTCCTTGGCCGAGCACCGGTCGAGGTCGTCGTTCACGTGGTCCTCCGTCTGCACGAGGTGGCCCGGGCGGTCCCGGGGAGCGGGGGCCGGCTGCGCGGCTGGTGCCGCACCGGTGTCCGGAACGAGCCAGGTGCCGGACAGCCACGGGGAGAGGCGGTCCGGCACCTGGGGTGATGACCAGCTCGGGGGGTGCCGGCCACCGCGAGAATTGTTGCACGCGCGGAGCCCCGTGCAACAGAGATCACGACTTTTCGTGCCGTGTGTCGCCGGAAGTCAGCTCGGCGTGCGCCCCGGTGGAGCGGAGTTCGAAGCCGTCGCTGCGCTGTTCCTCGGAGTTGGCGAAGACCACCGCCACGTACGGCAGCACGATCGCGCCGACCACCAGGGTCCAGCGCAACCAGCCGTCGGCGACGACCGCCCCCACGAAACAGGCGCACCGGATCGCCATCGAGATGAGGTAGCGCCGCTGTCGGCCGGCGATGTCATCGGCCCGGCTGGTCCGGGCGGTGGTGATCCGGACCGGTGCGGCGGGACTGTGCGGGCGGGCCATGCCCTCCAGCCTACGCCGCCGCGGGGACGGGTCCGGCGCCACCTTGTAGCGTGACCCGCACGGGCATCCGCCCGGTCGACCAGCACCCCAGGAGGACACCGATGTCGAACCGCACCTACCGGGTCACCGAGATCGTCGGGACCTCGCCCGAGGGCGTGGACCAGGCCATCCGCAACGGCATCGAGCGTGCCGGCAAGACGCTGCGCCACATCGACTGGTTCGAGGTGACGCAGGTGCGCGGACAGGCCAAGGACGGAGCCGTGGAGCACTTCCAGGTCTCGATGAAGGTCGGGTTCCGCCTCGAGGACGAGTGACCCCCACGACCTGACCGGTCCCACCCAGCCCCGCCGGACCCGTTCTGGCGGGGCTGGGTGCGTCCCGGCACGTCCCGGCAAGTGGCCGCGCCCGGGGCCGGGTCCGGCGGCGTCCCCGTGTCGTCCCCGTGCCGTCCCTGTGCCGTCCCTGTGCCCTGCCTCACTCTCATTCGGAGTACCCCGCGGTAATCGTTAGCGTCGGTGGACGTGAGCGCTTCCCCGACTTCAGCACCCCGATCCGTCCTCGTCACCGGCGGCAACCGCGGCATCGGCCGCGCGGTCGCCGAGGCCTTCCTGGCCCAGGGCGACCGGGTCGCCGTCACCACCCGCAACGGCGGCGCCCCCGAGGGTGCGCTCGACCTGCGCTGCGACATCACCGACCAGGCCCAGGTCGACGCCGCCTTCGCGGCCGCCGAGGAGGCCCACGGCCCGGTGGAGGTGCTGGTCGCCAACGCCGGGATCACCGCCGACACCCTGCTGCTGCGGATGTCCGACGAGGCCTGGGACTCGGTCCTGGACACCAACCTGACCGGCACGTTCCGGGTGGTGCGCCGCGCCGCGAAGGGCATGCTGCGGCTCAAGCGCGGCCGGGTCGTGCTGATCTCCTCGGTGGTCGGGATGCTGGGTTCCGCCGGGCAGGTCAACTACGCGGCCTCCAAGTCCGGTCTGGTCGGTCTGGCCCGTTCGGTGGCCCGGGAGCTCGGGTCGCGCAGCATCACCGCGAACGTCGTCGCCCCCGGCTTCGTCGAGACCGACATGACCGAGGTGCTCACCGACGAGCAGAAGGCCACCATCAAGCAGCAGGTCCCGCTGGGGCGCTACGCGCAGCCCGACGAGATCGCCTCGGCCGTCACCTGGCTGGCCTCCCCGGGCGCCGGCTACGTCACCGGCGCCGTCATCCCGGTCGACGGTGGCCTGGGCATGGGCCACTGACCCCGAACCTCCCCGCACTCCCTCCTCGGACCTCCTTGAAAGGCAGGACCCCCACATGGGCATCCTCGACGGCAAGCGCATCCTCGTGGCCGGCGTCACCATGGACTCCTCGATCGGCTTCGCCACCGCCCGTGTGGCGCAGGAGCAGGGGGCGCAGGTGCTGATCTCGAACTTCGGCCGCGCCCTGGGCATCACCCGGCGCATCGCCAAGCGGCTGCCGGTCGAGCCGCCCGTGCTCGAGCTGGACGTCACCGACCCCGAGCACCTGCAGCGGCTCCCCGAGCTGGTCGGCGAGCACGTCGACGGCCTGGACGGCGTCGTGCACTCGATCGCCTACGGCAACCCCGAGACCCTGCTCGGCGGCAAGTTCATGGAGGGCCCCTGGGAGGACGTGGCCCAGGCCGTGCAGGTCTCCGCCTACTCGCTCAAGTCGCTGGCCCTGGCCACCCGGCCGCTGATGGGGCCCGGCAGCTCGGTGGTCGGGCTGACGTTCGACGCGACCCAGGCCTGGCCGGCCTACGACTGGATGGGCGTGGCCAAGGCCGGCCTCGAGGCCACCTCCCGCTACCTGGCCCGCGACCTGGGCCCCGACGGCATCCGCTGCAACCTGGTCTCCGCGGGTCCGCTGAAGACGCTCGCTGCGAAGGCCATCCCGGGGTTCGAGGACCTCGAGACCGCGTGGAAGGACCGCGCCCCGCTCGGCTGGAACGAGTCCGACCACGAGCCCACGGCCCGTGCGGTCGTGGCCCTGCTCAGCGACTTCTTCCCGGCCACCACCGGCGAGATCGTGCACGTGGACGGCGGCTTCCACTCCCAGGGCCTCTGAGGGTGCTCCGAACCCGGCCGCGAATCACCCGGACGGGTGATCCGTACCCGGCCGGGGCAGTGCAAGAGTGGACCCCGTGACCGCCGCCGACGCCCCCCGCCGCCTGGTCCTGCTGCGCCACGCCCAGGCGGGTGACGAGGCCAGGACCGACCACGCACGCACCCTGACCGAGCGGGGCCGGCGCCAGGCCGGACGGGTCGGCACCTGGCTGGCCGCGTCCGGGGTGGTCCCGGACCAGGCGCTGGTCTCCGACGCCGCCCGCACGGTGGAGACCGAGACCCTGGTCCGCGGAGCCGCCGGCTGGGCCGTGCACGCCACCCGGGCGCTGTACGAGGCCGGGCCGGAGGCGCTGCTCGACGAGGTCCGTGCCCTGGCCGCGCCGGAGACCCGCACCCTGCTGGTCGTGGGGCACAACCCCACCATCGCCCAGCTGGTGTTGCTCCTGGATGACGGCACCGGGACCGACGCCACCGACGTGCTGCGCCACGGGTTCCCACCCTCCTCGGCCGCGGTGCTGGAGTACGAGGGCCCCTGGGAGCGGTTGGCGTTCGGGACTGCCCGGATGGTCGACACCCGGCTGCCCGCGGACGGCTAGGAGCCGGTCGTGGAGCGGCCCCCGACCGGCCCGGAGATCGAGGAGCTGGCAGCACAGCTGCGTCGGGCCGGGTCGGTGTTCGCCGAGGACGAGGCCGCGCTGCTGCTGCGCGAGTTCGAGGGCAACGAACTGGCAGAAGCGGTGCTGGCCCGGTGCGAGGGCGAGCCGCTGGAGCAGATCGTCGGCTGGGCCCTGTTCGCCGGGGTGCGGATCGCCGTGCACCCCGGTGTCTTCGTCCCGCGCCGGCGTACCGAGCTGCTGCTCGAGCTGGCACTGTCCCGACTGCCCCGGCACGGCGTCCTGGTGGAGATGTGCTGCGGGGCCGCACCGGTGGCGACCGCGGTGGCCACCGCCCGCAGCGACGTGCGCGTGCACGCCTGCGACCTGCTGCCGGCCTCGGTGCTGTGCGCGCTGGAGAACCTGGCACCCCTGGGCGGCACCGCCCTGGCCGGGGACCTGGCCGACGGGGTGCCGGAGGAGCTGGACGGCCGGGTCGACGTGCTGGTCGCCAACGCCCCCTACGTGCCCAGCGCCCAGCTGTCGTTGATGCCGCGCGAGGCCCGGGTGCACGAACCCGTGGTCGCCCTCGACGGCGGGGACGACGGCACCCGGGTGCAGGCCCGGGTCGCCGAGCTCGCGCCGGGGCTGCTCCGACCGGGCGGGGTGCTGCTGGTGGAGACCTCACGCCCCCAGGCGGCACGCACCGCGGAGATCGTCGAGGCCGCGGGGATGCTCGCCGTCGTGCACACCGACGACGAGCTGGACGGCACCGCGGTGAGCGGCGTGCTGCCGGAGACCGACTGAGCGCGCCCCGGCCCGGCTGAGCCCCGGCGGGGAGGGGCCTCAGACCGGGGGAGCGGGGGTGATGATCCCCGCCTCGGCGTCGGCGGCCTCGATCTCCTCGCGGCTGATCCCCAGCAGGTACATGATCGTGTCCAGGTAGGGCACGTTCACCGACGTGTCCGCGGCGTCACGGACCGCCGGCTTGGCGTTGTAGGCGATGCCCAGCCCGGCCGCATTCAGCATGTCCAGGTCGTTGGCGCCGTCCCCGATCGCCACCACGTTGGCCTCGGTGACACCGATCTTCGCGGCGAACTCGCGCAGCGCCCGGGCCTTGCCGGCCCGGTCCACCACGTCGCCCACGATCCGGCCGGTGAGGTGTCCGTCGACGATCTCCAGCTCGTTGGCGCGGGCGAAGTGGATGCCCAGGTCCTCGGCCAGCCGGTCGGTGATCTGCGAGAAACCCCCGGAGACGATCGCGAACCGGTAGCCGAGCCGCCGCAGGGTGCGCACCATCGTCCGGGCACCGGGAGCCAGCACGATCGAGCGGTACACCTCGTCGATGGCACTGGCCGGGATGCCCTCCAGACGGGCCACCCGCTGGCGCAGGGACTCCTCGAAGTCCAGTTCGCCGCGCATCGCGGCCTCGGTGACCCGGGCGACCTCGGCCTCGGCGCCGGCGTGCGCGGCCAGCATCTCGATCACCTCACCCTGGATCAGGGTGGAGTCGACGTCCATGATGATCAGCTTCATGCCGCGGCGCAGCAGGTTCGCGGGCTGCACGGCCACGTCGACGCCCTGCTGGGCGGCCTCCTTGGCCAGCAGCGTGCGCAGCCGCTCGGGGTCGGCCCCGGAGACGTGGAAGTCGATCGCGGTGACCGGGTAGCGCGCCATCCGGATGATCCGGTCGATGTTGGCGCCGGCGTCGGCGATCCGGCCGGTCATCGCGGCCACCGCCCCGGCCTTGAGCGGGCTGCCGATCACCGTCACGTGGCTGCGGCCGGTCTTGCGGGGCCGGTTGTCGCCGGCGCCGCGCTCGACCTCGACGCTCATCTCCAGCTCGGCAGCCAGGTCCTCGACCCGACGACGCAGACGCTTCCAGTCGTGCGGCGCGGTGACCAGCAACCCCAGGACCAGGCGGCGCCGCAGCACGATCTGCTCCAGGTCCAGCACCTCGACGCCGGCCTCGGACAGGACGCTGGTGATCCGGTGCGTGACCCCGGGCCGGTCCTTGCCGGTCAGCGTGATCAGCAGGGTCTTCGGGGTCTCGGGCGTCAGGGCCGCCGGGGCGGGGCTGACGACGTCAGGAGTGGCGTCCATGTCAGGCCCAAGGCTAGTCGCCCGGCCGGGCCGGTGGGGCGCGGTGTCAGGGTGCGGGCCCCGGGTGACCCGCGAGCCGTGCCCCGGGTCAGGAGTCGGGCCAGACCTCGGGGGAGCAGGCCGCGACCAGGGCCCGCCGTGCCGCCCGGTCCAGGTCGGTCAACGCGTCGCGCCGCAGCCCCGCCTCGGAGGCCGACACCGCGGCACCGTCGTCGACCAGCGCCAGGTCGACGATGCCCTCGGCCAGGGCCGCCCGCCGGGCCAGGTCCGCGCAGCGTGCCGGCACGCCGACGGGCACCTCGACCGCGGGCAGGTGCCGCAGGTTGGACAGGGCGTCGGCCAGGTCCGGGCGCCACCGGGCGACGTCCAGCGCCGCGAGCCGGTCGGCGGTGCCCAGCAGGGCCCGGCGCAGCGCCCGGTCCGCCTCGCCCACGTCGGGCAGTTGGCGCCGGTGCGCCTCGTGACGCTCCCACCCCTGGCCCACCGGGACGAAGCCCTGGCCGGCGTCGCTGACCGCAGCCTCCTCGACGGTGAGGGCGGCGTCGTTGAACGGCCGCGGCCCGCCCAGCCCGACCGGATCCCCGGGCACCGGCAGCGCCAGCCCGACCCCGGAGGCACCGCTGGCGCGCAGGCCGGCCAGCACCTCGGTGATCCCGACACCGGGCACGTGGTCCAGGACCCGGTCGGTCACCTCGTGCCCGCGCAACCACGCCGTGGCCCACCAGGCCAGCACGGCGGAACGGGGCAGCGGATCGGACGCGGTCACGAGCGGCGACGTTACCTCCGGACCCCGAGCGGGGTCTGGATAGGGTGAGCCGCATGAGTGCCGTCCTCGAGTTCGCCGACCTCACCGTCCGCCGCCAGAGGAGCACCCTGCTGGACCGGGTCAACTGGACGGTCGAGGAGGACGAACGCTGGGTGGTTCTGGGCCCCAACGGCGCCGGGAAGACCACCCTGCTGCAGGTCGCCGCCGCCCAGATGCACCCCAGTGACGGGGTCGCCGGCATCCTCGGCGAGGTGCTCGGCACGATCGACGTGTTCGACCTGCGGCCCCGGATCGGCCTCACCAGTGCCGCCCTGGCCGACCTGATCCCGCGCGACGAGCTGGTCCGGGACGTGGTGGTCTCGGCCTCCTACGCCGTGCTCGGGCGCTGGCGTGAGCACTACGACGAGATGGACCACGAGCGCGCCCAGGAGCTGCTCGTCGAGGTCGGGGCCGGGCACCTGTCCGGTCGTTCCTTCGGCACGCTCAGCTCGGGGGAGCGCAAGCGGGTGCAGATCGCCCGGGCCCTGATGACCGACCCCGAGCTGCTGCTCCTCGACGAGCCGGCCGCCGGCCTGGACCTCGGCGGACGCGAGGACCTGGTCTCCACGCTCACCACGCTCGCGATGGACGCCGACTCGCCCGCCACGGTGCTGGTCTCGCACCACGTCGAGGAGATCCCGCCGGGGTTCACACACGCCCTGCTGCTGCGCGAGGGACGGGTCGTGGTCGCCGGTCCGCTGCACGAGGTGGTCACCGAGGAGACCCTCTCGGAGACCTTCGGGCTGCCGCTGGCCCTCGACGTGTCCGACGACCGGTTCGCTGCCCGTCGGCGCCCCGGACGCCGCGTCCTGGGCTGACACCTCCCACCGGAGCACCGGCTTCCGAGCGGGCCGCACCGATCCGGGTCGCACCGACGGGGTTGGACCGTGCACCGGATGGATAGAGTCCGGTCATGGACTGGTTCTCCCAGCTGCTGGACTGGATGCGCGACCACGCGTGGCAGTCGTGGCTCACGTTGGCCCTCGCGCTCGGTGTCGTGGAACTGGTCAGCCTCGACCTGATCATGATCATGCTCGCCAGCGGCGCCGTCACCGGCATGCTCGCGGCCCTGCTCGGGGCACCGTTCCTGGCCCAGTTCCTCATCGCCATCGCCACCGCCGTGGCAATGCTGGTCGTGGTGCGCCCCGCTGCCAAGCGCCGGCTGTTCCACGCCCCCGACCTCACCCTGGGGCACTCCAAGCTGCTCGGGGTGCAGGGCATGGTCACCGAGGAGATCACCCCGCTCGCACCCGGCCGGGTCAAGGTGGCCGGCGAGGTCTGGACCGCCGAGCCCTACGACGAGACCCTGACCATCGCCGTCGGGCAGGCCGTCGAGGTGCTGGAGATCCGCGGCGCCACCGCGCTGGTGCACCCGGTCGCCCAGCTCGAGGCCTGAACCACCCCGGAGCACGGCTCCGGCCCCTGTTTGTCACGCGTGTGAATCACCCTGAGGAGAGGAAGAACGGATGATTGGACTCATCCTGCTGGCCCTGGTCGCGTTGTTCGTGATCATCGGCCTGGCCAAGACCGTGCGGGTGGTGCCCCAGGCACGCTGCGCGATCGTCGAGCGGTTCGGGAAGTACAAGGAGACGCTCTCGGCGGGCCTCAACTTCGTGGTCCCGTTCATCGACAACGTGCGGTACACCATCGACCTGCGCGAGCAGGTCGTCAGCTTCCCGCCCCAGCCGGTGATCACCGAGGACAACCTGACGGTCTCCATCGACACCGTCATCTACTTCCAGGTCACCGACCCGGTCAGCGCCACCTACGAGATCGCCAACTACATCCAGGCCGTCGAGCAGCTGACCATGACCACGCTGCGCAACATCGTCGGTGGCATGACCCTGGAGGAGACGCTGACCAGCCGCGAGGCGATCAACGGCGGCCTGCGCGGTGTGCTCGACGAGGCCACCGGCAAGTGGGGCATCCGGGTGGGCCGGGTCGAGATCAAGAGCATCGACCCGCCGGCCTCGATCAAGGACGCCATGGAGAAGCAGATGCGCGCCGACCGCGACAAGCGGGCGCTCATCCTCACCGCCGAGGGTCAGCGGCAGTCCGCCATCCTCACCGCGGAGGGCAACAAGCAGTCCCAGATCCTCAACGCCGAGGGTGACCGGGAGTCGCAGATCCTGCGCGCCCAGGCCGACCGGGAGTCGCAGATCCTGCGCGCCCAGGGTGAGGGCCAGGCCATCCAGACGGTCTTCCAGGCCATCCACGACGGCCAGCCCGACCAGGGGCTGCTCGCCTACCAGTACCTGCAGATGATGCCGAAGATCGCCGAGGGCGACGCCAACAAGGTGTGGGTCATCCCCTCGGAGATCACCAAGGCCCTGGAGGGTCTCGGCTCGGCCGTGCACGAGGTGGCCGGGATCCCCAAGGACGCCACGCCGCGCACCCGCGTCGACATGGGCTCGCCGGAGCCGCTGGAGACCGTCGAGCGCACCGACGGCGAGCTGTCCAAGGCCAACGACGCGGTCCGCGAGGCCCTCGCCGCCGCCCAGGAGGCCGCCGCCCCGGCGCCGGGCACACGGGCAGCCGGGACCCCGGACCCGCTCACCGACCCGCTGACCCAGGCCCCCACCGACGGCCCGACTGACCCCGGGGGTCAGCCGACTCCGTGACCTGGCTCGAGTGCGCGGCGGTCCTGCTGGCCGGGGCCGCCGCCGGGGGCATCAACACGCTGGTGGGATCGGGAACGTTGATCACGTTCCCGGTCCTGCTGGCGTTCGGCGTGCCGCCGGTGACCGCGAACATGTCCAACGCGATCGGTCTGGTGCCCGGGTCGGTGGCCGGGGCGATCGGGTACCGACGCGAGCTGACCGGCCAGCGTGACCGGATCATCCGGTTGAGCGTGGGCAGCATGATCGGGGCGCTCGCGGGCGCCCTGTTGCTGCTCGTGCTGCCGCCGGAGGCGTTCGAGGCGATCGTGCCCGCGCTGATCGGGCTCGGGGTGGTGCTGGTGGTGGCCGGGCCGCGGATCAGTGCCTGGGTGCGTCGCCGGCACGGCGACGACCACCTGCCCGACCGGTGGTGGGTGTGGCCCGCGGTGCTCGGCACGGGCATCTACTGCGGCTACTTCGGTGCCGCGCAGGGCGTCATCCTGATGGCGGTGCTGGGCATCGGCGTCCAGGAGAGCCTGCAGCGTCTCAACGGCGTCAAGAACATCCTGGCCGCGGTCGGCAACGGCGTGGCCGGGCTGGTGTTCGTCGCGGTCGCCTTCGACGAGATCGACTGGCTGGTCGTCGCCCTGGTCGCCGTCGGCGCGGTGCTCGGGGCCCAGGTCGGTGCCGGCATCGGGCGTCGGCTGCCCGACTCGGTGCTCCGGGCGGTCATCGTGGTGGTCGGGCTGACCGCGCTGGCGGCGTTCCTGCTCCGCTGACCCGGCTCGGTCGACCGGCCCCCGGTCCGGTCCCGGCGCCACCCGGCTCCGACCGACGCTGCTCCGTCAGGGGCGGGGGAGCCAGGCGGTGCGCCAGGTGTCGATCACCTCGAAGGCCCGCCCACGCACCGGTGGCCGGGAGAGGTAGACGTCGTGCCGGGCGCCGGGCAGGGCCACCACGGTCACGTGCCGGGCCACGGAGGGCGACCACTGCCAGATCTGCTCCACGTCCAGCACCACGTCGGTGCTGTGCACCAGCTCGCCCATCTCCTTGGGGTGGCTGCTGGCCTCGGAGGTCAGCACCAGCACCGGGCACGGCACGTGCAGCCCCGCGTGCAGCCGGGCCTGTCCGGCTCGCACCGCCCGCAACCAGCCGGCGCGCACCGGCCACGACGTCAACGGTTTCCAGGCGAGGTCGAAGTCGAACTCGCCGTCGTGCTCCACGTGCAACGAGCGGGCGTACAGGCCGCTGACGTTGCGCGGGATCTCCGCGTCGGGTCGACGCCGGCCCAGCTGCTCGACGGCGAGGTTGACCGGGGCGGAGCGCAACGGGGCCGGTCCGGCCAGGTCGAACCAGGGGGAGTTGAGCACCAGGCCGGCCAGCTCGCCGAGCTGGTCGCGGCGCTCCTCCACCCACAGCGGCACGGTCAGGCCGCCGGTGCTGTGCGCCGACAGCACGACGTGCCCGTGGCCGTCCCGTGCGGTGATCCGGTGCCAGGCCTCGTCCAGCTCGGGGAAGTACTCGGCCAGGTCGGCGGTGTAGTTGGGGGTCTGGTGGGCCAGCAACGAGCGGCCGTACTTGCGCAGGTCCAGGGCGTAGAAGTCGTAGCCCCGGGCGCACCAGAAGTCCGACAGCGTGGTCTGGAAGAAGTAGTCGGCGAAGCCGTGCACGTGCAGCACCGCACCCCGCGCCGTTTCCTCCGACGAGTCCGGCGCCGGATCGGCCGGGCGGTGCACCAGCGAGGCGACGACCGTCCCCTCGTCGTCGTCGGGCAGGACGATCCGCTCGCACGTGTAGGGCGCACCCAGCACGTCGCTCACCGCAGCAGCCATGGACACATCCAAGCAGGGGCCACCGTCAGGTCACGACGGTGGTCGCCGGCGACTTCTGCACGGGTCGGTCCCCGGCGAGTCGGTGACAGCACGTCTCCGGCCTGCCTACGGTCTGCTGCATGCGTGCCGCCCGTCCCTCCCCGCCCCTCCCGCCACGCCGCACCTCCGGACGTGGACCGCTGCGTCTGGCCTGCACGGGGGCTCTTGCCGTGCTGCTGGCCCTGGTCGGGGTGGTCACAGGCCCCGCGGGAGCAGCACCGGGCACCGCGCCGGCCGCCGCTGCGGTGGTGACCAGCGTCGGCCTGGAGGCCCCGGGACGTGGCTGGGCCGGTGAGACGGTCCGGCTCCGGGTGCGGGTGCAGGGCGTGCCGGCCGACGACCCGACCGCCCCACCCGGCCCGGTGGCCGGCGCCGAGGTGGTGCTGGAACGTGCGGACGGGGACCGCTGGCGCCCGGTCGGCCGGGTCACCACTGGTGCCGACGGCACCGCGGAGTCGGTGGTGCCCCTGGGCGCCTCGAGCCGGTTCCGGGCCGTGCACACCCCGGTGGATGGCCCCGCGGTGGCCTCGCCGGTTGCTTCGGTGCACGCCGAACGGCGCCCCACCGGGTCACGCTGCATGGCCGGAAGAAGGTCGTCGACGAGAAGCGGCTGCGGCTGCGGGCCACGGTCCGGGTCCGCGGCCGCCGGGTGGCCGGGGTCCCGGTGCAGCTGCTGGCCCGGTCGAAGAACCTGCGCGGGAAGTGGCGGCACGGCTGGAAGGTGGTCGGCCGGGGCACGACCTCGGCGACCGGTCGGGTGCGCTGGCGGACCCGGCCCCGCACCGACACCCGCTACCGGGCCCGGGTCCGCGCCTCCGCGACCTGGCGGGCCTCGGTCTCACGGACCCGCAAGGTGCGGAACCTTCCGCCCGGGGAACCGGTCCGGATGCCCGTCGGCGCTCCGCAACCGCGGTACCTGCCCCCGCAGCCGCGAGCCACCACCCGGGGTGCTGACGCCCGGGTACAGCGGATCCCGGACCCGGTGTGGAACTCGATGGTGGGTCGGTCCTGGCACGCGGGCTGCCCGGTCGGGCGCGCCGGGCTCCGGCTGGTCACCGTCAACTACTGGGGCTACGACGGCTACCGGCACCGCGGTGAACTGGTGGTGGCGGCCCCGGTGGCCCGCAAGACCGCGCGGGTCTTCACCGCGATGCACCGGGCCCGGGTCCCGGTCCGGGCGATGTACCGCGTCGACCGGTTCGGCTGGTCCCGTGCCCTCTCCGGCGCCAACGACATGGCGTCGATGGCCTCGGGCAACACCTCGGCGTTCAACTGCCGTCACGTGGTCGGTCGCCCGGGGGTCCGGTCGCCGCACGCCTCGGGCCGGTCGCTGGACCTCAACCCCTGGGAGAACCCGTACCGCTCGCCCCAGCACGGCTGGGTGCCGAACGAGTGGTGGCGGCACCACACGGTGCCCCGGATCACCTGGCGCAGCCGCTCCGCGCCGGTGGTGCGGCTGATGCGCCGGCACGGGTGGTCGTGGAGCTACGGGCTCAGCGACCTGCACCACTTCGACGGCTGAGGGGGTCTCGGCCAGCTCGACCACCGGGGGTCACGCTCGGTCACCGGGGTCTCGGCAGGCTCGACCACCGGAGGTTTCGCTCGACCGCCGGACGGGTCAGCGGGAGTAGATCTGGCGCACCACGGCCTCGACGTCCGGTTCCAGCAGGGACAGGTCCGCGACCTCGTGGGCCTCGACCACGGCAGCGATCAGCGGGGCGGCACTCTGCTCGGCCGGGAACTCCAGCCACTGCCGGGCACCCTCCACCCGGCGGACCGTGGTGCCGGGGACCCGGATCGGCGGGGCCTCGTCGACCAGGTCCACGCGCAGCGTGCGGGGAGCCCCGCCCAGGCCGCGCAGGTCCGCCAAGGAGCCGTCGAAGACCTTGGTGCCGTGGTCGATCACCGCCACCCGGTCGCACAGTGCCTCCACGTCGCCCAGGTCGTGCGTGGTCAGCACCAGGGTGGTGCCCTGCTCGGCGTTGAGCTGGCGCAGGAACTCGCGCAACCGCCCCTTGGAGACCACGTCGAGCCCGATGGTCGGTTCGTCGAGGAACAGCACCTCCGGGTCGTGCAGCAGCGCCGCGGTGATGTCCCCCCGCATCCGCTGGCCCAGGGAGAGCTGCCGCACCGGGGTGTCCAGCTGCTCACCCAGGTCGAGCAGCTCGGTGAAGGTGGCCAGGTTCTGGGCGTACCGCACCGCCGGCACCCGGTAGATGCGGCGCAGCAGGTCGAAGCTGTCGCGCAGCGGGAGGTCCCACCACAGGGTGCTGCGCTGGCCGAAGACCACGCCGATCCGGCGCGCCAGCCGGGTGCGCTCCCGGACCGGGTCCAGGCCGCACACCCGCAGCCGGCCGGCGGTCGGGTGCAGGATCCCGGTGAACATCTTCACCGTCGTCGACTTCCCTGCACCGTTGGGACCCAGGTAGCCGACCATCTCGCCCGGCGCGACCAGCAGGTCCAGGTCCACCACCGCGTTCCGCGTCTCGCGGGTGCGGCGCAGGCCGCCGCTGCGCCGGCGCACCTCGAAGGTGCGGCCCAGGCCGTGGGCAGCGATCACGTGCTCGGTCATCTCAGCTCCCGGTGGAGGTGTAGCGGCGCATCCCGGTGCGCCAGACGGACAGGGCCACGGCCATCACCAGCGCCGCGGCGACGGGGCCACCGAACTGCAGGGCAGCGGGGAGGCCGAACGGGTCCTCGCGCTCCAGCAGCCGCAGCGCCGGGTACCAGTTGACGAACGCCACCGGCAGCAGGAAGGTCAGCGCCAGCAGGACCTCGCGCGGCAGGATCGTCAACGGGTACTGGGTCAGCGTGGAGCCCCCGTAGGTGAAGGCGTTGGCGAACTCGCTGGAGTCGGTGGTCCAGAACTGGATCGAGGAGCACCCGATGAACAGGCCCAGGAACAGCACCGTGGCGCTGACCAGCGTCACCACGGCCAGGACCACCTTCCCGGGGTCCCAGTCCACGGCCCCGGCACCCCACGCGAGCACCACGGCGGCCTGGGTGATCCGACCCAACCGGCGCAGGGTGAACTGGTCGGCGCAGATCTGCACCAGGACCGGGACCGGGCGGGTGAGCATCTGGTCCAGGGTGCCGGTGCGGATGTAGGTGCCGATCCGCTCGACGCTGCCGATCAGGGTGTCGGCCGCCCCCAGCCCGACACCGGTGAGCCCGTAGAGCAGCGCCACCTCGCGCAGCCCGAAGCCGCCGATCGCGGTGTCGGTGCCGCCGAAGGCGATCGCTATGGCCACGAAGTCGATGCCGGTCAGCAGGAAGCGGCCCAGCATCAGCATCCAGAACGAGCCGCGGTAGGACCAGGCAGCCCTGATCCACAGGGCGGCGATGGCCAGGTAGGTGCGCGAGGCGTGCAGGGCCTCGGTGCGGAGGTTCTGGTTGCTCAGGGACGTCTCAGCCACCCTGGACCACCACCTTGCGGGTGGCGGAGGCGACCACGAGGTGGCAGGCGCCCAGCAGCACCAGCGCCCACCCGGCCTGGAACCCCAGCGCCCCGAGGACCTCGCCGGCCCCGTGGTGGCGTCCCAGCCACACGTCGATCGGCACCTGGATGATCGCCGACCAGGGCAGCGACTCCGCCAGCGTGCCCAGCCACCCGGGGTAGAGCACCAGCGGCAGGGTCAGCCCGGAGAAGAACATCGCCAGGGACCCCGAGAGCATCCGGGCTCCCTGGGCGTCCAGCAGCCAGAACGCGGTGCAGGCGACCAGGAACCGCAGCGCGAAACTGACCACCACGGCCAGCACGAGGGAGAGCGCGAACGCCGCCACCACGACGGCCGAGGCCGGCGCGACCAGGTCGAACAGCACCGCCCCGACCAGGCTCGGGGCCAGCCCCCGGGTGATCAGGTGGTATCCGGCGCGCCCCAGGTCACCGGCCAGGTACCAGCCGACCAGGTTGACCGGGCGGTACAGGTCGGTGGCGACGTCCCCGGTCCGGATCCGCTCGGCCAGGTCGTCGGTGGTGCCACCGCCCCACACCGCCACGGTCATCAACAGCGCCTGCCCGAGCCAGACGAAGGTGACCGCGTCCGCCGCGTCGTAGCCGCCGGCGCCCGGTCGCGCCGCCCACACCGCGAGGAAGAACCACGACTGGATCAACCCGAACACCGAGTTGGTGAAGATCCCGGCCAGCGTTGCCCCGGTGTAGGTCGAGTACCACCTGAACTGGCGTGCGGCGACGGCCGGGTACAGCACGGAACCTCCGAGCAGGTCGTGGGGGAGCGGTCCAACCTAGAGGCTGCGTGGCCTCCGGCGCCACTACCCGGCAGGGATCGGCGAGGGTGGTGGCGCCGGACCCCGGGAATGATGGCGACACGTCACCGGTTAGATGTGATGCAAGGTTCAACTAGTCTCGGACTGAGACGACCCGGGAGCCTCCCGGCCGACCCCCAGGGGGAGACATGCAGATCGGCATCTTCACCGTCGGTGACGTGACCACCGACCCCACTACCGGGCACACCCCCTCCGAGAACGAGCGGATCAAGGCCACGGTCGAGATCGCGAAGAAGGCCGAGGAGGTCGGCCTCGACGTGATGGCGTTCGGCCAGCACCACAACCCGCCCTTCGCCGCGTCCTCGCCGACCACCACGATGGCCTACGTCGCGGCGGTGACCGAGAAGTTGCTGCTCAGCACGTCGACGACGCTGATCACCACGACCGACCCGGTCCGGATCGCGGAGGACTACGCCCAGCTGCAGCACCTGGCCGACGGTCGCCTCGACCTGACCCTGGGGCGCGGCAACACCGGCCCGGTCTACCCGTGGTTCGGCAAGGACATCCGTGACGGGATCGAGCTGGCCGTGGAGAACTACGCCCTGCTGCGCCGCCTGTGGCGCGAGGACGTCGTGAACTGGGAGGGCAAGCACCGCACCCCGCTGCAGGGCTTCACCGCGACGCCGCGTCCGCTGGACGGGGTGGCCCCGTTCGTGTGGCACGGCTCGATCCGGAGCCCGGAGATCGCCGAGCAGGCCGCCTACTACGGAGACGGGTTCTTCTCGAACCACATCTTCTGGCCCGCCTCGCACACGGCGCGGATGATCGAGCTCTACCGGCGCAGCTACGAGCACTACGGGCACGGTCGGGCCGACCAGGCGATGGTCGGACTGGGCGGGCAGATCTTCCTGGCCCGCAACAGCCAGGACGCCGTGCGCCAGTTCCGTCCGTACTTCGACAACGCCCCGGTCTACGGGCACGGGCCGTCGTTGGAGGACTTCATGGCCGGCACCCCGCTGACCGTGGGGTCGCCGCAGGAGGTCATCGAGCGGACCCTGTCGTTCCGGGAGTACGCGGGGCACTACCAGCGTCAGCTCTTCCTGGTCGACCACGCCGGGCTTCCGCTCAAGACGGTGCTGGAGCAGCTGGACCTGATCGGCGAGATCCTCCCGGACCTGCGGGCGGGCTTCGCCGAGGGGCGTCCCGCCGACATCCCCGAGGCGCCCACGCACGCCAGCCTGGTCGCCGCCGCCGGCGGTCCGCAGGACGCCACCGTCCACGTGGCCGGGGACGACGTGACGGGCCAGTCGCCCGACCCGCACCACGTCTCCCGGCTCAACCCGGCCGCCCTGGCCTGAACCACCCGGACCACCGCCGCCGCCCGCCCCCACCCGGGGGCGGGCCCCCGCACCAAGGAGCAACCTGATGAAGATCACGGTCGTCACCGCCGGCCTGAGCACCCCGTCGAGCACCCGGCTCCTGGCCGACCGGCTCGCCGAGGCCACCGTGGACCGTCTGCCCGGCGCCCGCGTGGACGTGGTGGAGCTGCGCGGTCTGGCCCACAGCCTGGCCGACCACCTGCTCACCGGCTTCCCCACCGGGGAGCTGGCCACGGCCATCGAGCAGGTGGGCGCCGCCGACGCGCTGATCGTGGTCACGCCGGTGTTCTCGTCGTCCTACTCGGGGCTGTTCAAGACGTTCTTCGACGTGCTCGAGCCCGAGCTGCTGGCCGGCAAGCCGGTGCTGCTGGCCGCGACCGCCGGCACGGCCCGGCACTCGTTGGTCACCGAGTTCGCGATGCGGCCGCTGTTCGCCTACCTGAAGGCGGTGCCGGTGCCGACCGCGGTGTTCGCGGCCAGCGAGGACTTCGGCGGCGGGGGACTGGGTGACCTGGGCGCCCGGGTCGAGCGGGCCGCGACCGAGCTGGCCTCGATGCTGCTGCCCGGTCCGGGCGGAGCGCCGGCTCCCGTCGTGGTCCGGCGCGACCGGCCGGCGGAGCAGGAGTTCGACGACCCGACGCCGTTCGGCGACGTGCTGGCGCGGTTGGGTCAGGCCTGAGGTCCGGTGGGCGGGTGACCCCGGGGTCGCCCGCCCAGCCTCACGCCTTGGTCCCGTTCACCGACACCGGCCCCGTCCGCCCCATCCGTCACACCTGTCGTGGGACATGTGCGGTTGTCGGCCGATGTTCAGCGCGAGAACCGCCGGTTTCACCAGATATCTGGCGAAACCGGCGGTGGTAGGTCGGGAGCGAGCGGGGATCAGTGCTGGTAGGTGCCGTGCAGGATCGCGCGGCCCAGCGTCTTGAACGCGAGGTTGAAGCTCATCACCGCGTTGGAGGCGTCGGCGTCGATGCCCAGGGTCTCCTCGCCCACGGCGTGCACCACGAAGAAGTAGCGGTGCGGGTGGTCACCGGCCGGGGGAGCGGCACCCATGAAGCCGGCCGCCCCACCGTCGTGGCGCAGGTGGAACGCCCCCGCCGGCAGCGGTCCCGCAGCCGCGCCCGTCTCCAGCGAGGTCACCTCGGCCGGGAGGTCCACCAGGGCCCAGTGCCAGAAACCCGAGGGGGTCGGCGCGTCGGGGTCGAAGCAGGTGACCACGTACGACCGGGTCCCCTCCGGTGCACCGCTCCAGGACAGCTGCGGCGAGGTGTTCCCCAAGTCGGCGACCTGCGCGTCGGCCAACGGCTGGCCGTCGGTCACGTCGGTGCTGCTCACCTCGAACGAGGCGGTGGCCGGCAGGAACTCGTAGGGGTTCGGGGCAACGGGTCGCTCGATGCTCATGCTCTGGACTCTAGCCACCGGCGCCCGGACCCGGCGAGGGATGATGGAGGGGTGAACGAGACCAACCCCGCCGCCACCGACCCGCACGTCTACCCCGCCGGACTGCGGCTCGCCGGCCGCAGGGTCGTGGTCGTCGGCGGTGGACACGTCGCCCAGCGCCGGGTGCCCGCGCTGATCGCCGTCGAGGCCGACGTGCACGTGGTCTCGCCCGAGCTGACCCCGGCCCTGGAGGGAATGCTCGCCGAGTTCACCTGGCACGCCGAGGCGTTCGCAGCCGAGCACCTGGACGAGTCCTGGTACGTGATCGCCGCGACCGACGACCAGCAGGCCAACGAGGCCGTCTCGGCGGCCGCCGAGGAGCGGCGGATCTTCTGCGTGCGCTCCGACGACGCCACCCGCGCCACCGCGTGGACGCCGGCGGTCGGACGGCACGGCTCGGTCACGGTGGCCGTCCTCGGCAACCGCGAGCCGCGCCAGTCCGCGGCCCTGCGCGACGGGATCGTCACCGCGCTGCGCGACGGCCACCTGGTCGCCGAGGGCGCCCTGGACCGGACCCCCGGCGTGGTCCTGGTCGGCGGAGGCCCGGGCGACCCGGAACTGGTCACCGTCGCCGCGCGGCACGCACTGGCCAGTGCCGACGTCGTGGTCGCGGACCGGCTGGCCCCCCGCGAGCTGCTCGACGAGCTGCCGGCCAGCACCGAGCTCATCGACGTTGCCAAGCTCCCGCGGGGCCGCTCGGCGCGTCAGGAGTACATCAACGAGCTGCTGGTGGAGCGGGCGCGCGAGGGCCAGCGGGTGGTGCGGTTCAAGGGCGGGGACAACTTCGTCTTCGGTCGCGGCTTCGAGGAGATCGAGGCCTGCCGGGCTGCCGGGGTCCCGGTCACCGTGGTGCCGGGGCTGAGCTCCTCGATCGCGGTCCCGGCCATCGCCCAGATCCCGGTCACCCACCGCGGCGTCACCCACGACTTCACCGTCGTCTCCGGCCACCTGCCGCCCGGGGACCCCGAGTCCCTGGTCGACTGGGAGGCCCTGGCCCGGATGCGCGGCACCGTGGTCGCGCTGATGGCCGTCGAGAACGCCCCCGCGATCGCCGCGGTCCTGGTGCAGGGCGGTCGTGACGCCGGAACCCCGGTCGCGGTCGTCGTGGACGGCACGATGCCCACCGAGCGGGTGGTGCTGTGCCGGCTCGGCGAGCTCGCCGAGACGCTGCGCGCCGAGTCGGTGCGCCCGCCGGCGATCATCGTGATCGGCGAGGTCGTCCGGGTCGCCCACCCCGAGCGGTTCACCCACTGATGGCGGTCCTCGTCCCGGTCACCGACGCGGCCGACCCGCGCCTGGCCGACTACCGCGACCTGCGCGACGTGTCGCTGCGCAAGCACCTCGAGGCCGAGCACGGACTCTTCCTGGCCGAGGGGGAGAAGGTGGTGCGGCGTTCCGTCGAGGCGGGGTTCGCGCCCCGGTCGTTCCTCATGGCCGAACGCTGGCTCGACGGGCTGGCCGACGTGCTGGCCACCACCGACGCCCCCTGCTACGTGGTGTCGGAGGCGCTGGCCGAGGAGGTCACCGGGTTCCACGTGCACCGCGGGGCGTTGGCCTCGTTGCACCGCAAGCCGCTGCCGGGGGTGGACGAGGTGCTCGACGGGTCCCGCTCGGTGCTGGTCCTGGAGGACGTCGTCGACCACACCAACGTCGGCGCCGTGTTCCGTTCCGGTGCCGCCCTGGGCTTCGACGCGGTGCTGCTCTCACCCCGGTGCGCCGACCCGCTGTACCGGCGCGCGGTGAAGGTGGCGATGGGGGCGGTCTTCCAGGTCCCGTGGACCCGGCTGCCGCGCTGGGAGGGGGCGCTGGGCGACCTCTCGGCCCGCGGGTTCACCACGGTCGCCCTCACCCTGGCCGACGACGCGGTGGAGATCGAGCAGGCGGTGGCCGGCCTGGAGAAGGTCGCCCTGGTGCTGGGCTCGGAGGGCCCCGGGTTGTCGGCGGCGTGGCAGCGCGACGCGGACCGGCGGGCAGTGATCCCGATGCAGGCCGGGATCGACTCCCTCAACGTGGCCGCGGCCTCGGCGGTGGCCTGCTACGTCACCGCACGCCGCTGAGTCGCCCGACCCTCAGGACTCGTCCGCGGGCCACTCGGCGGGGTACTCGTCGGCGGCGCGGTCGTGCTGCTTGCGCAGCTTCTTGCGGGCCTTCTCCGAGATCCGGTCCCCGAACACCGTCCCGACGGTGTGGTCGGTCTCGTGCTGCAGGCAGCGGGCCAGCAGGCCGTCGCCGGAGAACTCGACCGGCTGGCCGTCGAGGCCCACGCCGGTGACCGAGGCCTCGTCGGGGCGCGCGCACTCGATGAACGCGCCCGGGTAGGACAGACACCCCTCGTCGTCGGCGTCGAGACGGCGGTCCTTGCCCTCCGGGAGGGTCAGCACCGGGTTGCAGACCAGGCCGACGGTGCGCTCGCCGGAGGCGTCGGGGCAGTCGAAGACGAACATCGCCACGTCCTCGCCGATCTGGCAGGCAGCCAGGCCGACCCCGTCGGCTGCGTACATCGTGGCGACCATGTCGGCGGCCAGGTCGGCCAGGGCCTGGTCGAAGGAGGTGACCAGCTGCTGGGGCCGGTGCATCACTTCGGAACCCCACCGGGTCATCGGGCGGACGGTGCCACCACCGGGCAGGTCGCCGTGGGGTGCGTGGACGGTCTCGGAGGGGTCGCTGGCCATGACCGTGATCCTAGGTGGCGCCGGGGGAGCGGCGCACAGCCGCCCGGACCCGACGAGCGGGCCGGACGGGCCGGGCCGGATCAGCGGTCCAGGTCGTCGAGGATGCTCTGGTAGGCGGTGGCCTCCTCGCGCCGCTGCGCCGAGCGGTCCTGCTGGCCCCGGCTGCCCAGCACCAGCAACCCGTGCACCAGCGCGGCGCGGTGCTCGAGGAGTTCGGCCACGGCCTGCTCGTCGGCCGGGGTCTCGGCACGCACCAGGGCACCGTGCTCGTCGAGCACGCCGTCGCCGGCGAGCTCGGGCTCGAGCTCCTCCAGCACCCGGACCGTGCCGATCATCGCGCCGAAGACCCGGTCGGTGGCGCCCGGGTCGGAGGAGGTGAGCGCGGCCGGACCGCCGATGGCCAGCAGCGCCTCGGCCCGGGCGATCACGGCCTGGGTGCCCGCGGGGCGGTGCCGTCGGTCGCGGCGGGTGGGCCGGGCCCGGAAGACCAGGGCCGAGAGCCCGGCGGTCACGGCGACCACGCCCAGGACCCCGGGGGCCTCGACCCACGGCGAGGCGTCCTGGGCGACCACGGCCACGGAACCGGCCGCGGCCGTGGCGGAGGTGACCCACGGGGCGGCGGGGTGCACCCGGAGCCGGGACCGGGCCCGCAGCACGCTCGGCAACGTGTCCGGTCGGGCCAGCACCTCCACGGTCTCGGACCACTGCTCCACCAGGTGCAACCGGGAGTCAACTCCGCCGGCGGGATCGGCCAGCGTCGCCGCCGGGCCGGCCTGCTCCAGCGCGGTCAGGTAGGTGGGCAGGTCGCGGCGCCGGTGCTTGGCCAACCATCCCGCCACCCGGGGGTCGTTGAGTCCGGTGCGGATCCACCCGCGCACGTTCTCCAGGCCACCCGTCGTGCGGGCGCGACCGGAGCCGGGACCGGACTTCCTGCGCGCCATCGTCACCTCTCCGCCACCGTGGCCTGATCGTGGTGCCACGGTAGTCGGCCCGGGCAGGGAGCCGGGTCGGAACACCACCTGCACCAAGTTGTGGCGCAGTGTGTAACTCCGAGTTACAGTTTCTCCATGGCACTCCTCAACAGCCTCAAGCCGGGCGGGCGCAACGGCCTCGCCTCGACCGAGACACGCGACCCGATCGGCTACGCCGTGGCCGCCCTCAACCGCCTCGCCCAGAGCGAGCTCCTCGACCGGTGGGGGCTGCGCAAGACCTCCGAGCGGGCGGTCTTCAGCGCCACCCGCGGCGGGTTCAAGGTCGCCACCGCCGCCGGACGCCAGTTCGCCCGGGCCGGCAAGAAGGGCGCCGCCGGTACCCGGGTGCCCGGCGCCTCCGCGCACGGCGTCTTCGACCTGACCCCGACCGAGGACGAGCAGATGCTCGTCGACGTCGTCTCCGAGTTCGCTGCCGAGATGGTCCGACCTGCCGCGGCCGCGGCCGACGAGGCCTGTGCCACGCCGCAGGAGGTGCTCGCCGGCAGCCTCGAGATCGGCCTGCCGATCCTGGGCGTGCCCGAGTCGCTCGGCGGGATCAGCGAGGAGCGCTCCGCGGTGGCCGGGACCCTGGTCGCCGAGGCACTGGCCGCCGGTGACATGGGGATCGCGGTGGCCGCACTCGCCCCCGGCGCTGTCGCGACCGCGCTGTCGCTGTGGGGCGACGAGGCGCAGCAGCAGACCTACCTGCCCGTCTTCACCGGCGACCAAGTGCCCGCCGCTGCGCTGGTGCTGTCCGAGCCCACGGTGCTGTTCGACGTGATGACGCCGGCCACGACCGCGGTCCGCGACGGCGACGGCTACCGGATCACCGGCACCAAGTCCGCGGTGGTGCGCGGCGCCGAGGCCGAGCTCTTCGTCGTGGGCGCCCAGCTCGACGGGAAGCCCGCCCTGTTCCTGCTGGAGTCCTCCGGCGAGGGCCTGGAGGTCGAGGCCGACCCGTCGATGGGTCTGCGGGCGGCCTCGCTCACCACGCTCACCCTCACCGACGCCCCGGCGCAGCTCCTGGGCAGCGCCGACGGATCGACCTACCGCGAGGCCGTGCGGCTCTCCCGGCTCGGCTGGTGCGCGCTCGCCCTGGGCACCGGGCAGGCCGTGCTCGACTACACCCGCGACTACGTCAACACCCGGGAGGCGTTCGGGGAGCCGGTCAGCCACCGGCAGGCGGTCGCGTTCATGGTCGCCGACATCGCCATCGAACTGCAGGCGATGCGGCTGCTGACCTACCGCGCCGCCTCCCGGGCGGCGCAGGGCAAGGACGTGGGCCGCGAGGTCGCCCTGGCCCGCCAGGCCTGCAGCCGGCACGGCATGAAGATCGGTCTCGACGGCGTGCAGCTGCTCGGCGGCCACGGCTTCGTCAAGGAGCACCCGGTGGAGCGGTGGTACCGCGACCTGCGTGCCGTCTCGCTGATGGAAGGAGGCGTCCTCGTCTGAGGACGGGGCACCGACATGATCAATCTCGAAACTCCCAAGAAGCACAAGATGCTGGTCGAGCAGGCCCACCAGCTCGCCATGAACATGCTGCGGCCGATCTCGCGCAAGTACGACCGGGCCGAGCACGCCTACCCGGTCGAGCTGGACATGCTGGCCTCCCTGATCGACGGGTTCAGCGACTCCGGCGCCTCCGAGGGGGCCGGTGCCACGGGTGTCAGCCAGGAGAAGCCGCAGCGCGAGGAGACCGGCGGGGTGCGCAACGGCGCCAACCTGGCCTCGGTGCTGTCGGTGGCCGAGATGTGCTGGGGCGACACCGGGCTCCTGCTCGCGATGCCCCGGCAGGGTCTGGGCAACGCGGCGATCGCCTCGGTGGCCGACGCCGAGCAGCAGGCACGTTTCGACGGCACCTGGGCGGCGATGGCGATCACCGAACCCTCGATGGGGTCCGACTCCGCCGCGCTGACCACCACCGCGGTGCTGGACGGCGACGAGTACGTCCTGAACGGCGAGAAGATCTTCGTCACCTCCGGCGACCGCGCGGACTCGGTGGTCGTGTGGGCCACCCTGGACAAGTCGATGGGCCGCGCGGCGATCAAGTCGTTCGTCGTCCGCAAGGGCACCGAGGGCATGAAGGTGGAGCGCCTGGAGCACAAGCTCGGCATCCGGGCCTCCGACACCGCGGTGATCACCTTCACCGACTGCCGGGTCCCTGCCGAGAACCTGCTCGGCACCCCCGAGATCGACACCAAGCGATCCTTCGCCGGCGCGATGGCGACGTTCGACAACACGCGTCCGCTGGTGGCGGCGATGGCGATCGGGTGTGCCCGAGCCGCCCTCGACCTGACCCGCGACCTGCTGGCGCAGGCCGGGGTCGAGATCGACTACGACCGTCCGGCGACGGTGCAGTCGGCCGCGGCCGCGAAGTTCCTGCAGCTGGAGTCGGACTGGGAGGGCGGGCGGCTGCTCACCCTGCAGGCGGCGTGGATGGCCGACAACCGGAAGCCGAACTCGCTGGAGGCCTCGATGGCCAAGGCGAAGGCCGGCCGGGTGGGCTCCGACGTCACCCTGTCCTGCGTCGAGCTGTGCGGGACGCTGGGGTACAGCGAGAACGAGCTGCTGGAGAAGTGGTCGCGCGACTCCAAGATCCTCGACATCTTCGAGGGAACCCAGCAGATCCAGCAGCTGATCGTGGCCCGCCGGGTGCTTGGTCTGACCAGCGCCCAGCTGAAGTGATCGACGTCTGACGCCTTCTCAGGCCCCTCGCGACGCCCCCGCCCCGGCGGGGGCGTCGTGCGTGCGGGGGGCGGTCCACCCGCGAGCGGCGAAGGCCCGTTCAACCAGGGCAGCGGTCCGCTCGGGGTCGGGCGTCAGGGCGATCGCGCTGCCCCCGAACCCGCCGCCGGTCATCCGGGCGCCCACCGCCCCGGAGTCCACGGCCGCGACGACGGCGGTGTCCAGTTCCGGGCAGGACACCTCGAAGTCGTCGCGCAGGCTGTCGTGGGAGGCGGTGAACAGCTCGCCCACCCGGCCCCAGTCACCGGCCCGCAGCGCGGCGCCGGTGGCCGCGACCCGGGCGACCTCGGTGACCACGTGCCGGGCACGTCGCTTCAGCACCGGGTCCTCCAGCACCGCCACGGCCCCGGGGTCGGCCGCAGCCAGGTGGTCCACACCCAGCGCCGTCCGGGCCCGGTGGCACTCCTCGCGCCGGGCGGCGTACCCGCCGTCGGCGTGCGCGTGCGTGGTGCGGGTGTCGATCACCACCAGGTGCAGGCCGGCGCTCTCCGGGGTCCAGGGGACGTGCACGCGGGTTCCGGTGGCGAAGTCCAGTTCCAGGGCGTGACCGGCGCGGGCGAGCAGGCTCACCGTCTGGTCCAGCCCGCCGGTCGGGGCACCCACGAACTGGGTCTCGGCGGCGATGGTCGGGGCGACGAGCTCCTCGGCCGGTGCCGGGCTCAACGCCCGCGCCACGGAGCAGACCAGGGCCGCGGAGCTGGACAGGCCGGCGCCCCCGGGCACCGTGGAGGTGATCTCGACGTCGGCCCCGTGGGTGTGCCCCAGGGCCCAGAAGACGCCGAGCACGTACGCGGGCCAGCTGGTGACCCGGCCCGGCTCGAGGTCATGCGTGCTGCCCTCCCAGCGGCCACCGGGCCACGCGTCGTGGGGGTGCGAGACGAGCACGAACCGGTCGTCGGAGCGGGGCCGGACCCGGACCGTGGTGCCCAGCCCGATGGCCAGGGGCAGGCAGGTGCCCCCGTTGTAGTCGGTGTGCTCGCCGATCAGGTTCACGCGGCCGGGGGCGTGGGCGGTCAGTTCTTCCACGGCGCTGAGCCTAGGGCCCGTGCAGCCCCCGGCGGCGCACGGTCCGGGCCCGGGACCGGCTGGGTAGGGTCGCGGCGTGCGCTTCCTCAACGACCTGGCCCCGAGCCACGACCTCACCTACGACGACGTCTTCATGGTGCCGCGCCGCTCCTCGGTGAGCAGCCGCTTCGACGTGGACCTGTCCACGCACGACGACACCGGCGCGACGATCCCGCTGGTGGTGGCGAACATGACCGCCGTGGCGGGGCGCCGGATGGCCGAGACCGTCGCACGACGCGGCGGCCTGACCGTCATCCCGCAGGACATCCCGCTGCCGGTGGTGGCCGAGGTCGTCGGCTGGCTCAAGCAGCGCGACCCGGTGCTGGACACCCCGATCACGCTGCGTCCGGAGCAGCCGGTCACCGATGCGGTGGCCCTGATCCCCAAGCGCGCCCACGGTGCCGCGGTCGTGGTGCGGGAGGGCCGCGCACTGGGCGTGGTCACCGAGCAGGCGTGCCGCGACGTCGACCGGTTCTCCAGTGTCGAGTCGGTGATGGACACCCACCCGGTGCGGTTCGCGGTCGGCACCGACCCGCGCACCGTCTTCGACGAGCTGGAGGCGCACCGTGGTCCGCTGGCCCTGGCCGAGGACGCCGAGGGGCGCCTGCGGGGAGTGCTGAGCGCCCGGGGTGCGCTGCGCAGCACCGTCTACCGCCCCGCACTCGACTCCCGGGGCGGGCTGCGGGTCGCGGCCGCGGTCGGCGTCAACGGGGCGGTCGCCGACAAGGCCGAGGCGCTGCTCGAGGCCGGTGTCGACTGCTTGGTCATCGACACCGCCCACGGTCACCAGGACCGGATGGTGGAGGCGCTGCGCGCAGTCCGCGCCCTCGACCCCCAGGTGCCCGTGGCGGCCGGCAACGTGGTCGACCAGCTCGGCACCCGCACCCTGCTCGAGGCCGGCGCGGACATCGTCAAGGTGGGCGTCGGCCCCGGCGCCATGTGCACCACCCGGATGATGACCGGGGTCGGCCGGCCCCAGTTCTCCGCGGTGCTCGAGTGCGCCGAGGCGGCCCGGGCGATGGGCGGCCACGTCTGGGCCGACGGGGGAGTGCGGCACCCCCGCGACGTCGCCCTGGCGCTGGCCGCCGGTGCCAGCGCGGTGATGGTCGGCTCCTGGTTCGCCGGCACCCACGAGTCCCCCGGGGACCTGATGGTGGACGCCGACGGCCGCGGCTACAAGCAGTCGTTCGGGATGGCCTCGGCCCGGGCGGTGGCCAACCGCACCGCCGGGGAGTCGTCCTTCGAGCGGGCCCGCAAGGGGCTCTACGAGGAGGGCATCTCCTCGTCCCGGATGTACCTGGACCCGGCCCGTCCGGGCGTGGAGGACCTGGTCGACCAGATCTGTGCCGGGGTCCGGTCGGCCTGCACCTACGCCGGCGCCCGGAACCTGCCGGAGTTCGCCGAGCGCGCCGTGGTGGGCCTGCAGTCGGCTGCCGGCTACCACGAGGGTCGCCCGCTGGCGACGAGCTGGTGACCGCCCTCCTGCCCGGTCCGGGCGGCCGGGACGTCCTGGTCGTGGCCGCCACCGAGGCCGAGGCCGCCCACCTGCCGGCCGGTGTCGAGCTTCTGGTGACCGGTGTCGGCAAGGTGAACGCCGCGGTGGCGACCGCGACCCACCTCGCCGCGCACCCGTCCCCGGAGCAGCTGGTGGTGCTCAACGTGGGCACCGCCGGTGCCCTGCACGCGGGCCTGACCGGGCTGCACCTGCCGGGTCGGGTGCTCAACCACGACTTCGCGGCGGCACCCATCCGGGCACTGGGGCTGCTGGCCGAGGACGAGCTGGTCGTCGAGCACGGGGATGCCACGGTGCTGGCCACCGGGGACCTGTTCGTGGCCGACCCGGTGGTCCGTGACGCCCTGGCGGCCCGCGCCCAGCTGGTGGACATGGAGGGGTTCGCGGTGGCCTGGGCGTGCCACACCGCCGGGGTGGCCCACCACCTGGTCAAGCACGTCTCGGACTCCGCCGACGAGTCCGCGCAGTCCTGGCCGGAGGTCGTCGACGCCAGCGCGGTCGTGCTGGGTGCCTGGGTGGAGGCCTGGCTGGGCTGAGCCCGGCTCGGGGCCGGGCTCAGCGGCTCCGCGAGCTGCGGGCCGAACGCCCCCGGACCACCCCGACGAACTCCTGGGTGGTGTCGTCGTCGCGGTCGCGCTGCCACACCAGGGCGACCTGCGTCGGCTCCATCCCGTCCAGCGGCACCGCGACGGTGTCCTTGCGGCGGAACAGACGGGCCACCGACTCCGGCACGACCACGGCCCCGGTCCCGCTGGCGGCGACCTCCACGGCGTCCTTGGGGCTCATCGGCGGCCAGGCGAGCTGTTCGACCGCGTCGAGTCCGTCGGGGACCCCGAGCGGGAACTGCTCCTGGTCCAGGTCGGCGAGGTCGATCCGGTCGAACTCCGCCGCCGCGTGCTCCCGGCCGACGACCACCACCGGCTGCTCCTCGTAGAGACGGACCACGTGCAGGTCCGTGGTGTCACCCACGGGCATCCGCGCCACCAGCATGTCGACGGCTCCCGAGTCCAGCAGCGCCCGCTGCTCGTCCTCGGTGACGGGGACCAGGTCGAGCGTCCCGCGCCGTCCCTCGGCCCAGCGTCGAGCCCACTTGTCGGGGGTGGAGCCGGTCACGAAGGCCACGCGCAGCACGGGAGTCACGGCGCAACGGTACGCCGGGACGCACCAGGGGCACGGTGCTGGTGCACCGTGCCCCTGGCGGAGCGGGTCCTGCGGGGGACCCGGGGAGTGGATCAGGCCTGGCAGCCCGGCAGCACCGGGATCAGCCCGCACAGCAGCGGCCCGAGCACCGGGATGCTGTTCAGGCTCGGCAGACCGCCGGCACCGTTGGTCAGCGCCCCGGTCAGGGCAGCCAGGACGCCGGAGTTCTTCAGCAGGTCGAACTTGCCGTCCAGCGGGTTGGACATGATCAGGCCGGTCACCGTCGCCTGGATCGCGGTCAGCTCGCCCAGCGAGAGGCCGTCGGCCGATCCGTTGAGCAGGCCCTGCAGCAGGTCACCGACCTGACCCAGGCCCAGCTGGGCCAGCAGGCCGTTGGAGGCGATGTCGACGATCGTGCCGACCAGGCCCAGCAGACCCGCGTCGGTCAGCGCACCCAGGGCACCGGCACCCGGCGCCACGTCGCCCAGGGCACCCGACAGCGCGTCGAGGAGGCCCAGCAGGATGGCGGGGTCCACGGTGCCGCCGCCGGTCATGGCACCCAGCAGGGCGGTGAGGACGCTCGGGTCGAGCTGCTCGCCGAACAGGGAGGAGAACTGGGCCACCAGCGTGGCCGGGTCGATGTCACCGCTGCCGAGGCCCTGGAGGACCTTCAGCACCATCGCCAGCTGGGCGGGGTCGATCTTGTCGCCGGCACCCGGGGCCAGCAGGTCCAGGATCATCGTGAGCTGGGCGAGGTCCAGCTTGCCCAGGTCGAGGTTCTGGCCACCCAGGCCGCCGAGCAGCAACCCGAGGACTCCCGCCAGCGCGTGCGCTTGGCTCTGCTGGGTCTGGGCCTGCTTGCTGCAGGCGGTCGCCTTCTTCTTGGCGGCCACGGCCACGGCGTTCTTCGCCTTCTTGGCGGCCTTCTGGGTCTTCTTCTTCGTCTTCTTGGCCTTGGTCAGCTTCGTGCGGGGGACGTCCTTGCCGCGCTTGACGGCCTTCTTGAGCTTGGCCAGCTTCGTGGCGGCCTTCTTGGCCTTCTTGGTGGCCTTGGACCGGGCGGTCACCGCGGCGCGGTGCTCGGCGGTGGCGCTCGCGCAGGCCGTGCTGACCGCGCGGGCCTGGACGCTGGACTGGACGGGTGCGGCGGCGGTGGCGCCGGTCGGCACGAGGACGGTGGACAGCACGGCGACGAGCGCCAGCCCGACCACGGCACTGATGGTCTTCTTCACGGTGGTTCCCTCCATGACCCTGACGGTGGGACGACACGGGGGCGGAGCTGGCGGTTCGGGGGCGTCCGCCAGGTCCGTCGACCGTCACGTCGACCGCCGGGGCGGCCGCCGAGCGCACCTGTCGGGTCGTGACGGGTGCAGTCGCACTTCGGGGGTCTCCTGGCGCCCTCCCAGACGCCCCGGAGGAGACCCACTGTGCACCAGAACGTCCACCCGCACCGGAGGTCACGCAGGAAACACCCGCCCGCCCCCACTGGTCTGGACCAGTGCTCTCCCGGTTCAGTCGCGTAGGTCGCCCCCGAGGCGCTCGGCGGCCGGCCGTGAAGCTGTCGAGCGATGCGGCCGAGCCTGACGCTCATCCGCTCGAGGGCAGGGTCGCGGCGCACATCGTCAGAAAGAGGTCTCCGTGCAAGCCGATGCAGTACGGGCACCGCCGGGGAGTTGTCGACGGGGAGGGGGTGCCAGCCCCGGCATCGCCGCAACTCGGCTTCGCCCAGCACGGCAACTGCTCGCGCGAACCTTGATGGCAAGGAGGCAGCGTCAGCGCTTTGACACGCGTCAGGTGCGCTGGCCCCGTGGACGGTTGGAGGCGCGGGCCCCGAGGTTCACTGCTTCTGAGCGGAAGGCTTGCTCTTCGACGCTCCAGGAGCCGGCCCACGAGGCGGGCTTGCCAACTTGCTGACCTGCTTGGAGGAGGAGCCGTAGCCGCCGCGCTTTTCGAGGTCCATCGTGTGCCTCGTCTTCTTGCTCTGGGTCGGCATGGATTCCCCCTCACGCGTCGATGTATTCAAGGCACTCGACCTCCTCCCAGCGTACGAGCAGACCGCCAGCACCGAGGCGAACGGCGCCGTTGGGCTCGAACTGGAACTCCCCGCTCGCGGGGTCGAGGTCAGCGCTGCGGGCGAGGAAGACGTCCTGCTGCTCTGGATATCCCGCCGAGTACGACCTGAGGTCGCCGTACGTCGCGTAGGCGCCGCCTATCCAAGCGCCGGTCTTCAGCTTGATCCGGACCCAGCCGTCACGTTCGCCCTGGAACAGGTAATCCCATGCCCGTGGTGCGGGATCGGGGCCGGTGATCCACCGAGGCCACGTCGATCCACTGCGAGTCGCGACGCCGACGAGGGTGCCGATCAGCAGTGGCAGTGCGACGTAGACAGCCGCGACGAGCCAGAGCGACAGCGGGTGTGATCCACCTGTGGAGATCGACGGCCACCTGCTCGTCCACAACCAGTACGAGGCGGGCGCGATTGCGGCATGGATGATCGAGGAGGCGCCGACGAATCGGAAGATGCGGTCGCTCAAGCCGATGCCCCAGCGTCCGGCCATCCGTTCGAACGACCAGATGTACAGGGCGCGCCAGGAATGAGAGCGACCAGGAGCACGGCAGCTGCCTCGAACGAGTTGGGCATGCGCTCACGGAATTCAGCAGGTCCGACAGAGGTACGGAACCGTCGGCGCCTGCGTCGGGTCTCTCTGGGAGAGCGGCTCGTACCCACGTGGGGACGGCCACGACGCAGCCGGCTTCTCGACTGCGACGGACACCACCCACGGTCCGCGGGGGACATCACTTCCACGACGCCTGCAGCATCCGGCGGATGGCGACGCACTGTCAGTCCTGGCTTCACCTGAGCCCCACAGAACACCACCGTCATGCGAAGTCATCCAGAAGAAGTCCCGCCGGATCACGGGGATCGGCACCACGGGTTCAGACCCGGAAAAGCAGATTCCCCGGGCTCCTGACCTGCAGGAACCCGGGGAACCGGTGGTGTCCGAGGGGGGACTTGAACCCCCACGCCCTAATACGGGCACTAGCACCTCAAGCTAGCGCGTCTGCCAATTCCGCCACCCGGACGAGTGCGGTGGAACAGTAGCAAAGCACCGGCCCCGGCACGCAATCCGGGGTCCCCTCCTGCGGTGCGGCAGGATGGGGTCATGGCCCAGCCACAGTCCCCGCACGCTCCTGACCAGCCAGTTCCCGTTCCCGCCCGGTGGCCCAGTGCTGCTGACGAGGTGGTCGACCTGTGCCGGGACCTGCTGCGGATCGACACCTCCAACACCGGCGACCAGCACGGTCCGGGGGAGCGGGCGGCCGCCGAGTACGTGGCCGAGAAGCTGGCCGAGGTGGGGGTGGAACCGCGGATCGTCGAGGGCGCCCGGGGACGCGCCAACGTGCTGGCGCGGTGGGGGAGCGGGGACGGTGACGCGCTGCTGCTGCACGGCCACCTCGACGTGGTCCCGGCCGAGGCGGCCGACTGGCAGGTGCACCCGTTCAGTGGCGAGATCGTCGACGGGTACCTGTGGGGCCGCGGCGCGGTCGACATGAAGGACTTCGACGCGATGCTGCTCGCCGTGGTCCGGGAACGCCAGCGCAGCGGCCGGGTCCCGACCCGACCGATCACGCTCTGCTTCACCGCCGACGAGGAGGCCGGGGGTCACCACGGCGCCCAGGTGCTGGTCGACCAGCGCGCCGAGGAGCTGATGGACTGCACCGTCGCGGTCGGCGAGGTGGGCGGCTTCTCCACCACGGTCCGCGGCCGGCGGATCTACCTGGTCGAGGCCGCCGAGAAGGGGATGGCGTGGATGCGCCTGACCGCGCGCGGCACCGCCGGCCACGGGTCGATGATCTCCTCCGACAACGCCGTCGCCCGGCTGGCCGGTGCGGTCGCCCGGATCGGGACCCACCCGTGGCCGGTGACGTTGACGCCGACCATGGAGGTGCTGCTCGCCTCGGTCGGGGAGCTGGCCGGCACCGAGGTCACCCCGGAGAACGCGACGGCCCTGGTCGACGAGTTCGGCCCGGCCGCCCGGATGCTCGGCGCCGCGCTGCGCAACATCACCAGCCCCACCATGCTCGAGGCCGGCTACAAGGTGAACGTGATCCCCACCGAGGCCACCGCGCACGTCGACGGGCGGTTCCTGCCCGGTCAGGAGGACGCCTTCTTCGCCACCCTGGCTGAGCTGTGCGGGCCGGGCATCGAGATCGACATGGTCAGCCACCAGCAGCCCTGGGAGAGCCCCTACCGGGGCCGGGTGGTGGACGCGATGCACCGCTCACTGCTGGCCGAGGACCCCGACGCCCTGGTCGCGCCGTACCTGATGAGCGCCGGGACCGACGCCAAGCACTTCACCCGGCTGGGCATGGACACCTACGGGTTCGCGCCGCTGCGACTGCCCGAGGAGCTGGACTTCACCGCGCTGTTCCACGGGGTCGACGAACGGGTCCCGGTGGACGCGCTGCAGTTCGGCACCCGGGTGCTGGACAGGTTCCTCGACGACGCCTGAGGTCGGACCGGCGGCTCCGGTCCGTGCCCACGCGGGTACCTGCTGAGCGGCTACCCGCTCGGGGCAGGTTGCGGGGCAGAGTCCTCGGCAGTTGTCAGTGGGCGGAGACGTCGTCCAGCGCGGCGACGATCTCCGCGGGCATCTCCAGCTCCTCGACACCGAGCGCCGCCTTCAACTGCGCGGCGGTACGCGCGCCGACCACCGGGGCGGTGACCCCGACGCGGTCCCGCACCCAGACCAGGGCCACCTCCAGCGGCGTCCAGCCCAGTCCCTCACCGGCGCGGGTGACCGCCTCCACGACCCCGCGGCTGGTGTCGTCGAGGTAGCGGCCGACCCAGGCGCCGAACTCGTCGGAGGCGCCACGGGAGTCCGAGGGGATGCCGGTGCGGTACTTGCCGGTGAGCACCCCGCGGGCCAGCGGGGACCACGGAAACACGCCCAGCCCCAGCGCCTGCGCGGCGGGCAGCACCTCGTGCTCGACGTCGCGGTTGAGCAGCGAGTACTCCACCTGCGTCGAGGCCAACGGAGTGCGACCGGGGACGGCCTGCTGCCAGGTCGCGGCGCGGGCGGTCTGCCAGCCGGTGTAGTTGCTGATCCCGACGTAGCTGGCCCGACCGGTACTGACGGCGTGGTCCAGGGCCGCCAACGTCTCCTCCAGCGGCGTGTCGTCGGTCCACACGTGCACCTGCCACAGGTCGACGTGGTCGGTGCCCAGCCGGCGCAGCGACTCGTCCAGGGTCCGCAGCAACGTGCCGCGGGAGGTGTCGGTCACCCGGTTCCCGGTGCGGCGCGAGATCCCGGCCTTGGTGGCCAGCACGACCTCGTCGCGCCGCACCACGTCACCGATCATCGCCCCGACCAGCTCCTCGCTGCGGCCGTCGGTGTACCCCGCAGCGGTGTCGAGCAGGGTGCCCCCGGCCTCGGCGAACGCCACCATCTGGTCCCGTGCCTCGTGCTCGTCGGTGTCCCGGCCCCACGTCATGGTGCCCAGTCCGATTCGCGACACCTTCAGGCCCGTCCGGCCCACTGCCCGCTGCTGCATGGACCGAACGGTAGCGTCTCGCCCGTGTTCGACCTCCTCAAAGCCGTCGTCCTCGGCACGTTGCAGGGCCTGACCGAGTTCCTGCCGATCTCCTCCAGCGCCCACCTGCGGATCTTCCCGGAGCTGTTCGGGTGGGGTGACCCGGGCGCGGCGTTCACCGCCGTGGTGCAGATCGGCACGGAGCTGGCGGTGCTGATCTACTTCCGCCACGACATCTGGCGCATCGCCACCGCGTGGTTGCGCTCGCTGGTCCGTCCGGAGTGGCGCGGACACACCGACGCCCGGATGGGCTGGTACATCATCGTCGGCTCGCTGCCGATCGTGGTGCTGGGCATCGCGCTCAAGGACATCATCGAGAAGGACTTCCGCAACCTGTGGATCATCGCCACCACGCTGGTGGTGCTGGGTGTCGTGCTCGGCCTGGCCGACCGTTTCGGGCGCAACGAGAAGTCGATCCAGAAGATGGGGCTGCGCGAGGCCGTCCTGATGGGCTTCGCCCAGGCGATGGCACTGATCCCCGGGGTCAGCCGCTCCGGCGCGACGATCTCGATGGGCCGGTTCCTGGGCTTCGAGCGGGAGGCGGCCACCCGGTTCGCATTCCTGCTCGCCATCCCCGCCGTGGTCGGCGCCGGACTCTTCACGCTCCCCGACATCCCGAACGGCGACAACGCCTACGGCTGGGGCCCGACCCTCACCGCCACGGTGGTGTCGTTCATCGTCGGCTACGCCGCCATCGCCTGGCTGCTGAAGTGGGTCTCGACCCGCTCCTACACCCCGTTCGTGGCTTACCGGATCGTGCTCGGCCTCAGCGTCATGGCCCTGCTGGGCACCGGCGTCCTGGTCGCCTGAGGCCGGTGCAGCGGCTCAGAGCCACTTGGACCGCTTGAAGAAGACCCACAGCACCAGCGCCGCGCCCAGCATCAGCAGCACCGCCCAGGCGTAGCCGAAGCGCCACTGCAGCTCGGGCATGTGCTCGAAGTTCATCCCGTAGATCCCCGCCACCAGGGTGGGCACCACCACCAGTGCCGCGCCGGCGGAGATCTTGCGCATGTCGTCGTTCTGCTGGATCGAGATCTGGGCCAGGTGCACGTCGAAGGCGGTCGACAGCAGCGCGTCCAGCGACTCCGACACGTCTGCGACCCGCGCCAGGTGGTCGGCCACGTCCCGGAAGTAGGGCGCCGCCTCCGGGTGGATTCCGGTCACCTGTGCTCCCGCCATCCGGTGCACCGGTTCGCGCAGCGGCAGCACCGCCCGGCGCATCTCGCCGAGTTCCCGCTTGAGCACGTAGATCCGGTTGGCGTCGCGGGTCCGTTCGGGGCTGAACACCGACTCCTCGACCTCGTCGACGTCCTTGGCCAGCTCCTCGGCCACCACCTCGTAGGAGTCCACCACCGTGTCGCACACCGTGTAGACCACCGCTGAGGGGCCGTGCGCCAGGACCTGGCTGTTCGCCTCGAGGCGTCGTCGCGCGTCGGCCAGGGCGTTGCCCTCGCCGTGCCGCACCGTGACCACGAAGTCGGCGCCCACGAACAGGGCGATCTCGCCGGTCTCGACCTGGTCGGTCGCGTCCACGTACCAGAGCGTCTTGAGCACGAGGAACAGTCCGTCGCTGTACCGCTCCAGCTTGGGGCGCTGGTGGGCGTTGACGGCGTCCTCGACGGCCAGCGTGTGCAACCCGAAGATCTCGGCGACCTGGTCCAGCTCGGCGCGGTCCGGCTCGTGCAGCCCCACCCAGACGAAGTCACCCGGGCCACCCCGGGCGCGCACCCCGGCCAGGTCGGACAGGTCGCAGTCGACGGGGATCCGGGTCCCGTCGCGGTACAGCGCAGCGTCGACGATCACCCTCGCAGGCTAGTCCGCCGCGGCCCGGGCCCGGTGCCGTGACGGGCCGGTGTCGCGGCCACCTCGTGCGGGGCGTCGCTACGCTCACTCCCATGGCCACCGTGATCCTGCTGCGCCACGGGCGCTCCACCGCCAACACCGCCGGGGTACTGGCCGGACGGCTGCCCGGGATCAGCCTCGACGAGGTCGGTACCGCCCAGGTCGCCGAGCTCGGTGAACGCCTGGCCGGGGTCCCGGTGAGTCGGGTCGTCTCGTCCTCGGTGCAGCGATGCCTGGAGACCGCCCGCGGTGTCGTGGATCGGCTGCCCGTGGCGCCGCAGGTCGAGATCGACCACCGGCTGGACGAGTGCGACTACGGCGACTGGCAGGGCCGCACGCTGAAGGACCTGGCCGGTGAACCGTTGTGGAAGACCGTGCAGCGCCACCCCTCGGCGGCCACCTTCCCCGGCGGGGAGGCGATGACGACGATGTCGACCCGTGCGGTCGCCGCGGTCCGCGAGACCGACGCCGCGGTCGAGACCGCCCACGGCCCGGGTGCGGTGTGGGTCGCGGTCTCGCACGGTGACCTGGTCAAGGCCGTCCTGGCCGACGCGCTGGGGCTGCACCTGGACCAGTTCCAGCGGATCGGCGTCGACCCCGCCTCGGCCTCGGTGATCCGGTACACCCCCGACCGGCCCTACGTGCTGGCCAGCAACACCCGGGCCGGAGACCTGGCGTGGACGGCCGCGACCCCGCACCCGAGCGCCGGCGCGGCCGTGGGTGGGGGAGCCGGACCCGACCGCGCAGCGGGGGAGCCGGACCCGGCCGCCGAGCCCGGTGCATAGGGTGGGACCCATGCCCGTCGTGCACTCCTTCGACCCGCCGGAACGCTTCGTGGCCGGCACCGTCGGCGTCCCCGGCCAGCGGACGTTCTTCCTGCAGGCCCGTGCCGGCGTGCGCGTGGTCAGCGTGTCCCTGGAGAAGCAGCAGGTCGCCGCGTTGGCTGCCCGGGTCGACGAACTCCTCGACGAACTCATGCAGGTGGAGGCCAACGCCGCCCTGATCCCCGCGGTCGCCCCGCACGACCTGGCCGACGACCAGCCGTTGGAGCAGCCGCTGGTGGAGGAGTTCCGGGCCGGCACGATGACGCTCTCCTGGGACCCCGAGGACCACCGGGTGGTGATCGAGGTCTTCCCGCTCGACCCCGACGCCATGGACGGCGGCGAGGAGGAGGCCGAGGCCGAGGAGATGCTGCTGGTCCGGCTGCCCGCCGGGGTGGCGCGCGGGTTCGTCAAGCGGGCCCTGGTCGTGGTCGATGCGGGGCGCCCCGACTGCCCCTTCTGCGGCCTGCCCCTGGACCCCGACGGCCACCTGTGCGTGCGCGCCAACGGGTTCAGGCGACGCGAGCCGTGAACCGGCCCGAGGGCCCTCTCGAGCTCCTCGGACGCATCCCGCACGCCTCGAACGCCACGTTCCTGGCCGAGTGCGAGGGCGTCCGGCTGGTCTACAAGCCGATCCGGGGGGAGCGGCCGCTGTGGGACTTCCCCGGGGTGGTGCTCGCCGAACGTGAGGTGGCCGCCCACGTGGTCTCGGCTGCCCTGGGCTTCGACGTGGTGCCGCCGACCTGGCTCCGCGAGGGTCCCCACGGGCCGGGGATGGTGCAGTACTGGGTCGACCCGGTCGAGCTGGACCCGGCACCGGTGGACCTGGTGCCCCGCGGGCAGGAGCCGGACGGCTTCGCCGCGGTCGTCGAGGGCATCGACGGCCAGGACCGGCCGGTCACCCTGGTGCACGAGCTGAGCGAACCGTTGCGCCGGATGGCGCTGTTCGACGTGGTGGTCAACAACGCCGACCGCAAGGGCGGGCACGTGCTCGCCGCCGACGACACCGCCCGTCAGGGCATCGACCACGGCATCGCGTTCCACCACGAGCCGAAGCTCCGCACCGTGCTGTGGGGCTGGGCCGGGCAGCCGGTGCCCGAGGACGACCTGGCCCGGGTGGAGAAACTCGCCCAGGACCCACCGGCCGAGCTGGAGGAACTGATCGGTGTCGCCGAGCACCGGGCGTTCGTGGAGCGGTGCCGCGCCCTGGTGCGCACCGGCGTGATGCCGCTGCCCGGCGGCGACTGGCCCGCGGTCCCGTGGCCGCCGTTCTGACGGCTCGACCGGCGCAGGGAACCGGCCCGGGCACCGTCCGGGCCGGTGGTGCTGCCCGCTAGGCTGCGGCCATGCGCAGCTGGACCGCCCCCGACCTGCCCTCGACCCGTGTCACCGGACCGGAGGTGCGCCTGCACGACACCTCCAGCGGTGAGCTGGTCGAGCTGCGCCCCGAGGGTGCGGCACGCATGTACGTCTGCGGCATCACGCCCTACGACGCGACGCACATGGGTCACGCGGCCACCTACGTGGCGTTCGACCTGCTGAACCGGGCGTGGCGCAGCGCCGGCCACGACGTCACCTACGTGCAGAACGTCACCGACGTGGACGACCCGCTGCTGGAGCGCGCCACCAAGGTCAAGGTCGACTGGGTCGAGCTGGCCGAGCGCGAGACCGAGCTGTTCCGCCAGGACATGGCGGCGCTGCGGGTGCTCCCGCCGGCCCAGTACGTCGGGGCCGTGGAGTCCATCCCGCTGGTCATCGACCTGATCCAGGTGCTCGACGCCGCGGGTGCGGTCTACCGCGTCGACGACGACCTGTACTTCCGGGTGCACGCCGACGTCGACTTCCCGAAGGTCTCGGGCTGGGACCGCGAGACGATGCTGTCCATCTTCGCCGAGCGCGGCGGCGACCCCGACCGGGCCGGCAAGGAGGACCCGCTGGACTGCCTGCTGTGGCTGGCGGCCCGTCCGGGTGAGCCCAGCTGGGAGAGCCCGTTCGGCCCCGGTCGCCCCGGGTGGCACGTGGAGTGCTCGGCGATCGCGCTGGAGCACCTGGGGACCACGTTCGACGTCCAGGCAGGCGGGTCCGACCTGGTCTTCCCGCACCACTCGATGTCGGCCAGCGAGGCGCACGTCGCCACCGGCAAGACGTTCGCCCGGGCCTACGCCCACGCCGGCATGGTCGCCTACGACGGCGAGAAGATGTCGAAGTCGCGGGGCAACCTGGTGTTCGTGTCCCACCTGCGGCACAGCGACGTCGACCCGATGGCGATCCGCCTGGTGCTGCTGGGTCACCACTACCGCAGCGACTGGGAGTGGACCGACCAGGGTCTCTGGGACTCCGTCGACCAGCTCGCCCGCTGGCGTCGCGCCCTGTCGCTGGGTGCCGGCGCGGCCGCGGCCCCGGTCGTCACCGAGGTGCTCGCCGCACTGGCCGACGACCTGGACGCCCCGCGCGCCGTGGCCGCCGTGGACGCCTGGGTGGACGCCACCCTGGGTACCGGGGGACTGGCCGACACCAGCGACACCGACGCCGCCGTGACCCTGCTCCCGGTGCTGGACGCCGCTCTGGGCCTGGCCCTCTGATCCACCCGGCCCGCCCGCCGGGCCGGCCTCAGTCGTCGGTGCCCTGCTCCAGGAACCGCTCGAACTCGGCGGCGATCGCCTCACCGGAGGCCTCGGGCCGGTCGGTGGTGTCGCGGGTCTCCTCCAGGGAGCGCACGTAGTCGGCGATCTCCTCGTCCTCGGCCGCCATGTCGTCGACGGCCTTCTCCCACGACGCTGCCTGCTCGGGCAGGTCACCCAGATCGATCCGGGTCTGCAGCAGGTCCTCGACGTGGCCCAGCAACGCCAGCGTGGCCTTGGGGCACGGCGGCTGCGCCACGTAGTGCGGCACCGCGGCCCAGTAGGAGACCGCGGGGACGTCCTCACGCACGCACAGGTCCTGCAGCACGCCCACGATCCCGGTGGGTCCCTCGTAGGCGGACTCGTCGAGCCGGAGCCGGTCGAGCAGCTCGGGTTCGGTGGCCGAGCCACGCACCGGGATCGGTCGCGAGTGCGGGGACTCGGTGAGCATCGCGCCCAGGGTCACCACCAGTGAGGCGCCGAGGGTGTCGAACGCCTCGAGCAGCTCGTCGCAGAAGGCCCGCCAGCGCATGTTCGGTTCCGGGCCGCGGACCAGGACGACGTCCCGGGCCAGGTCAGGCGGTGAGGCGACCAGGATCCGCGCGGTCGGCCAGGTGAGCCGGCGGTGGCCGCGGGAGTCGATGCCCACCAGCGGGCGGTTGACCTGGAAGTCGTAGTAGGTGTCGGGGTCGATGGCCCCGACCACCTCCGCGTCCCAGGTGCGGATCAGGTGGTCGACCAGTGACGTGGCTGCGTCCCCGGCGTCGTTCCAGCCCTCGAAGGCTGCGATGACGACGGGGTCCACCAGGTCGATTCCGGGGTCGAGCTCGATCACGCACCCAGCCTAGTCCGGGCAGGTGCCCGACCCGGGGGAGCCGCCGGCACGGCGTCGGGATTTCGGGTGGCGCGTCGGCGGTGGGAAACTGGGCACCGCTCCCGTGCGTCCATGATGCGAACAGTCTGTCCATTCTGTGGACAGTGGCGCACCATGGGAGGAACGTGAGCCGTCCAGGTCGTTCGAGCAGGTCATCGAGAGGTCCCCGCGTGTCCCAGCAGCCGTCCCCGTCGTCGTTCCCCGTCCGGCACCGCCCCGACGCCGACGAGGCGTTGCGTGCCGTGATGGCCGAGCGTGTGCTGGTCATCGACGGCGCGATGGGGACCGCGATCCAGCGCGACCGTCCCGACGAGGCCGGCTACCGCGGGAAGCGCTTCGCCGACTGGCACACCGACGTCATCGGCAACAACGACCTGCTCACCCTCACCCAGCCGCAGATCATCGCCGGCATCCACCGCGAGTACCTCGAGGCCGGCGCCGACATCCTCGAGACCAACACGTTCAACGCGAACGCGATCTCCCTGGGCGACTACGACATGGCCGACCTGGCCTACGAGCTCAACCACGCGGCCGCCGCCCTGGCCCGCGCCGAGTGCGACGCGGCCGAGGCGGCCGACCCCTCCCGGCCGCGCTACGTCGGCGGCGCCCTCGGCCCGACCACACGGACCGCCTCGATCTCCCCGGACGTCAACGACCCCGGCGCCCGCAACATCAGCTTCGACGAGCTGGTCGACGCCTACAGCACCGCCACCCGTGGCCTGCTCGACGGCGGCGCCGACCTGATCGTGATCGAGACGATCTTCGACACCCTCAACGCCAAGGCCGCGATCTTTGCGGTCGAGACGGTCTTCGAGGAGCTCGGCCGCCGGTGGCCGGTCATCATCTCCGGCACCATCACCGACGCCTCGGGCCGCACGCTCTCGGGGCAGACCACCGAGGCGTTCTGGCACTCGGTGCGGCACGCCAAGCCACTGCTGATCGGGCTCAACTGCGCGCTGGGGGCCGAGGAGATGCGCCCCTACGTCGCCGAGCTGAGCCGGATCGCGGACACGTTCGTCTCCGCCTACCCCAACGCGGGGCTGCCCAACGCGTTCGGCGAGTACGACGAGAGCCCCGAGCGGACCGCTGCGGTGGTCTCGGAGTTCGCCCGCGCCGGCCTGGTCAACATGGTCGGCGGTTGCTGCGGCACCACGCCCGCCCACATCGGCGCGATCGCCGGTGCCGTCGACGGCCTGGCGCCGCGCACGGTGCCCGAGGTCGTCCCGGCGATGCGGCTGTCCGGGCTCGAGCCGGTCGTGATCGACGACGACAGCCTCTTCGTCAACGTGGGGGAGCGGACCAACATCACCGGCTCGGCCCGGTTCCGCAAGCTGATCAAGGACGGCGACTACGACACCGCCCTGTCGGTGGCCGCCCAGCAGGTCGAGAACGGCGCCCAGGTCATCGACGTCAACATGGACGAGGGGATGATCGACGGGGTCGCAGCGATGGACCGCTTCCTCAAGCTCATCGCCGCCGAGCCCGACATCTCCCGGGTGCCGTTGATGGTCGACTCCTCCAAGTGGGAGGTCATCGAGGCCGGGCTCAAGTGCGTGCAGGGCAAGCCGATCGTCAACTCGATCTCCATGAAGGAGGGCGAGGAGCCGTTCCGCGCCCACGCCCGGTTGTGCCGCAAGTACGGTGCGGCGGTCGTGGTGATGGCCTTCGACGAGGACGGCCAGGCCGACAACCTGGCCCGCCGCCAGGAGATCTGCGAGCGGGCCTACAGGATCCTGGTCGACGAGGTCGGGTTCCCGGCCGAGGACATCATCTTCGACCCGAACGTCTTCGCGGTCGCCACCGGCATCGAGGAGCACGCCTCCTACGGGCTGGACTTCATCGAGGCGACCCGCTGGATCAAGCAGAACCTGCCCGGTGCGCTGGTCTCGGGCGGCATCTCCAACGTCTCGTTCTCGTTCCGCGGCAACAACCCGGTGCGGGAGGCGATCCACGCCGTCTTCCTGTTCCACGCCATCGAGGCCGGACTGGACATGGGCATCGTCAACGCCGGCGCGCTGGTGGTCTACGACCAGGTCGACCCCGAGCTGCGCGAACGGATCGAGGACGTGGTGCTGAACCGTCGGCCCGATGCCGCCGAGCGGCTGCTGGAGATCGCCGAGGCGCACAACAAGGCCGCCGGCGTCGCCGAGGACGGTATCGAGGAGTGGCGTGAGCTGCCGGTCGCGGAGCGGATCACGCACGCGCTGGTCAAGGGCATCGACGCCCACGTCGAGTCCGACACCGAGGAGTTGCGGGTCGAGCTGGCCGGCCAGGGGCGCCGCCCGATCGAGGTGATCGAGGGCCCGCTGATGGACGGCATGAACGTCGTCGGTGACCTGTTCGGTGCCGGCAAGATGTTCCTGCCCCAGGTGGTCAAGAGCGCCCGGGTGATGAAGAAGGCCGTCGCGCACCTGATCCCCTTCATCGAGGCGGAGAAGGCGGCCAATCCCGAGCTCGCCGGCACCAAGGAGACCAACGGCACGATCGTCATGGCCACGGTCAAGGGCGACGTGCACGACATCGGCAAGAACATCGTCGGTGTGGTGCTGCAGTGCAACAACTACGAGGTCGTCGACCTGGGTGTGATGGTCCCGGCGCAGAAGATCCTCGACACCGCCGCCGAGATCGGGGCCGACATCATCGGCCTCTCGGGCCTGATCACGCCGTCCCTGGACGAGATGAGCAACTTCGCCGCGGAGATGCAGCGCCAGGGCCTCGACATCCCGCTGCTGATCGGTGGCGCCACCACCTCGCGCGCCCACACCGCGGTGCGCATCGACCCCCGCTACGAGGGCCCGGTGGTGTGGGTCAAGGACGCCTCGCGCTCGGTGCCCACCGCCGCGGCGCTGCTCTCGGACTCGGGCCGCGAGAAGCTGCTGGCCGGGGTGAAGGACGACTACGACGCCCTGCGGGCCCGTCACGCCGCCAAGCACGACCGCCCGATGGTGACCCTGGAGCAGGCCCGGGCCAACGCCACCGTCGTCGACTGGAGCCAGCCGATCCCGGTCCCCCCGGCACAGCCCGGGGTGCACGTGCTGGCCGACTACGACCTCGGTGAGCTGCGCGACTTCATCGACTGGCAGCCGTTCTTCAACGCGTGGGAGATGAAGGGCAAGTTCCCCGACATCCTGAACAGCCCCACCCACGGTGAGGCCGCGCGCAAGCTCTACGACGACGCGAGGGTGATGCTGGACCGGATCGTGGCGGAGAAGTGGCTCACGGCCAACGCGGTGTTCGGGCTGTTCCCGGCCAACGCCGAGGGCGACGACATCATCGTGTGGAACGACGCGACCCGCAGCAGCGAGCAGACCCGTCTGCACCACCTGCGCCAGCAGGGCGAGCACCGCGAGGGCGTGCCCAACCGGTCGCTGTCAGACTTCGTGGCACCGGTCTCCACCGGCCTGGCCGACCACGTCGGGGCCTTCGCGGTCACCGCCGGGCTGGGCAGCACCGACCGGATCATGGCGTTCAAGGCCGACCTGGACGACTACTCCGCGATCCTGCTGGAGGCGCTGGCCGACCGGCTCGCCGAGGCGTTCGCCGAGCGTCTGCACCAGCGGGTGCGCACCGACTTCTGGGGCCACGAGCCGACCGAGCAGCTGACCAACGAGGACCTGATCGCCGAGAAGTACCACGGCATCCGACCCGCCCCGGGCTACCCGGCCTGCCCCGACCACACCGAGAAGCTCGCGCTGTGGGAGCTGCTGGACGTGGAGAAGCACACCGGCATCGAGCTGACCGAGTCGATGGCGATGTGGCCCGGCGCCTCCGTGTCGGGCTGGTACCTGGCGCACCCGCAGGCCCAGTACACGGTGGTGGGCCGTCTGGGCCGCGACCAGGTGGCCGACTACGCCGAGCGCAAGGGCTGGACGCTGGCCGAGGCCGAGCGCTGGCTCTCGCCGAACCTGGGCTACGACCCGGAGGACTGAACCGGCCGAGCAGGTTGGCGTCGGGGTGGGTGAGCGCCCACCCCGACGGTCAAGCTTGTCCGATTCGGGGGCCGGCGGGCCGGAACTCCGGCAGGATCTCCCGTACGTGGTGCGGTGCCGCCCCGCGGTCCGTTGCCCTGACAGGAGATCCCATGTCCGCCACCTCGCCGTCGCGTCCCTTCACCCGCCAGTCCACCGTGCTCGAGCTGTCCTCGACGATGCCCGGGCGTGCGTTCCGGGCGATGATCGTCCGCGGGCTCCCGCCGGTGGCCACCGAGAAGGAGCGCCAGGAGCTGGAGGACATGACCGTCGGCCTGCCGCTGGAGACGCTGGTGGAGCTCTCCGAGGGCAAGCTGACCTGGGGCATCGCGGACTCCGTCCTCGACCTGGCCAACCGCAAGCCGCACCGGCTGCTCCCGCGCATCGCGGGTGCGGCGGTGGGCGGCGTCCAGAAGGTCGTCCGCGCCGTTCGCCGCTGACCCGGTTCCGCGTCCCCGGCGGCCCCGGGGACGGGCCACCCGAATGTTGCACCGACGTCTGTTGCTGCAACAAGCAGTCCACGTCGTGGCCCGGCTGCGATCCTTCGTCGGACGCCGCCACGGGGGTCGGGGGATCCCGTGGCGGCGCCCCACCTGCGACGACGAAGGACGGCGAGCGATGCTGCACAGGAGACTGGCCCGGGCCTTGGCGATCCCGGCGCTGCTGATCGGACTGGTCCTCGGCGGGTTCGACCTCGCCGCCACCGCGGAACCGCCCGGTTCCGCGTCCACCGCCCGGGGCAGTGTCCCGGTGGCACCGTCGGCCCCGGTGGCCCCACGCTCGGAGGTTCCGCAGGCCGATCCGCGGGTGCCGGGCTGGGTGGAGAGGTTCGGCCGGAAGGGCAGGACCAAGGCCAACCAGCGTAAGTGGGCCTGGTTCCGTGCCCACGGCGGCGTGGCCATGGAGCTGCGCTGGCTCAAGCAGACCCGACGCCGGTACGGGAAGTTCCGCCACTTGCAGTGCTGGCGGGGTGTCTACACCGACAACCAGTACGGGTGCTCCATGGACAACGGCATGCCGTTCGAGTTGATCTTCGAGCGCCGCTCCTCGCGGAGGATCCGCATCGTCCAGCTGTACTTCCCGGACTGACCGCGACCGGCGTGCGCCCGGTCAGGGGCCCCCAGGGGTTCCTGAAGGACGGACCGCCCTACGCTCATATGGCATGGCCTGCGACAGGAGCTGGCGGCGCTGTCGGAGCGCGTGAGCCGGCTGGAAGAGCTGGCTGACGAGTCCGGACGTGCGCGTCAGTCCTCGCCGTGCGTGGACGAGGAGCGGTTCTGGGCGCTGACCCAGTTGCAGGCTCGACTGGGCGACCATCCCGCAACCGTGGAGGGGGCGGTGATGCTCGTCGGTTCGCTGACGCTGCCCGATGGCGCGCCGGTGGCCTGGCAGCAGAGCGCGGCCACGGCTGGCATGTGGGAGACGGACTGGTCGGACCGGGCGGCGTCGTTCGCCGCGCTCGGGCACCCGGTGCGGTTGGAGCTGCTGCGCCAGATCCTCTCCGGCGTCCGTGCCACGGCCGAGCTGGCCGGGACCGCATCCCTGGGAACGACCGGACAGCTGCACCACCACCTGCGACAGCTCGTCGCTGCCGGGTGGGTCAAGCAGAGCGGTCGGGGGAACTACGAGGTTCCAGCTGCCCGCATCGTGCCGTTGCTGGCCTGCCTGGTGGGGGCCGAGCGGTGAAACGGGTGCTGTTCGCGCCCTACCGGGTACGGATTCCGCTGTACTTCGTCGGCGCCGTGGTCCTCATCGGCGATGCGCTCGTGGGCGACAGGTTGACAGGGGGAGGGGTCCGCGAGGCCCGCGCGGTTGCCGTGGTCGCGGCGCTCGGCGTGGCCGCCGTCTGCGTGGCCCTGATGTTCCTGGCACCACGCCTGCTGCCCGAGCACCCGGTCCGGGTCGTCGCGTCTCCCGTGCAGGGTCGGTGGTTGGGGCTGAACAGCCCCGCGCCGAAGGTGCCCAGTCACGGTGTGCGCGCCTACGGCCAGGCGTACGCGATCGACGTCGTCACCGATCTTCGTGACGCCCCGAGGCCGGAGTTCGGCGGACGTGTGATGCGGGAGGCGAGTGACTACCCGGCGTTCGGGAAGCCGGTCCTCGCGATGCTCGACGGTGAGGTGGTCCGCGCGTCCGGGTGGCGCCGGGACCACCGTGCCCGCTCCAACGTGTGGGGTGTCGCCTACATGATGGTCGAGGGGATGGTCCGGGAGCTGGGCGGCCCGGGATTCGTGGTCGGCAACCACGTCATCATCCGCAGCGACGACGGCATCCACGCGACCGTCGCCCACCTCCGACAGGGGTCCCTGACCGTGAAGGTCGGCGACCGCGTGAGCGCCGGCTCGATCATCGGGGAGTGCGGGAACTCGGGCAACACCAGCGAGCCGCACGCCCACGCGCAGCTCACGGACCGCGTGTCGTTCTGGACCGCGCAAGGCCTCCCGAGGGCGTTCGCGGGCATCGCTGTCGAGGGCGAGACCGGCAGGAGCGACACGCTCCCTGCCAACGACCAGCACATGACAGCCGGGGACGGTTGAGGGATCGAGTTCAGCTGCAGTCCGGGCGCGGGCCCACCGCTCCGGCCGGGAGCGTCCGCCGATGGGGACGGGAGCGCGCCCAGGGTGCATAGTCGCACCGGCAGTCACACCCGGCGGCCGAGTGGAGTGCGTGGGAGGTCAGTGGTGAGCACGGCAGGTCCGGACACGTCGGCAGATCAGGGGCGCACCCAGCGCGTCGGGCCGCCCCAGGCGGTGCTGTGGGACATGGACGGCACCCTCGTCGACACCGAGCCGTACTGGATCGCCACCGAGTACGCGATGGCCGAGAAGTACTCCGCCACCTGGAGCCACGAGCACGCCATGAAGCTGGTCGGCAACGACCTGCTCGAGTCCGGTGCGTACATCAAGGCGCACATGGGGTTGGCCCAGTCGCCGGCCGAGGTGGTCGAGGAGCTCCTCGACGGCGTCGTGGCCCGGGTCAACGAGTCCGTTCCGTGGCGCCCCGGTGCCCGCGACCTGCTGGGGGAGTTGCAGGCCCGTGGGGTGCGGTGCGCCCTGGTCACCATGTCGTGGACCCGGTTCGTCGAACCCATCCTGGCCGACCTGGGCCACGACGTGTTCGAGGTCGTCGTCACGGGCGACCGGGTCGAGCGGGGCAAGCCGCACCCGGACCCCTACCTGCTCGCCGCCGCCGAGCTGGGCCTGGACCCGGCCGACTGCCTGGCCGTCGAGGACTCGTCCACCGGCGCCAGCTCGGCCCAGGCCGCCGGCTGCGGGCTGCTGGTCGTCCCGCACTACGTGCAGGTGCCCACCGCTCCGGGGCGGGTCTTCCGCGACACCCTGGTGGGTCTGACCCCCGACGACCTCGGTGCCGTGCTCACCGAGAGCGCCGCCGGACGCTGAGTCCCCGGGGTCTCGGCAGGCTCGACCACCGGAACCCGCCCGACCAGCGGAACCCGCCCGACCACCGGGGCTGCCCGACCACCGGGGCTGCCCGGGTCTCGGCAGGCTCGACCACCGGAACCGATCGACCGGCCAGGTGCCGCCGGTCGAACGGGCGTCCGGAGCTGTCGGGCCCATTCGTTAGGGTCGTGGTGTGCCCGACGCCCCCTCCACGGCCCCCGAGCCGCCGGTCGAACCACCCCGCCCTCCCGGCACGTTCCGGATCGGCCAGGTGGCGGGCGCCGACGTCCTCGTCTCCGGCTCCTGGTTCCTGGTCGCCGCCCTGATCGCCGTGCTGCTGGCCCCCCGGGTCGAGCAGGTCGAGCCCGGCCTGGGCGTGTGGCGCTACGTCGTCGGGCTGGTCTTCGCCGCGGTGCTCTACGGCTCGGTGCTGCTCCACGAGGCCTCGCACGCCGTGGTGGCCCGCCGGCTCGGCTACCGGGTCAGCTCCATCACCCTGCACTTCCTCGGCGGCGCCACCCAGGTCGAGGGGGAGGCCCGCACCGCACGCCAGGAGTTCCTCATCGCCGTGGTCGGGCCGCTGACCTCGCTGGCCGTCGGTGGGGTCGGCGTCGCGCTGTGGTTCGTCACCCCCGACGGTCTGCTGCTGATGGCCGTCGAGGCCCTGGCCGGGGCCAACCTGCTGGTCGGGGTGCTCAACCTGCTGCCCGCGCTGCCGCTGGACGGTGGCCGGGTGCTCAAGGCGGGGGTCTGGGGCGTCACCGGCGACATGTTCCGGGGCACCGTCGTGGCCGCCTGGGGTGGCCGGGTGCTGGCCGTGCTGGTGCTGGGCTGGCCGTGGCTGCAGTACCAGCTCTTCGAGATCGAGCCCACCCTGGTCGACTACCTGATCGGGTTCGTGGTCGGCACCTTCCTGTGGACCGGTGCCAGCGCTGCCCTGGCCCAGACCAAGCTGCGCCGACGCCTGCCCAAGCTGGTGGCCCGGCCGCTGGCCCGTCGGGTGGTCGCGGTGCCGGCCGACATGCCGCTGGGCACCGCCGTGGAGCGTGCCCAGACCGAGCGCGCCGGTTCCATCGTCACCCTCGACACCGACGGACGACCCGTCGGGCTGGTCTCCGAGGCCGCGCTGGACGCGACCCCGCAGGAGCGCCGCCCGTGGCTGCCGACCTCGGCGGTCAGCCGCACCCTGCACCCGGGCCTGTGCCTGCCCGTCGACATCGCCGGCGAGGCCCTGGTGGTGGCGATGAGCCGGCACCGGGCCGAGGAGTACCTGCTGGTCGAGGAGGACGGTCGGGTCTTCGGCGTGCTGACCGCCAGCGACGTCGATCAGGCGTTCGCGGAGACCGGCCACTAGTCTTCGGCCCATGCCCGAGCAGCTTCCCCAGAACAGCCCTGCCCTGCCCGACGTCGCCCCCGAGGCGTGGTCCGGGGTGCACCGCGGCCCGTTGCGTGCCGGCGAGTGGGTGCGGCTCACCGACACCAAGGGCCGGCGGCACAACTTCGAGCTGGTACCGGGCAAGCGGTTCTTCTCCAACAAGGGCCACCTCGAGCACGACGACCTGATCGGCCGCGAGGAGGGATTCACCATCAACTCCTCGGTCGGTGGCCAGTACCTGGTCTTCCGGCCCCTGCTCAGCGAGTTCGTGGTCTCCATGCCCCGCGGCGCGGCGGTCATCTACCCCAAGGACTCCGCCCAGATCGTCGCGATGGCCGACATCTTCCCCGGCGCCACCGTGGTGGAGGCCGGTGTCGGTTCGGGTGCCCTGACCTGTTCGCTGCTGCGTGCGGTCGGTCCGCACGGCCGGGTGCTCAGCTGGGAGCGGCGCGAGGAGTTCGCCGATGTCGCCACCCGCAACGTCACCCAGTTCTTCGGCGGCGAGCACCCGTCCTGGGAGCTGCGCCTGGGCGACCTGGCCCAGGGTCTGGCCGACTCCGGTGAGCGCGCCGACCGTGTCATCTTGGACATGCTGGCGCCCTGGGAGTGCGTGGACGCCGTCTTCGACGCGCTGGTGCCCGGCGGCATCGTCTGCGTCTACGTCGCCACCACCACGCAGCTGAGCCGCGTGGTCGAGACCCTGCGTGCCCACGGCGGGTTCACCGAGCCGCAGCCCTGGGAGTCGCTCGTGCGTGACTGGCACGTGGAGGGTCTGGCCGTCCGGCCCGGCCACAAGATGATCGGACACACCGCCTTCCTGGTCACCGCGCGCCGGCTGGCCGACGGCGAGACCGCGCCGCTGAAGAAGCGCCGCCCGGCGCCCGGCGCCTACGGCCTCGACTACACCGGTCCCCGCCCTGCGGGGATGCCGGCCCCGGAGCCGGAGGAGTCCACCGCGCCCGACGCGGACTGAGACCTGTCCGGGGCACCGGCGCACGACACGGCGCCCGGTCCCCTTGTGCGCGGGGCCCGCATGGGTAGGGTCACCAGCACAGGAGGTGACGCCCATGTCTGACATCGAGACGCCGGGCCCCCGCGACCGGGGTGCCGACGAGATCACCCGAGGCCTGGAGTTCCGGCTGGCCGAGACCCAACGGTCCGTCTCGGCCCTGAGCGCCCAGAACGAGCGGCTCGCCTCCACCCTGCGGGAGGCGCGCGACCAGATCACCACCCTGCGCGAGGAGGTCGACCGCCTCGCCCAGCCACCGGCCGGATTCGGCACGGTGGTGACCCGGCACGACGACGGCACCGTCGACGTGATGAGCCAGGGTCGCAAGCTCCGGGTCAACGTCAGCCCCGCCGTCGACGAGGTCGACCTCGAACCGGGCCGCGAGGTGCTGCTCAACGAGGCCCTCAACCTGGTGCACGTCGAGGCGTTCGAGCAGGTCGGCGACGTCGTGCAGGTCAAGGAGTTGCTCGGCACCTCCGGGCGGGCCCTGGTGGTCGGCGGTGCCGACGACGAACGGGTGGTCCGGCTCGCCGAGCCGCTGCGCGGGGTCAAGCTGCGCGTGGGGGACTCCCTCCTGGTCGACCAGCGCACCGGCTACGCCTACGAGGTCGTCCCCAAGAGCGAGGTCGAGGACCTCGTCCTGGAGGAGGTGCCCGACCTCGACTACGACGCCATCGGCGGGCTGCTGCCCCAGATCGAGGCGATCCGGGACGCCGTCGAGCTGCCCTACCTCTACCCCGAACTCTTCACCGACCACCAGCTCAAGCCGCCCAAGGGTGTGCTGCTCTACGGCCCGCCCGGCTGCGGCAAGACGCTGATCGCCAAGGCCGTGGCGAACTCGCTGGCCAAGAAGGTCGCGGCCCGTACCGGCGCTGAGGGGCGTTCGTACTTCCTCAACATCAAGGGCCCCGAGCTGCTCAACAAGTTCGTCGGCGAGACCGAGCGGCACATCCGGCTGGTCTTCCAGCGGGCCCGGGAGAAGGCCTCCGACGGCACCCCGGTGATCGTCTTCTTCGACGAGATGGACTCGCTGTTCCGCACCCGCGGGTCGGGGGTCTCCTCGGACGTGGAGAACACGATCGTGCCGCAGCTGCTGAGCGAGATCGACGGGGTCGAGCTGCTGGAGAACGTGCTGGTCATCGGCGCCTCCAACCGTGAGGACATGATCGACCCGGCGATCCTGCGGCCCGGACGGCTGGACGTGAAGATCAAGATCGAGCGTCCCGACGCCGAGTCGGCGCGCGACATCTTCTCCAAGTACCTGGTGGCGGACCTGCCGCTGCACGCCGACGACCTGGCCGAGTTCGGTGGCGACCGGGACGCCTGCGTGGCGGCGATGATCCGGGCCGCCGTCGAGCGGATGTACACCGAGTCGGAGGAGAACCGCTTCCTGGAGGTCACCTACGCCGGTGGCGACAAGGAGATCCTGTACTTCAAGGACTTCAACTCCGGGGCGATGATCCAGAACATCGTCGACCGGGCCAAGAAGATGGCGATCAAGGACCTCCTCGACCACGAGCAGCGGGGGCTGCGGGTGGCGCACCTGCTGCAGGCCTGCGTGGACGAGTTCAAGGAGAACGAGGACCTGCCGAACACCACCAACCCCGACGACTGGGCGCGCATCAGCGGGAAGAAGGGCGAGCGCATCGTCTTCATCCGCACGATCGTGCAGAAGAAGGGCGAGGGCGGCTCGCCGCGCACCATCGACACGGTCACCAACACCGGCCAGTACCTGTAGCGGGGCGTGGTCGCGCCGCCCCGTGGACGGCGCGGCGCGGCGTCGGAGGGCGGACATAGGGTGAGCGCGTGAGCGTACGACGGGTCATGGGGATCGAGACGGAGTACGGCGTCCTGCAGCCGGGGAAGCCGATGGCGAACCCGATGCTCATGTCGAGCCAGGTCGTCACCACGTACCGGGCGCTCGCCGCGCGCAGCGACGGCGCCCGGGGCCGGGCGCGCTGGGACTACGACGACGAGGACCCGCTGCAGGACGCGCGGGGGTTCCACGTGCCGCGCGCGTCGGCGCACCCGTCCCTCCTCACGGACGACCCGTCGCGGCCCGCGCCGTCGGGTCCGGTCGACCGGGCCGCGGAGGGCGGCAGCGCCGAGGCCTCCCTCCCGGAGGTGGCGCGACCGACGACGGAGGAGTACGACGCCCCGAGCGCGGCGAACGTCATCCTCACCAACGGCGCCCGGCTCTACGTGGACCACGCGCACCCCGAGTACTCCTCGCCCGAGGTCACGGTGCCGCACGACGTCGTGTGCTGGGACGTGGCGGGGGAGCGGGTCATGCTCGCCGCGTCGCGCGAGCTGGCCCAGGTGCCGGGCGGCGGCGTCGTGCTCTACAAGAACAACGTCGACGGCAAGGGCGCGAGCTACGGCACCCACGAGAACTTCCTCGTCGACCGCGAGGTGCCGTTCGGCGTCCTCGTGGAGATGCTCACGCCGTTCCTCGTGACCCGGCAGGTGTTCGCCGGCTCGGGGCGCGTGGGGCTCGGCCCGGCGGGGGAGGAGCACGGGTTCCAGATCTCCCAGCGCGCCGACTACGTCGAGGCGGAGGTCGGGCTGGAGACGACGCTGCGCCGTCCCATCGTCAACACGCGCGACGAGCCGCACGCGGACCGGCAGCGCTGGCGCCGGCTGCACCTCATCATCGGCGACGCGAACATGTTCGAGACCGCGACCTACCTCAAGACGGGCACGACGTCGCTCGTGCTCTTCGTCGTCGAGCACCTGGAGGAGCTCGGCCCGGAGGTGCGCGCCCGCCTGGCCGGGTTGCGCCTCGCGGACCCGGTCGCGGACGTCCAGCGCGTGAGCCGCGACCTCGAGCTGACGCGTCGTCTCGCCCTCGCCGACGGGCGCGAGCTGACGGCGCTCGAGGTCCAGCGCGAGTACCTGGAGGTCGCCGCCGACGCGGCGGAGCGCCTCGCGGGACCGGACGGGGTCGACGCCCCGACGCGCGACGTGCTCGCGCGGTGGCGCTCGGTGCTCGACCGCCTGGCGACCGACCGCGACGCGTGCGGGCGCGACGTCGAGTGGGTCGCGAAGCTCCGGCTCCTCGACCGCCTGCGCGAGCGCGACGGCCTCGACTGGGGC
>JAEWXC010000070.1 GCA_023396115.1 Actinomycetes bacterium | reverse complement strand
GTGCTGCCGCCGGCGATCCTGGCCACGGCCACCGCGCTGCGGCCGGTACGGCGCTGGCTGCTGCGCCTGCGCCCACCGCCCACCACGTCCCTGCTCGGCCGCGTGGCCGTGGTCCGCACGCCGGACGTGGACGCCACGCACGGCATGGCCGACCTCGACGACGGCGGCGCCGGCCTGGTGCTGCAGGTCCGCGGCGAGGCCGCGGCCGGCATGAAGCGCGGCGACCGCGTGGTGCTGATCGCGCACGCCGTCGACGACAACACCTGGAACGTCGTGCCCGAACGCGACTACGAACACCTCTGATCCGAACGCACAAGACCCGACTGGAGACCCACCGATGGAATTCGCCCTGTTCGCCCCCTTCCTGATCGGCATCGGCATCGTGCTGGCGGTGCTGGTCGGCATCGCCGGCCTGTTCAAGGCCTTCTACAAGAAGGTCGACCAGGGCACGGCGCTGATCGTCAACGACCTGAGCGCGACCCCCAAGGTGCGCTTCACCGGCGCGCTGATCATCCCGGTGCTGTACCGCGCCGAGCTGATGCAGATCAGCCTGATCACGCTGCAGATCGACCGCCGCGGCAAGGAGGGCCTGATCTGCCGCGACAACATGCGCGCCGACATCACCGTGGCCTTCTACCTGCGCGTCAACGAGACCCAGGCCGACGTGCTGCGCGTGGCCAAGGCGCTGGGCGCCGACCGCGCCTCGGACAAGCACGCCGTGGACGAGCTGTTCAACGCCAAGTTCTCCGAGGCGCTGAAGACGGTGGGCAAGAAGTTCGAGTTCACCGACCTGTTCGAGAAGCGCCAGGAATTCCGCGACGAGATCATCAAGGTCATCGGCAACGACCTCAACGGCTACGTGCTCGAGGACGTGGCGATCGACTACCTCGAGCAGACGCCCAAGCACGTGCTCGACCCGAGCAACATCCTAGACGCCGAGGGCATCCGCAAGATCACCGAGCTGACCGCCTCGCAGAACGTGATCACCAACGAGCTGTCGCAGAACGAGCACCTGGCGATCACCAAGAAGAACGTCGAGACCCGCGAGGCAACGCTTGCACTGGAGCGCCAGCAGGCCGAGGCCGAGGCGCGCCAGAAGCGCGAGATCGAGACCATCCAGGCGCGCGAGGCCGCCGAGACCGCGCGCGTGCAGGAAGAGCAGCGCCAGCTGGCCGAGAACGCGCGCATCGAGGCCCAGCAGCTGATCGACATCCGCGACCAGAACCGCCTGCGCGAGGTGGAAGTGGCCGAGCAGAACCGCCAGCGCGCGGTCGCGATCGAGGCCGAGCGCGTGGCGCGTGCGAAGCAGCTGGAGCAGGTCACCACCGACCGCGAGGTGCAGCTGCAGGGCGTGGAGCGCGACAAGGGGGTCGAGCAGGGCAAGATGGACGTGGCCAACATCACCCGCGAGCGCATCGCCAGCGACAAGACGGTGGCGCAGGAGGAGGAGCGCATCAAGGAGGTGCGCGAGGTCTCCGAGGCCGACCGCCTGAAGCAGATCGCGATCCTCGACGCCGAGGCGCGCGCGCAGCAGGCGCTGCTGGAGCAGGTCAAGGAGGCCGAGGCGCGCGAGACCGCGGCGAAACACCGTTCGGTGGAGATCACCACGCTGGCCCAGGCCGAGCTGGAGGCCGCGCACAAGCAGGCCGAGGCCAAGAAGACCCTGGCCGAGGGCGTGCGCGCCGAGAAGGCGGCGCCGGGCCTGGCGGAGGCGCAGGTGAAGGAAGCCGGCGCGGTCGCGATCGAGAAGGTGGGCGCAGCCGAGGCGCGCGTGGTCGACGTCATGGCCGATGCCAACCTCAAGCAGGGCAAGGCCGAGGCCGCGATCCTGGCCGAGAAGCTGTTCGCCGAGGCCGAGGGTCTGACCAAGAAGTTCCAGGCCATCGACGCGCTGACCGACAACGCCCGCAGCCACGAGGAATACCGCATGGCGCTCGACACCAGCCTCAAGCAGGCGCTGGCGTCGATCGAGGCGGGCAAGGAGGTGTCGAAGGAGAACGCCGAAGTGGTCGCCACCGCGCTGCGCAACGCCGACATCGACATGGTCGGCGGCGACGGCGGCATGTTCGACAGCCTGGTCAAGGCGATTTCGCTCGGCAAGTCGATCGAGGGCCTGACCGACAAGAGCCCGGTGGTGCAGGAGCTGATGCAGAAGTACCTGGGCGTCGGCGGCGGCCGCGCGCTGCCGGGCCAGGCCGCGAACGCGGACTGACGCCACCCGCCCGCGCGGCGATCCGCGCGGGCATCTTCGAAGCACGGGAACAACGCAGCCGATGACCGAACCGAACACGAACTCCGAGTCCGCACAGGCCACGGCGGACACCGGCGGTTCCGCCGCCGTCGACCAGGCCGTGGCGCAGGGCGGGGCCTACGAGGTCCTGCGTCGCCGCCTCGGCGACCAGGGCGCGCAGCTGCGCGCCATCGTCGACGGGCTCAACGCCCGCCGCCTGGAGGAGTTCGGTGACAGCCGGATGGAGGTCGCCGGGCGCTTCCGCATCCGCACCGAGAACAACTGCGTCGGCCGCGACATCGTCCAGGTCGGGGGCGACCTGCTGCTGTTCGGCTACAACGTCTACATCGGCCTGAAGACGCAGACACGC
>JAEWXC010000086.1 GCA_023396115.1 Actinomycetes bacterium | reverse complement strand
CCCGGCCCCCGCGGGGCGCGCCCCCACCACGACCCCAGGAGTCTGCGTGCCCCGACACCCGCTGCGCCCCCGGACGACCGCCGGGCGGTGCCGGTGATCCCCGCCGCGCGGCTGCCCGGGCAGGTCGGGTCTGCCACGCTGTGGCCCATGCTGTTCCGGCGCACCGAGTACCTCGATCTCCCCGGCCCGCTGCTCGTGCTCGTGCACGGTCTGGGTGGGCACGCCGACCTGTGGCGCCCGGTGCTGGACCGGCTGGCTCCGGTGCCGTCCCTGGCCGTCGACCTGTCCGGGCACGGCCGCTCGGCCCGCGGCTTCGACTACCTGATCGAGACCCACGCCGACCAGCTGGCCGCGATCGTGCCCGAGGACCGGGAGCTGGTCTTCCTGGCCCACTCGATGGGCGGGATGGTCTCGCTGCGGGTGGCGGCACGTCGACCGCTGACCCGTGCGGTGGTCGCGGTCGGCGTCAAGTACCAGTGGAGCCCGACCCACCTGGCCGGGCTGAAGGTCCAGGCAGCCCGCTCCACCCGGGACTACGCCACCCGGGCCGAGGCGCTGGACCGGCACCGGCGCCTGACCGGGCTGCAGGAGACGCTGGGCGCCGACGACCCGCTGCTGGGTGCGGGAGTCGTGGCGCACGGGTCACGCTGGCGGGTCGCGCAGGACCAGCGCACCTACGACGTCGGGGTACCGCAGCTGCAACAGTGGGTCGACGAGGCGGGCTGCGAGGTGCGTCTGGCGGTCGGGGCCAGCGACCCGTTGATCCCGGCGGACAGCCTCACCGGGCTGCGCCCGCCGCCGCTGCTGCTGCCCGGGCTGGGGCACAACCCGCACGTGGAGGACCCGGACGTGGTGGCCGGGCTGGTCCGGCCCTACCTGGGCGTCCAGCACGTCCCCGGCTGATCAGCTGGCGTCCGCGCCGTACCCGGTCGCCGCGCCCCACACCGAGTGCACGTAGAAGTCGTCGTGGTTGTAGGAGAACACCGCCGCGACCCAGCCCTCCGGGGTGGCGAGGTCCTGGCCGTCGGCGCACAGGTAGGCCGCCGAGGTCGCTGCCGCGTCGTCGAGGTCGTGCGGGTCGGCGGTGCCGTCCCGGTCGCCGTCGCGGGCCCACCGCCGCCAGGTGTCGTGGATGAACTGCATCGGGCCCACCGCGTGGTCCCAGTCCGGGTTGCCGTGCCAGGCGGTCGACTCCGGCGTCGCCCGGATCGCGGCGAAGTTGCCCGACCCGTCCAGGGCGGGGCCGAGGATGCGGCGTGAGGAGCGTCCCGACCCGAGCAGGGTCCGGTCGCCGATCTGGCCGTGCTGGGACTCGATCCAGCCGATGCCGGCCAACGTGGTCCACCCCAGCCGGCAGGCGGCCGGAGCCCCCAGCGCGGCCTGGCCGTAGGCCCGCACCGCCGGTTCGGGGATGCCGGTGGCCCGCGCGTTGCGGCGCACCCAGGCCGGGTCGACGGCCGCGGTCCGTGTGCCGGACCGGGAGACGCCGCGGGGACGCACCGGGTCCTTCGGGGCCACCTTCTCCGGTCCCCCCGACGCCCGGTTCCGTGGGGTGAGGTCGTGGACCTCGGTCCCGGCACACCCGGCCAGGGTCGCCACCAGCAGCAGGGAGCAGCTCAGGGACCGGAGCAGGGAGAACGGCAGGGAACGGGGACGCACCCGCAGAACCTACCCGGGCGACCCCCGGGCATGGAGGCGAACCTCAGTCGGTGCCGTGCTCGGCCACGAACGCCAGGATCTGCTCCGACAGCTCGGGGCGGCAGACCACCAGGTCGGGCAGCGAGGTGTCGGCGCCGTTGTAGACGATCTCGGAGCCGTCGATGCGCGAGCAGAACAGGCCGGCGGCGCGGGCCACGGCCACCGGGGCGGCGTTGTCCCACTGGTACTGGCCGCCGGCGTGCACGTAGGCGTCGGCGATGTCACGGACCACGCTCATCACCTTCACCCCGGCCGACCCCATCGGCACCAGCTCGGCGTCCAGCGCCGTGGCCAGGGCCTCGACGAAGGCCGGCGGGCGGGAGCGGGACACGGCGATCCGGGGACGCTGCGAGGTGCGCGGCGGCACCACCGACGGGGTGCCGGTGTTGAAGGTCTCCCCCAGCGCCGGCTGCGCCACGGCGCCGGCCACCAGCTCGCCCTCGACCCACAGCGCGACGTGCACCGCCCAGTCGTCGCGGGGCGGCTCGGAGAATTCGCGGGTGCCGTCCAGCGGGTCGATGATCCACACCCGGCTCGCGCTGAGGCGCGCCTCGGTGTCGGTGGCCTCCTCCGACAGGACGGCGTCGTCGGGGCGGTGCGTGGCCAGCAGGTCGGCCAGGACGGCCTGGGCAGCGGCGTCCCCGGCGTCCTTGAGCGCCTTGCCCTCCAGGCCCTCGGCACGGACCTCCAGCAGACGGGCACCGGCCTGCTCGGCGGCCCAGACGGCGAAGGCATGGTCGTCGGTCACGGCCGGGGCGGGGATCGAAGTCTCAGTCACCCGGTCACCTTCTCACGTGGCTGCGGGCCGGTGGTGCCTGGTCCTGCTGGCACTCACCACGCCCCACGGGGCCGGGCCACGGCGTCGACGGTGCGCACCAGCAGCAGGGCGTCGTCGAGCAGCCGGTAGTTGTCCACGTAGTCCACGTCCAGGCGCATCGACGCCTCCCGCGACAGGGTGGAGCGGCCACCGACCTGCCAGGCCCCCGTCATGCCGGGACGCACCGCCAGGCGACGCCGCTCCAGGGGGGTGTAGCGGGCGACCTCCTCGGGCAGCGCGGGGCGGGGACCGATCAGCGACATCTGGCCCTGGAGCACGTTGAGCAGTTGCGGCAGCTCGTCGAGGGAGTACTTGCGCAGCACCGCCCCGATCCGGGTGACCCGCGGGTCGCGCTGCTGCTTGAACAGCAGCCCGTTGCCCTCGTCGCCGATCAGGATCGCGGCCCGCCGTGCCTCGGCGTCGACGCCCATGGTGCGGAGCTTGTAGAGCGTGAAGGGGCGTCCGTCGCGCCCGATGCGGGTCTGGGTGAAGAACGCCGGACCGTGCGAGGTGGCCCGCACCGCGACCGCCAGGACCAGCAGCAGCGGGGCGACCAGGACCAGACCGATCCCGGCCAGCACCCGGTCGGCGACGGCCTTGAGCAGCCGGACCCGGGCCGGGGGCCGGCTGGAGCGGACCTGGAGCAGGTGGCTGTCGGCGAACCGGAGCGCCCTGACCCGGTGCGGGGCGATCGCGGAGAACCCGGCGTCGACCATCAGCGCGATGCCGTCCTCCTCCAGGGCCCACCCGACCCGACGGACCAGGTCCTCGTCGAGCCCGGGCCCGGGGTGCAGCACCACCATGTCGGGGTCCATCTCGCGCAGCGCCTCGGGCAGCACCTCCACCAGCGCCGCCTCACGTTCCCCGCGCTGGGCCAGCGGGACACCGGGGTCGTCGAGCAGCGGCTCGACCACGAGGCTGCCGACGACGGCGACCTGGCGGTTGCCCGCCCACCGGTTCTCGGCGTCGGCGACCTCGCCCGAGGCACCGACGAGCACCACCCGGTGCCGGACGGGTCGCCGGGTGCGGAGGGCGGCGGCTACCAGCGTGACCGCGGCACAGGCCAGGGCCAGGACCAGCGCCTCGGTGAGGTCGCTGCGGTCCCACCAGCCGACCACGACACCGAACCCGATCGCCCCGAAGGGCACCAGGCTGTTGCGCAGTACGTGCTCGGGGCGCGGGAGCCCCGGGTAGAGGCCCTGGCGTCCGTCGAGGTGGTTGAAGGCCAGGGAGAGCCCCACGACCAGGCAGGCGACGACCGGCAGCATGTCCAGGAACGTCGCGACCGCGGCCGCCAGGACCAGCGAGACCACGACCTCCACGCCCAGTTCCAGGGCCAGCACCCGGCGGCTGGAGCGGCGTGCGGGCAGCCACTCGGACATCCGCAGGTCCCGCGAGGTGAAGGTCGCACCCGTCACGTCGGTGCGCCGCCCGAGGTGTCCCAGCTCAGTCATCGAACCGCCGCCCGCCACAGGCACGTGCAGACACCGCCACCACCATCCTTCACGGAAACCCCCCGTTTCCTTCCGGAGAACGTAGGTCGGCCGTGGCAGGGCACGCATGCCCGATAATGATGATTAGCGGTTGAACCGCTGCTGGGTACGCTCCAGCCCCTCGGTGAGGAGGCACTCGACGGCGTCGGCGGCGTCGTCGATCTGGAACGGCAGCTCCTTGCGCTCGACTGCGGAGTAGTCCTTGAGCACGAAGTCGGCCACGTCCTGGCGGCCGGGCGGCCGGCCGATCCCGGCGCGGACCCGGTAGAAGTCGCCGGTGCCGAGCGCGGAGCGCATCGACCGGAGCCCGTTGTGGCCGTTGTCGCCGCCGCCGAGCTTGGTGCGCAGCGTGCCGAAGTCGATGTCGAGCTCGTCGTGGATCGCCACCACGTGCGCAGGATCGACCTTGTAGAAGGTGGCCAGGGCCTTGACCGGTCCCCCGGACTCGTTCATGTAGCCGCGGCCCTTGACCAGCACCACCTTGGGACCGGGGACGCCGGGCGGGGTGATCCGGCCCTCCACGACGTCGGCGCGACCGGACTTGTGGGCCCGGAACCCCGAGCCCATCCGGCGGGCCAGCTCGTCGACGACCATCCAGCCGATGTTGTGTCGGTTGCCGGCGTAGGCGGGCCCGGGGTTGCCCAGGCCGACGACGAGCCACACGTCGGAGGCGGAACCGGGGGTGGCGGCGGCTGGCATGGCAGGAGTATCCCTTGCTGGAGGTGGCGGTGCTGGGGGTGGGAACAACGACGGCGCCACGGGTGACCCCGCGGCGCCGTCGTCAGGCGTCAGATGACGGCCGCGATCACTCCGCGGCGGTCTCCTCGGCGGGCGCCTCGGCGGCGGCCTCGTCCGACTCGTCCTTCTCGATGCCGGCGTCGGCCTCGGCCTCGGCCAGCTCGGCCTCCAGCGCCTCGGCGGAGACCTGGGCGGTCACGTTGACCACCAGCGCCTCGGCGTCGGTCAGCAGGGTGGTGCCCTTCGGCAGCTCGACGTCACCGGCCAGGAACTGGGTGCCGGCGGCCGCGCCCTCGACGTTGATCTCGAACGACTCGGGCAGGTGGGTGGCCTCGGCCTCGACCTCCAGGGTGGCCAGGTCGGTGACGACCAGGGTCTCCTTGGCGGCCTCGCCGACCACGACGACGGGCACGTCGACGGTGACCTTCTCGCCGCGCTTCACGGCGAACAGGTCGACGTGCTCGATGACCCGGCGGATCGGGTCGACCTGGACGTCCTTGGCCAGCGCGAGCTGCGCGGTGCCCTCGATGTCGAGGTCGAGCAGCGCGTTGGCGCCACCGTTGCGCAGCGCCATCATCGTGGCGTGGCCCGGCAGGGTCAGGTGGATCGGCGCCTCGCCGTGGCCGTAGACCACGGCGGGGATCTTGTTGTCGCGGCGGATGCGGCGGGCCGCACCCTTGCCGAACTCGGTGCGCTTCTCGGCGGTGATCTTCTCGGCGGACATGGGTGTCTCCTCTGCGGTCGTGCAACGGGTGACCGCAGGTGCGGCCGGTGTGGTCGACTGCTCCGCCGGGGCCGCAGAAACACGAACGCCGTGCTGACATGGTCAGGCACGGCGAGCGAACCTGCCACGTCGATCACGGAGCACCGCGTGTGCGGTCTCCCTCGCCGGGGCAACCTGAGCAGGATAGGCCACCGGGTGCCCGGGCAGCCAATCCGAGGCGCCGGCACCGCCCGGGCCGTCACCGGCACGGGCTAGGTTCTGAGTCGTGTCCCTGACTCTCGCCGACGCCCGTGCCCGGGCCGCGCTCGTCCACGACGTGGCCACGACCGTCCACCTCGACCTCACCAGCACCGAGGACTACACCGTCGAGACGGTGCTGGAGTTCTCCTGCCGCCGCGACGGCGCCGACACCTTCCTCGAGCTCGCCCGGGGTGTTGACGTGGAGGTCGAGGCACCCGGCGACTGGTCCTACGACGGCCGGCGGATCACCCTGACCGGGCTGGGCACCCGGAACCGGGTCGTGGTCCGGGCGCGACTGCCCTACGTCACCGACGGCGACGGGATGCACACGATGACCGACCCGGTCGACGGGGAGCGCTACGTCTCCTCGTTCACCGGCATGGACGTGGCGCAGAAGGTCCTGGCCTGCTTCGACCAGCCGGACCTCAAGTCCACCTTCGCGGTCACCGTGACCGCTCCCGGGCACTGGACGGTGCTGGCCAACGGTGCGTTCGTGGCCCGCGACGGCGACACCTGGTCGTTCACCACCACGCCCCCGATCGCCTCCTACCTGTTCTTCGTCACCGGCGGGCCGTGGACCTCCCACACCTGGCAGGAGCCCTACGCCCACGCGCCCGGTGGCCAGTTGGACTTCGGCTGGCACGCGCGGGCCTCCCAGCGCGCCGAGCTGGACCGCGACATCGCACACCTGCGTGAGCTGACCAGTGCCTGTTTCGCCCACTACACCGCCACCTTCGATGAGCCGTACCCGTTCGCGGACTACCAGCAGGTCTTCTCACCGGGGCTGAACTGGGGCGCGATGGAGTTCCCGGGGGTCGTCTCGTTCCGCGACGAGATGCTCACGCCCGGGGCGCCGACCGCGTTGGAGGAGCACTGGCGCTCCTCGGTGGTCGCCCACGAGATGGCCCACATGTGGTTCGGCGACCTGGTCACGATGGTGTGGTGGGAGGACTCATGGCTCAACGAGTCGTTCGCCGACTACATGGGCTACGAGGTGGCCGGGCTGGTCACTGGCGCCGACTCGTGGACGGCGGCCGCGCTGGAGCGGAAGCCCACTGCCTACTGGGCCGACCGGCGGCGCTCCACCCACCCGGTGGCCGAGGACGCCGAGAACCTGGTCGACGTGGACACCGCGTTCGCCAACTTCGACATGATCACCTACGCCAAGGGCGGGGCGGTCCTGCGCCAGCTGGTCACCTGGCTGGGCACGGAGGACTTCAACCGCGGCGTCAACGCCCACCTGTCGGCGCACCCGTTCGGCAACGCCACCCTGGCCGACTTCCTCGACGCCCTGGACGCCGCCACCGACCGCGACGTGCGGGGCTGGGCCGAGGCGTGGCTGCGCACCACCGGCTACGACCGGATCGTGGTGACCCGCGAGGGGGACGTCCCGGTGCTGACCCGGCACGGTCGACGACCGCACCGGTTCACCGTGGCAGCGTTCGACGCCTCCCGGCACGAGGTCGGGCGGGTCCTGGTCGACGTGGCCGACGAGCCCGTGGCACTGCCGCAGTTCGCCGGGCTGGCGGTGCTGCCCAACGCCGACGACGAGACCTACGCCGAGGTGGAGCTCGACCCGCTGTCGGTGGCGGCGTTCACCGCCGGACTGGGGCAGGTGCTGGCGCCGCGGACCCGGGCGGTGCTGTGGGCCTCGTTCGCGGCGGCCACCGAGTACGGGCGGTTGCCGCTGGCCGACCTGGTCGAGCTCGCCACCGTGCACCTGGCCCACGAGGACGACGCGACCGTCCTGGAAGGCGCCTTGACCCTGGTGCGTCGGATGCTGCGCCGGTGCGCCACCGACGAGGAGGTCCCGCCGCTGCAGGATCAGCTCGCCGCCCTGGGCCGCCGGGTCCTGGCACGCAGTGCCGAGCACCCGACCCTGGTGCCGGGGGCGTCGCGGCTGCTGGCCGGGTCCAGCCACGACCGCGACGAGCTGCAGGCCTGGTTGGACGGCTCCGCGCTGCCGGCGCCGGACCAGTCCGTGCGGTGGCGGATCGTGCAGCGTCTGGCCGAGCTGGGCGAGGCCGGACCGACGGCGGTGGAGGCCGACCGGGACCCGAGCAACGCCGGGGCGCTGGAGGTCCTGACCGCGCGGGCGTCGCTGCCGACCCGGGAGGCCAAGGAGTGGGCCTGGGGCCGGTTGCTCTCCGGCGAGCTGGGCAACCGCGAGTTCACCGCGGTGGCTGCCGGGATGTGGGCCGTGGAGCAGGGCGACCTGGTGGCCGGGTACGCGACGCAGACCCCGGCGGCGTTCACCACTCTGGCCCGCGAGTCCGGGCAGGGCATGGGCCAGGTGATCGGGCGGGGCTGGCCGTGGCTGCCGCTGCCGGAAGCGGCGAGGGCCGGGTTGCGCGACGAGCTGGCCCGGGTGCTGGCCGAGCCGGACGTGCCGACGGTGCTGGGTCGCTACCTCGCCGACCACCTCGACGACCTGGACGTGGTCCTCGCCCGCTGAGGCCCCGCTCCCCGGTGGTCGAGCCTGCCGAGACCCCCAGCCCCGGTCTTCGAGCCCGCGCCCCGGTGATCGAGCCTGCTGCGGTGGTCGAGCCTGCCGCGGTGGTCGAGCCTGCTGCGGTGGTCGAGCTTGCCGAGACCCGGCCACTGCTCCGCGGCACCGGTGCGGCACGCTTGAGCCATGAGCAGCGCCGAGACCTACGCCGAACGCGCCGAACGACTGGCCGACTGGCTCGGTGGGCTCGGACTCCTGGAGCACCTGGCCGAGGCCGGTCTGCCGCCCCTGACCCGCAACTGCTCGGGCGTCGCGGTGTGGCGCGACCCCTCCACCGGTGAGCAGCTCACCGAGGAGCAGCTGGTGGACCTGGACCGGATGCTGCACGAGCAGGGCGAGGACCCCGAGCACGCGGTGCCGCTGCCGTTGCTGCAACTCAAGCGGCGCGCACGGCTGCGGGCCGAGCTGCTGGCCGAGCCCTGGTTCGACTACGACTCCCTGGGTGAGCTGCGCGGCAGCGGCAACACCCGGTTCGCGGTGCACAAGGCCTCCAACAACCACGAGCTGCTGGTGGTGCCGGTGGAGACCTCGGTGGTGGTCCCGGGCTTCCAGCTCGACGCCGCGGGGCAGCCGCGCCCGGAGCTGGCTCCCGTGCTGGGTCCGCTGCTGCGCGCCCGGCTCGACCCGTGGAAGGTCTGGGCCTGGGCGACCCGTCCGGCGGCACTCCTCGGCGGGCTGGTCCCGGTCGAGGCCGTGCTCGACCCCGAGGAAGCACCCCTGGTGGCCCGGGCGGCCGAGGCCCTCGCCGCCCGCAGCACCGGCTCCTGACACCCCTCCCCCACCGCATGTAACGCGGTGTCCGGCGCTCCTTCACAGGCGCCGACGGGTGCGGGAGGTGCCCGAACACCGCGGAAGACCTGCCCGCACAAGTGCCCGGTCAGCGCCACACAAGTGCCCGGTCAGCGACAAGGCGCCGACGTCACCTGGCGCGTGCGGCGCCAAGGCGGAGGACCGCAGGCGATCTCCGAGCGAAGCGGATCGTCAAGGTCCGACAACGCCGGCGACGCTCCGCCAGGTGGCGTCGATCAGGCCTGGCCGTCGAAGAGGCTGGTAACCGACCCGTCCTCGAAGACCTCGCGGATGGCACGGGCCAGCAGCGGGGCGATCGAGAGGACGGTCATCTTGTCGAACTGCTTCTCGGCGGGGATCGGGATGGTGTTGGTGAGCACCACCTCGATGGCCGGGGAGTTCTTGAGCCGCTCGGTGGCGGGGTCGGAGAGGATCGCGTGGGTGGCAGCGATGATGACGCCTGCCGCACCGGCCTCCATGCACGCCTCGGCGGCCTTCACGATGGTGCCGCCGGTGTCGATCATGTCGTCGGTGAGCACGCAGATGCGGCCCGAGACGTCACCCACGACGCGGTTGGCGACGACCTCGTTGGCCACGTCGGTGCGGCGCGTCTTGTGGATGAACGCCAGCGGGGCGCCGTCCAGACGGGCCGACCAGCGCTCGGCGACCTTGATCCGACCCGCGTCCGGGGAGACGACGGCCAGCGGCTGGTCGCCGTACTTCTGCTTGACGTAGTCGGTGAGAATCGGCAGCGCCATCAGGTGGTCCACCGGGCCGTCGAAGAAGCCCTGGATCTGGTCGGCGTGCAGGTCGACGGTGATCAGGCGGTTGGCGCCGGCGGTCTTGAACAGGTCGGCGACCAGGCGGGCCGAGATCGGCTCACGACCACGGTGCTTCTTGTCCTGGCGGCTGTAGCCGTAGAACGGCATGACCACGGTGATCCGCTTGGCCGAGGCGCGCTTGAGCGCGTCGACCATGATCAGGTGCTCCATGATCCACTCGTTGATCGGCGCGGTGTGCGACTGGATCACGAAGGCGTCGGAGCCGCGGACGGATTCCTCGAACCGGACGTAGAGCTCGCCGTTGGCGAACTCGTAGGCCGACTGCGGGACCAGGCCGCTGCCCAGCAGGTCGGCGACCTCCTCGGCCAGGGCGGGGTGTGCCCGACCGCTGAAGACCATCAGGTTCTTCTCGGTGGCCTTCTTCATTCCGCTCACGTCAGGGGGCTCCTCGAGTGGGGGTGCGGCGTACGCCTGATTCTGGCGCAGATGACCCCCGTGTCCAACCCGGGGTCCAGCATCTGCGCGCTGGTGTCACGACCGTCACACGTGCCGGCGCCTGTCGTGGACCCGACGGGGTCTCAGCCCTGGCCCCGGCGCCGCGCGGCGTGGCCCTCGATCGTGCGCTGCCGGGTGTCGTTGACCGCCAGCGCGCCGTCCGGGACGTCCTCGCGGACCACGGTGCCGCCGCCGGTCATCGCCCCGTCGCCGATGTGCACCGGCGCCACGAAGGTGTTGTTGGACCCGGTCCGGGCCCCGTCACCGACGGTGGTGCGGTGCTTGGCGGTGCCGTCGTAGTTGGCGAAGATCGTGCCGGCCCCGATGTTGGTGCCCTCCCCGATCTCGGCGTCGCCGACGTAGGACAGGTGCGGCACCTTGGACCCGGCGCCGATGACGGCGTTCTTGGTCTCCACGAAGGCGCCGATCTTGCCCTCGGTCCCCAGCGTGGTGCCGGGCCGCAGGTAGGAGAACGGCCCGACCTGGGCGCCGGCGCCGACCACGGCCAGCTCCCCGTGGCTGCGGACCACGCGGGCACCCTCGCCCACCTCGCAGTCCTTGAGCGTGGTGTCGGGGCCGACCACGGCGTCCTCGCCGATGACGGTCGCGCCGAGCAGCTGGGTGCCGGGCAGGAGGGTGACGTCGCGGGACAGGACCACGTCGGCCTCGATCCAGGTGGTGGCCGGGTCCATCACCGTCACGCCCTCCTTCATCCAGGCGGTGACGATGCGGTCGTTGAGCTTGCGTCCCAGGGCGGCGAGCTGGGCGCGGTCGTTGGCGCCCTCGGTCTGCTCGACGTCGTCGACCAGGTGTGCGCCGACGGTGAGCCCGTCCTCGCGCGCGATCTGCACGGTCTCGGTCAGGTAGTACTCGCCGTTGGCGTTGTCGTTGCCCAGCCGCGGCAGCGCGGAGCGCAGGAACTCGGCGTCGAAGGCCAGGATGCCGGAGTTGATCTCGTCAATGCGGCGCTGGTCGTCGGTGGCGTCCTTCTCCTCCACGATGCCGAGCACGTCGCCGATCTCGTCGCGCACGATCCGGCCGTAGCCGAAGGGGCGCGGGACCCGACCGGACAGGATCGAGACGGCCCGTTGGGCGGCCTCGTGCTCGGCGGCGAAGGCGGCCAGGCTGGAGCCCTCCAGCAGCGGGGTGTCGCCGGTGACCACCACGACGGTGCCGTGCACCTCGCCCACCTGCTCCAGCGCGACCCGGACCGCGTGCCCGGTGCCGTCCTGGGTCTCCTGCACGGCGAGCACCGCGTCCGGGACCAGCGAGGTGATGTGCGGACCGACCTGCTCACGCTGGGTGCCGATGACCGCGACGATGCGCTGCGGCTGCATCGCGGAGACGGCGTGCAGGACGTGCCCGACCATGGAGCGCCCCGCGATCGGGTGCAGCACCTTCATGGTCTTGGACTTCATCCGGGTGCCACCACCGGCAGCGAGCACGATGACGGTCAGGTCCTGGGGCACGGGGTCTCCGTTCGGTCGAGGTCCACGAACTGCGGGGTCGAATGTACGTGGCGCGGCGGGGCGGGGCGAACGGGTCCGGCGTTCCTTCACCCGGCGAGGTGCCCGTGGTCGACCACCTGGACGGCCCCGTGCACGGCGGCGGCGTCGTCGGAGGCCAGGAACGCCACGACGGCCGCGACCTGGTCGGCCTGCATGAACCCCCGGGTGGCGGAGACCCGCATCACCAGGTCGAAGTCGGCCCCCTCGGGTACCTCGATGGTGTGCACCTGCGGGGTGTCCATCCCGCCGGGGCAGACGCAGTTGACCCGGACCGGGCTCTTGAGGTGCTCCACGGCCAGTGCCTTGGTGAGGCCGACGACGCCGTGCTTGGCCGCGGTGTAGGCGGCCGAGTAGGCCTCCCCCACCTTCCCGGCCACGGAGGCGACGTTGACGATGTTGCCCGAGCTCTCCAGCAGGTGCGGCAGGGCCGCCTGGCTGCTGAAGAACGCCCCGGACAGGTTGACCGCCAGGTCGTGGGCCCACTGCTCCTCGGTCACCTCGGCGGTGAGCCGGAAGTCGTGCCGTCCGGCGTTGTTGACCAGCACGTCCAGGCGCCCGCCCTCGGCGACGGCGGCGGCCACGGCGGCGCGGCAGGAGGCGGCGTCGGCGACGTCGAGGAAGGAGTGCGTGACCCGCCCGGGCAGGTCCGCGCAGCTCGCGGCGAGCTCGGCCAGGGCGTCGGTGTTGCGGGAGGCGGCGTGCACGTGCGCCCCTCCGGCGGCGAAGCGGCGCACGCAGGCGGCGCCCAGCCCGGAGGAGGCGCCGGTGACCAGGACGGTGCGACCGTCGAAGGGAAGCGTCATGGGTCGCACGCTAGCGCTGTGGCCCGACGCGTCCCGGGACCGTCCAGCTCCCCAGGTAGGAGTCGAACCTACGTCGCTAGTCCTGATTCAAAGTCAGGCGGGCCCTGCCGGCAGACCAACTGGGGAAGGTCGTCGGCGCGCCGACGACGGCACCAGCGTAGAGGGCCGTGTCCGGTTCGGCACACCGGTCCTCCACCTGACTAGGCTGGAGACATGGACCTCCCGGTGATGCCACCCGTGCAGCCGATGCTGGCCAAGGCCGCCAAGGGCGTGCCGACCGGCGGCGGGTACTCCTTCGAGCCGAAGTGGGACGGGTTCCGGTGCCTGGTCTTCAAGGACGGCGACACCGTCGAGCTCACCAGCCGCAACACCAAGCCGTTGACCCGCTACTTCCCCGAGATCGTCGCCGCCGCCCGTGAGCAGCTGCCCGAGCGGTGCGTCCTGGACGGGGAGGTGTTCGTGGCGATCGGGGCCCGGCTGGAGTTCGAGGTGCTGCAGGAGCGGATCCACCCCGCCGCGTCGCGGGTCGAGAAGCTGTCCGCGGAGACCCCGGCCGGATTCGTCGCGTTCGACCTGCTCGCCCTGGGCGACGACTCCTACCTGGACCGACCGTTCTCCGAGCGGCGGGCCGCGCTCGAGCAGGCCCTGACCGGGCTGCGCGGCCCCTGCTTCCTGACCCGCACCACCACCGACCCGGGCACCGCCGAGCAGTGGTTCACCCAGTTCGAGGGTGCCGGGCTGGACGGGGTGATGGCCAAGCCGCTGGACGCGGTCTACTCGCCCAACGGCCGGACGATGGTGAAGGTCAAGCACGAGCGCACCGCCGACGTGGTGGTCGCCGGCTACCGCGAGCACAAGACCTCGACCCCGGAGAACCCGCTGCTCGGCAGCCTGCTGCTGGGGCTGCACGACGAGGAGGGCAACCTGGCCCACGTCGGGGTCAGCGCCTCCTTCACCGCCGCCCGCCGAGCGGAGCTGATCGCCGAGCTGCAGCCGCTGGTCTGCGACATCGCCGACCACCCGTGGGGACACTGGGCGGAGTTCCTGACCGCCAACCCGTCGCGGGTCCCCGGCACGCAGAGCCGGTGGAGCGCCGGGAAGGACCTGAGCTTCACGCCGCTGCGCCCCGAGCGGGTGCTGGAGGTGAAGTACGACCACATGGAGGGCCGCCGATTCCGACACACTGCCCAGTTCAAGCGGTGGCGCCCCGACCGGGAGCCCGCCTCGTGTGACTACTCCCAGCTCGAGGAGCCCGTCTCCTACGACCTGGCCGCCATCCTCGGCGGCAAGTGACCACCCCCGACCCCCTGACCCAGGCCCTGAAGGAGCACACCATGACCGACGACATCAACGACGGCATCGGGACCTACGACGTCGCGATCCTCCTCGAGCACGAGCTGACCGAGGCCGACGCCGCCCAGGTGCACGGCCTGCACGACGAGATCGCCGACCAGGTCGTCTACCACGTGCTGGTGCCGCTGGAGGACGCCGCGGCCCGGATCGAGGCGGCGATGGGCTCGTTGGCCACCGGCGAGGCGCTGGCCTCCCCCGCGATGGCGCTCAACGACGTGGACCTGGAGGCCGTGCGCACCGAGTGCGAGGAGCGGTCCAAGGAGGCGCTGACCAACTCGTGTGCCCACCTGCGCGCCCGCGGGGCCACCGCCCAGGGCCAGGTCGTGGCCGGGTCGGTGATCGACGCCCTGGCCGAGAAGGTCAAGGAGGTCGACGCCCGGGAGACGATCGTGGTGACCAGCCCGCACGTGGTCGCGGAGTTCTTCCACGTCGACTGGACCTCGCAGGCCCGCCGCAAGCTCGGGGTGCCGGTGCTGCACCTGCTCGAGCACGAGAACTTCGACGAGCAGGCCGGCGGCGGCGAGGGTGTCAGCGGCCTCTGAGCGGTCCCGGCTGGTCCCGCCCGGCGCCGTGCCGGACGGGCCGGCCGTGCTCGACGAGCAGTTCACCCTGGTCCCGCTGACGTCTGCGGTGGCGGCCCTGGACCTGGTGGACTACTCCGCCTCGGCCGACGTCGTCGCCGAGCACAGCGGCGGAGCGAGGGCGTGTTGGTGGCCCGTAGAGCTTCGGCAACGCGGCCAATGTGCCCGGATGGGGTCGCGCAGCAGCAGTGAGATCGGTGGATTGGGGCTCCGTCCCGGGCCGGTGCTCAGTCGGCGATCCGGTTCCCGTCGGCGTCCCAGTGGGACTCGACCTTCTTGGACGGCTGCACCCGCGGCGGCTCGCCGGGCATCTTGGGGTGGTCGGGCGGGTAGTTCAGCTCGACCGGGTGCTGCTCCCACAGGTCCAGCAGCGGGGTCAGGTCGTGGGCGACCTCGTCCATCACCTCCCACGGGTCACCGTCGGCGAGCCGCTCCGGCACGGTGAACAGGTTGAACGCGGTCGGGTCGGTGAGGGTGGTCAGCTCCTCCCAGGTCACCGGGGTGGAGACCGGCGCCCCGGGGCGTGGCCGCAGCGACCAGGCCGAGGCGATGGTGCGGTCGCGGGTGTTCTGGTTGTAGTCGACGAAGATCCGCTCCCCGCGCTCCTCCTTCCACCACGCGGTGGTGACCTGGTCGTCGCGCTTCTCCAGCTCCCGGCCGAACGCGATCGCGGCGTGCCGCAGGTCGACGAACTCCCACTCCGGGCGGATCCGGACGTAGACGTGCACGCCCCGGTTGCCCGACGTCTTCGCGTAGCCCCGCATGCCCAGGTCGTCGAGCAGCTCGCGGGCCACCCCGGCCACCCGGACGGTGTCGGTGAAGGTGGTGCCGGGCTGCGGGTCCAGGTCGATGCGCAACTCGTCGGGGTGGTCGGTGTCGGCGCGGCGCACCGGCCACGGGTGGAAAGTGAGCGTGCCCATCTGGGCCGCCCAGACCGGGACGGCCGGCTCGGTGGGGCACATCTCCTCCGCGGTGCGCCCCGAGGGGAACGTGACCGGCACCGTCTCCAGGTAGTCGGGGGCGCCGCGAGGCACCCGCTTCTGGTAGAAGCCGTCGGCGTTGCGGTCGCCGGGGCCGGTGGCCAGCTTCATGCCCTCACGCCACCCGTCGGGCCAGCGCTCCATCGCGGTCGGCCGCTCCCCCAGCGCCCGCATCAGCGGGGTGGAGACGTCGGCGACGTACTGGGCCACCATCAGCTTGGTGACCTCGGCGGTGTGCTCGGTGGCGGTGTAGATGACCCGGTCCGGGCTCGAGACGCGCACCTCACGCCCGCCGACCGCCACGTACGCCTCGCGTGCCTTCGCCATGCTCGTACGCTAGTGCCCATGGGTTACGAGGTCAGCAAGAGCGACGCCGAGTGGCGCGCGCAACTCACGCCGGAGGAGTACCACGTGCTCCGGGAGGCGGGCACCGAGCGTGCGTTCACCGGGGAGTACACCGACACCGAGACCATCGGCGTCTACGCGTGCCGCGCGTGCGGCCACGAGCTGTTCCGCAGCGAGACCAAGTTCCACTCCGGGTGCGGCTGGCCGTCGTTCTACCAGCCGATCACCGACACCATCGAGTACCTCGAGGACACCTCGCACGGGATGAAGCGGGTGGAGGTGCGCTGCAGCAACTGCGGCTCGCACCTGGGTCATGTCTTCCCCGACGGGTACGGCACCCCGACCGGGGACCGCTACTGCATCAACTCGCTGTCGATCAGCCTGGCGGCCGACGAGTCCTGAGCCCGGCTCAGAGGGCGAGGCGCTCGCGCACCACGTCGGCCAGCCGGCCGGCCACGGCCTCCGCCTCGTCGGCCGTCGGCGCCTCGACCATCACCCGCCCCAGCGGCTCGGTGCCCGAGGGGCGCAGCAGCACCCGGCCCCGGCCGGCGAGGGCGTCCTCCTCCGCGGCCACGGCCTCGGCCAGCCCGGTGTCGGTGCCGGTGCGTGCCCGGTCGACCCCAGCGACGTTGACCAGCACCTGCGGCAGCCGGGTCATCACTCCGGCCAGCTCGGCCAGGGGTCGGCCCGTGGCCGCCATCCGCTCCATCAGGTGCAGCGCGGTCAGCAGACCGTCCCCGGTGGTGGCGTGCTCGGACATGATCACGTGCCCGGACTGCTCCCCGCCGAGCGAGAAGCCGCCCTCGCGCATGCCCTCCAGGACGTAGCGGTCGCCGACCTTGGTGCTGTGCACCTTCACCCCGGCCGACTCCATCGCCTGGACGAACCCCAGGTTGCTCATCACGGTGACCACGACGGTGTCGTCGGACAGCCGGCCCTGCTCGCGCAGCGACAACGCCAGCACGGCCAGGATCTGGTCGCCGTCCACGACCGTGCCGGAGGCGTCGACGGCCAGGCACCGGTCGGCGTCCCCGTCGAGGGCGAACCCCGCGTCGGCGCCCTCGGCCACCACCGCGGCCCGCAGGTCGTCGAGGTGGGTGGACCCGCAGTTCTCGTTGATGTTGAGGCCGTCGGGGTCGGTGTGCAGCTCGACCACCTCCGCCCCGGCGGCGCGCAGCGCGGCCGGGCCGACCACCGAGGCGGCACCCTCGGCGCAGTCGAGCACCACGCGGAGCCCGGCCAACGGCTGGACCAGGGTCTCCACCAGGTGCTCGGCGTAGTCGGCGCCGGCGAGCTCGTAGGACCAGATCCGCCCGACGTCGCCGCCGGTGGGCCGCTCCCACGGCTCCTCGAGACGCTCCTCGATGGCCGCCTCGACGGAGTCGTCGAGCTTGACTCCGCCGCGGGCCAGGAACTTGATCCCGTTGTCGGGCATCGGGTTGTGCGAGGCGGAGAGGACGACCCCCAGGTCGGCACCGAGCTTCTCAGTCAGGTAGGCGACCCCCGGCGTGGGCAGCACGCCCAGCAGCGCCACGTCGACACCCGCGGAGGCGAGTCCGGCGACCACCGCGGCCTCCAGGAACTGGCCCGAGATCCGGGTGTCCCGACCGACCACGGCCAGCGGCCGGTGACCGGTGAACTCGCCGCGATCAGCCAGCACGTGGGCGGCGGCGACGGACAGGTCCAGGGTGAGTTCGGCGGTCAGGGAGCCGTTCGCCAGCCCCCGCACGCCGTCGGTTCCGAAGAGAGATGCCACGAGGGGCCACAGTACGCGATCGGCGCGGTCCGACCACACCGAACAGCGGGTCCCGGAGAACGACGACACCCCGCCCCGGCCGAGGCCGGAACGGGGTGTGCGTGTGGTGCGGGTGCGATCAGCGCTTGCTGAACTGCGAGGCCTTGCGGGCCTTCTTGAGACCGGCCTTCTTGCGCTCGATGACGCGGGCGTCGCGGGTCAGCAGACCAGCGGACTTCAGGCTCGGGCGGTTCGCCTCGACGTCGACCGCGTTCAGCGCACGGGCCACGCCCAGGCGCAGCGCGCCGGCCTGGCCGGTGATGCCGCCGCCGTGGATGCGGGCGATCACGTCGAAGCGGCCCTCCAGCTGGGTGGTCACGAAGGGCTCGTTGACGACCTGCTGGTGCAGCTTGTTCGGGAAGTAGTTGTCCAGGGTGCGACCGTTGACGGTCCACTCGCCCGTACCCGGGACGATGCGCACACGGGCCACGGCCTCCTTGCGACGGCCGGTGGCCGCAGCGGGGGCGATGGTCGCGGGCTTGAGCGGCGCGTCAGCCGACGGCGCGCTCTCGGAGCTGTAGGCGATGCCCTGCTCGTTGGTCTCGAAGGTCTCCTCGACCTCGGTGTTCTCGACTGCGTCAGCCACGATGAATCCTCTTCGACTTTCCGAAACGATTACTGGGAGATCTGGGTGATCTCGAACGGCGTGGCCTTCTGGGCCGCGTGGGGGTGCTCGGGACCGGCGTAGACCTTCAGCTTCTTCAGCATCTGGCGGCCGAGCTTGTTCTTCGGGAGCATGCCCCACACAGCCTTCTCGATCGCCTTGCGGGCGTCCTTCTCGAGGAGGTCACCGAACGGGGTGGCCGAGAGGCCGCCCGGGTAACCGGAGTGGCGGTAGGCCATCTTGGTGGTCTTCTTGTTGCCGGACAGGGCAACCTTCTCCGCGTTGACGATGATGACGAAGTCACCGGTGTCGACGTTCGGGGCGAACTGCGGCTTGTGCTTGCCGCGCAGCAGGTTCGCGGTCTGGACGGCCAGTCGGCCCAGGACAACGTCCTCGGCGTCAATGACGAGCCACTCGCGCTGGATGTCAGCGGGCTTCGGGGCGTACGTACGCACGGCTCTGGATCCTCACTCGTTCGTAGTACCTCGCCGGAGGTGTCCGGCCAGGTGGTGGAGCGCGTCTTCTGACGAACACTGCCCGGGTCGACTCCGCAGGGGGGCCGCGCCGGGTCTGCACCCGCTCCGAGCGAGGAGCGGACACGGCAGGAGACGCAGCCGTTGATACTACGGCCCGCGCCTGCAGCGGTCCAAATCCGGTGGCCGGGTTCACGCCCTCCGCCGGGGCCGACTAGGTTGGGAGGGCGAATGACATCCCGATATCGTCTCAACGAGGAGCCGACGTGACCGACGCAGCGGCCAACTCCCACTCCCTGACCATCCGCGACAACCGGACCGGCACGGAGTACGAAGTCCCGATCACCGACAACACGATCAAGGCCGCTGACCTGGGGCAGATCAAGTTCGACGTGGACCAGCCCGGGCTGGCGACCTATGACCCCGGATTCGTGAACACCGCGTCCTGCCGCAGTGCCGTCACCTACATCGACGGCGACAAGGGCATCCTCGAGTACCGGGGCTACCCGATCGAGCAGCTCGCGGAGCACTCCAACTTCATGGAGGTCGCGTACCTCCTGATCCACGGTGCGCTCCCGACCAAGGCCGAGTACGACGCCTGGGTTCACGAGATCACGTACCACACCTTCGTGCACGAGAACGTGAAGACCTTCATGGAGGGCTTCCGCTACGACGCACACCCGATGGGCATGCTGATGGCCTCCGTCGGCGCCCTGTCGACGTTCTACCCCGACGCGCGCAACATCAAGGACGCCGAGAACCGCCACATGCAGATGGTGCGCCTCATCGCCAAGATGCCGACGCTGGGCGCCTGGTCGTTCCGGCACGCGCAGGGCAAGCCGTTCGTCTACCCCGACAACGACCTCAGCTACACCGAGAACTTCCTCTCCATGCTCTTCAAGATGAGCGAGAAGAAGTTCGAGGCGGACCCGCGCCTGGTCAAGGCCCTCGACGTGCTGTTCATCCTGCACGCCGACCACGAGCAGAACTGCTCGACCAACGCGGTCCGCTCGGTCGGTTCCTCCGAGGTCGACCCGTACTCGGCCGTCTCCGCCGGCATCGGCGCCCTCTACGGCCCGCTGCACGGTGGCGCCAACGAGGCCGTGCTGCGGATGCTCAAGCGCATCGGTTCCAAGGAGAACATCCCCGCCTTCATCGAGGGCGTGAAGAACGGCAACGAGCGCCTGATGGGCTTCGGCCACCGGGTCTACAAGAACTACGACCCGCGCGCCAAGCTGATCAAGAAGGCCTGCGAGGACGTCTTCGAGGTCACCGGGGTCAACCCGCTGCTGGAGATCGCCCAGGAGCTGGAGAAGATCGCGCTCGAGGACGAGTACTTCGTCAAGCGGAAGCTCTACCCCAACGTGGACTTCTACTCGGGTCTGATCTACGAGGCCTTCCAGTTCCCGCCGGAGATGTTCACCGTCCTCTTCGCCATCGGCCGGACCCCCGGCTGGCTGGCGCAGTGGAACGAGCTGATCACCGACTCGGAGCAGAAGATCGCCCGTCCGAAGCAGATCTACACCGGCGACCGGACGCTGACCTTCACCCCGGCCGCCCAGCGCTGGGCCTGAGGCCACCACGTGGTGGGCGAACCCCGTCACGTGTCGCAGGAGCCCCGTGCGGTGCTCGAGCAGCAGCTCGAGTTCCTGCGCGGGGCTCCTCGCGACTCCGGGCCCGTGACCCTGCTGACCCGACGTCCCGCCTCGCTGGCCCGCGAGGTGCTGGAGACGGCCCGGGTGACCCGCGCCGACGGTCTCGTCGGTGACACCTGGCTCGAGCGGGCCCGGGCCCGGTTGATCGCCGACGGGCGTCACCTGGCCGCCCAGGTGACGGTGATGAGTTCCCGGATGATCGGACTGCTGGCCGACTCCGACGCCGACCGCGCCGAGGCCGGGGACCAGCTCCACGTGGACCTGGACCTCAGCCACGCCAACCTGCCCGCCGGCAGCAGGCTCGCGGTGGGGAGCTCGCTGGTGCTGGAGGTCAGCACCAAGCCGCACAACGGCTGCGCGAAGTTCGTGACCCGGTTCGGCCCCGACGCCACCGCGTTCGTGAACTCCGCCCAGGGCCGCGAGCTGCGGCTGCGCGGGTTGAACGCCCGAGTCCTGGCCGACGGCGAGGTCCGCCGTGGCGACACCGTCACGGTGCTGCACCGGGAGACGCCGTGCACCTGAGCGTCCTGGGCGGCACCGACGTCCACGGGCGCCCGGTCGAGGTCCACGTCACCGACGGCCTGGTGTCCCCCACGGCTGCCGCGGGGGCGGGGGTGCTGCCGGCCAACGGGCTGCTGGTGGCGCCGGGCCTGCTGGACCTGCAGGTCAACGGCGCCGGTGGGGTGGACGTGACCGCCACGCCGGACCGGCTCGGCGAGGTCGGCCGGGAACTGGTCCGGCACGGCGTGACCGCCTGGTTGCCGACCGTGGTCACCTCCCGGGCCGAGACCCGGCTCGCGGCCTCGGCCGCACTCGCCGCCGCGCACGCGAGGCCCGACCCGGGGGCCGCGGCGCCGCTGGGGCTGCACCTGGAGGGGCCACTGCTCGCCGAGGCCCGCAAGGGTGCGCACAGCGCCCGATGGCTGCGCACCCCCGGCACCGCCGAGGAGGTCGCCCCGCCCGGCACCGTCCTGGTGACCCTGGCTCCCGAGCTGCCCGGGGCGGTCCCGCTCGTGGCGCAGCTCGCCGCCGACGGGGTGGTCGTGTCGCTGGGGCACAGCGAAGCCACCGCCGAGCAGGCCCTGGCCGCCGTCGACGCCGGCGCCCGCACGGTCACCCACCTGTTCAACGCCATGTCCGGCGTGGCCGGGCGGGTGCCGGGGCTGGCCGGGGTGGCGCTGGGTGATCCGCGGCTGGTGGTCGGGGTCATCGCCGACGGCCACCACCTGGACCCGCACGTGCTCCGGCTGGCGTGGCAGGCGCTGGGCCCGGAGCGGTTCTGGGCGGTCTCCGACACCACCGCCGCACTGGGCGTCGGGGACGGGCCGAACCGGCTCGGTGAGCTGGAGGTGACCGTCGCCGACGGCGCCGTCCGGCTGGCCGACGGCACCCTGGCCGGGAGCGCCTCGTCGTTGGCCGACTGCCTGGGAGTGCTGCGCGCGACCACCGGGTGCAGCACCGCCGAGGCGGTCGGGGCCGCGACCACCGTGCCGGCCCGGATCCTGGGCGACACCAGCCGGGGTCACCTGCGTCCCGGGGCACGTGGCGACCTGGCCCTGCTCGACCCCGCCACGCTGCAGTGCGTGGCCACCGTCGTGGCCGGCCGGGTGGTCCACGACGCCCGCGAGAGCCGCCGCTGACCGTCCGGGAGTTCTTCGCGAGCGCCCAGCGCAGTCTCAGCGGGTTCACAGACTCGCTGAGCACAGTGAAGGACATGAACGACGAGGACCGTTACCCCGGCCGGGACGAGCAGCAGCCGACCAGCGCCGACCACCCCACCGAGCCGATCCGCGCCGAGGAGCTGCGCGCCGGTGCGGCTCCCCGCAGCCCCCAGTCCGGCCCCACCGGCCAGTCCGGTCAGGCCGGTCCGTCCGGTCAGCACGGCCCCACCGGCCAGTCCGGCGCTCCGGCCCCCGGCACCCCGGGCTGGTACGACCCGGCCGCGCGGCCCGCGGCCCACGAC
>JAEWXC010000103.1 GCA_023396115.1 Actinomycetes bacterium | reverse complement strand
GGTCTGGAGCCAGCGGTAGTAGGGCTGGCGGGCGATCTTGAGCACCCGACACGTCACCGTGACGGGGATCCCGTCAGCAGCCAGGTCGCGGACGAGCGGGTAACTCATTTTCCCGGCAGATGGGCCTGGGAGAAGTAGGCCGCGGCCCGCCGCAGGACTTCGACCTCTTGTTCGAGGGTCTTGATCCGCTTCTTCGCTTCACGCAGTTCGGCCGACTGGGCTGCGGAGGAGCCGGGGCGTTCGCCTGACGCCTCACTCTGGCGCAGTGCTCCCCACGGGCGATTGCTCGAGGTCGAGACACCCAACCTATCCCGACAGGTAGGAGGTTCAGCTCACCGTAGATGGAGAACCAGTGGCGAATCCGTCTCTCCCGGAGCATCACGTTCGAGCCGCTGGCCGTGTCACCAGCACCCACTCAGGTGCGTGGAACGGATGCCATGCTCTCCGGTTTGCGTCAGGATGACGCAGAAGCCGCGAACGTTGGGGGTTGGCATGCACAAGATGAAGCCGGCGGGGTCCGGTACCGGCATCAAGGGCGAGACGGCCCTCGACCAGAGTCTCAACAAGGTGCTGGCCTTCGACCAGCGCCAGCGACAAGCGGCTCGACTCATCATTCTCAACTGCGGCGTCTGGATGCCCCCGGACGTCTACACGAACTGGCCCGTCCTGCTGCCCTGGATCATCCGGGACAACACCCTTTCCAAGGCCGAGAACAAGCATCTGCTCGAAACAGCGCACCCGGAGAAGGGCTGGCGTCGTAGCGACAACGCGCCCATCGGCAACCTCAAGCGCTCCTTGAAGGTCAACTGGCGCGGGAAGCCGGCTTGGTTCGGCAGCAAAGGGCTCGACAAGGGATGGTGGGCGGCTCACCTGGCTGGCTCGGCCAAGGACCCGCTGACCAACAGCTTCGTCGGCAACCTGGTGTGGCTGCCAGCGGCCATCGCGAAACTGACCGACAAGGGAGAACTCGACACCCCGAGCCTGTTCCAGCAGGAGGCCCGAGCAATCTCCTGGGCGTTGTACCGGCACGCCCCCATCGTCGAACCGCTCGAGGGCATCGTTGACGGCATCTGGAGGTCCTTCGGTGAGCCTCTCAACCCGGACCTGACCGAGGAGGAGCACGGGCTGGTGAACTGGTTCACCGCCACCCCTGACTTCCACCACAAGGTCCGTGGCTGGCACACCAGCGTCTGGGACGCGGTGAACACGCTCGTGGACAACCCGGGCACCGTGCGGATCCAGGTGTCTCCGCCCAAGTACAAGGCATCGCTTCCCGAGGTGACAGATGAGGGGAAGGTCCACCTGCGCCAACACCTGGAGCCTTTCGCCCGTGCGGCCCTCGAAGCCCGCATCTCCGAGAACACCCCGTCGCCGGCGATGGTGAAGTCACCGACGAAAGCGAAGTCGAGCATCGGAGACTCCTCGCCGCTGTCCTTCTGCTTGACAACGCCTCACGGAACCACCCGCCCGACCAAGCGGACCCAGTTGGCAATCGGAGTCGTGGCTGCGGTCATCGGCCAAGGCGTCGCGCCGAATGACGTGCGCGCCACCATCGGAGCAGCGAACCTCGCCTACGTCGCCGGCCGACTGTCGGGGGACGAACTCTGGTCCGCGATGGCCGCCGCCCAGGTGACTGGCACACGCGGGCACTGGTTTGTCGAACAGCCGATCGTGACGCGTGCAGGCACGTGGGTCCTGAAGAAGAACGTCTGGACCAAGGCCAAGGAGCTCCATCTCGCACGCCTCTGCGAGATGACCGGAGGAGCCGTCAACTTCACAACCGGCTGAGGCGGCGCGGGTGACCTTCATCGGCGAGTCGAGGTCGACCTCGGACGTTTCGGTCCGCCCGGTTCGGAGAGGTAGGAACCATGGCAGCCCGCAGCGACACGGCGATCATCCTGGAGTGGTGGAAGGGACTCGGCGACGAGACCTTCGTGGCGTTGGCTCCGCCCATCCGTGACCGGTACACCCAGTCCGACGGGCACGATGACCACGCCGAACTCGCCGAGCAGGTGGGCGGCCCGGTCCCCGACAGCTTCGCCTTCTGGCACTGGCAGTCCCATGAACGTGCCTTTCCGAAGCGGGGACAGTACGTCGGTCCCCTGCTGATCCACTGGGGTGGGGACCACGCGACGGTGCGGGCCGGGCTCGGTTCCGGTCCTGACGGCTTCACGATCATCGACCACGGTCCGCACGGAGCCTTTGAGCTGGACAAGGTCACCGCCCACGACCCCGACGGGCTGCCGGCTCCCGACGACGCCGTCGGGAGCCGCAAGTTGCTCGAGCGGCTCACGGCACCGGTCAGCCGCAGTGTCTCGCGATGGACGTATCCGCCCCTCACCGAGGCAGAGACAGCCTGGCTGCAGGCCCGGATCGACGCAGGCGGTCGGCTCGAGTCCCTCACCGGGGCAGTCCGGGCTCTGGAGCTTCGCGATGCAGTGTCCCCCGAGGACGCCCGAGCTCTGGGTGCTCGCTGGCTGAGCGAGCACACCGGCCGACTCACAGTGGTCGAGGGGTGGCAGCCCCTGCTCCGCGCCATGCTCCGGACCGAGGACGAGAGTGCGTGGGCAGCGGCCAGCGAGATCGGTGCCGACGTCTACAGCGTGGTGGCGAGTGTTCCCGACCCTCGCGCGGTCGACTTCCTGCGCGGGCCGACGTTCGCCGGGGACCGGGAGGCGGTCGGCGCATGGTTGACCGCGAGGGTCGGGGAATCGGTCACCGACCCCCTGCCCGCGATCCTCACCGCAGCCAGCGAACTGGAGCAGGCGGGCGTCCCGGACTCGCTGTGGCACGAGTTCTCGATCACCGCACAACGCCTGCAGAGCCAGCTCCTCGGCGATCCCTCCCCGGCTCACCAGCCGGCGGCCCTGCGAACGCTGACCAACAGCCTCGATGAACGGCTTCCCGATCGCCTGCGCGCGACGTACGCCGCCCGCGCCGAGCCCGCAATCGCCAAGCTACGGGCCTGGGCCGACTCACAGCCGGCCGACGCCGTGATCAGGTCCGACTACTCCGTGGCCGACCTCCACCGTGACCTCGCCCGCTTCGCCGCGACACCGGCACCGACGGTCCTGGTCGGGCCGGACCTGACCACCAGCGAGTCGCTCCTCACCCCTCACTGGGAGAACTACCGCCAGCTCGACGAGGCGAAGACCGCGTGGCTGCGGGCGCAGGTCGCGGACCCGCGCACCGAGATGCAGGGCCTGGGCTTCTGCCTCGAACTGCTCTACGCCCACGGGGTGGCGAGTGCCGACGACATCGACGCCCTGGCCCCGCAGTGGCGCAAGAAGCTGGCCAAGAAGTACGAGACGACCTACACCGAGTGGCGCCACCCACTGGTCGTGCTGACGTGTCTGGCCCAGGAGCTCGAGCACCCGTTGGCCGCGGCCCTGCTGACGTGGTGGCAGAAGCCCTCGCGGACCTGGAAGACTCCGCTGGCCCTGATGACCGTGCTGGGTGCGCCCACCGAGGAGAACATCGTCCCGCTGCTCGGGCACACCGCGTCCGGCCAGCACGACACCGGTCAGGTGAAGCAGTGGGCACTGGCCCAGGCGCGACTCAGCGGCCACGCGCCCCAGGCGGTCCTCGACGCACTCATCAACGACGGCAGCCTCGGCATCCGCGAGCACGTGCTCGCCCGCGACCTGATCGCACTCGCCGACCCCGCCCAGCCGATGTGGCACTACGCCGTCGGCAACACCATGTCCTGGTGGCACCGGATCACCCAGACCGTCGATGACGACCAGCTCTCCGACACCGCCCGCGCCCTGGCTCTGGCCGCCGCCGGAAAGCACCGTCTGATCACGCACCCGGACGGGATGAGGCCGCGCCAGGACGAGGAAACGGTCGTCGCCGCCCGCGAGTGGTACGCGGAACGGTCCGGCGCCTGACGGACCAGGAGTCGTCCGAGTCGGTCGCCAGTCGGCCGTCCCCCCAGACCGGCCGCCTGCCATCCGGGGGCCCGGTTCCGCGGGTGCCATGGCAGGTCGAGGTCATGACCACGCTGTCCGCACCCACCTGCACCCACGTGACTGGGCTCACCCCCACCCCACCTTCCGCCCCCACGGACGACGAGTAAGGTAACCCTTGCCTAAGTATGCATTGCCTAACTCACTCTCTCGGGAGGCAAGCACGTGTCCACCCCACCCCTGCGCCATCTGTTCCACCCCGACAACGCCCACCAGTACGCCGACGACGTCACCGACGGGCTCCGGCTGCTGCTGGACCAGCTCACCCGGGTCGACGGCCCGACCACCGGCCGCTCCCCCGAGCTGGCCGCGAAGCCCGTGGCCGACGTCGACCTGGACCGCCCGCTGGGCGACACCGGGGCCGCGCTCGCCGAGGTCCGCGACCTCTGGCTCGACGACGCCGTCTGGTTCCACGACGAGCGGTACGCCGCGCACCTGAACTGCCCGGTGGTGATCCCGGCCCTGGTGGCCGAGCTGCTCCTCTCGGCGGTGAACACCTCGATGGACACCTTCGACCAGTCCGTCGGCGGCACCTTCATGGAGCGTCACCTGGTCGACTGGACCGCCGGTCGCGTCGGATACCCCGAGCCGACCCGGGACGGGATCTTCACCAGCGGCGGCAGCCAGTCGAACCTCCAGGCTCTGCTGCTCGCCCGCGGCGAAGCCAACCGACGTGGCGTCGCACCCACCGCCATGCGGATCCTCACCTCCGCCGACAGCCACTTCTCGATCGCCAAGTCCGCCCGGCTGCTCGGGCTCGACGACGCCACGATCGCCGTCCCCACCGGCCCCGACCGGCGCATGGACGTCGCCGCCCTGGCCGACCAGCTCGACCGCTGCGTCGCCGCTGGCCAGGTCCCGATCGCCGTGGTCGCCACCGCCGGCACCACCGACTTCGGGATGGTGGACCCGCTGCACCCGGTCGCCGACCTGTGCCAGGCCCACGACGCCTGGTTCCACGTCGACGCCGCCTACGGCGGGGGCCTGCTCGCCTCCCCCACCCACCGGCACCTGCTCGACGGGATCGAACGCTCCGACTCGGTCACCGTCGACTACCACAAGACCTGGTTCCAGCCGGTCTCCTCCAGCGCCCTGCTGGTCCGCGACGGCACCACCCTGACCCACGCGGCCTGGTACGCCGACTACCTCAACCCCCGCGACTCGGCCAACCCCAACCAGGTGGACAAGTCGCTGCAGACCACCCGCCGCTTCGACGCGCTCAAGCTGTGGCTCACGCTCCGCGTCATGGGGCCGGACCTCGTCGGCTCCTACCTCGACACCGTCATCGACCTCGCCCGCCAGGTGCACCACCGGCTCCGCGACCTCGACGACCTCGACCTGGCGCCGCCCTCGCAGCTGTCCACCGTGGTCTTCCGCTACACCCCCGAGGGCCTCGACGACGAGGCCACCGACGAGCTCAACCGCCGGATCCGTGCTGCCGTGTGGAGCCGGGGCCGCTCGGTCGTCGCGGCCACCAAGGTCGACGGCCGCCAGTACCTCAAGCTGACCCTGCTCAACCCCCGCGCCACGCTCGCCAGCGTCCTGGAGATCGTCGAGGAGATCCGCGAGACCGGCCGCACCGCCCTGGAGGTCGCCCGATGAGCACCACCCGAATCCACGACCTCGTCGGCATCGGCCTGGGGCCCTTCAACCTCGGCCTGGCCGCCCTCGCCCACCCCGTCGAGGACCTCAACTGCGTGTTCCTCGACGCCCGCGACTCCTTCGACTGGCACCCCGGGCTGCTGTTCCCCGAGGCCACCCTCCAGGTCCCGTTCCTGGCCGACCTGGTCTCCCTGGCCGACCCGACCTCGCGGTTCTCGTTCCTCAACTTCCTCAAGCAGACCGGCCGGCTGTACCCGTTCTACATCCGGGAGAACTTCGCCCCGCTGCGACGCGAGTACAACCAGTACTGCCGCTGGGTCGCCGACCAGCTCGCCGCCGCCGACCGGGTCCGCTTCGGCCACGCGGTCACTGCGGTCGACCACGACGGTGAGAGCTACGTGGTCACCTGCGCCGGCGGACAGGTGGTCCGGGGTCGCCGCCTCGTGCTCGGCACCGGCACCCCCGTCCACCTTCCCACCTGTGCCACCGCAGCCGCCGCGACCGAACCCGCCGGTCCGGTCCTGCACGCCGCCGACCACCTGCACCGTCGCGAGGAACTGCTCGCCCGGGACTCGATCACCGTCGTGGGCAGCGGCCAGTCCGCCGCCGAGGTCTACCTCGACCTGCTCACCGCCCAGCCCGACCACGGCTATCACCTGACCTGGGTCACCCGGAGCCCGCGGTTCTTCTCCATGGAGTACTCCAAGCTCACCCTGGAACTCACCTCACCGGAGTACTCCGCGCACTTCCAGGGCCTCCCGGCCGCCACCCGCGAGCGACTCCTCGGCGCCCAGCGCGGCCTGTACAAGGGCATCTCGACCGGGACCGTCGACGCGATCCACGAGCTGCTGTACACCCGCTCGGTCTCCGCACCCGCCGACACCACCCTGCTCACCTCCAGCGAACTGACCGCGCTGGAACCCGACGGCGACCGCTACCGCCTCGGCCTGCACCACACCGAGACCGACGAGGACTACACGCTGCACTCCAGCGCCGTGGTGCTGGCCACCGGCTACCGCTCCGAGGTCCCGGAGTTCCTGACCGGGGTCCGCGACCGGCTCCGCCTCGACGAGCGTGGCCGCTACCTGGCCTCGCCGACGTACTCGGTCGACACCGGCGACCGGGAGGTGTGGGTGCAGAACGGCGAGGAGCACACCCACGGCTTCGTCGCCCCCGACCTGGGCATGGGCGCCCACCGCAACTCGGTGATCCTGGCCGCAGCGACCGGCCGCGAGGTCTACAGCGTGGAGAAGCAGATCGCGTTCCAGGAGTTCGGGGTCCCCGACCGGTTCCGGCACCCGCAGCACGACACGGAGGTGGCCTCGTGAGGATCACGATCGAACCGCTCGACCCCGCCGAGCACCGCGACACCCTGCACCGCTGGGTGACCCACCCGCGGTCCCGGCACTGGGGCATGACGCAGGCCAGCCCCGAGGAGGTCCTGACGGAGTACACCCGCATCGCCGAGCACCCCCACCACGACGCCTGGCTGGGCCGGGTCGACGACGCCCCCGCCTTCCTGTGCGAGACCTACGACCCGGCGCGCAGCGAGCTGGCCGGACTGGTCGACCTGCCCGACCTGCTCCCCGGCGACCTGGGCATGCACGTGCTGGTCGCCCCGCCCGAGGGGGACCCGGTCCCGGGGTTCACCACCGCCGTCTTCACCGCGGTGCTCGAGCACTGCTTCGACCAGCCCGGCACCCGCCGGGTCGTGGTCGAACCGGACGCGGGCAACACCGCGATCCGGGCCAAGAACACCCGCGCCGGGTTCACCGATCTCCGGGAGATCGCGCTGCCGGGCAAGACCGCGATGCTCTCGGTCTGCACCCGGGAGGCGTTCGGCGCCGCGCACCTGCGCCCCGAGCACCTCGACCGCGCGCACCGGGAGCTGGTCGCCAAGGCCGTCGCCGAGTTCAGCCACGAGCGGCTGCTCTCCCCCGTCGCCACCGGCGGTGTCGGCTTCGAGCTGCACGGCCCCCGCTCCACCTACTCGTTCACCGCCCGCCGGTTCGCCCTCGAGCACTGGGTGGTGGACCCGGCCAGCCTGGTGCGTCGCACCGAGGGGGCCGACGCCCCGGTGGACGCCCAGGCGTTCGTCGCGGAGTTCGCCCCGGTGCTCGGCATCCCGCCGCACCTGCTGCCCACCTACCTGGAGGAGCTGGCCGCCACCACCGCCTCGGCCTGCTGGAAGTTCGAGCACCAGCGGCTCAGCGCCACCGACCTGGTCGACGCCGACCACCAGGGCGTCGAGGGCGCGATGAGTCAGGGGCACCCAGGGTTCGTGGCCAACAACGGGCGGATCGGCTTCGCCGTCGACGACCACGCCGCGTGGGCACCGGAGACCAGCCGGGACCTGCGGCTGCTGTGGGTGGCGGTCCGCCGCGACGAGTCGCACCTGTCGCTGGGCCGCGGGGTCGACGAGGCCACCCTGTATGCCGGTGAACTCGGGCAGGCGCAGGTCGACCGGTTCACCTCGGTGCTGACCGGCCTCGGGCTGGACCCGGCCGACTACCGGTTCGTGCCGGTGCACCCGTGGCAGTGGCGGCACAAGCTGGCCGTGACGTTCGCACCCGACGTGGCCCGCCGGGCCGTGGTGCTGCTCGGTGAGGGCGAGGACGACCTGCGCCCGCAGCAGTCGATCCGGACGTACTTCAACACCTCCGAGCCCACCCGGCACTACGTGAAGACGGCCCTGTCGATCCAGAACATGGGCTTCATGCGGGGCCTCTCCCCCGCCTACATGGCCGCCACCCCCGCGATCAACGACTGGGTCGCCGACCTGGTCGCCGGTGACGTCGAGCTGAAGGACCGCGGGTTCGGGGTGCTGCGCGAGCTGGCCGCCGTGGGCTGGACCGGGGACGTGTTCCACGCCCTCGAGGAGCCCTCGCCGTACCGCAAGATGGTCGCCGCGCTGTGGCGGGAGAGCCCCGCCGCGCACCTGGGTGCCGATGAGAAGGCCGCCACGATGGCCGCCCTGCTGCACCGCGACCACGACGGCGCCGCCTACGCCACCGCGCTGGTCGCTGCCTCCGGGCTGGCGCCGCGCACCTGGTTGCGCAGGTACCTGGACGCCTACCTGCGCCCGGTGGTGCACTGCCTGCTCGCCCACGACCTGGCGTTCATGCCGCACGGCGAGAATCTGGTGATGGTGCTGCGCGACGCGGCGCCGGTCCGGATGCTGATGAAGGACATCGGCGAGGAGGTCGCGGTGATGGGCGACGCGCCGCTGCCGGCCGAGGTGGAGCGGATCCGCGGCTCGTTCCCCGACGACGTCAAGGCCCTGGCCCTGCAC
>JAEWXC010000083.1 GCA_023396115.1 Actinomycetes bacterium | reverse complement strand
GGCCTGGCGGGCAGCCTCGACCCGGGCCGCGGCGGCCTTCGCCTGGGCAGCGATCCGGCGACGCGCGGCCTCGGCCTCGTCGGCCTCGTCCTGGGCGGCGCGCTCGGCCTCCGCCTTCTCCGCGGCGGCGCGCTCGGCGGCGGCCTCCTCCGCGGCGATCCGTTCGATCTCGGCCTTCTCCGCGTTCCGGCGTGCGGCCTCCTGTGCCCGGGCGGCCTTCTCGGCGGCCACCCGCTCGGCCTCGGCTCGTTCCGCTGCCGCGCGCTCCGCGGCCGCACGCTCAGCCTCGGCCTTCTCAGCGGCGGCCTTCTCAGCGGCAGCCCGCTCAGCAGCGACGCGCTCGGCCTCCGCCTTCTCGGCAGCGGCCTTCTCGGCTGCGGCTCGTTCGGCGGCCACCCGCTCGGCCTCGGCCTTCTGGGCGGCCAGGCGGTCGGCCTCAGCCTTGTCCGCAGCGGCCTTGTCAGCCGCTGCCTTGTCCGCGGCGGCCTGCTCGGCGGCGGCCTTGTCTGCGGCGGCCTGTTCGGCCCGTCGGGACTCGGACTCGGCACGTTCGGCTGCTGCCGCCTGCTCCGCCAGACGTGCCTGGGCCTCGGCCTCAGCAGCCGCGACCACCGCAGCGCGGTCGACCGCCTCGGTGGGCTGGTCCCCGCGGGTGGACTCCGGTGCCGACGTCGGGGCAGCGGCGTCCTCGGGCTCCAGCGCACCACCGCGCCGGCGGGAGAAGCGGCTCTCCTTGCGGCGCGACCGGCCGGCGCCGGTGACGACGCCCCCGATCAGCGGCGCTGCGGCCGGGCCCGGGTCCTGGGTGGGTGCCTGCGGGGTCGCGGTCGGTGCGGCGTCGGCGGAGGTGTCCACCGATCCCTCACCGAACAGCTTGGCGAAGATCTCGCCCTGCGGGGTGTCGCGGGCCGGAGCGGTGTACGCCTGGGGCTCGGAGGCCGCGCCGCCCGCCCCCCCGTCCGTCGCGGCAGGGCTCTTCTGGGGCTCACCGAAGAACGCGCTGAAGACGTCCTGGGCGGCCTGACGGCGCGCGTCGGGGCCGGAAGGTCCCCGGCGGTGTCCGTGACCTCCGTTCGCGGCGTCGTCCTGCGTTCCCCCCGGCACGTCCTCACTCATGCTGGGCAAAGTACTCGTACGCGCGGTGTTCGCGCGCGGGAGTGGACAATTTCGTGCCTGCACCGTGACCTTGCACCGTGACCTGCGCCGCGACCTGCCGGCCCCCTCCGGCAGCGGCGGCGGGTGGTCACCGGGGCGCGGCCCGGGGGTACGCTCCTGCGCGGAGAGTGGCGTGCCGACCCCGGTGGTGCGGGCACGTCGTGGCTCCTGGGGCCTCTAGCTCAATGGGTTAGAGCAGCGGACTTTTAATCCGTTGGTTGTGGGTTCGAGTCCCACGGGGCCTACCACCCCGACGGTGCCGCTGGCGCCCCGGTCCCGCCCCCGAGGGGCCCGCGTTGCGTGAAGTTCACCGCGTCGACATGAGATCGGGGCGCCGCAACCATTGGAATCCGGCCCGACGTTGGTAGGGTCACAACCGCAACAGGTGCAAGTTCCAGCAGGTCGACGCCAGCGGAGTTTCGTGATCCAACGGCGTTTCACTTCGTGGGGTACCCACTCACGAGAGTCGGAGCGACGTGTCACCGCATCTGGTGTGGGTCGTCGAAGTGACGACTCTCGCCCCGACGAAGGAGTACAGAGCAAATGGCTCAGGGCACCGTGAAGTGGTTCAACGCCGAGAAGGGTTTCGGTTTCATCGCGCAGGAGGACGGCGGCGACGACGTCTTCGTGCACTACTCGGCGATCCAGACCAACGGCTACAAGTCGCTGGACGAGAACCAGAAGGTCGAGTTCGACGTCACCCAGGGTCCGAAGGGCCCGCAGGCGGAGAACGTTCGCCCGCTGTGATCTCGGACTGACGGACGCACCTGTTCGTCAGACCTGACGTACGAGGCGTCACCCGGTTGGGTGGCGCCTCGTACGCTTTTTCCAGGGGACCCGGAGGGCAGCGTGGTCAGCCCTCCGGCCCCGCACAAGGCCCGGTGCATGGTCCGGGTCGGCGGCCCGTCTCACCCGTTCGGGGGATATTGGGCGGTTCAGGTTTGCACCACCGCAGGGCAGGGCACTCTGGTGCCAGTCAGGCACCCGTCGTCGAGGAGGAGGATCCGTGCACGACCAGTTCGACGTGAGCCTCGAGGACGACGATCTCCTGGGCGAGGTGGAGCTCACCACCAACCTGATGATCGCCGCCAGCGAGGCCGAGGACCGGCTGAGCGAGGCCGAGATCGACCGCCTGCTCGGCGTCGTCCCGGTGCCGCGGCAGCGCCGCTGACTGCGCTGCACCGCCTTGTCCATGATACCCCTCCGGGGTATCCTCGTGGTATGACCACCGAGCTGACCCTTCCCGAGAACCCGGCCGAGGCCGCGGCTGGTTGCTGCGCCGCCGAGGGCGAGGGGCACCAGCACGGCTACATCACCGACAAGGACGCCTACCTCAAGCGGCTGCGCCGCATCGAGGGCCAGGCCCGCGGTCTGCAGCGGATGGTCGAGGAGGAGAAGTACTGCATGGACATCCTCGTGCAGGTCTCCGCGATGACCAAGGCCCTCCAGGCGGTCTCGGTGGGGCTGCTCGAGGACCACCTCAAGAGCTGTGTCGTCGACGCTGCCCGGACCGGGGGCGACGAGGCCACCGAGAAGATGGACGAGGCGATGGCGGCGATCCGGCGGCTGATCCGCTCCTGACCGGGATCAGCAGCTGGCGAAGAGCACCGGGCCGCTGCTGAGGTCGCTGAGCACGAACGCGCCCTCGACCGGCTCCAGCTGGAGCTGCACGACCTCCCCGTCCGCCCCGGCCTCCCCGACCGTGAAACGGTCGCTGAACGTTCCGCCCTGACCGGGAGCCTCTCCCGAGGCCAGCGCCGTCCGGGCGTCGGCATTGCGCCGCGCGGTCGCGGCGTCCTCGAACGCCATCGCGGCCCGGAACGTGCCGTCCTCCTGCGCGGTCAGCGCGAACCCGGTGTACGGGTCCACCCCTCCCGCCTCCCGGACGAGTCCCCGGGCGGTGCTCTGGTCGGCGTCGTCGGCCTGTCCCATCGCCAGGCTCGCGCAGGCGTGGTCGGGGGTGTACAGCACCCCGGAGACCGGGTCGCCCGCCGAGCCGCCCACCGCCTCGACCACTTGGCGCACCCCCGCGGGTCCGTCGTCGGAGAGGTTCGTGGACTGGCGCAGCACCCGGCCCAGGAACTCCCCGTTGTCCGAGGCGAGCACCCGGCCGGACTCCTCGTCCAGGGCCAGGTACTGCAGTTCGGGGGTGACGTCGGCACCCGAGGCGGCCAGCACGTCCGGACCGCCGGCCCAGACCCCATCGGCCTCGTCGGGCTCGGTGAACCCCAGGGCGCTGATCCGCTCCCGGACCTCGTCGAGGTCCGGCTCGTCGAGCTGCAGCACCAGCAGCGCCCCGCTCGGTCCCTGGGCCAGGGCCTCCCAGTCCAGGGTCGCCGGGGAGAAGCCGAACAGCTGCTCCAGCCCGGGGGAGGAGGACAGCAGCGCGGAGGTGGAGCTGAGGTCGCGGTCGTAGGCGGCGTCCAGCAGCTCCTGCTCGGTGCCGGGGTCGCCGACCTGCTCGCGCACCGCCGACCAGCGGGTGAACGCCACCCGCTCGGTGTCGGCCGGCGCCAGCCGCACCGCCTGCTCCCACGCCGGTGCCGGGGCCCGGGTCCACCACCACGCGGCCCCGACCGCACCCGCGACCAGCAGCACGACCAGGCCCAGGAGCAGCCCGCGTCGGGCGCGCAGCAGACCGGGCAGGGGCACGGTTGCCTCCTTCGGGTGGGGTCGGTGTGACACTACTGGGCATGGCCCCCGGTCCTCGCCTCATCCGCTCCGCCGGTGCCGTGGTCAGCCGGCCGGGCGGCGACGTCCTGCTCGTGCACCGGCCCCGCTACGACGACTGGTCCTTCCCCAAGGGCAAGCTCGAACGCGGCGAGCACGTCGTCACCGCCGCCGTGCGGGAGGTGCTGGAGGAGACCGGCCTGCAGGTCCGGCTCGGTCCGGCGCTGCCGACCCTGCGGTACCCGGTCAACTCCGGGGAGAAGGAGGTCCGGTACTGGACCGCGCGGGTGGTCGGCGACGACGACGTCAGCGGCTACCGGCCCAACGCCGAGATCGACCGGGTCCGCTGGGTGCCGTGGGCCGCGGCCCGCGACCTGCTCACCTACCCCCGCGACGTCGGTGTGCTGGACGCCGCCGAGCCGCTGCGCCGCCGCACCCGCCCGGTGCTGGTGCTGCGCCACGCCCGCGCCCGCAGCCGCAGACGCTGGGCGGGGGAGGACAGCCGGCGTCCCCTGCTCGCGGCCGGACGGGACCAGGCCCAGCGCCTGGTGCCCCTGCTCGCGGGCCTGGGGGTCAGCGACGTGCTCACCTCCACCAGCACCCGGTGCGTGGAGACGGTCCGCCCGTTCCTCGACGCCCACGCCCCGCGCTGGCAGGGCACCGCGGAGCTCAGCGAGGAGGGGGCGCCCGCCGACGGCCGCTTCCCCGCCCTCGAGGCCGCGCTGGCCGGCCGGGACCCGCTGCTGGTGTGCACGCACCGTCCGGTGTTGCCCGCCGTGCTGCGCCAGCTGGGTGTACCCCCGGTGCCGCTCGCGCCCGGGGAGTGCCTGGTGGTGCACACCCGGCGGAACCGGGTGGTCGCCACCGAGCTGCTCCAGCCCGGTCCCTGACCGGTCGGGGCGGCCCGCTGCCGGGCACCCCCAAACGGCTGGTTCGAGTTCACCGCCCGTTCACCGTCGCCACCCGGTCGTGTCACCTCCGCTCGCCAGAGTCGGGATCGTCAACCACGGATCCTCATGACTCAGGAGAGACCTGAAGTGAAGCGCACCAACATCCGCAAGGCCGTCGTTCCCGGTGTCGCCGCCCTGGCGCTCGCCCTCTCGGCCTGCGGCGCCGGCAACGAACAGGCCACCGGCGACGCCACCGACTCCGGTGACGGGTTGTCTGGCACCATCGCCGGCGGCGGGGCCTCCTCGCAGGAGAAGGCCCAGGCGGCCTGGCGGGCCGGGTTCCAGACCGCGAACGCCGACGTCACCGTCAACTACGACCCGGTGGGCTCCGGCTCGGGCCGGGAGAACTTCACCAACGACGCCTACCTGTTCGCCGGCACCGACTCGGCCCTGGACGACGAGGAGGGCGAGCTCACCGCGGCGAAGGAACGCTGCGCCTCCGACGTCATCCAGGTCCCCGGCTACGTCAGCCCGATCGCGATCGTCTTCCAGCTCGAGGGTGTCGAGGAGCTGAACCTGTCGGCCAAGGTCGCCGCGGACATCTTCTCCGGCAAGATCACGAAGTGGAACGACCCGGCGATCGCCGAGCTCAACGAGGGCACCGACCTGCCCGACCGTGCGATCACCCCGGTGCACCGCCAGGACGACTCGGGCACCACCGAGAACTTCACCAAGTACCTCGAGGCCGCCGGCGAGGGTGCCTGGGGCTACGAGCCCGACGGCCTGTGGCCCGCCGAGATCAAGGGCGGCGAGGCCGCTGACGGCACCTCCGGCCTGGTCGGCGCGGTCAGCGGCGGCGACGGCACCATCGGCTACGCCGACCTGTCGGCCGCCGAGGGCCTGGGTGTGGCCAACATCCAGGTCGGCGAGGAGTTCGTCGCCCCGTCCGCCGAGGGGGCCGCCAAGGTCGTCGCGATCTCCCCGGCCGTCGAGGGCGCCGGCCCCACCGACATGGCCGTCGAGCTGGCCCGGGACACCACCGAGGCCGGGGCCTACCCGGTCGTGCTGGTCTCCTACCTGCTCGCCTGCTCCACCTACGACGACGCGAACGACGCGGCACTGGTCAAGGGCTTCCTGAGCTACGTGCTCTCGCCCGAGGGCCAGGCGGCCGCCCACGACGAGGCCGGCTCGGCCCCGCTCGAGGAGAGCGTGGCGGCGAAGGCGACCGGCCTGGTCGACGCGATCACCTCCAAGTGACCGACGGCGCCTGACCGACCGACGCGGGTGCGGCCCACCGGCTGCACCCGCGTCGCCGGGCGTCACAGCACCGCAGCACGAGCAGTACAGGGAGAAACGTGAGCACCACCGCTCCACCACGCGCCCGGCGACCCCGGGCCGTCGGGGACCGCATCTTCGCGGGACTCGCCCAGGCCGCCGGCATCACGATCATGCTGGCCCTGGCCGGGGTCTTCGTGTTCCTGGCCATCGAGGGGTACCCGGGCCTCAGCGTCGCCGAGCGGTTCTACAACCCCGCGACCGACTTCCTCGGCTACGTCTGGCCGCTGATCTACGGCACCACGCTCGCCGCGATCCTGGCGCTGGTCCTCTCGGTGCCGTTCGCGATCGGGATCGCGCTGTTCGTCTCCCACTACGCGCCCCGCCGCCTGGCCGCCCCCGTCGCCTACGTGATGGACCTGCTGGCCGCGGTCCCCTCGGTCGTCTACGGCCTGTGGGGCGGCTCGGTCCTGGCCCAGCACGTGGTGCCGGTCCAGGAGTGGCTGCACGCGCACCTGAGCTGGATCCCGCTGTTCGCGGGGCCGCCCTCGGCGACCGGACGCTCGATGCTGACCGCGGCCGTGGTGCTGGCGATCATGATCCTGCCGATCACCACCGCGATCTGCCGCGAGATCTTCTCCCAGACACCGCGGCTGCACGAGGAGGCCGCCCTCGCGCTGGGCGCCACCCGCTGGGAGATGATCCGCTACGCCGTCTTCCCCTACGCCCGCTCCGGCATGGTCTCGGCCGTGATGCTCGGCCTGGGCCGCGCGCTCGGCGAGACGATGGCGGTGGCCATGGTGCTCTCCGCCAAGCCGATCGTCACCCTCAACATCATCTCCAGCGAGAACCCGGCCACCATCGCCTCGAACATCGCCTCCAACTACAAGGAGGCCAGCCCCGACATGCAGTCGGTGCTGATCGCGACCGGCCTGGTGCTCTTCGCCTTCACCTTCGCGGTGAACTTCCTGGCCCGCTGGGTGGCCACCCGTGGTGAGAGGAGGCTCGCGAAGTGAGCACCACGCTGCACACCCCTCCCGGCACCACGCTGGGAACGGCCCCGATGACCGGGCCCCGGCTGCCGAACTGGGCCCCCGGTCTGGTCGCCGTCGTGGCGGTCGGTCTGGGCGCCCTGACCTGGCTGCTGGGCAACGCCGTCGCGATGGGCGTCCTGGTCACCCTGCTCGTCCAGGTGCTCGGCCTGCCGGGCTGGTCGCTGGCGGTCGAGGGACGCCGCGCCGCGGTGGACCGGATGGCCTCGGGCCTGGTCTGGACCGCGTTCCTGGTGGCGCTGGCGCCGCTGCTGTGGCTGGTCTACACGGTCGTCGAGAACGGCCTGGACACGCTCAACCCCGAGTTCCTCACCTACTCGATGCGCAACGTCATCGGCGACACCCAGGGCGGGCTCTACCACGCGCTGCTCGGCACCCTGCTGGTCACCGGCATGGCCACGCTGATCTCGGTGCCGGTCGGGATCTTCACCGCGATCTACCTGATCGAGTACGGCCGGGGGCGGCGGATGGCGCGGCTGATCACGTTCCTGGTGGACGTGATGACCGGCATCCCCTCGATCGTCGCGGGCCTGTTCGCGCTGGCGCTGTTCGTGCTCGTGATGGGACCGGCGGTGCGGTTCGGCTTCGGCGGCGCGGTCGCGCTGTCGCTGCTGATGATCCCGACGGTGGTGCGCTCCACCGAGGAGATGCTGCGCCTGGTCCCCGACGACCTGCGCGAGGCCAGCTACGCGCTCGGCGTGCCCAAGTGGCGCACCATCGTCAAGGTGGTCCTGCCCACGGCGCTGGGCGGCATCGTGACCGGCGTCGTCCTGGCGATCAGCCGGGTGATCGGCGAGACCGCCCCGCTGCTGGTGGTCGCCGGGTTCACCGACTCGGTCAACACCAACCTGTTCGACGGCCGGATGATGACGCTCCCCGTCTTCATCTACACCCAGTACACCTCGGCGACCCCCAAGGGCCTGGCCTACGCGTGGGGCGGCGCACTCGTGCTGATCCTCATCGTGATGGTCCTCAACCTGGTCGCGCGAGTCATCGGAAAGATCTTCGCCCCCAAGACGGGGCGTTGAGGAGGAAGCAATGGCGAAGAGCATCGACGTGGCGGACCTGGACATCTACTACGGGGACTTCAAGGCCGTCGAGGGCGTCAACATGACGATCACCGCCAAGGCGGTCACCGCCTTCATCGGTCCCTCGGGCTGCGGCAAGTCCACGTTCCTGCGGTCCCTGAACCGGATGCACGAGGTGATCCCCGGGGCCCGCGTGGAGGGCAAGGTGATGGTCGACGGGCAGTCGCTGTACGACCCGATGGTCGATCCGGTGGAGGTGCGTCGCCAGATCGGCATGGTCTTCCAGCGGCCCAACCCGTTCCCGACGATGTCGATCTACGAGAACGTGCTGGCCGGCAACCGGCTGAACAGCCGCAAGTTGAGGAAGGCCGACGCCGACGACATCGTGGAGCGCTCGCTGCGCGGGGCGAACCTGTGGAACGAGGTCAAGGACCGCCTGGGCAAGCCCGGGATGGGCCTCTCGGGCGGTCAGCAGCAGCGGCTGTGCATCGCCCGGGCGATCGCGGTGGAGCCGCAGGTGCTGCTGATGGACGAGCCGTGCTCGGCCCTGGACCCGATCTCGACCGCGGCGATCGAGGACCTGATCCACCAGCTCAAGAGCGAGTACACGATCGTGATCGTCACCCACAACATGCAGCAGGCAGCGCGGGTCTCCGACGACACCGGCTTCTTCAACCTCAAGGCCACCGGCGAGCCCGGTCAGCTGGTCGAGTTCAACTCCACCGCCAAGATGTTCGCCAACCCCGACCACGAGGCCACCGAGGCCTACATCTCGGGCCGCTTCGGCTGAGCCCCCTCCCACTCGGTCCACCGCCGTCGACGCCTCCCCAGCGTCGGCGGCGGTGCTCGTTCCGCGCCCGGTGGTCGAGCTGCCCGGTGGTCGAGCTTGCCGAGACCCCCCGAGCCCGTCGCTCCCGGTGCTCCAGCCCCCGGTGGTCGAGCTTGTCGCGGTGGTCGAGCTTGCCGAGACCCCGAGACCCTCCCCTAGCCCCGAAACGCACCGAGGGCCCCGCCCCAGGGGGGGCGGGGCCGGG
>JAEWXC010000079.1 GCA_023396115.1 Actinomycetes bacterium | reverse complement strand
CGCGGTAGCCGAGGTCGTCGCCGGCGTGTGCGGCAGACGAAGCAGCGGCCACCGCGTGATCCTTCGAGCGAACCTCTCACAGCACTCTCGAATGGAGTCATCACGATGACCGCCGCCCACATTGTCGACCCTGCACGCCTGCTCGGCGAAGCCCTCGCCGAAGCCAGCCCTGATCTGATGCGCAGCCTGCTGCAAACGATGATCAACGCCCTGCTGTCCGCGGATGCCGACGCTGTCGTCGGTGCCGAGTACGGCCGACCCTCGCCAGGCAGGACCACCCAGCGCAACGGCTACCGCCACCGCGACCTGGACACCCGGGTCGGCACGATCGATGTCGCGATCCCCAAGCTCCGCAAGGGCAGCTACTTCCCCGAGTGGCTCCTTGAGCGCCGCAAACGAGCAGAGACCGCGTTGATCACCGTGGTCGCGGACTGCTACCTCGCCGGCGTGAGCACGCGTCGGATGGACAAGCTGGTCAAGACCCTCGGGATCGACTCGCTGTCGAAGTCGCAGGTCTCGCGGATGGCAGCCGACCTCGACGAGCACGTCGAACAGTTCCGCCACCGCCCCCTCGACACCGCAGGCCCGTTCACGTTCGTCGCCGCCGACGCATTGACGATGAAGGTCCGCGAAGGCGGCCGGGTGACTTCGGCCTCAGCCCGCGGCGACTCTCGCCGCGCGCGGTGCCGACGCTCGACGTACGACCGCATGTCCGCGAGATCCTCTGGACGGTGCTCGCCCTCGCCGACTCTCCAGGTCCTCCGGAGATGGCGCGGTGGCTCCACACCCTCGGCTACCGCGGTCACATCACGACCAAGACGCGGGCGTACTCGACCACGATGGGCGCCCTCCGGGCTCATCGAGCTGAGTGGCGAGCGAGCAGGGCGGATCCGGTCGATGAGGGGGGACCCGCTGCCGCCGTCCGCTGGCGGTTCGTCCAGGCCGGCCACCGCAACGAGGGCGAGCGGTTGTTGGCGATGACGGCCGACGCCTCCGCTCGTACATCCCGCCTCGCCGCCCGTGAGGAACTCGCCTGCCGCCCCGACGACGGACTCGGGATCTGACCATGAGCGCCATCAGCCAGATCGACCCCGGCGTTGATCCGCGGCACGTCTTCCTCGACGCCCGCGACGTGATGGCGCGCTACGGATGGGGCAAGACGAAGGGCTACCAGAACCTGAAGAACCGCGACCTCGTCCCCCCGCCGGTGATGACGCACCCCGACCGGTGGCGTCTCGACCAGCTCATGGCGTGGGAGGACCGGCGGATCGAGGCGGCCGCCGCCGATCTCAGTCCGATCACACGCCCGGCGCTCGTCGCCCAGCTTCCGCCGCCCAAGCGTGTGCGTCGCAGGAGTGCGTGAGCGCGAACCGGGTGACGGTGTCGGGGGCATGCGGTGGAATGGGGCACGTGACCCCGATGCCCGACACCCCCGACGCTGTCTTGGAGCGCATCTGCCAAGAGAACCTGGCGGTGTACCGCGAGTCGGCGGGTCGCCTGCAAGAGGACGTCAGCCAAGAGTCTCAAGTCGCGCACGACTATCGCGGGCGTCTCGTCTACGAGCTGCTGCAAAACGCCGACGACGCCCTCCTAGGCGTTGCCACCACGGACGATCGCGCCCTGTTCCGGCTCACGGATTCTGAGCTGTGGGTGGCGAACACCGGCCGTCCCTTCACCGAGGCCGACGTCCGCGGCCTCTGTGGGTTGGGCGCGAGCTCCAAGGCACAGTCCGATGGACCCAAGCGTGCGAGCATCGGACACAAGGGCCTGGGCTTCAAATCGGTTCTCGAAGTGACGCACACGCCAGAGGCGTACTCGGAGACCGTCAGCTTCCGCCTGGGGCGTGAGCAGGCCCACGCTCGGGTCTCAGAGCTCTGGAACGACCTCGACCGGGGTGGCGTGCGGGGCGTGCCGGCCATGCGATTCCCGTCGAAGATTGATGATCCTCATCCGGTCTGGCAGTCGCTGCGAAATCAGGGCTACCACAGCGCGTTCCGGTTCCCATTCCACGCAGGCGTCACACACCAGCAGAGCGCGGCTCTCGCCGAACAACTGCTGTCACTGCCAATGACCAGCGTCCTGTTCCTGAAGCACCTCGAAGAGGTGGTCATCGAAGTCGCCACATCCGCGGAGGAGTCATCGAGGCAATGGCTGTTGGAGCGTCACCAGGTGACAGTGGATGGAGTCGTCCCATGCGGAGGGCTGACCGAGACCGGTCTCTTCAGGGTCGACTTGGTGAACCGCGACGGGATCGGGGATAGGTACTGGGTCGCCCACAACGCGGATGTCCGGATCGGCGACCATCGCGATGGCCTGACTGGGCCGGCTTGGGAGGGCGTCGACGTCACTGAGGTTTCCGTCGCCGTACGTGACGCGGACGATCCGCACATCGACGCAGCGAGCCGCAGGTTTCACGTCTTCTTGCCCACTCAGGAACCCTCGGGCTGCTCCGTACTGGTCAATGGCGCGTTTACGACGGACCTCTCGCGCCAGCACGTTCAGGTCGGGACCACTGCCGAGAACTACAACGGCTTCTTGGTGCGCGAGGCCGGGGCGACCTTCGTCGAATCGCTGATGCCCCACCTCGTGGCGCTAGGGGGACCCAAGTACGTCCTCCAAGTGCTGAGTCGGGGCGGTGGCGAGGTTGGCCCGGCAGCCGCGCTGTTCGCAGAATCGCTGATCTCAGCCATGGCCGATGCTCCGTTACTCCCGTCAGGCGACCTGACACTGACTCTTGGCGAGGCCGTTCTACCCGCGCCGATTCTCGGCGAGCAGGGTCCGCTGTTCGCAGCGCTACTGGCGAAGGGCTCGGCGGTAGACGGGCGCCGATTCCCCGATCCGGAGTTCTGCGAGGGCAGCCTTGCGACAGTGTGCGCGGACTATGGCGCACGCCCCTTGAGCCCTGCGGAGTCACTTGTGGCCCTTGCTGCGAACGTCGATCCTGCGAAGGCGGTTCTTCAACTCGGGCCGGACCCCCGATTCCGGATCGATCCCGTGCTTGACCTCTGCACGGAACTCTGGGAGAGAGCGGACGCGGACGATCGTCACGAACTCGAGGAGTGCGCTCGCCACGAGCGAGTCTTCCCAGTCGGCGAGAACCACGACGGGACCGTGAATCGAATCGCGCTTGGGGACGAGAGCGCCTTCTACCCACCGAGGGCCTCCGCCGAGGATCTGCCCCTCCAGCGTCTTCGGTTCCTTGCGCACGCCGTGTGCTGGGGATCGCTCGGGCGAGCCGAACAGCGATCCGTTCTGGAGCGACAGATGAAGGCATGGGACGCGCTGTTCGACATCAAGGAGTTCAGATTCGAGGAGGTCATGCGCGCCTCCGTTCTCCCGGGGCTCACTCGCGCCGGCAAGGCTGACGACGAGCTCCGCGAGTCCAACCGATCGATCGAGGCCCTCGCCACAATCTGTCGGCTTGCTGGGAAGACGACCAAGGCGGACCAGCCACTCCCGATGGGCCGCCTCGGCTCTGACCGGGCCTTCTTCAACCTCAGCCGGCTCGAAGTGCCGTGCCGATCCGCGGATGCAGGCAAGGTTGAATGGGCACCGGCCCACCGCGTGTACTTCGGGCGGGACTGGGTGGGTGAAGACTCCGTCGAGTACGTCGCGGATGCCATGGAAGCAGCCGGCAGCCCGATGGACATCGCGTTTCTCGCGTCGCCCGAGGTGTTCGCGGCGTACTCGGATTCGATCGTTTCAGAGGCAGTCGACGACGCCCCTTCGTCGCCCGCCGAACTCGCCGACGGCGAGGTTGATCTCGACGATGACACCGACGAGGCCCTGGAGACGAGCGTCGACGATCGGTGGCGAAACTTCTTTGCCTGGCTCGGCGTGAGCCGCGGCCTACGGCTGGTGCACTTTCACGACGTCGACGACGACGGCACCCCCTGGACCACTACCAAGGGTCTCGGCCTTCCTGGCGGATGGGCATTCGCGGGTCTGGATAAGGACTGGGCCCTGTACCAAGCCGACCTCGAAGCCACCCTCTCGGCCGACGCGCGCTGGGATTCCACCGACCACTACCTGTATCAGGTTCGCAACCTCGACAGGTTCGACGAAATCGCCTCCGTGGCCTGGCGCAGCGGAAACGACGTCGCTGAGCGCTTCCTGGAGCACCTGGTTCGAAACTGGCCTACGTACGCGCGCCACACTCAGGCCGAGGCCGCGCTCGTCGGAGCCGGCAAGGCGCCCTCCTACCGGACCAACCCGCCTCGAGCCACCGCAGACGAGCTCGTCAACGCGGGACCTGACTTCTGGATTCATCGCCTGCGACGACGCTCGATTTGCCCAACGAGCCATGGTCCTCGCCGGGCAGACCAAAGTTGGCGGCGGTCCGACGAACTCGTCCGGCGGCTAGGGCGGAGCGGACGTGATGCCGACGCGTACCTGCCTGTTCTGAGGCAACCTGCCGGGGTCCCGGCGTCTGCCCTGCGCGCCTGCCTTGACGAGCTGCAGGTCCGAGGCGAACTGACACCCGCTGCATTCACAGCCGACGACGCCCGTGACCTTTGCGATCGCATCTCACTGATCTATGGGTCGGGAGTGTCGGATCGGGCGCTTCGCACCGAGCTGCGCCCGATCTATCGCCAGATGTTCGAGCTGCTTGTCGGTACATCCGCGGAGGGGGAGGCGCCACTACGGGACGCGCAGTTGGCAGCGCGCACTACGGACGGCGTCGAGTTTCTGCCCGCGCGCGAGGTCGTTTACGCGTCCGTGTCGGGCAGCCGTGAGCGAAGCGGCGTGCAAGGCAAGGTTCCGCTCTTCGTTCTTGAGGCTGAGCCGGGCGCGTTGCGGCCGTTGCGGGAGCTCTTCGGCACGCCGCTGCTTGAGAGCGCCCTCACGTGGTCGGTTCTTCCAGGAGAGCCAGCCCTCGACCACAAGGAGATCAACGACTTCCGCGAAGGCCTGCGTGAACTGGTTCCGCCTCTCCTTGCCCGCTTGGGTGCTGACCGCGCGGACAGAAGCCGAGCCGATGCCAAGGCCCTCCGTGAGTTCGTCGACCGCATCGAGCCAGTCGAGTCACTCAGCCTGAGTTGTTCGTTCCGGGACCAACAATTGGGCGACATCCCTCAGCGGACCTACTTCGTTCGCAAGACCGATGACGAAGGGTTCCAGGGTTTCGCCGTGTGGAGCGGACCCGCGTGGCCGCCGCTTCCCGAGGACGCGCAGACCCTCGCGATGGCGCTCGCGGAGTCGCTGGAGGTCAACACCGTGGAGACCTTCCTCAGCTTCATCAACGCAACCCCGGCACAGCGCCAGCAATTGCTCGACCTCGCCGGAGCCGCCGAGCGCCTGTCGGAAGTTGAACACGAACTGGCAGAGCCGATCCCAGATGAAGGCGCCGAACCGGACACCGAGGCTGACCCGGCTGTCGATCTGCTTCCGACGGATGGCGAAGCCGTCGAGGGAGACACGAAGCGCGCATCAGTACGCCCTCCGGGCCCAACCCCAGCCGCTCCCCGCATCCCGCTGCATCGCTTCGATGACCTCCTCATCGATGGCGAGGTCATCAGAGTCGAAGGAACTGGTCCGCTGAATAGGCCGACCCGCAGCAAGGACCACACTTCAACGTCCACGACAGCAGATGACGAAGACGAGGGCTCGAGCAGCAGTTCAGCCGGGGCGCCACGAGCCGCTGCGGGAACGGACCTGCAAGAGCTCGACCGCCTTGGGATGCGCATCACGTTCGCCTTTGAGAAGCGACGCCTTGGGGACCGAACTGTCCGTGTGCTTCCCGGCGAGGACGCAGAGGCCGCAGACGCACTGGTGGTGGACGTCAGCTCGCCCACGATGATTGCGGCAGCGATCGAGCAGTCCACCGTGGTCAAGACAGCCTTCGAGACGCTCGCGGCTCAGGGAATCAGCGAACTTCATCCAGGCTTCGACATCCTCACGATCAAGGACGGCCAGATCGACCGGATGATCGAGCTCAAGTCGTCCGGAGTCGATGCGCAGGTTCAGGCCATGAGCTGGAACGAGTGGAAGTCCGCCAAGGGGACCCTCCGCGACCGCTTCTGGCTCTACCTCGTCGGCAACCTGCGAGCTGATCTGCAGAACGCTGCGCCATTCGTCAGGGCTGTCCAGGACCCGTTCGGAACACTCGCGTCCTCGGAGGCTGAGGACATCATCCGCAAGAGGACAGTGCAGCTGCGCGTGCGCGAGTTCGCCGCGGCGGATCAGCTCACCCTAGAGGTCCGGAGGCCTGATGCTGTCCAACACGAGTGACATCGCCAGCACGCTGCGCGGCTTCTCCTGGTGGGACGACGCGATGGCCGCCCTGGAGTCGGCCTACTCCGCTCATGGTGAAGCGGTGCGGGAACGCGCCCTCGAACACGGCAACAAGTACGCCGGGCGACGCGCCGCCATGGTGTTCGACGTCGTGGCGAGCCGCCAGCGCAACTACCAAGCACGGGTGCTACCGATGGTCGAGGATTGGGAACAGCGTGGCGTTAGTCTCGGCCAACTCGCCGATGAGGGACCAGGCGACGGACTTGGACTCCGCAAAGGCGAAGCCCTGACGATGCAGGAGGTGGCGCGCGGGCTCGTGCGATTTGCCACGGATCATGAGCTCGACGACGAGGTGGGAGTGAAGACTTGGGCCGAGGCGGTGGAGGCCCTCGCGCATGCCCCCAAACTGGACCCCTACGTCGGCTGCGTGAAGGGCATCGGGCCCGCACTCTTCGCTTACCTGCGGATGCGTTGCGGAGCGAGTGCGTTGAAGCCGGATCTTCGGGTCGGCCGAGCCCTGCGCTCCTACGGCTTCAAGGTCTCCGACGACGTCCATGAGCTCCTCATCGTCAGCGCTGTCGTCGCCGACGAGCTGACTGTCTCTCGACTCGAGCTCGACCAACTGCTCTGGTGGGGTGGCCCACAGGCATGAACCGTCTCAGCATCGCCCACGTGGATACTCGCCGCTCATTACCGACGGCATGACCTGTTCGACCGGCTTGCCTGCGACGTCCGCCGCACGGATGGTCCGTGACACGAGCGGGACTGCCAACGGGTAGTCGGCAGGAACAGCCGCCCCCGTTGACCCGCCAGGTCACTACTGCCAGAGCGTCTCGGGTTCTTGTGCTCCGGGGTCGTAAAGGACAAGCATTTCGCTCGGCTGCGCTGCGAGCTCCGCAATCGCGTCGTGCTCCATACCGTGGCTCGCCAGAGTCGCATAGATCGCGCAGCTACGAGCCTGACAGTTGAACGGCCCCGCATCCGATGCGTAGGGCGTCTTCTGGTTGAAGGCGATGTCCGTGAACGCGCTATAGCCACCGATCTTCTCCGTGAGTGCACGGTTCTCCGGTTGGACAAGGGCGGTCATGTAGAGGGCGTCGTAGAAGACACTTCTCGGTTCGAGCGGCCATCGGAAAACCTTCGACTGGAAGCCCGACAGCCTCCGTTGGCGTCGGGTTCGACATGCAGGACAGATGTCATTGGCGTCGTCGTAGAACTCTCGTGCGCTGGTGAACTTGACGCCGTTCGTCGCGCAATCGGCCTTCGACTCCGCGGTCTGGATGCGGCAATCACGCTTGGCCTCTCGTGGATCAACCCGTAGCAGGTCGAGGTGCGGTCCTCCGTCGCTCATGACCTTCGCAGACTGGAAGATGTTCTCGACCGGGTAGCCATTGAGGCTGAGGCTGAAGGCGGAGAGAGACCTCCCCAAGGCCTGGTCCGTTGACTTGGTGCTGACCTCCAGGACGGTCGCATCCGGAGATTGTTCACGTATCGATTCGTGCAGGCTTGCGATGGATCGCTGGCGCTGTTGAACGGCCATGCCGAGATACCAGGTGAATTCGATCGCCCGCTCCTCGAAGGCACGGCTTCCCGGCTGCCACTCAGGGTTGACGAAGAAAGCCACGCGAACACCCTGGCCGGTAGATCGGCCCGTGCCAGAGGTCATGCGGGTGCCCACCATTCGCTAATCGGGTGCACGGCCACCTTGACTCTATCGGCGCCTGGGAGCCTGACGACGGAGGCACGAGCTCGGTCGCTGGGCGTCCAGATCGAGTCAAGGAAGCGGGCGGGGATGACGTCGGGGACGGTGATTTCAGCTTGTGCGTCGGTCGGACGGTTGTCTGGCCAGTTGGACCCTCGCAAGATCTGGCGAAACACACCTGCCGCCGTTGTGTACTCGACTGCAGGGACGAACAATTGCTCAAGGTCGTCGGGCCCTGATCCGTGCCTGTGATTGGCGTTGGCCGCATTCGTTTGATGAAAGACGGACGTCGGGATCGTGAGGATTGCCGAGGGCGCGATGCAGAGGACAACCCAGGCGTCAGGCTCAGCCATGACGCGCTCCACGGACATGAAGCGGTTCGCGGACGTCAGGGAGAGGTTTGTGTGCCCGTCGCCGTCGTACCTGTACGAGTCGACAACCTCGGCCTCGATGCCCAGAGCCTGGTGGCGATCGCGTGGAACCAAGCCGTGGCGCAGAAGTGAAGGGAGGTTGCTGGACCTGGTCACATGGACCAACCGGTCGATCTTGCGGCGGCTGAAGATCTGCGCGAGCCGGCGGGCGCGATCGTCCACCAGTACCCGTCTGCCGCAACCACCGTGACCCGGATGACAGTATCGATATCTCTCGTCGAAGCGGTCTACTCCTGCAGCGCGTGCACCACACGCCGTGCATGTCAGTGACCAGTCCCTGGTTGCATCGAGCATGGCGTGTCCCTCCGTCGCCATTCTGGCCATGGAGGGGTCCGGTGTATCGGATTTGGGCAGGTCCGTGCCGTGCTCCTGGGACTCAGGGCGGGCCAGCGGTCGATCAACTGAAAGAGCTCAGCGCTGCTCGCGGTAGTACCAGCGACCCGCAAGGTTCTCGACGGCCGTCAGGTTGGGCACCAGTTGGCGGGGCGTCCCTCCAATGGGCAACCTCGCCAGAGCGTCGCTGCGCCACCAGCGCGGCCTTCATGCCGAAGCGCTGGTCCTTCATCTTCTTCGACGTCCCCGAGCAGGACTTGACAGGGGTGTTATGTTTCTCGACTTTGCAAATTTCGGTCGCCCGCAAGTCGGCCGATCGAACCTAAGGAGTTGAGATGGCGAAGGGATCCCGGTCGGCGGGCGGTCGTAGCACCGCCTCGTCCCGAGGTTCCTCGCGCGCGTCCGCAGGTTCATCCGCAACCCCCTCCAACTTGCGGATGTGGTCTCAGCCGGCGACGGCCAGGCAGATCGCCGCCCTGAAGTCGACCGGCAACTTCGACGGCAAGTACTACAGCAAGGGCCGGGCCGGACAGACCATCGGCGAGTCGGTCCGACGCGGCAACGGCAGCCAGAGCAAGGCTGCCGGCTCAGGTAGCACCACGTTCCACTCCCTCATTGACGAAGTGCTTGAACACATGACCGCGCAGCGAATGCCTGCGCACACCGCCTCGACCACCGGGGCCATTTCGGCCACCACGTCGTGCGTGGCCGAAGACCCATACATCGTCCTTGAGGAAGGAACCACCATGTCCCAGCTCACCGTGCACCGCTCTCCCGCGGTCGCCACCATCACCTCGGTCGTGGCTACGCCCGTCGCCTCGGTCGGCGCGACTCCGTTCGCCTACGTCCCGGAGCTCGTCACCACCCTGCTCCAGCCCCTCGTTGAGTCGACGGATCCTGCGCAGATCCGCGCACTCGAGAAGGCGCTGACGATCGCGAAGGGGACGCTGGCCAAGTCGCTGACCCGCGCACGCAACGAGCTGATCGGGATCCTCCGCGGCGCACCGTCCGGCGTGATCGCTTCTCCCGAGGCTCGCGCTGACGAGATCCTGTGGAGCGCCTGCTCGGCCGACCTGGAGCAGGAGCTCATGGTCGCCACCCGCACCCGTCGGGGGCGTACGCATCCGTCGAAGGTGATCGACGAGATGCTCGCGCAGGTTCGGCACCGCGTCGAGCTCGCCCTGATCGAGGCGACCGACATGGTCGAGATCGCCAAGATCCAGGCCGCGCTCCCGCCTGCGCCTGCACGCGGGTACGAGCCGTGCTGGGGCGAGGTCACGGGCATCAAGCCGTTCGGGGCCTTCATCCTGCTGCCCTCTGGCGAGTCGGGCCTCCTCCACGTCTCGGAGATGCACGGTCTCAATGGCGGACGTCGTGTCGAGGACGCGTCGCTCGTGGTCAACGTCGGTCAGTCGGTCTACGTCAAGGTGACCGGCAAGAACGAGAAGGGCCAGCTCAACTTTGCCCTGGTGAGCGAGGCCTGATCATGCTCACGTTGCTGCTTCAATCGCTTCTCGCCGACGTCATGACCAACAGCGTGGCTCCTGCCGTCAGCCGCGCCATTCTCAAGGTCGTGCCGTCCGCCCCGCCTGCGGCTGTGCAGGAGACAGTTGAGCGTCTCTTCCGGCCCGCGGCATGGACCTTCACCGAGGGAAGCCAGAAGGCCTGGAACGCCGCGCTGTCCGCCCCGGCGAACGAGGCTGGCCGATGAGCAGCGCGCCCGCCCTCGTCTCGCTCTCGCTCACCCTGACGGTCGGCGTCGTTTGGGCGGTTCTCATCCTTCTGACCGTCCGGAGGATCGTTGCCGTACGGCGCCGTTCCCCCCAAGGCCGGGGCCACGCGGCCGCCCAAGTCACTCACCTGCTCGAAGAGCAGCGCTCCCGCATGCGCCACCTCGTCGCCGTCATCGGTCGCGACGACCTTCACGCCGCGCTCGTGGAAGCCGAGGCCGATCGAGATCGGGTGACGTTTTCGCCGGAGGCGCAGGCCGACATGGCCCGGCACAACATCATTGCCGAGCACGTCGAGGCCGTGATCGCGTACCCGTCCAAGCGGCGGCGCCGCCCCAAGGACTTCGCCAACGAGCTGACGCGGGTCATCGGCAGTCGCACCCTTCTCGTCGTGGTCGCGGACCAGGGTCCTGGCTTCGGCCCGCCCTACGTCAAGAGCGTTGCCTGGCAGGAACCATCGCGTCTCGTCCGGTTGACCCAAGCCGTCGGGCGTTCGCTCGGATTCCACCGCAGCCGATCGATCGGCTGAATAGCATTCGCACAACCCAAAGGAGCACTCCATGTCCGACTCGACCCTCACCTCCGGGGACGAGCGCCCGATCTCGCCCGAGTGGGTCGGTCTCGACCGCGTGGCGATGAAGGCCCGGCAAGAGGAGACCGTACGTCGCATGCGCGAGGCCGGCGAACGCTGGCGCGAGGAGCAAAGGCGCAGCGAGGAGCAGCTCCAGGCCTTTCTGGATCGGCATGCCGACGACTCGCATCCTGCGGAGGGCAAGACCCAGCCTCGAGAGGCGAGGCAGCGCCCTCGCCCGCAGCCACTCATCGAGCGTCTCCACGTGGAGAACTTGAAGTCGCTGGCGGGCCGTCACGAGATCCCGCTCGCGCCACTCACCTTGGTCTACGGACCAAACTCCGCTGGAAAGTCGACCGCGCTCAAGGCACTGCAACTGTTCATGCATGCCGTCGACACCGGCAGGTCCGACGCCCTCAATCTCTGGCGTCGAGCGTTTCCAGACGTCCGCCCTGACAGCGTGATCACTTGGGAGCGCCAGCCCGAGGACACCCCGTTCTCGCAGACAAGGACGCTCGTGCTGGGCGTCGACTACCGTCTCCCGCGCTCTGGCGACGTCGCCCGGGCCGAGCTCGGATTCCAGAGCTCCGACATCGGCCCATGGCAGTCGTCGACCATCGGCCTTGCCGGCAGCCCCGACCAGACACGCAAGGAGTTCTTCCTGAACTTCGAGGACGCCGACCCGATTGATCGTGGCGACTTCGGCAACATCGGACCCAGGTGGGAGGTAAGTGAGTTGTCCGGCGCCGAGCGCTCAGGGCCGATGAAGCGGGACGTTGACCACCTTCTGTTTGGGGATGCCGACGTCCACCTCCAGCGAACTCTGTTCCGGCTGGCCGGTCAGCTCACCCACTTCGGCCCCCATCGAGGCAACCCCGGGGAGAAGTACTCCCCGGTTGCCCTCGACGACATCGCTGGCCCCGACCACTGGGGAATCGCCGGCGCGCCACGTTGGGGCGTCGCAGGATTCGAGGGATACGAGGTCCTCAACCAAGTCCTGGAACAGTTGGAGATCCCCCACTCGTTCGAGCCAGCATTCACGTCCGACCAGAACGGAGTCCGTGTATCCGACTGGATCCTGGCCGACCGACGCTCTGGAGCGCCTGTTCCACTGTCGGGGGTCGGGTACGGAGTCAGCCAACTGCTGCCCGTCATCGACGCATGCGCGCACGCGACGCAGCGCGTGATCTCGATCGAAGAGCCCGAGCTTCACCTTCACCCGCGCCTTCAGGCGAGGCTGGCGAACCTGTTCGCCTTCTCGGTCTTGCGGCGCGGGAATCAGGTCATCGTCGAGACCCACTCCGAGAGTCTCCTGCTGCGTGTGCGTCGTCTCGTCAGGAGCGGAAAGCTCCTGCCGGACGAGGTCGCCGTCCTCTACGTCGACAACACTCACGAGGACGGCGTCAGCGTTTCGCGCCTTCGTCTGGGTCATCAAGGCGAGTTCCTCGATCCCTGGCCCACTGGCTTCTTCGACGACAGCCTGGCGGACATTCTGGGGATCACTGGATGAGCGGCCCAAGCCGGATCCTGGCAAGGATCGGAATCGACGCCGACTCGCTTCTGGACTTTGCCGGCCCCGATCGCGCGTCCACCAACGCACACAGGTCGCTGACCCGCGCATTGGGCGACGTTGGCGTACTTGAGGCCATCGGCAATGACGATGCACGCGCCCTGTTTGATGCAATCGCAGGGCTCAGCCCCGAGACGCGCAAGCTCTGGTCGGAGACGCTCTCCGCCTTAGACATTGGGTTCAGGGTCCGCCGCGGCACGGCAAGCGGCACGACAAACCAAGCTCTCCACGATCCAGCCGGAATTCCAGCTTCACTCCGCGGGCTGATGGATCTGATCGTCGCGAGCGAAGTGTCTGCAGGTCTGCACGGAGTACCTACGCCAGTGGGGTACTCGAAGCGCGACGGAGAACCCGAACTCTCACTTGCCGACTCTGTTGAGCATTGCAACACGATCACCGGTGTCCGGCAGGTGCGGTCGGAGGGACACTTCCCCCAGGGAAGTCTTCGCGCCGACATCGAGCATGCACTCTTCGCTCCTCTGGCCGTGCTCTCGACGCACGTCACTATCCTCGACCGGTTCTTCCTCGCCCACGCCCTGGATCCAAAGTCCGACGACCGCGACCACCTCGAGTGGCTAGTTCGCAGCCTTGAAGCGTCGATGCGCCCCAACTCTTCGCTTCGCCTCCTGTGTGAACTCCCAGAGTTAGTTTCAAGGGCCGTAACCGAACAGAAGAAGCTCGAGAAAAGTGGCTCTTCTGACTGATCCGTGGGTCATCGGCCGGGCAGCAGCGGTCGGTGTCCGCCTAGGTTGAGCATCGCGAGGCCGATGAGGGCGTCGGGTGAGCGGAATCCGAAGGCCACCCTGG
>JAEWXC010000098.1 GCA_023396115.1 Actinomycetes bacterium | reverse complement strand
GTGCTGCTGCCCGGCCCCGACGCCGCACCGGGCACCGCACCCTGGCCCGCCCCGGCCGGCACCGGGGCGCGCCCCGGACCGGTGGCCCCCACCCCCGGCGGTCCGGTCGGTCCCCGGCCCCCGGCCGTGGTGGTCGCCGGCCTGATCACGTTCGTCTTCGCCGGGCTGGGCCTGATCGGGTCGATCCGGTCGGCCTGGGTGCTGGCCACCGACCCCGGACCGCTGATGCGCGAGGCCCTGGCGGCCAACCCCGACGTGCTCGAGCAGGGCGTCACCGAGGAGATGCTCCAGGCCAGCGCCGTGGGGATCAGCGTGGTGGCGGCCCTCGTCTGCCTGACCGCGCTCACGTTGTGCGTGTTCGCCGTGCGCGGGCGGCGTCGCCCGGCCGCGATCGGCTGGGTGGTGTGCTGCGCGGTGACGGCGTTCTTCTGCGCCCTGGCCGGACTGGTCCAGCCCGTCGCCGGGATCCCCGCACTGGCCGCGTTGGCCTGCCTGCTGCTGCTGCGCCGCCCCGAGGTGCGGGCCTGGTTCGCGCCTAGCGCTCCAGCCGGGCCGCCGCCAGGCGCGCCGTGGCCTCGCTGACCAGCGACTCGTCCTTGCAGAACGCCCACCGGACCAGGTGCCGTCCGGCGTCGGAGGCGTAGAACCCCTGGGCGGGGATGCCGACCACCCCGGCCCGCTCGGGCAGGGCCGTGCAGAACTCCTCGCCGTCGCTCCAGCCCAGATCGGCGATGTCGGTGGTGACGAAGTAGGTGCCCTCGGCGTGCGAGGGCGTCAGGCCCGCCGCCCGCAGCCCCGAGACCAGCAGGTCCCGGCGTGACTGCAGCTGCCGGGCCAGCTCACCCGGCCAGTGGTCGTGCGCGTCGAGGGCCACCGCCACCGCCGGTTGCAGCGGGGAGCCGGAGGTGTAGCTGAGCCACTGCTTGGCGTCGTTGACCGCGTCCACCAGGGCAGCCGGCCCGGTGGCCCAACCGACCTTCCACCCGGTCAACGACCAGCTCTTGCCGACGCTGGAGAGCGTCAGGGTCCGCTCGGCCATCCCGGGCAGCGTGGCCAGCGGGGTGTGCGCGAGGCCGTCGTAGACCAGGTGCTCGTACACCTCGTCGGTGATGACGACCAGGTCGTGCTCGGTCGCGACCCGGGCGACCGCAGCCAGCTCGCCGGCGTCCAGCACCCGGCCGGTCGGGTTGTGCGGGGTGTTGAGCAGCACGAAGCGGGTGCGTGGGGTGACCGCGGCCCGTAGCTCGTCGGGGTCGAGCCGGAAGTCGGGGGCGCGCAGGGTGACCGGGCGGGGCACGGCACCGGCCATCGCCAGCACCGCCGGGTAGGAGTCGTACCAGGGTTCCAGCACGACGACCTCGTCGCCGGGCTCCACCAGCCCGAGCACTGCCGCGGCGATCGCCTCTGTGGCCCCGGTGGTGACGACCACCTGGCTCGCCGGGTCCAGCTCGATGCCGTAGTGGCGCTGCTGGTGGGCCGCCACCGCCCGCTGCAGCACCGGCAGGCCGCGTCCCGGTGCGTACTGGTTGCCGCCGTGGCGCAGTGCCGCCACCGCGGCCTCCCGCACCTCGGCGGGGCCGTCGGCGTCGGGGAACCCCTGGCCCAGGTTGAGCGCCCCGCTCTCGCGGGCCAGGGCGAAGAACCGGGCGAAGACGGTCGGCGGGACGGCGCGGACGCGGGCGGCTGGCGTCATGGCCCCGAGTGTAGGGATCGGGGTGGTCGGGAGCAGTCGGCCCGGTGCGGCCGGTCGCCGCTGGCAGGGCCATCCCCGGTGGCCCTCGCCGGTCAGTTTCCCGACACCACCTGGGGGAACTGGCGGTTGTCGCGGGACATGTCGCACGACAACCGCGCATTTCCCACGACCGCTGTGACGGGTGGGACGCGGCGTCCCCGCGGTCACTGCGCGGCCGCGGCCGCCGTCCGGCGCCGGTCCGTCACCCGGGCCCACCCCGCCGACCAACCCGTGCCGAGCGCGAAGATCCCCGCCATCACCAGGCAGGCGCCCGCCAGCGGCAGCACGCCCGCCACCAGCGACAGCGCCACCGGGGCGCCCAGGGCACCGGTCTCGCTCACCAGCCGCCACCCGCCCAGGTACTGGGAGCGCCCGACCGCCGGCGCGGTGTCGGCCCCGAGGGTCATGTTGATGCCGGCGCCCATCCCGTTGCCCGCCGAGATCAGCAGCAGCACCGCCAGCACCCCGGCGAAGCCGTCGGTCAGCGGCAGCAGCAGACACCCCGCGGCGGTGCTGCCCACGACGCAGGCGGCCACCGGCGCCCGGCCGTGCCGGTCCATCACCCAGCCGGCCGGGTAGACGAACAGCAGGTCCACGACCGAGGCGATCCCCACCATCAGCGCCACCCCGGCCGCCGGCACCCCCACGTGGTCGGCCCACAGCGGAAGCAGGACGAACCGGATCGCCCGGGCCCCCTGGATCACCGCGGCGGCGCTGCCGACGCTGAGCAGCACCCCGGCGTGCTCCCGGACCACCCCCAGCACCCTGAGCCCGCCGCCCGGCCCGGTGCCGTGGTCGCGTCCGTCGTCGCCGAAGGTCGGCATCGTCCGGACCAGTGCCACCGAGGCCAGCGAGCACCCGGCGGCCAGCAGGAAGACGCTCGGCAGTCCGTAGCGGTGCACCAGACCGGCGGCCAGCAGCGGGCCGATCAGCATCCCCAGCCGGAACACCCCGCCGAGCGCCGACATCGCCCGGGCCCGGTGGCTGGCGTCGAAGGCGTCGATCATGAACCCCTGACGGGCCTGGGTGGCGACCGTGCTGGCCGCACCGAGCGCGACCATGCAGGCCGCGAACGTGGTCAGGTCGTCGGTCCACCACGCCAGCAGGCACAGCAGGGCCTCGGCCAGACCGACCACGGTCAGCGCCGCGCGTTCACCGACCCGGGCGATCAGGGCCCCTGCGGGCAGCGCCACCACCAGGACGCCCAGGCTCATCCCGGAGACCAGCAGCGCAGCACCGCCGACGCTCGCGCCCAGGTCCCGGGCCATCAGGGCCACCAGTGGGAAGAACGCTCCACTGCCGATCACCGCGAGCAGTGGCGGGCCGAACGCGGGCACCAGCATCCGGCGCGGCGGGAACGGTGCGGTGGTGGCGGTCATGGCTGCCCACGATGCTAGGCGCCGCACGGCGTGGGTCCCACCCGGCGGTAGCCTCGGGGCCATGCCGACCGACCCGACGCTCGCCGCCGACATCGACGCCACCTGCCGCCTGTCCGGGGAGTTCACGCTCAGGTCCGGGCAGGTGTCGCACGAGTACTTCGACAAGTACCTCTTCGAGGCTGACCCGCGGCTGCTGGACCGGGTGGCGGCGCAGATGGTGGACCTGCTGCCCGAGGGTACCGAGCTGCTCGGTGGCCTGGAGCTGGGCGGCGTGCCGATCGCGACGATGGTCAGCGCCAAGACCGGTCTGCCTGCGCTGTTCGTGCGCAAGAAGGCCAAGGAGTACGGCACCTGCAAGCTGGCCGAGGGTCAGGACGTGGCCGGTCGCCGGGTCACCCTGATCGAGGACGTGATCACCACCGGCGGCGCGGTCCGCGACGCCACCCGGGCGCTGCGCGAGGCCGGTGCCGTGGTCGAGGTCGTGGTCTGCGCGATCGACCGGAGCCCCGCCGGTGAGAACCCGCTGGCCAACGTGGATCTGGAGGTCCGTCCGGTGCTCACCAAGGCGCAGCTGGACGCCGCACGCGGCTGAGCCACGCGGGACTGCCCGCGCGCGACCTCGGCGCACCACCCGTCACACCGGTCGTGGGAAATGCGCGGTTGTCGTCCGACATGTCCCACGACAACCGTCAGTTCCCCCAGACATGTGGGGAAACCGACCCCGACGGCGGGGCACCCGACGCGGACCGGGGTGGGTCGAGTGAGCCGACGGCTCAGTCCACGTCCATGCCGGCGATGTCGCGGTCCGGGACCCCGTCGCCGTCGTTGTCGTCGGCCTCGGGGGAGCTGGTGCGGCGGTGCCGCCACCACTCCCACACCATCGGGACCACCGAGAACGCCAGGATCAGGATGATCGCCTTGTCGATGTTCTCGCCCAGGCTGGGGAAGGCCCGGCCCAGCAGGGCACCGAGCAGCGTGATCGACACGACCCAGGCCACCGCCCCGACCATGCTCCACTTGAAGAACCGGCCCCGGTCCATCCGGGTCACCCCGGCCACGACCGTGATGTAGGTCCGCACGAACGGGACGAAGCGGCCGATCACCAGCGCCTTGTTGCCGTGCTTGTCGAAGAACGCGCTGGTCTGGTCGAAGTACTTGCGCTTGAGCACCCGGCCGTCGCGCTCGTAGAGCGGCGGCCCGATTGCGCGGCCGATCTCGTAGCCGGCGACGTTGCCGCCGATCGCGGCGATGATGAACAGCACCATCGCGATCGTCAGCTCCACCGCGTGCGAGCCCGGGAAGACGTCGATCTGGCCGGTGGCCAGGAACAGCCCCATCGCGAACAGCAGGGTGTCGCCGGGCAGGAACGGGAAGAAGAGTCCGCACTCGACGAAGATGATCGCCAGCGAGAGCCAGAACAACGCCGGGCCGAAGGTCTCCAGCAGCCAGGCCGGTTCCATCCACTTCATGCCCAGCAGCAACGGCTCGACGAGGGCAACGGACTCCACCAGCAGACTCACGTGCTCGAGGGTATCGGTCGGCACCTACCCTGAGATCCGTGGTGGACCCCAACCCTGAGCTCGACGCGGAGCAGCCGCGGGCGCCCTATGACCCGATGCCGACCGGTCAGCCCGAGGTGGGTGTGGGGCCCTGGCCGGGGGAGTGGCCGACCGACCAGCACTACGACCCCGACCTGCTCGCGCACGGCGACCGGCGCAACGTCGTGGACCGGTACCGGTACTGGAGCCTCGAGGCGATCGTGGCCGACCTGGACACCCGGCGGCACCGGTTCCACGTCGCGATCGAGAACTGGCAGCACGACTTCAACATCGGCACGATCGTGCGGACCGCCAACGCGTTCCTCGCCGCCGAGGTGCACATTGTCGGCAACCGGCGCTGGAATCGGCGCGGCGCGATGGTCACCGACCGGTACCAGCACGTGCACCACCACCCGGACGTGGCGGCGCTGGCCGACTACCTGCACGGGCGTGGGGTGACCCTGCTCGGCATCGACAACCTGCCCGGCTCGGCGCACCTGGAGACGATGCAGGTGCCCCGCGACGTCTGCTTCCTCTTCGGCCAGGAGGGGCCCGGTCTCTCCGCGGCGGCCCGGGAGCAGGTCGACGGGACGTTCTCGATCGCCCAGTTCGGCTCGACCCGCTCCATCAACGCCGCCGCAGCCGCCGCGATCGCGATGCACGCCTGGGTGCGCGAGCACGCCGACCTCTCCGACGACGCCGCGTGGCGCGGCTGACCCGCCGCCCCTGTCGTTCGGGAGGTGCGCGACGCAGGAGCGCCTCGAACCCGGTGGAGATGGCGTGGTTCGTGGCTCGCTGCGCTCGCGCCTCACCTAGCGGGCGTTCGGCCGCTCGCGCCTCAGCGAGCGGGTGTTCGGAGCGCCTCGAACCCCGGTGGCTCCGGGGGACAGTGGGTGGGACTCGGGTCGAGCAGGTGCCGGCGCCGCACTAGCCTGACCGGGTGAGCACGACCTTGGCCCAGATCGTCGCGGTACGGGCCGGGGACGACCGTCCGGGCCTGGCGTTCGAGGACCGTGAGTGGTCCTGGGCCGAGGTCGTCGCCGCCGGTGCCCAACGCGCCGCCTGGCTGCGTGACCAGGTCACCCGGCCCGCCGACCGGCAGGTGCACGTCGGCTTGCTGGCCGACAACGTCCCCGAGTTCGTGTTCTGGGTCGTCGCCTGCGCGCTGGAGGGCGCGGTGCTGGTCGGGCTGAACACCAGCCGCTCCGCGAGCGAGGTCGCCGCCGACGTGGCGCACGCCGAGGTCGACGTGGTCCTGACCGAGTCCCGGTGGCACCACCTGGCACCCACCGGCCCGCGGGTCGTGGACCTGGACGCCGCCGGGTACGCCGAAGCGCTGGTCCCGTACGCCGGCGCCGCGCTGCCCACCGCCCGCCCCGACGTCGACGACATCGCGTTCCTGCTGTTCTCCTCCGGGTCGACCGGCACCCCCAAGGCGGTCGTGGTCGGCCAGGGCCGGATGGCCCGGCTGGCGCCGGTGCTGACCGAGCGGATCGCGCTGCGCGCCGACGAGACCACCTACCTGTGCATGCCGTTGTTCCACGGCAACGCGCTGATGATGAACCTGGTCCCGGCCGTGGTCGTGGGTGCCCGGGTCGGGTTGGCCCGCCGGTTCAGTGCCAGCGGCTTCGGCCCCGACGTGCACCGGTTCGGCGCCGCCTACGTCAACTACGTCGGCCGGGCGCTCTCCTACGTGCTGGCCTCCCCGACGGACCCGCGCGACGCCTCCTCGACGCTGCGGCTGGCCTTCGGCACCGAGGCCTCCGAGGCCGACGCCGAGCGCTTCGCCCGACGGTTCGGTGCCGAGGTCCGCGAGGGGTACGGGATGAGCGAGGGCGTCTTCCGGATCAACCGCACCCCCGAGACCCCGCCGGGGTCGCTGGGTCTGCCGCCCGACGGCGTCGACCTGCGGATCCTGGACGAGGCCACCGGGGCCGAGTGCCCCCGCGCCGAGTTCGACGGGCACGGACGGCTCACCAACCCCGAGGCGGTCGGCCAGTTCGTGGCCGTCGGGGCGGCGGCGTCGTTCGAGGGGTACTGGAAGAACCCGGGCGCCACCGCCGAGCGGGTCCGTGGGGAGGACTTCTGGTCCGGTGACCTGGGCTACCGCGACGCCGACGGCTGGTTCTGGTTCGCCGGACGCTCCTCGGACTGGCTGCGGGTCGACTCGGAGAACTTCGCCGCCGCGCAGGTGGAACGCATCCTCACCCGGCACCCCCAGGTCGCGGCGGCGCCGGTGGTGGCCGTGCCCGACCCCGCCACCGGCGACCAGGTGCTCGCCGCCCTCGAGCTGCACCCCGGCACCGACCCCGAGGAGTTCGCCGCCGGGTGGGGCGCGTGGCTGGACGCCCAGCCGGACCTGGGCGCCAAGTGGTGGCCCCGGTTCGTCCGGCTGGTCGAGGCGGTCCCGCTGACCGGCTCGGGCAAGGTCGACAAGCAGCCGCTGCGGCGCACCCAGTGGGCCGGCGAGGAACCCGTCCTGCTCCGTGAGGGGCGCACCGCGGGGTACCGCTGGCTCCTCGAGGAGGACCGGGACCGGATGCGTGCGGAGTTCGCCGCCCACGGGCGGGCGGCACTGGCCCCGTGACCCCCGACCCGGCCCCGCAGGCGCCCGGTGGTGTCGGCGACCGTCGCGTGTTCGTGGCGATGGTGGCGCTGATCTTCGCCGGCGGTCTGGCCGGCGGCATCGGGGCGCCGCTGGTCTCCGCGCTGGCCCGCGCCGAGGGCGTCCCGCTGGCCGTGGCCCAGTGGTCGGTGACCGGCAACGTGCTGGTCGCCGCCATCGCGGCGCCGCTGATCGGGCGCCTGGGCACCGGACGCCGCCAACGCCCGGTGCTGGTCACCGCGATGGGTCTGGCTGCTCTCGGCACCGTGCTCAGCGCGCTGCCGCTGGGCATTGCCGGGGTGCTGACCGGACGCTCGTTGCAGGGGTTGGCCGTGGCCGCCCAACCACTGGCGCTGGCCGTGGGCCGTGCGGCCCTGGCACCGGAGAAGCAGCGCAGCGGCACCGCCCTGCTCTCGGCCAGCATCGTCGCCGCCGCGGGGCTCGGGTTCCCGGTCGCCGGGCTGCTCGGCGAGCACCTCGGGGTGCGCGGCGCGTTCGCGTTCGGGGCGGTGCTGGTGGTCGGTGCGTTCCTGCTGAGCCTGGTGCTCACCCCGTCGGGTGAGGGCGGCGGGGTGGCGCGGCTCGACGTCGTCGGCGCCGGGCTGCTGGCGGTGGCCACCCTGGCGCTGCTGGTGGCGATCGGACAGGCCCGGACCTGGAGCTACGCCTCGGCGCCGGTGCTGGCCCTGCTGGTCCTCGGAACCGCGGTCGCGGTGGTGGCGGTGGTGTGGCTGCGCCGGGTCGAGGACCCGCTGGTCGACCTGTCCCTGGCCCGGCACCCGGTGGTGCTGGCCGCCCACCTGGCCTCGCTGTTCTGCGGCACCGGGATGTACATGCTGCTGATGCTCTGCCTGGTCATCGGGCAGGCCGATCCGCTGACCGACCACGGTCTGGGGCTCGGGGTCGCCGCGGCCGGGTTCCTGCTGCTGCCGTACTCGGTGTTCAGTGTGACCAGCTCCCGGCTCGGGCTGGTCGTCGGCCGGGTCCTCGGCGCGCGGGCGGTGCTGCCGACCGGGTGCGGCATCTTCGCGCTGTCCCTGGTCTGGCTGGCCGTGGCCCACCACGAACCGTGGCAGCTGTTCGTCGCGATGACCCTGGGTGGCCTGGGCAGCGGACTCAGCTTCACCTCGATCCCGTGGCTGGTGACCGAGGTGGTGCCGGCCAGCGAGAACGCCAGCGTGCTCAGCCTCAACATCGTGCTCCGCTTCGTCGGGTTCGCCGTCGGCAGCGTCGCCTCGTTGGCGGTGATCGAGGCGGTCGGTGGTCACGCGGTGACCCACGCCGGGTTCGTGGCCGCGTGCGCGGTCGCGGCCTCCTCGTGCGCCCTGGCCGCGGCGATCTCCGGGGTGCTGATGCGGCGCCAGCGCTGAGCCGTCCGGGTTCCCGCACCGCGGGACGGCGGCCACGACCGGCCCCGGCCTCGCCCACACTGACAACGACCCGACCGCCGAGCCACCGGAGCAGCCGTGAGTGAAGCGTCCACCGTCCCCGCCCTGGCCGGGGCTGCCGGGGCACCCGAGCACGCAGCCCTCGGCGACCTCGTCGCGGCGGCCCGGGAACTGATGCTGGCGGTCTCCACCACCGCCCGTCCCGACGCCGAGCTGCACACCGCCGCCGCCGGGATCCGGGAGCTGGCCGCGTCCCTGGCCGTCGACGCCCACCCCCGGGTGCACAAGGTCCGGCTGCTGCCGCCCGCGGCCGCGGCGGTGCGGGCCGGGGAACCGTGGCAGTGCTTCCCGTTCAACGTCCAGGGCATCCCGTACGTGATCGAGGTGGACGGGGAGCGTGCCCGCGCCGCGTTCACGCCCGGCGCCCTGCTCGAGGGACCGCCCGAGCACCTGCACGGCGGGTTCGCGGCGGCGGTCATCGACGCCTTCCTCGGCACCCTGGTGCAGGTCGCGGTCACGCCCAGCTTCACCGCCACCCTCGACCTGCGCTACGTCGGCCCGGTCCTGCTGGACGTGCCGGTGGAGGTGGTCGGGCAGGTGGTGAGCGTCTCGGGTCGCAAGGTCGTCGCCGAGTGCACGATCAGCCAGGACGGCCGGGCCGCGGTCGAGGCACGCGGCCTCTTCGTCGCGGTCGAGGGCTCCGGGGTCGCGGCGGTCGAGGCGCGGGTCCGGGAGCTCGAGGAGCGCGGAGCGGACGCCTGAGCGGCCGGCCGGCCGGGCAGCCGCTGCGGGGCCGTCAGGTGGGCGGGTCGAGCACCCGCGAGCCCGTCGCGGCCCACCAGCCCGCCGCGGCACGGAGCGCAGGGTCGAGGTCGTCATCCTGCGCCCAGGCAGTGACCAGCGCACTGCCGGTCATCCCGGCGGCGTAGAGGGCCTCCTCGACCAGGCCGTCGGTGAAGGCGGTCCGCAGCACCTCGTCGGGCAGCACCAGGCCACCGGTCCCGGCGCAGCGCAACCCGCACGCACGCAGGACCGGGTCGGGGTCGGCGACCCACTCACGGGTCACCGCCGGGGCCGGACCGTGGATCAGGGAGTTGACCCGGCGCGCGGCCCGGAGCCGCACCTTCTTGCTGCGGTTCCGGCGAGCGAGCAGCGCGAGCTGCTCCTGGGCCAGGTCGGCCAGTGGCGGCACGGCGTGCAGCAGCAGGCAGCTGTTCACCGAGCGGGCCAGGCGCGGGCTGAACACGATGTCGTAGAGCAGCCGGGTCAGCATCGGCTCCTCCGGCAGGCCCAGGGTGGTGGTGATCCGGGCCGACATCTCCTCGCACTCGGCCAGGTGGGCGTCGCGCAGTTCCCGGGGGTTGCCCGGCACGTCCTGGACCGGTGGCAACGGGGCGTCGGGGCGCACCGGGCAGGCGGCCAGCTCGGCGGGTGGGGCGAGCCGCAGGCAGTGCGCGATCGACTCCCGCGCCGTGCTCGGGTCGGGGTGCGCGTTGAGCAGGGTCACCAGCCGGGGCGCCACGTACGGCCAGAACGTCCGGTCGCCGTCGCGGGCGGTGCTCAGCGCCAGCTCCTCCAGGAGCACCGCGCCGGCCATCGCCATCTCCGGGTCGTCCAGCAGTTCCAGCGCCCATGCGATGGCCGACGGACTCACCGTGGAGCCCATCGCGCTGGTGAGGTCCAGGATCACCTGGGTGCCCGGGCGGGCGATGTGCTCGGCCACCCGGGCGAGCACCAGCTCGCCGTAGGGGCCGCTGCGCAGCCGGGCCAGTGCCTCGAACCGGGTCGTGTAGCTGGGCCCGGCGGCCAGGCTCAGCTGCCGGACCAGCTCGTCGGTGACCTCGAGGAACAGGTCCACGGGCAGGCCGACCGCGCGGGACACGCCCATCGCCCGCGACCAGCGCAACCAGTCGCTGCCCCGGGCCCCGGGGCGGCGCACCCGGTCCAGCAGGTCGTTGAGCACCTCGGGAGTCGGGTCGGGGTCGCCGGGGTCGCGGTCCACGGGACTGTTGTCGTACCAGCGGCACTGCTGGTCGATGACCGACCGCAGGGCGCCCGGCGCGAGGCCGAGCACCTCCTCGAAGGCGTCGGTGACCCGGCCGGCCCGGGTCCGGCCGGTCTCGCAGCGCTGCACCTGGGCCAGGGTGAACCCGCCGTGCTGGGCGACGTCGTCCATCGTGATGCCACCCGGGGCCAGGGCACGGCTCATCCGCAGCACCCAGCCGATCCGGCGGGCCACGTCGATGCTGGCGCCGTCGGGCGGGGTGGGGTCGGCCACCGGTCGGGCCGGGGCTCCACGTCGCGGTCGGGAGGTCACGGCGACATTCTGGGCACAGGGTCCGACTCAGGGCGGTCGGGGCGCGCCGCGGGCCGGCTTACCAGTCGCGGAAGGGCAGCAGGGTCGAGAGCGGGGAGCGCAGCACCGTCGCGGCGCCCTCGTCGCCGGGACCGCGCCCGGCCAGGTCCGCCTCGGTGGCGCTGATCGCCGCCGAGGTCGAGGCCACGTCCCCGTCCAGGTAGACCAGCTCCACCCGCAGCGAACCGGGCGCCGCGCCGCCGGTGTCGTCGGAGAACGGCAGCGAGGTGTGCTGCTGGCCGTGGGAGAAGGAGAACGTCCAGGCCCCGGCCACCCCGTCGAGGTCGCACAGGGCGGGCATCCGGACCCGGTCGGTGAACGCGTGCCGCTCGTGGGCCGCCGCCGAGTGCGGGGCGTCCTCGCGGGTGATGGTCACGTGCATCCCCTGGACAGGTCGGTAGGGCAGCACGCCCGGCGGCACCAGGGCGTCGGGAGACGCGTAGCCCTTGACCGGGCGGAAGAAGGCGAGCATCCGGCGCTCCACCCCCGGGATCAGCGGGCCGCGGCCCCACTGGAAGGAGTCCTCGCCCAGACGGTCCCAGGCGCGCACCGACTCCCGGACCGGCTCCCGGAACCAGTACATCGCCACGTAGTCGGTGTCGGCGTACTCGCTCGCGGCCGCCCCGGGCAGCTCGGGGGAGCGCCGCCACCGGTCACCCCAGGCGACGCCGGGCAGCGCGAGGTTCTCGGGGCGGTGGTCCAGTGCGTGCCACCGGTTGTAGGCGCGGTGCGCCTCCTCGTCGCCGCCGGTCAGCGAGACCAGGGAGAAGAAGACCAGGGGAGTGGTGGCGTTCGACATCATCGGGTGGGCTCCTGCGGGGTGGGGGTCAGCGTGCGGCCCTCGCCCCACGCGGTCAGGTGCTCGGCGAGCAGCGGCGGGATCCGGGTGGCCCGGCCGTCGGGGGTGACGGTGACCAGGCGCATCACGGCCCGGGCCACCTGCTCCTCGCCGCGCCACATCGTGTGCTCCATCGCGAACGAGCTGGTCCGGACCTCGCCCAGGCGCAGCTCCAGCCGGATCGTGTCCAGCAGCCCGACGGCGACCAGGTAGTCGCACTCCACCCGGGCGTTGACGGTCCAGAAGCCGAACCGTTCCTTGAGGGTGTCCTGGCGCAGACCGGCGTCGGCGAACCACTGGGTCTGCAGCCGCTCCATCCAGGGGAACCAGGCGGCGTAGTAGAGGATCCCGGCCGGGTCGGTGTCGGCGTATCCCAGGGTGAACGTGCTGGTCGCCAACGGTGCGCCGACGTGCGTCATGTCTCGTACCTCCCGATGGCGCTCAACCTAGCACTTGCTTGGTTTCTGGACTAGGGTGGTCCCCACCCAGCGAAGCGGCTGGCCAGCGGACGGGCCGAACGCCCCAGGAGGTACCGGAAACATGGGCTACACCCTCGACATGACCGGCAAGGTCGTGGTCGTCACCGGCGGCGCGAAGGGGGTCGGCGACGGGATCGTCGAGGTCTTCCTGGCCGCTGGCGCCCACGTCGAGATCTGCGGACGCACCACCCCCGAGACCCTGCGTGAGGTGGACGGGCGCCGTCCGGTCTTCACCGCCGTCGACGTGCGCGACCCCGAGGCCGTCGCGGTCTGGATGCGCGACATCGAGGAGCGCCACGGTCGCCTCGACGTGCTCGTCAACAACGCCGGCGGAGCGCCGTTCGCGACGTTCGCCGGCGCCTCGCCCCGGTTCGCGGCGAAGATCAACGAGCTGAACTTCCTCTCCGCGGCCTACGTGATGCACGCGGCGTACTCGCTGCTCAAGGCCACCGACGACGCCGTGGTCCTCAACATCACCTCCATCTCGGCGCGCCGGCCCAGCCCCGGCACCGCGATCTACGGGGCCGCCAAGGCCGCGCTGGAGTCGCTGACCACCTCGCTGGCCGTCGAGTGGGCCCCCGACGTGCGGGTCCTCAACGTCTCCTGCGGCCTGATCGCCACCCCCGGCTCGGAGGACCACTACGGCACCCCCGAGCAGTTCGAGGCGATCTCCGCCACGATTCCGCGCGGGCAGTTCGCCACCCCGGCCGAGGTCGGCCAGGCCTGCCTGCTGCTCGCCTCGCCGCTGGCCTCGCACGTGACCGGCGCGACCCTCAACGTCGACGGTGGCGGCGAGGTCCCCGCCTTCCTCGCCCACACCCCCAACGCCTGACCCACACCCGACCCACCCGAAGGAAAAGCCATGCCTGAAGCAGTCATCGTCTCCGCCGTCCGCTCGCCCATCGGCCGCGCCTTCAAGGGCTCGCTCAAGGACCTGCGTCCCGACGACCTGTCCGCCCAGATCATCTCCGCCGCCCTGGCCGGCGTGCCCGGTCTGGACCCGGCCCTGGTCGAGGACGTCATGTGGGGCTGCGCGCAGCCGGCCGGTGAGCAGGCCTACAACATCGCCCGCCAGTCCGCGATCATCGCCGGCCTGCACGACGTGGCCGGTGTGACCGTCAACCGCTACTGCTCCTCCTCGCTGCAGACCACCCGGATGGCGATGCACGCGATCAAGGCCGGCGAGGGCGACATCTTCATCTCCGGTGGTGTCGAGACCGTGTCGCGGTTCTTCAACGGCAAGGCCGACGGCATGGAGAACACCAAGAACCCCGCCTACGCCGACGCGATGGCCCGCACCGTGGAGACCTCCGCGAACAACACCCCGTGGACCGACCCGGTCGCGGCCGGCCTGCTCAGCGACATCTACATCGCCATGGGCGAGACCGCCGAGAACGTGGCCACCTTCAAGGGTGTCTCGCGCGCCGCGCAGGACGAGTGGGCGGTGCGCTCGCAGAACCGTGCCGAGGCGGCCATCGAGCGTGGCTTCTTCGCCACCGACATCACCCCGGTGACCACCCCCGACGGCACGGTCGTCTCGACCGACGACGGCCCGCGCGCCGGCGTCACCCTGGACTCGGTCAGCGGCATGAAGCCGGTGTTCCGTGAGAACGGCACCGTGACCGCCGCCAACTGCTGCGCCCTCAACGACGGCGCCGCTGCGCTGGTCGTCATGAGCGACACCAAGGCGCGTGAGCTGGGCCTGACCCCGCTGGCCCGCGTGGTCTCCACCGGTGTCACCGGCCTGAACCCCGAGATCATGGGTCTGGGCCCGGTCGAGGCGTCGAAGATGGCGATCGCCCGCGCCGGCCTCTCGGCCTCCGACATCGACCTGGTCGAGCTCAACGAGGCCTTCGCCGCGCAGGTGCTGCCCAGCATCGACGGCATCGGCGTGGACGCCGAGAAGGTGAACGTCAACGGTGGCGCGATCGCTCTGGGTCACCCGTTCGGTTCGACCGGTGCCCGCCTGACCACCACCCTGATCCACGGCCTGCAGGAGCGCGACGCCCAGTTCGGTCTGGAGACCATGTGCGTCGGCGGTGGCCAGGGCATGGCGATGGTCATCGAGCGCCTGAGCTGATCCAGCTCGACCAGTACCACCCGGCACGACCGGTTCGACCGGCACGACCGGTTCGACCAGCACGACCCGGACGGCCTGAGCCGTCTCCCGGAGGGGCCCCGGAGCGCACGCGTCGGGGCCCCTCTGTCGTGCGCCGACCGGGCACCAACGCGACGCCGACCGGGCGTTTCCGCGCCGACCGGGCACTTGCGTGGGCGTGACCGGGCACAAACGTGGCGCCGACCTCCCCCCTTGCGTGGCGCCGACCTCCCCCCTTGCGTGGCGCCGACCGGGCACGAAGGCGACGCCGACCGGGCACTTGTGTGGCGCCGACCGGGCACTTGCGTGGCGCCGACCTCCCCCCTTGCGTGACGTCGACCGGACTTGTCCGACGCCGACCTCCCCCGTCACGCGACCCCGCCGGGAACTCCCACCCCGCCCGGTCCGTTGAACAGCAGCACCCACCGCCGACTCCCGGGAGAGCCCTTGCCGTTCGCCGTCGACCTGCCCACCCCGACCGACCAGATCGACCGTCTCGACGCCCTCGGACTCCTCGAGCGCGCCGGGGTGGAGGCCGACCGGTTGCGTGCGGCGGCCTCGGCCGCGGCGCCCGGGTTGGTGGTGCTGACCGGGGTGGCCCCCAGCGACCTGGTCGGGCACCTGCGGCACGCGGACAAGGCCGGGTTCGTGGTGCCCGACATGACCGACGTGGACCTGTTCACACCGCTCCCCGGGCTCGACCACCCGGCCGGGCCCGTCCACCTGCTCGCCGACCCCGACCGCGGCGACCACCTGGCCAACTGGTCCCCGGACGAGGCGATGCCCGAGCTCCTGGCCGCCGGGCGCACCCCGATGACCCTGGTCGAGGGTTTGCACTGGCTGATCCAGCAGCCCGTCGCGCTCGAGCGCAACCACTGCTTCATGACCATCGGCTCCCGGCTGCGTCGGGCCAACGGGTCCCTCGACGCCCGAACCCCGGCGCTGTGGATCTCCAACGGCACCGGTCGTGACGGCGCCGACCGCCGCCACGCGCCGAAGCTGGGCTGGTGCTGGGCCGGCAACCGGCACACCTGGCTCGGGTTCGGCTCCGGCAGCCAGCGCACGCCGCTGCCGGTGTGAGCGGGGTCAGCTGACGAAGTCGTCCCAGCCCTCGCGCAGGTAGTCGATCAACGGCTCCCCGACGTGCTCGGCGCGCAGGTGGTCGGCGCTGACCGGCCTCGCCACCGGGGCGAAGTCACCGGCCAGCAGGGACGCGGCGGCGTCGTGGTGCAGGATCCCGGCGATGCCGACCCCGACGAAGTCCGCGCCCCGGGTCAGGGCCCAGTCCACGCCGGCCCGGTCGGTCACCTTGCCGGTGACGCCCAGCCGGGTGCCGTGCCGGGGCAGCGGCAGGAACTCGTCGACCAGGGGACGCCCGGTCTCGACCTTGCGCGGGTGCATCCAGCAGTCCCACATCGACAGGTCCACGGTGTCCACGAGCCCGCTGGCCAGGACCGCGCCGACCACCTCGACGGCGTCGGCCAGCGGGACCCCGTAGCCCTCGGGGGTCAGACGCACGCCCACCTCGAAGTCGTCGCCGGTGGCCTCGCGGATGCCGCGCAGCGTGTCGAGGGTGAACCGCATCCGGTTGACCAGCGACCCGCCGTAGGCGTCGGTGCGGTGGTTGGAGCGCGGGTCCAGGAACTGGCACCACAGGTAGCCGTGGGCGGCGTGCAGCTGGACGCCGTCGATCCCGGCCTTCTCGCAGCGGACTGCGGCCGCCACCGTCGCCTCGACCAGACCCTCGACCTCGCCGGTGGTCAGCGCGCGGGTCTGCCGGTCGGCGTCGTCCCACGGGCCGAGGTTGGGGGTGCCGTTCAGTTGCGCGTCCGAGCGCATCCCGCCGTGGTGCAGCTGCACCGAGCTGAGGGCGCCGGTGGCGCGGACGGCGTCGGCGAGCTTCTCCAGCCCCGGCAGCATCGTGTCGTCGTGCACGCCCAGCTGGCCGCGCCAGGCCCGGCCCTCCGGCGTGACGAACGCGGCGGCGGTCATCACCTGCCCGAACCCACCGCGCCCCCGGGCCACGAGCCACTCGATCTCGGTGTCGCTCAGCGCGCCGGTGACGGGGTCGGACTGCAGGTTGGTCAGCGGTGCCAGCAGCAGCCGGTTCGACCAGGTGCGGCCACGGCGCAGGGGCATGGGGGAGTCGGGGGAGTGCACGACACCAGTCTGCGTGCCCGGTGGTGCGCGGGGCACGCGGGGTCCCGGTCGCCGACCGGCCTCCGGCTGTAACACTGATCTGTCACCTCTGATGCGGTGGTATGACACCGCATCAGTAGTGACAGATCAGTGTTACTTGAGCGAGGCGCCGGACCTGACCGGCGCCCCCGGTCGTCCACAGGCCGCCGGTGCCGGCGACCTACTCCACAAGGGCCCGAGGCGGGGCGCCGGGGTGATCTGATCGGGGCGACCGTGGGCGGATGCTCCCGCCTCGTCTGCACGCCGCGCTGAACTCCGCGGGCCAGCTCATCGACTGGCCGACCTGCCTTGCTTCCGGGGTGACCGACGGCGAGCTCCGTGCGCTGATCCGTCGTGGTGAACTCGTGCGCGTCCGTCGGGGCGTCTACACCTCGGGCTCGCACCGGGCAGCCGTCGGGGACGGTCCCGCGTGGGAGGTGCTGCGTGCCCGCGCCGCCGGAATGGGCATCGCCGGACGGTTCGTGTTCAGCCACGACAGTGCCGCGCACGCCCTGGGCATGCCGTTCCTGGCCCCCCGACACCCCTTCGTGCATGTCACGCGACCCCACACGGTCGTCGGCTCGCGACACGAGACGGGCGTCAAGCACCACGGCGCCGTCTACGCCCACCACCAGGTCGTCACCGTGCAGGGGATGCGGGTGCTCGACGCGGCGCGCACGGCAGTCGACCTGGCTCGCCAGCACGGACTGCGCACGGGACTCACCGCGTGCGACGCTGCGCTGCGTCAGCGGGTCACCCGTGCCCAGTTGCGTGCCGCGGTGGAACCCATGGCGAGCTGGCGCGGTGTACGAGCTGCCAGGGAGGCCATGGAGTTGGCCGACGCCGGGGCAGAGAACCCGGCCGAGTCGCTTGCACGTCTGGCGGTCATCGAGACCGGACTCGGCGTGCCGTGCACCCAGTTCCCGGTGCGCCTGGGTCAACGGGTGGCGTGGGTCGATCTACTGCTCGGATCTCACGTGATCGAGTTCGACGGCATGGTCAAGTACCGACGGGTCGGGGACGGCGGCGTGGCCGACAGGGACCCCGGGCAGGTGGTGCACGACGAGAGGCGTCGGGAACGGGCGTTGCTCCGTGAGGGACTGGGCGTCTCGCGGCTCATCTGGTCCGACCTCGCGCCGACCGTGTGGCACGCGACCGTCGCACGTCTGGCCGCGGAGATCGGTGAGACGGTCGCGGCCAGGGGCGCGCACACGCCGCCACACCTGCTCGAGTTCGCCGATTCGATGGGCAGCCAACGGCTGCGCCGGTTGGCGGCCTGAGCGAGGCCAGTGGGCCGGTAGCGCTCATGTAACACGGATCTGTCACCTCTGATGCGGTGTCAGACCACCGCATCACAACGGACAGATCAGTGTTACAACTCCGGGACGGGGGACGGAGGGGTCAGGCCCGCAGGTCGGTCTTGAGCACCTTGCCCGAGGCGTTGCGCGGGAACTCGGCCAGTGCCACGAACTCGCGGGGCACCTTGAAGTTGGCCAGCCGCTCGCGGCACCAGGCGGTCAGGGCGTCGGTGTCCAGCTCCGCGCCGTCGCGCAGCCGCACGTAGGCCCGACCGACCTCACCCATCCGCTCGTCCGGGACGCCGATGACGGCCGACTCGATCACGTCGGGGTGGGCGGAGACGGTGTTCTCGACCTCGGCCGGGTACACGTTGAACCCGCCGACGGTGAACATGTCCTTGATCCGGTCGGTGATCTTGACGCAGCCGTGCTCGTCCATGCGCCCCACGTCGCCGGAGTGGAACCAGCCGTCGGGGTCGATCGCCTCGGCGGTCGCGGCCGGGTCCTCGAAGTAGCCCTTCATCACCAGGTGGCCACGGATCCAGATCTCGCCGTCGGTGCCGGTGGGCGCCTCGTTGCCCTCCCCGTCGACGATCTTGATCTCCAGCCCGGCCACGGCGGGGCCGGTGGTCTCGGCGATGTGCCGGGGGTCCTCGTTGGGTCGCGACTGGGTGGCCACGACGCACTCGGTCAGGCCGTAGGCCTGGGCCACCTCCCGGAAGCCGAGCACCTGCTGCATCTCCTCGTAGAGGGTCTCGGGCACCGAGGCGGCCCCGGCGATCGAGAACCGCAGGCTGGACAGGTCGTAGCGCTCGCGGTCGGGGTGGTTGATCAGGCTGATGAACAGGGTCGGCGCACCGGGCAGCACGGTGATCCCGGCGTCCTGGATCAGCTGCATCAGCGAGGCCGCGTCGAAGGTGGCGACCGGGTGCACGGTGGTGCCGGCGGTCATCGCGGCCAGCACGCCGGCCTTGTAGCCGAAGGAGTGGAAGAACGGGTTGACGATGGCGTAGCGGTCGGCCTCGGTGAGGTTCGCGCCGCGGGCCCACACGTGCGCGACGCCGGTGGTCATTGCGTGGGTGCTCATCACGCCCTTGGGCACGCCGGTGGTGCCGGAGGTGAACAGGATGTCGCAGACGGTGTCGGGGGTGACGGCAGCCTCGGCGGCCTCAACCTGCTCGAGCGGCACCTGCGCGGCGCGGGCCAGGAAGTCGGTCCACCCGGTGTCGGGGCCTCCGGAGGCGTCGTTGAGGTCGACCACCGTGTGCAGGTGCGGCAGGCCCGGCACCAGGTCGTGCGAGGTCTCGCCCTCGGCGATCGCGGGCAGGTCGCCGGCGTCGACGGCACGCTGGCCGGCCTCGCGCAGCATCGCCGAGTAGTCGGCCCCGAGGAAGCCGTTGACCAGGAACAGCGCCGAGGCGCGGGCGCGGGACAGTATGACCCGGGCCTCCTCGCCGCGGTAGCGGGTGTTGATCGGGACCACGGCCGCGCCGATCGACTCCGCACCGAGCAGGGCCACCATGAACTCGACCAGGTTGGGTGCCCACACGCCGACCCGGTCGCCCGGGCGGACCCCGGAGGCCAGCAGCGCGCCGGAGGCGGTGCGGACCTGGTCGCGCAGCTCGCTCCAGGTGAGCTCGACGTCATCGGTGACGAAGGCCGGGTGCGCTGCGAATCGCTCGGCCGCGGAGGCGACGAGTGCGGGGATCGTGCGGGTCTCGGTCACGGTGACTCCTACCTGAGCAAGTGCTTGTTCGGTAATCTAACGCACGAGGCGGTCGGTCGCAGGTGCCGTTCCCCTCGTCAGGATGCTGCCGCCCCGGGTGCGCCAGCGGAAGGAGAGACCCGCCGATGACTCCCAGACCGAGCCGACGCGACGA